>JABTUP010000012.1 GCA_015075325.1 Flavobacteriales bacterium | reverse complement strand
TAATGATAGGAGCTCCAATTAAAACCGGATGCCCATTTTTACCATTTACTGTTGGTAGCGTAATTCCATTTGGTTCAAAGTTTTTATACAGTTGAGTAATAACTTCTAATTCAATTAATGGTTGATCTACATTGTGAATAAATACAGCGTTTTCGGTACTTAACTCATTTAATCCTAAAACTAACGAATACAATCTTCCTTTATCAGGATGATAATTTTTTACTATCAACGCTTTTTCTTTAATACTATCAAGGTTCGGCTTCCATAGGTTTTCTGTAAAAACTGAATTTAAAACTACAATTGAAGGTATTCCTAGTTTAGTATAAATGTTGATTATTGATTCTAGAAAGGATGTATTATTAATCATCAACCATGCTTTTGGATAATTCATTCGACTAGAATTTCCACCTGCTAAAATTATGGCTGCTGTATTTTTCAATGGTGTATTTATTACATTGTTTAATAGAAACCTTTCGGGTTTTAATGAAGGTAATCATATGGGCATTTTCGCTCAAAATCTTCAGCATCTAAATTCGCTATCATTTAAAAATTTATAAATGACAATAATCATGTGTTTTTATGATAGCCATCATAAAAAAACTCTGTTGGCTTATCTAATTTTAATCTCGAAAATTATGACACAATTATAACTATACCGATTTAAGTTCTCTATTTGCTTGTTGGCAAGGTATAGTAATCGTTTAACACCCTTCAAGTAAAGAACAGAACAAAAGCAAATAGTTAAATTTATTTACTAAATGTTAAATTATGAAAGACCTAAAACAAATTATTAACGAATGTAAAGAGTTAGCATTCGATTTGCACTTTACCAGAGCTAAAAAATGGAAAGAAGAAAAAGATGGGCGTGTAATAGTTGGTTACATGCCTATTTATTTTCCTAGAGAAATAATTCACGCTGCCGGAGGTTTGCCTGTTGGAATTTTTGGTGGTGGTGACCGAAAACAAATTATTAAAGGAGATGCTTATTATCAGTCTTATATCTGCCATATTCCTCGTAGTATTATGGAGTTAGCTTTAGATAAGCACATGGATCATTTTGATGGATTTATTTTCCCTTCAATTTGTGATGTTATTAGAAATTTATCAGGAATATTTAAACAACACAAATTAGGCAAGTTTGTAAAATACATGGATTTTCCTCAAAATTTCTTGCCACAAATTGGCGGTGTATTTTACCAACAAGAAATGGAACATGTACTTCACTATATTAAAGAAATTAATGGAGTAGAGGTTACTACCGAAAAATTAAATCACTCTATTGATTTATACAATAAAAACAGACAATTAATTAGTACCATTTACAACATTCGTCAAGATTTTCCTTGGAGATTAAGCATTGAAGATGTTTATCATATTGTAAGAGCTGGAACAGTTATACCAGTTGAAGAACATAATGAAATTTTAGAACAAGTTTGTGCTCACATTAAACAAAACATTGGAGTGCCACAAGATAAAATTAAGGTGGTTGTTTCTGGTGCATTTTGCGAGCAACCAGCTGTGGGCTTAATTAAAGCTATTGAGGAAGCAGGTTGCTATGTTGTTGATGACGACTACATGCTTGGTTCGAGAATGATTATTGGCGATATAGATGCAACCACTAGCAACCCTTTAGAAGCAATTTCTAATTCGTACATCAAACAAAGCCAATATTCATCATCTATTTATGATGTTAGCAATCCTAAAGAATACAGGTTGGCTAAAATTGTTAAAGAAAGAGGTGCTAATGGGGTAATATTTGCTTCTGCAAGTTTTTGCGACCCAAGTTTATTAGATGCTCCAATTTTCCAAAATGCATTTAATAAGTTAGGAATTCGCTATATCGCTTTCCAATACAGTGAAAACATCAATCAATTTAAAGTAATTAAAGAACAAGTGGGAGCATTTTCTGATTCTATAAAGTTATGGGAAGATGAACCTGCTGCTGTAAGTAATATTAATTTAACTGCAACTGACTCTTGCAAACACTAAAAATTGTATAAACTAAATGTAAAATAATAAATCAGCTACCGCACCAATTTTCTTGCATTAACAGGCATGGAGCGTTGGAAACTCCCTCCCGAAGGGAGGGTTGGGGTGGGCTTTAAACTTTCGAAATTATGTCACAAGAAGCGATAAAAGAAAAAAGTATGATACTCCAAAAGGAGATGGTTGAAGGATTATTTAACGACCTTGATCATGCAAAAGAATTAGGTAAAAAAGTATGCTACACATTTGTTCCGGGTAACCTTTCCGAATTAATTAGAACATTCGATATGTTACCAGTATATCCAGAAATTAATGCTTTGCAAAGTGCAATGCGTAAAAAATCGGGCGGATACATTAAAGAAGCAGAGAAAAATGCTCACTCCGAAGATGTTTGTACTTACGTAAAATGTGATGTAGGTATGATGATGAAAGGAAACATAGGACCAACAGGAACAAAAATTCCTGAACCAGATGTATTGCTGCTAAGTTATACAGGCTGCTTTACCTTTATGAAATGGTTCGAAACGCTAAAAAGAGAATATCCAAACGCAAAAGTTATTATGGTTCATACACCATATCAGGAAAATGCCCAAATGACTCCTTCAATGGTTGAATACATGGTAAAACAATTTAAAGAAGAAGTTATTCCTCAAATGGAAGAAGTTACAGGTATTAAATACGATGAAGCAAAACTTAAACGCATGTTGGCTTTATCAAAAGAAGCCGAAGATTGGATTACCAAAATTTTTGATACAACTAAACACAAACCATCACCAATCGATGCATATTTTGCAGGAGTTTATTACATCGGGCCAATAAATATTGGTTTTAGAGGAACACCAGAAGCGGTTGAATACTACAAAGAATTGTATAGCGAAATACAAGAACGTATCCGATTAGGTTTAGGACCAATTACTCCAGAAGGAGAAATGAAAGAAGAAAAATACCGATTAGTTGTTGAAGGTCCGCCAAACTGGACAAGTTTCCGAGAATTTTGGAAAATTTTCTACGATATGGGAGCTGTAATTGTAGCTTCATCATATACCAAAGTTGGTGGAGTTTATGATTTAGGATGGCGTCACGACCCAGAAAGACCATTAGAATCGCTTGCAGAGTATTGTATGAATTGCTATACCAATTTAAACATTCCACAACGAATCGATTTATTATCAAAATGTATTACTGAATACCAAGCCGATGGATATGTAACCAACTCTATTAAAAGTTGTAACTCCTTCTCGGCTGGTCAGTTGGGCATGATGCGTGAAATTGAAGACCGATTAGAAGTTCCAGTTGGATTTATCGAATCAGATTTAGTTGACCCACGTTACTTCTCTTATTCAAACATTAAAAACCGTTTAGAATCTTATTTCCAAATGCTTGCACAACGCAAAATGATGGAAAAAGAAGCACATTAGGCATAAGGCATCAGGCGTTAGTTTTTGTTAACTAATGCCTAACGCCTATTTACTAACGACTAATTTAAAAACTATGAAAAAATACTATTTAGGAATCGACTTAGGTTCAACCACTTCAAAAGCAGTAATCATCAACGAACAAGATGAAATTGTTGGTCGTGGTATAACCAATACAAGAGCCAATTATAAAGTAGCTGCTGATATTGCACGCGAAGAAGCAATTTATGATGCCCGTTTTAACTTACTTCAACGTAGAATCGATAAAAGTTTGGTTGACAAGCCCGAATTTAAAAAATACATGAAAGACCTTCGTAGTGTTTTTCAATATGGGCAGTTTAAAAGAAGAATGGAAAGCTTAGAAAAAATGCTTGTTGCAACAGTAAACGAGTTTGCTTACGACAACAAATCGGCAATTTTAGTTAAGCTTAAAGAAATTATTGAAACCATTCGTCCGCAAATTCAAAATGGATTTATCAACGAAGATTTGGGTTCAAAAAATCAATTCTTTAGAGATATTGTAAGTGAAAAATACAACATTGAAGTAGAGAAAAAAGGAGCTGAATACTACGAACCATTAATGTTGGCTTTCGATAAAAGCATTACACCAATTGAAAACGAAATGGTACAATACAATTTTAGAGAATTGGTATTGGAAGCCATGAAAATACTAGATACCAAATACAAAGGACTTGCCGACCAACAAGAAGACGGAAATCATGAAGATTGGTATTATGCCGAATTAAACGCAATAAAAGACAACTACCAAAATGTTGAATTTACCTTACGCGAACACATCGAAGACATCGTAAACGAAGAAATCCATATTGCAAAAATGGTTGGTACAGGTTACGGTAGAGCTTTATTGCCTTTCCCCGAAGATTGTATTAAATCAGAAATTCTTTGCCATGCTTTTGGTGCTCACGCTGTGTTCCCAAATACAAGAACAGTTTTAGATATTGGCGGACAAGATACCAAAGCAATACAGGTAGATAGTCATGGGCTCGTTACCAGTTTCCACATGAACGATAGATGTGCTGCTGGTTGTGGTCGTTATTTAGGATATATTGCTGATGAGTTTGGTTTATCACTAAACGAACTTGGCCCAGAAGCAAATAAAGCAACCAAAGAAACTACCATTTGTTCTACGTGTACGGTGTTTGCTGGTGCAGAGGTAAAAGAATTATTACACAACGGCGAAGAACGACCAAACATTTTAGCAGGATTACACAAAGCTATTGTACAACGTGCTATGTCGTTAATTGCTCGTTCGGGTGGTGTTCGTAACGAATTTACCTTTACTGGTGGAGTTGCTCGAAACGAAGCGGTTTTAAAATATGTTAAACAAATGGTAACCGATTCTTACGGCGAAGTAACCATGAACATCCATACCGACTCTATTTTTATGGGAGCTCTTGGAGGGGCAATGTTCGCACGAAGAAATATCAGTGCCGATTTGCCAACTGCAAAAGAAAAAGTTAAACAAGAAAATTAAAATAGTTCACAGTTATCCGTGAACCGAAAACTGTTAACAAATAAACTTTAAAAAATGAAAAATACAATATACACCATGGGCGTAGATGTAGGCGGAAGCTACGTTAAAGCCGTTTTAATGCAATACAATCAAGCAACGGGCGACCACAAATTAGTGGACAAACAAACTGAAAAAATCAGAAAACGTAACCCGAAAGATGTGGTAGTTGACGCCGTTGATATGATTTTAAAAAGAAATAACCTTAATTACGAAAATGACATCGCTTATTTGGCATCAACAGGCGAAGGCGAAATGGTTGAAAAGAAAACAGGGCACTTTTACAGTATGACTTCGCATGCACGTGGAGGAATTTATTTTGCTCCTAATGCTAAAACTGTGGTAGATATGGGCGGATTATATGTTCGTGCTATTAAAGTTGACGAACGAGGTAAAGTTATCGATTATAAAATGACTGGTCAATGTGCCTCTGGTTCTGGTCAGTTTATCGAAAACATTTCTCGTTACTTAGGGTTAGCAATTGAAGAAGTTGGAGATATTTCGCTAAAAGCTGATAACCCAGAAGTTCCATCAGGAATTTGTGCGGTATTAGCCGAAACCGATGTTATTAACCTTGTTTCTAAAGGATTATCAACTCCAAACATTGTAAAAGGAATTAACATTTCAATTGCTCAACGAGTAGTGAAATTATTAGGCTCATTAAATGCTGAAACTCCAATTGTTTTAGTTGGTGGTATGGGTATGAATGTAGGGATGATTCAAGCAATTGAAGAACAAGCGATGGAAAACAAAAAAAAAGCATTTGATTTTATTTCTCACCCCGATGCAATTTATTCTGGTGCTATTGGAGCAGCTCTTTGGGGTGGTTTCAGGTATTATAAATTAAAAGAAAAAGAAGCTGCCGTAGTGGCATAAATTAATTTCGGGTTTTGAGTTTCGGGTTCAAAGCATAATCAAACTCAAACACGAAACAAGAAACACAAAACTTGGAACTTTTAAGAATATGAAACAACTTAACTCTGAACATAAATTAGGTGAGGTTATTCCTAACATTGCCACTTTACTTAACCAAAATGTAAAGCGTTTTGGCGAAAAAATTGTTTTTCAAGAAAAAAACAACAAAGGGGTTTATGAGGGAATTACTTGGAGCGACTTTTACAACAACATTCAAAACATAGCCTACAACCTCCAACAGATGGGGTTTCAAAAAGGAGAGAAAATAGTTGTTTTTTCTCGCAATTGTTTAGAAATGTTGGAATTGGAATTAGCTGTTATGGCTTATGGCGGAGTGGTGGTTCCTATTTTTGCAAACTTTAAAAAAGAAACAGCCGAACTTTTAATCAATCATTCACGAGCAACATGGTTGGCAGTTCAAGGCGAAACTCAATTAGCAAATATTGGAACAGAATTAAACCTAAAAACCATCTTTTCTTTTTCTAAAGTGAAAGACGAACGCTTTCCGAATTTAAAAAGTTTCGACGATTTATTAAAACAACGTCCCGATAATACCACCGTTTTTGATACCACTATTACGCCCGATACCATTTGTTTAAACATGTACACTTCGGGCACAATGGGCATTCCAAAATGTGTGCAGTTAATGCATAAAAATATATTATCGCAACAAGCAGCATTGTCTATCGTTTGGGATGTAACGCCTGACGATAGATTTTTAGCATATTTACCATGGCATCACAGTTTTGGTGGTATTTTCGAATTGTTTACCGCATTGTACAACGGAGCAACATTTTCGCTCGAAAGCAGCTTTGGAAGAGATGCAAACATGATTTTCGAAAATTGGAAGCTCGTTAAACCAACCATTTTCTTTAGTGTTCCTAAAGTGTATCAATCACTTTACGATTTAACAAGAGAAAGCAAAGCAGCCGAAGATATTTTCTTTAACTCAGGCTTGAAATTTATTTTTACAGCCGCTGCTGCTTTACCCGAAAAACTCTCCAACGAATTTGAAAAACGTGGAATAAAAGTAGTGGAAGGTTGGGGATTAACCGAAACTTCGCCATGTTGTACCCTTACCGATCCGTCGCTAAAAAGAGAAACAGGCGTTGTAGGAAAACCAATTCCTGGCATTAGTATTCGCATAGCCGATGATGATGAAATTCAGGTTAAAGGACCAAATATCATGGTTAATTATTTCGATAATGACGAAGCAAATGCAACAGTTTTTACCGAAGATGGTTGGTACAGAACAGGAGATGTTGGAGAAATTACCGAAAACGGATTAAAACTAATTTCACGAAAAGACAGAATTTTTAAATTGTCGAATGGCGAAAAAGTGATACCAACCGATTTAGAAAAAGCCATCGAATTAAAGTGCCATTATGTGCAATACGCAGTAGTTTCTGGAAGTGGCGAAGAACATCCTGTTGCACTTATTTTTCCAAATAAAAAATTATTAGAACGACCAGATTATGAACTTTCTCCCGAAGAAGGTTGCTTTTGTCCTCGTAGCTTAAACGAACTCGGACGATGCTTAACTGGTTGTTTGGCAATGGCTAACGATAGTTTAAAACAAAAATTTGCCAAAGTAAAATCGGCAGCTATTATTTTAGACGAACTCTCGTTAGACAATAACACCCTTACTCCATCAATGAAAGTGGCTCCAAAAAATGTAGTGGAGCGATATAAAAAGCACTTACTGAATATGTATGGAGATAATGTTCCTGTTGAGGAAGAAGTTTATATAATAGAATTAGAACCTGATAAAATTAGCCCAAGATGTACAAAATAAAAGCTACCGATACCATGAAAAAAATAATGGGCGAATATTTCAGCTCATTAGAATCGGGTAAGAAAAAAATTGCTTGGTGTACCAGTGTTGGTCCTGCCGAACTCCTTCGCTCTTTTGGTTTTGAAGTATATTTTCCAGAAAATCATGGAGCTTTAATGGGAGCAACACGTACTGCTATGGATTATATTCCAGAGGCAGTAAAATGCGGATATTCAGGACACGTTTGTTCTTATACCACTGCCGATATTGGCTCGTATTTAAAAGGCGAATCACCACTAAAAACCCATTACGGGATGAAAGGATATCCTAAACCAGATTTAATTGCTTACAACACCAATCAATGTCGCGAAGTGCAAGATTGGTTTCAATTTTTTGCTGACGAATTTAAATGCCCCATTGTAGGTATTATGCCTCCACGTCATGTTGATGAAGTTACACAAGATGAAGTGGATTTGGTGGTTAAACAGTTCAAAAACATGATTCCTGTTTGCGAAAAAGTAAGCGGACAAGCATTTGACGAAAATAAATTTAAAGAAACCGTTCGATTAAGTAAAGAAGCTACTTTGCTTTGGCAAAAAGTACTGAAAACATCAACAGCAATGAATGCTCCAATCAGTTTTTTTGATGGAACAATTCACATGGGGCCAATTGTAGTGCTAAGAGGAACTCAAGTAGCCAAAGATTATTATACCGAATTATTAGCCGAGTTAGAAGAAAACGTAAAAAATAACATGGGTTTTTTACCACAGGCAAAAACCCGAATTTTTTGGGAAGGAATGCCCATTTGGGGAAAATTAAGAATGTTGAGCGATTTATTTACCTCAAACCATGCAGCAGTTGTTGCATCTACCTATTGTAGCAGCTGGGTGTTTGATAAGTTTGACGAAAACGACCCATGGAACTCAACAGCTAGAGCTTATACCGAAATTTTTATCAACAGAAGTGAAAAAGCCAAAATGAAAATTTTAGCAGATTGGTTTAAAGAATTTAGCATTGATGGTATTGTTTACCACGATTCTAAAACGTGCTTTAACAACTCTAATGCAAAGTTCGGAATGCCTCAACGGTTACGCGAACAAACAGGCGTTCCAGCCTTAGTAATTGAAGGAGATTTATGCGATTTAAGATTTTTCTCCGAAGGTCAAAGCATTACGAAAGTAGAAACATTTTTAGAGCAATTAGAAGACAGTAGAGTTATTAATTAACCTAAAAAAATGAAAAAAATAGTAGTTATATCATGTTTGAGTTTTATTTCAACAATAATATTTGCTCAAAGTTCGCCCAGAGAGGAAAATAAGTTTGGCATTAACGCTACTTTATTTGGACCGACTTTGTTTGTTTCGGCTTCTTTAGATTACTTCATTACACCAAGCGTTTGTGCAGAAGTTGGTGGTGGTGCAATTGGTTATTATGGAGGATTAAAATATCATTTTGGAGGAAATTCTGAAAAAAATTGGACTCCATATTTAGGAGGGTATTTTACTTACACCGTTGTACCAGGTTTTGCTACAAAAGATCTTAAAGCAAACGCAATTTATATACCTGTTGGATTTCAATATATGGCAAACAATGGATTTACATTTTCTATTGAAGCAGCGGGTTTTGTTTCAGATAAATTCAAAAAAGACATCACGCCTTGGATAGGAATTAAAATAGGTAAGCATTTTTAATAAATGGTAGAAAATAAAAACATAAAAGTTGGCATCATCGGACTTGGTCCGGTTGGAATGATATTGGCTGTAAAACTACAACAAGCAGGCTGTGAAGTTGCTTTGTGTGAAGTAAATGAAACCAAAGCCGAAAAAATTAAAAACGAAGGGTTAATTCTTGAAAATGTTATTGATCAAAAAGCTCAATTTAGTCAGGTTTATACCAGCATTTCTGATTTAGCTTCATTTGATGCCGATTATTTAATTTTTTCATTAAAAACAACTCATACTCCTGCAGCCGTTAAACAAGCACAAGCTCTAAACACCGAAAAGCTAACGGTTATTTCAGCCCAAAATGGTATTGATACCGAACAACTTTTGGTAGAAGGATTTGGTGAAAGTAAAACCCTTCGTTTAGTAGTTAATTTTGCAGGAAACACCATTGCACCAAATGTTACCAAAGTAACATTTTTTACCCCACCAAACTATTTAGGTTCCGTAAACGATGCCCGATTTGAACATGCCAAACAAGTAGCCGATTTACTTACTTCTGTAAATCTTGATACAAAGGCAATTGGGTCATTTGAACTTTTAAACAGAACGTGGGAAAAAACCATATTAAATGCCTCATTAAGTCCTTTATGTGGGGTTAGCCGATTAACCATGGCTGAAGCTATGGCAGATAAAGACACCGTTGAACTAATTGAACAAGTTATTGCTGAAGGAATTCAGGTTGCTGAAGCTGAAAAAATTAAATTCCCTGATGACTTTTTGCGTCAGTGTATGCGTTACCTCAAAAAAGGGGGCGACCATTTCCCATCATTGGCGGTTGATTTAATCAATAATCGACCAACAGAAATCGATTTTTTTAATGGTAAAATTGTTGAATACGGACGAAAACACTACATCCGAACTTCGTTAAACTTAGCTTTTACCAACATGGTAAAAGCAATGACCAATAAAAACATTATTTCCAGAATACCTGGAGCTGCTGGCGATGTAAACCGAAAAATTTTAGATAAAGGATTAATTAACAAAGGAGCAACTTCTGCAACCTACAAAAATGTTAATTGCTTTATGGGAATAGATTTAGGCTCGTCTTATGCTAAGTTTACCGTAATTGATGAAAATGCAAATCCTTTGTTCCGCTATTTCTTGCCAACCATGACCAACGACAAACAAGCATTTAAAAATGTGATGTCGGCAATATCAACCTACTTTAATGTAAAATACAGTTGTGCAACAGGTTACGGACGAAAACATTTTACCGAAACTGATATTGTTAAAACCGAAATAAATTGTGCAGCAGCAGGTGTTTCACACTATTTTAGTGGCGAAAAAAACATTATTGATATTGGTGGTGAAGACATTAAAATTATTCGTTGCGACAAAGACAACAATGTAGAAAATTTTTACATGAACGATAAATGTGCTGCTGGAACAGGTTCTTTCTTAGCAGAAATTGCCGAGCGTGCAGGCATTAATATTGCTGACATGAGCAGTTTAGCCTCTTTATCTAAATACGATAAAGAACTGAATAGCTTCTGTACAGTTTTCGCTAAAACAGAAATAATGAACTGGATTTTTGATGGAATGAAACTCGAAGATATTTCCAGAGGAATTTACAATTCTATTGCCAATAAAGTGGCAAAAATGCGTCTCGATCCAGGTATTCCAACTTACATGATTGGAGGTGTAATTGCTCATCACCCTTATTTAAAAGATTTACTCAACGAAAAATTCAATAAAGACATTAAGATAATTGATGCACCACAACATGTTGTTTCTTTTGGTGCAGCTGTTATTGCCATGCAAAATTTTGCAAAACAAGAAACTTCAAACATTGAACTTCAAACTTTAAACAAATAGATTATGAAAGGATTTCACGACAAGAAAAAAGGATTTGGAATAACTTACGATAACATTTACCTTGTAAATGGAGCAAGAACTCCATTTGGCAAATTATGCGGAACACTGGGACAGGTTTCTCCAACCGATTTGGGAATTTATGCTACAAAAGCTGCCATCGAAAAATCAGGAATTAAAGGGGAAGATATTGACCAGGTAATGTATGCCAACATCGGACAAAGTTCTGCCGATTCGTACTTCTTACCTCGTCATATTGGTTTGTTTTCGGGTATTCCTGAAGGTATTCCTGCAGTTATGTTACAACGTATTTGCGGCTCTGGTTTTGAAACCATTATTGCTGGTGCCGAACAAATTTCATTAGGAAAAGCTCAAACAGCTTTGTGTGGAGGAACAGAAAACATGACCTTATCGCCAACCGTAAGTTTCGGTAACAGAATGGGTTATCCGCTAGGAAAAATTGATTTTAAAGACATGCTTTGGGAAGCATTAAATGATACGGCAGCTGTACCAATGGGCTGTACTGCCGAAAATGTAGCAGTAAAACACGGCATCACCAAAAATGATGCAAATGAATTTGCCAAGCTTTCAATTGATAGATACATTGCTGCACATAAAAGAGGTTTTTTTGATGGAGAAGTAATAAAAATGAACTCAGCAGAATTTGCAATTGAAGGATTGGTATCTCGAAAAGTAAGATTGCCAAAACATGCTGTAGATTTTTGTACTGACGAAAATGTTCGCCCAGCCGATTTAGAAGCGATGTCAAAATTGCCTTCTGTGTTTGCAAAAGATGGTGTACAAACTGCTGCCAACTCCAGCGGTATTGTCGATGGAGCTGCATCTGTAGTTGTTGCTCATGGCGATTTTGTAAAAGAAAGAGGATTAAAACCACTTTCAAGAGTAGTAGCATCTGCTACAAGTGCATTAGATCCACGCGTAATGGGGTTGGGACCTGTACCAGCAATTCGTTTGGTATTAGAAATGGCGGGGTTAACTTTAGCTGATATCGGTTTAATTGAAATAAACGAAGCTTTTGCTGCTCAATTTATTGGTTGTGAAAAAGAATTGGGTTTAAATCGCGATATCTGTAATGTTAATGGTGGAGCTATTGCTTTAGGACATCCATTAGCTGCCACAGGAACTCGTTTATCGTTAACCATTTCAAGAGAAATGAACTTAAGAAAAGTGAAATATGGTATTGCCTCAGCTTGTATTGGCGGTGGGCAAGGTACTGCAATATTATTTGAAAACTGTAATTTATAAGTAGTTATGGAAAAAATGAAACAATGGCAGATGAGAGGTTTAAAGGAAGATTTTTCTTTAGTAGAATCTGAAATGCCTTCAATAAATGAGCACGAAGCACTTGTAAAAGTTGCTGGTTGTGGCGTTTGTCACACCGATTTAAGTTTTTGGCACGATGGTGTGAGAACAAAAAAAGAAATGCCTTTAACATTAGGTCATGAGATCAGCGGTATAGTAACAGAGGGTCCAACACATTTAAAAGGAAAAAATGTAATAATTCCAGCTGTATTGCCTTGTGGAAACTGTGAACTATGTAATAAAGGAAGAAGTAACATGTGTCAAAATCAATTGATGCCTGGAAACGATTTTCATGGAGGATTTGCTACACATATCAAAGTTCCTCATCAGTATTTGTGTTTAGTCCCAGACTCAGTTTTACAAAAATATAAACTAGAAGAGCTTTCGGTAATTGCTGATGCTATTTCAACACCTTATCAGGTAATGAAAAAATCAGAAATTGAAAAAGGCGACTTAGCTATCTGTATTGGCGTTGGAGGTGTTGGTGTTTATGGAGCTTTAATTGCCAAAATTATGGGGGCCAAAGTATTAGCTATTGATATAAACGATGAAAAATTAGCTCAAGCGAAGAAAAATGGTGTTGATGCCACACTTAATTCGAAAGGATTAGATATCAAAGAAATTAAAGCCAAAGTAAAGGAAATTGCTAAAGAAATAGGAGCTCCAAAATACGGCTGGAAAATCTTTGAATTTTCTGGAACTGCTCCTGGTCAGGATTTAGCCTTTAACTTAATTACATTCACATCTACATTAAGTATTGTTGGATTTACCATGAACAAACTAGAAGTGCGTTTAAGTAACTTAATGGCTTTCGATGCAAAATTAATTGGAACATGGGGTTGCAAACCTGAATTATATCCTGAAGTAGTAGATTTAATTGCGACAGGAAAACTCGAAATAAAAGACTTTGTTCAAACTTTCCCGTTGAGTCAAATTAATGAAGTATTTAAAAACACGTTAGCACATAAATACACTAAACGCTCGGTATTAGTACCAGATTTGAGTTGAAAGTAAAAAGTTAGTAAAGCCAAATAGAAATACTACTTTACAAACTTGATGAACTTTAAACTTTATAAACTTTTAAACTTTATAAACTTAAAAATATGGAATTCAATAATCACAACATTGTAGAAGGGTATAAATATACCGACATCATTTACGAATTAAGACCATGTTTAAACATTGATGGAACTCCTGTAAAAGGACTTTTCAATGCATGGATTATGCTAAACAACCCAAAACAATACAATTCTTATACTACTAAAGCGGTAAAAGAAATTATCATGGCATTTGGTGAAGCATCAAACGACAGAAGCGTGGTTGCAGTAATTTTTACAGGTGTTGAAGACAAAGCATTTTGTACAGGTGGAAATACGAAAGAGTATGCTGAATATTACTCTGGTCAGCCACAAGAATATTCTCAGTATATGAGATTGTTTAATGATATGGTTTCAGCCATTTTAAAATGCGAAAAACCCGTAATTTCTCGTGTAAACGGAATGCGAATTGGTGGCGGACAAGAAATAGGAATGGCGTGCGATTTTACTGTAGCTTCAGATTTAGCTCGTTTCGGACAAGCTGGTCCAAAACATGGAAGTGCTGCCATTGGTGGTGCAACCGATTTTTTACATTTATATGTGGGTGTTGAAAGAGCAATGGCTTCGTTAACACTTTGCGAACCATGGACAGCACATCAAGCACTTAACATAGGATTAATAACCGATATAGCTCCAGCATTAAAAGTTGACGGAAAATTTATTCCCAACCCATTGGTAAACATTGAAAAATATGCTGATGAATACGGAAGAGTAATTTTTGGAGCCATGAAAACAGGTGAAGAATTAGCTAAAGGTAAAGAGCTGATGGCAAAAGGAGAAGTTGATTTATCGAAATTAGATGAATTGATTAACAAGTTTGTAGCTAAATTGCTACATACTTTCCCAAATTGCTTACACAAAACACTTACCGAAGTTCGTAAGAAAAAACTAGAACATTGGGATATGAACAAAGAAAGTAGCCGTGAATGGTTAGCATTAAACATGATGACCGAAGCGAAAGCTGGTTTCCGTGCATTCAATTTCGGGCCGAAAAACGATAGAGAAGTTGATTTTGTAAAACTTCGTCAGTTATTAGCAGAGGGTCACGAATGGAATGACGAATTACACAGAAAAATTTCACCACAGTTTAAAAGCCTCCCCATCCCCTCCGAAGGAGGGGCTAACGTAGAGGCTCAAAATAAATAAATATGTTATTATTTAAACAATTAAATTAACAACTACCAACTTAACTTGTAACTATGGCAAGTGTGTTGGAAATCCCTCCCCTTTGGGGAGGCTAGGAGGGGCTATATGGAAAAAATAAAATTAACATACACTCACAACAATACTGTTGCCAACATTCTTTTAGATGATGGAAAAGGAAACGTATTGGACAACGTAATGATGCTAGAGATTTTGGATTGTTTTAAGCAATTTAAGCAAAACAAAAACCTTAAATTCATTACTTTTCAAGGAGAAGGAAAACATTTTTCGTTTGGAGCAAGTGTTCCAGAACATACCAAAGAATTGGCTGAAACCATGATTAAAACATTCCATCAATTATTTTTTGGAATCATGGATTTGGGTATTCCAACCATGGCAAAAATATCGGGACAATGTTTGGGCGGAGGAATGGAATTGGCAATCATGTGTAATTTATTGTTTGCCGATAAAACAGCAAAAATGGGGCAACCCGAAATTGTGTTAGGTGTTTTTCCACCACCAGCATCGGTTATTTTGCCTGAAAAATTGGGATTGGCTCGTGCCGAAGAATTGTTAATTTCTGGTAGAACAATGGGTGTTGAAGAGGCTCATCAAATAGGATTAATTAATCAGGTTTTTGAGGATAAAGATGCTCTAAATACTGCTGTTGATGAATGGATAGAAAAAAATATTGTCCCAAAAAGTGCTTCATCATTGCGTTATGCTGTAAAAGCATCGAGAATTAAGTTTAATCATGTGTTAGGCAATTTTTTACCTCAGTTGGAATACATGTATGTAAAACAACTCATGGAAACCAATGATGCAAATGAAGGAATTAACGCATTTTTAGAAAAACGACAACCAGTTTGGGAGAATTGTTAAAAGCCTCCCCAACCCCTCCGAAGGAGGGGCTAATGATGAGGCACATAAAAAGAATTAATTAATAAATACATTATTAACCTTCTCCCCTCTGGGGAGAATAAAAGAGGGGAGATGAAAAAAATAAATACCGTTGGAGTAGTAGGTGCAGGAACCATGGGTGCTGCCATTGCTCAAAAATTTGCTCAAGAAGGTTTTACCGTTTATCTAAACGACAGAGAACAGCAATACATTGATAAAGGAATTTCAGGTATTCGTTCTATTTTAGAAGAAGGCGTTGAACGAAAAATCTTTACTCAAGAAAAAGTTGAGAAGATTCTTAACAACATTAAAGGTACAGTAAATCAACACGATTTAAAAAATTGCGATTTAATTGTTGAAGCCATTTTCGAAGATTTTAATGTAAAATGCGAGTTGTTTAAAACGCTTGATAAAATAGTTTCTGCTGATACAATTTTGGCAACCAATACCTCGTCGTTTTCTGTAACAGAAATGGCTGCATCAGTATCTCATCCTGAGCGATTTGTTGGTTTGCATTACTTTTATCACGCAGCAAAAAACCGATTGGTTGAAATTATTCCAGGAGAAAAAACTTCTCCAGAAACTACTAAAGCAGTTTATGAATTTTCTGTGCTTTCGGGTAAAGATCCCATTTATACTGCTGATGCTTATGGATTTGCTGTTAACCGATTTTTTGTGCCATGGCTCAACGAATCGTGTAAAATGTTAGAAGAAGGAATTGGCACCATTGCAGAAATTGATACCATTTGCATGAAAACATTTGGTATTGGCATGGGACCATTTGCGTTGATGAATGCAACAGGCGTGCCTATCGCTTTACATGCTCAAAAAACCTTAGAACATTTTGGTCCTTCTTACAAAGTAGCTAAAAAACTAGAAGAACAAGTAGCCAGCAAACAAAACTGGGACTTAAGCGGTACTGGTGAAGTAGTTATTTCTCCTGAAAAAGAAAAAGCCGTTAACGACCGAATTTTAGGTTGTACATTGTTTGTTTGCTCTCAAATTTTAGATGAAAAAGTGTGTACCGCAACCGACCTGAACAGAGGAGCTAAAATTGGGTTAAGATGGCGTTTTGGTCCAATAGATTTAATGAATAAATACGGCGAAACTGAAGTAAAACGTATTGTAAATCAATTTGCTAAAATTTATAACGAACCTGTTCCAAATGGTATAAAAGCTGATCATTGGAAAATGGAGTTTGTTACACTTGGCATTAATGGAAGCGTTGCTACTATTACCATGAACAGACCAGAAGACATGAATGCTTTAAACGAAGAAGTTATGGGGCAGTTGGACTGTAAATTTTCGCAAGCCGATGCTATGCCAAACATTAAAACCATTATTTTAACGGGTTCGGGTAAAGCTTTTGTGGCAGGTGCTGACATCAAATTTTTTGTAAAAAACATGAAAGCATCTTCACTTAACAATATTGTAACTTTTACCAAATACGGACAAGATGTATTGGAAAAAATCGATAAATCATCGAAAAAAGTAGTCGGTATTTTAAATGGATTAGCTTTAGGCGGAGGTATGGAATTAGCACTTTGTTGTGATGTTTTACTTGCCGTTCCAAAAACTAAAATTGCTTTCCCCGAAACCGGTATTGGAATTTATCCAGGGCTTGGCGGAACTCAACGCACAGCATTAAGAATTGGTAAAGGTTTAGCAAAATATTTGGTTTTAACAGGTCAAATGCTTGATGCAAAAACAGCAAAAGAAATTGGTTTAATTGATGAAGTTATTCAACCTTCCGACATTTTTGATTATATCTCAGGAGCAACTCTAACGCCAACAAAATCAACACCAAAACTAAGTGCCAACTGGAAAGCCATTGCTGATTTTTATGAAAAAAATAGCTTTAAATCCATCATTAACGGAAAATATAAAAATGGCGATATTGATAAAGAAAGTATTGAAAAAATGGCAAAAACCATGAGTTTTAAAGCTCCTATTGCTATGAAATTTGCTGAAGAATTGATTGATGCTGCAAAAGGACCTTCATCGGAATTAGACAAATTAGTAGATATTTTTTCAACCAAAGATGCCATGCTTGGATTAACTTCAATTGGTAAAAAAGTAGAATACAAAGGAGAATAACCTCCCCAACCCCTCCGAAAGAGGGACTTATGTAGAGATTCAACAATAGAATATGAAAATATAAACCATAAAAATAATACTCCTCAACAGGCTTGCAATTATGGCATGTGTGTTGGTAACTCTCTCCCTTTGGGAGGGCTGGGGTGGGCTTAATTATGAAAACAACATTAGAAAGTGTAGTAATAAAATTTGCAGGCGATTCGGGTGATGGCATGCAACTAGCAGGAACATTATTTACGGATACCACTGCTGTATTAGGTAATGAAATAGCAACTTTTCCAGATTTTCCATCAGAAATTAGAGCTCCTCAGGGAACTGTAGCTGGTGTTTCTGGATTTCAGGTTCATTTTGGAACAAGCGGGGTGCATAGTCCTGGCGATGCTCCAGATGTTTTAGTAGCCATGAACCCGGCTGCTTTAAAGGCTAATTTGCATAACCTTAAACCTGCTTGCACCATTTTAATTGATGTCGATTCATTCGGAAAAAAAGACATTGAAAAAGCAGGTTTTGTAACCAGCCCTTTAGAAGATGAATCGCTTTCCGATTACAAAGTTATTGATGCTCCTATTACTTCTTTAACCAAAGCTGCTTTAGCCGATTTGGGTTTAGATAATAAAAGTGCCGATCGTTGCAAAAACATGTTTACGTTGGGTATGGTTTTTTGGTTGTTTAGCGAACCATTAGAGCAAACCATTGCTTTTTTTGAGCAAAAATTTAAAAAAAATCCAACCATCGGTGAAGCCAATATTATTGCGTTAAAAGCGGGTTATAATTATGCCTTAACTGTAGAAGCAATAAAATCATCTTTTACCGTTTTGCCAGCAAAGAAAAAACCAGGTGTTTATCGAAATATTACAGGAAATCAAGCAACAGCTTGGGGTTTAATGGCTGCAGCAAAAAAAGCAGGAAAACCATTGTTTTTAGGTTCTTATCCTATTACTCCGGCAACCGATATTATGCACGAACTAACCAAGCACAAGTGGGCAGAAATAAAGGTTTTTCAAGCCGAAGATGAAATTGCTGGTATTTGTTCAACTATTGGAGCTGCTTTTGCAGGAAATGTTGCTGTAACAACAACGTCAGGCCCTGGAATGGCACTTAAAACCGAAGCCATTGGTTTAGCCGTAATGACCGAATTGCCCATTGTTATTGTAAATGTACAACGAGGCGGACCAAGTACTGGTTTACCAACCAAAACCGAACAAAGCGACTTGTTGCAAGCCATTTGGGGAAGAAATGGTGAAAGTCCGGTAGTAGTAATTTCAGCAAGCACACCTGCCGATTGTTTCGATTGGGCTTTTGAAGCTACCCGAATTGCTTTAGAACACATGACTCCAGTAATTTTACTAACCGAAAGTTATTTAGGAAACGGAGCTGAACCATGGAAAATTAAAACATTAAACCAGCTTCCCGAGATAAAACCGCTAACTTTAGAAACAAAAGATGCCAGCTGGCGTCCGTACAATAGAGATGATGAAAAATTAGCTCGAAAATGGGTGGTGCCTGGAACTCCAGAAATGCAACACCGAATTGGAGGTTTAGAAAAAGACGAATGTACAGGTTGTGTTTCTCACAATCCTCAAAACCACGAAGTAATGGTTAACATTAGAAGCGAAAAAGTTGCTCGTGTTGCCAACTTCATTCCAGAACAACGCTACAAAGGTAAAGATGCCAAAAAACTATTGGTTGTTGGTTGGGGCGGTCAGTTTGGAATTTTATTTGGTGCAGTAAACGAACTTCAAAAAGAAGGTAAAGACATTGCTTTTACGCACTTTAACTACATCAATCCGCTACCAAAAAACACCGCTGAAATATTTTCGAAATTCGATAAAATTTTAGTGTGTGAATTAAACAAAGGGCAGTTTGCCAATTATTTAAGAGCGGTGTTGCCACAATTTAACTACGAGCAATACAACAAAGTACAAGGTTTACCTTTTACTGTAAAAGAATTAAAAGCAAAATTCAACGAATTATTGGAGGAAAAATAAAATGGAAGCAACTACATTACAATGTTTATTTAAACCAAAAGATTACGCCAGCGACCAAGAAGTAAAATGGTGTCCGGGTTGTGGCGATTATGCCATTATTAGTGCTGTTCAAAAAGCTTTTTCTGAACTAAATTTAAAAAAAGAAGATGTTGCTATTATTTCAGGTATTGGCTGCTCCTCGCGTTTTCCTTATTACATGGATACTTACGGATTTCACACCATTCATGGCCGACCAGCAGCTGTTGCAACTGGTGTTAAATTAGCCAATCCATCTTTAAGTGTTTGGATGATTTCTGGCGATGGCGATTCGTTAGCTATTGGAGGAAATCACTTTATTCATGCTGTTAGAAGAAACATCAATTTCAACTTAATTTTGTTTAACAACGAAATTTATGGCTTAACCAAAGGGCAGTATTCTCCAACTTCCGAACGAGGAAAAATAACCAAATCATCGCCATTCGGTACAGTAGAAAGCCCGTTTAGTGTTGGCGAATTGGTGTTGGGAGCTCAAGGTCAGTTTTATGCTCGTGTACCCGATACCGATGTTAAATTAATGGCTCAAGTAATGATTGAAGCCGAAAAACATCAAGGTTTATCGATGGTAGAAGTATTGCAAAACTGTGTTATTTTTAACGATAAAACCCACGCGGCAATTACTGCTAAAGAAAACAAAGCCAACAATCAATTAATATTGGAACACGGAAAACCAATGCTTTTTGGTGAAAACAATAGCAAAGGACTTCGTTTAAATGGTTTAGCTTTAGAAGTAGTTACCATTGGCGAAAATGGCATTACTGAAAAAGATATTTTGGTTCATGATGCACACGCTAAATCAACTATATTGCACAACATGTTAATTCAAATGAAGTTGCCCGAATTTCCAATTGCAATGGGAGTAATTAGAAATGCCGATGCTCCTGTTTTCGATCATGGATTTACAGCTCAAATTGAACAACAAAAAGCATCATCAAAATATGAAACCATTGACGATTTATTTGTAAGCGGCAACACGTTTACCATCAATTAAGGTTGTTAAATTTTATCAACATACTATTGTGACACTTAATTTTCTTTTTTATATTTGCCATTATTTGTCAAGTCAAAATAAAGCATTTTGAAAACAATTGGAGCAACATTGAGAGAATTAAGAGAAGAAAAAGGTCTTCTTCTAAGAGAAGTTGGAGCTCAACTTTCACTTGACCCATCTATTCTAAGTAAAATTGAGCAAGATAAAAGACTTCCAACGAAAGAACAAGTAACAGCTCTTGGAGATTTTTACAAACATCAACGTAAAGATGTTATTATTGCATATCTCTCCGACAAGTTGTTTTATGAAGTACAAGACGAAGAGCTTGCAATACAAGCCATGAAGGTTGCGGAAGAAAAAATCAAATACAACAGTAAAAATAAAAAATAATTTCTATGACAGGTTTTGATATAAGAGAAAGACGAAATGATATTGGGTTAAGCCAATCAAAACTGGCTAATATCACTGGAATAGAACAGGCACGTATCTCTGCTTATGAACTTGGTAAATTTGACTTATCAGAAAATGAGGTGAAAAAAATTGCCAATCACCTACAAAAAATTGATGAAAATACTGTCATAAAATTAAAAAAGAAACGATTTCAAAATAGTAAACATTTAGATTCAATAATTTCAAAAAGACCTAGAAGATATTTCTCAAAAACAAAAAGAAATAAAGAGTATTTGGAAGTACTAAAGAACTTGGAGTCGCATTTTATTAATCCTAAAAAGACTGACTTAAAAGCAGTTTCATTTTTTGCAGGTTGTGGTGGTTTATGTTATGGTGTTAAAGCCGCAGGTTTTGAAATAGTTGCAACAAACGAGTTAATTGAAGATTATAAGGCTATTTACAAATTAAATTTTCCAAATGCAAACTTCCTCCCAAATGATGTGCAAGAGATAACAAAAGGAGATATTGATAAGATACTTAATGAACATAAAAAAATTGACTTAATGGTTGGTGGACCTCCTTGCCAAGGGTTTAGCTTAGCAGGTAAAAGAAATGTAAATGATAAAAGAAATACACTTTTTGAATATTACTTAAAAATTGCAGAACAAATTCAGCCAAAAGTGATTTTAATTGAAAATGTACGATTACTTACGTCCATGAAAGATCCAAATGGAAGTTACGTTAGTAAACGTATACTTGATACTTTCGAAAAAATAGGATATAAAAGCACATTTTTTAATGTGAATGCAAAGGATTATGGTGTTCCGCAACATAGAGAAAGGGTAATATTTATTGCTGTTAGAAAAGATTTAAAAAAATCACCCTCTATAGTAGAATCTAAATATGGGAGCACAGCAAATCTATTTAATTCTAATTCACTATATTTTACATTCGGTGATGCAGTATCAGATTTAGAATTTTTAGAATCAGGTGAATCAAGTTCAGTAGACAAATATCATAAAGCTGTTAATCATCCAGAGCATGTAATCCGATGGCTGGTTGATGTACCTGAAGGGAAAAGTGCACACGACAATATCGACCCTAATTTACGTCCACCATCAGGTTATAATACAACATATAAAAGACAAATTTGGACGGAACCAGCTGGAACTGTTGCGACAACATACGGAATGATTTCAGGATGTAGAAATGTTCATCCAATAGCAACAAGGGCATTAACAACAAGAGAAGCACTTCGTTTACAAAGCTTTCCAGATTCATTTAAACTTACTGGTAATGAAGGAACAATTAGAACGGTTATTGGAAATGCTGTACCGCCATTATTGGGTTTTGAGTTGGCGAAGTTTATAAAAGAGTGTTATATGTTATAGAAATATCCCGCTTGTAAATTGAATTGAAGTTGCTCAGGATGTTGAGCTTGACCGCCTCTTTGCATTTGCACAATTCCAAACCTTGGTGCATCATGTTGAACGCCAACTGGATCTTTATGAGATCCTTTTCTAACACTATATTTTCGCTTTTCAAATCCAGCGTATTTGCAAGAAAGCTGAATTAATTCATCTATCGAATATAAAGCAAATTCTTGTGGTTGACCTAACGGCATTTTCCTAGTTAAGTGTAAAATTAAATCAGGTGCAAAAGGATCATTAATGTACGCTTTTTGTAATAGCAGCCTCGTTATTTCAGCTTGTCTTTCCACAAAAATATTTTCGAGCTCAATTCTACCATTTTCATTGATTTCTTCCCAAAAATACCTGCGAGGGTCAGTTAACCGACCAACTAAATCTGCAGGATTATCTCGAGGAGCAAAGCCTTTTTCACCACAAAATTGACGTAAAGCATTTACCGCATCATCAGAGACAGGTATGCCATTATTACGTAATAATTCACAAAATGCTTTGGCTGTAGTGAAATACAATTGAGCATTGGTTGGAGATGTTTTACTACATTGTTTAACTGAAACACCAACAGTTTCGATTAACTTCAAATCATTATTATATAAGGTTAAAAGAATATCACTTTTACAAGCCTTAACTCTCATTCCATGCACTTCAAGCCACCTTTTTCCTTCTTCAGCAGTTGCTAACGAACCTAAAGCGATAGCTTCTACAATATGACAATTATCCCAGTCTAGAACTTGTAAAGCCTTCTTAACTATTTGAATTTCTGGATTTCCAACTACCAAATGTTCAGGTAAAGGATTTTGTAAAATAGGACATGGTAAATTATTAATTGTTTGTGCAAGATTAGATTCAAATTTATGACCTGCTAATCTCCCTATAATTCCTGCTTGAATTTGAAGTGCATGTCTTAAGTCATTTGGTATTAATGCCATTATAAATCTTCTGTTAATGAGCTAATAGTTGTATTTAATCCTTCGGCAAGAATTGAAAGGTTTGATAATGAAGTATTTCTTAAGCCTCTTTCAACAAGACTTATATATGTTCTATCAAATCCACATTTAAAAGCCAGTTCTTCCTGAGATAGTTTAAGTTCTGCTCTTTTGAGTTTAACTTTTTCGCCGAATTTTTTAAGCAATTTTTCCTTATCCATATTAAGTTATAAATATATTTTCATGTAGACAATATAACAACGGACAATGCGTCTCATTTTGAAAATAAATAAACATAAAGTCTTACAAACTAAGCATTACTAAAGAACAACTAAATCAACCAGAGACATAATAAAACAGAAAGTAAGAATTACTCCAAAAATCGTATTAGCAAAATGGAAGAAAATATTTACTATCAATTAAATTTTTTTTAATTTACTTAAAACAAGAGAGTTATAATTTTTCTTTATATTTGGTTGTGTTTAAGAACAATACCACATATCAAAAATTAATACAAAACCGAAATCCTGAGTTACTCTCCGATTTCGAGAAAAACGAAATTATTCGGTTATTACTAGAGAAAAATGAAGAGTTGGAGCAAATCAATAAAGCTTCATTAGAAAGTCATTCAAAATACAAATCGTTGTTCGAAATGTCTGACGACGCTCTGTTGGTAATCGAACACTACAACTTTATTGATTGCAACAATGCTGTAGTAAAAATGTTGGGCTACAAAACAAAAGAAGAATTTTTAAATACGCACCCTTCAGCACTTTCTCCCGAAAAACAACCCGATGGCAAATCGTCGTTTTTAAAAGCACAAGACATGATGAACTTGGCTTTAAAAAATGGTAGCAATCATTTTGAGTGGATACACACTAGAGCAAATGGCGAAAATTTTCCAGTCGAAGTTTGGCTTTCTAAAGTAGAATTTGAAGGAAGAACGCTCATTAATACCATTTGGAGAGATTTAACCGAAAAGAAAAAAGCCGAACAGCTTATTCTTAAAAACATCGAAGAAAAAGAAATCCTGTTAAAGGAAATTCACCATCGGGTAAAAAACAATTTGCAAATTATTATGAGTTTATTAAACCTTCAGGCAAACACCGTTGAAAATAATGGTGTTAAATCCATATTGTTACAAAGCAAAAGCAGGGTTGAATCAATGTGTAAGGTGCATGAAATGTTATACAGTTCTAAAAATTATTCGAGAATTGATTATCATGATTACCTAAAAAGTTTGATTGAAACCTTGATTCACAATACATTTTCGGGCAGCAAAAAAATTGATTTAAAAATTAATGTAAATCGAATTGCTCTTAATATCAATACTTCTATTCCGCTAGGTTTATTAATTAATGAACTGGTTACCAATTCGTTAAAATACGCTTTTTTGAATGCCGATAGTGGCGAAATTTCAATAGAAATAACGCCAAAAAATCATCATTACGAATTAGTTTATAACGACAACGGTTCGGGTTATTCTGCTGATATTAATTTTGAAAACACCTCTACACTTGGGTTTCAGCTAATAACCAGTTTAACCGAGCAATTAAACGGTACTATTCAACGTGAGTTTGTGCCACAAGGAACTTCGTATCGTTTGTTTTTTAAAATTTCATAAAAAATGCAAACACAATTTATTCTTTACGTTGCCAATCAGGAAAAAAGCACCCTTTTTTATGCTAATTTATTAAATCTTCAACCTGTGCTTCATGTTCCGGGTATGACAGAGTTTTTGTTAGCTGAACATACCAAACTTGGGTTGATGCCCGAAAATGGGATTGCTAAAATATTAGGAGCAGCCACTCCACATCCAAATTCAGGAAATGGAATTCCACGATGCGAACTGTATTTAAAAGTAAAAGAAGCTCAACAATACATCAACAGAGGATTGGAAACTGGTGCGGTATTAATTAGTCCGCTACAAAACAGAGATTGGGGCGACAAAGCTGGTTACATTATTGATGTTGATGGACACGTTCTGGCTTTTGCCGAAGCAAGTTAAATTAATCGTAAATATTAGCCGTTTTAATCAGTTCGTTGTAATCTAATATTTTAATATCCTTTCCGGGTAGTTCAATAATATTATCTTTTGAAAGTTCAGAAAGTATTCGAATCGATGTTTCGGTAGTAGTTCCAGCAATATTGGCAATTTCTCTTCGCGTAAGGTTAGAATCAATGGTTTGTTTGTCTTCTTTATAACCGTATGCTTCAATCAGCAAAACAATAGCTCCTGCAATTCGTTCTCTAACGTGCTTTTGAGCCATGTGTGTAATTTTTTCTTCGGCTCTTTTTAGGTCGTCGGATAATAAATTGATGAGCGAAAAAGTAAAATTGCTGTTGTTTTTAATTAAGTCAACTATGGTTGATTTTGAAATAAAACAAACTTCGGTATCTTCTAAAGCTGTTGCCGATGCAAAATAGCAATCGTTATTTAAAATAGAGCGATAACCAATAATATTAGAGGCTTTGGCAAGTCGAACAATTTGCTCTTTTCCTTCATCGCCCATTTTATGAATTTTAACTTTACCCGAATGAACGCAATAAATTCCGTGCGGTTGGTTACCTTCACTAAAAATTACCTGACCACGTTTAAAAAGCATGTTTCTTTTTCCTTGAGATACAACTTCTGTTTCGTCTTTATTAAGACAACAAAAAATTGATTCGCCTTCATGTTTATGATGGCACTCTTCACATTTTGGTATTTGAGGTTTATTGTTCGCCATAAAATACGTTTACATATCGCTTTCCTCAAATTTCCAATAAAGAAAGTAAAAAAAACCTGATTTAAATCACGTTTTTAAAAAAGATAAAATAAATAACTTTACTAAAAAAATACAACATGATTAGTATAGAGACTGCAAAAGAGTTAATTGTTAAAAATATTCAACCCAACTCAACAAGTATTAAATCTCTAAACTTTAGTTTAAATCATTACCTGGCTAGCGATGTAATAAGTGATGTGGATATTCCTTTGTTTAATCAATCGGCAATGGATGGATATGCATTTAAATTTTCGGATAAGCAGTTAACCCTTAAAGTGATTGACGAAATTGCTGCAGGCGATACTAAAAGGGTTGATGTAAAAAACGGAGAAGCGATTAGAATTTTTACGGGGTCGAAATTGCCAGAAAGTTGCGATACCGTTGTAATGCAAGAATTAACCGAACGAAATGGAAACGAACTGATCGTAAAAGATGAAGGATTAAAATTTCAGGGCAACGTAAGGTTAAAAGGAAATCAGCTAAAAAAAGGAGCAGTTGCACTAAAAAAAGGAACCAAACTAACCCCAGCAGCTATAGGGTTTTTAGCAACTTTAGGTATTGAAAAGGTTAGCGTTTACGAAAAACCATCAGTTGCAATTTTGGCAACCGGAAGCGAGTTAATGCCTTTAGGAAGTAGTTTAAAAGAAGGGCAAATTTTTGAATCAAATACCCACATGCTAAATGCAGCAATAAATCCTTTTGATGTAAAGCTCGAAATTAACGTAATAAAAGACGATTTAAACACTACCAAAATTGCAATTAAATCGGCATTAGACAAGTTTGATATAGTAATTCTTTCGGGCGGTATTTCGGTTGGCGATTATGATTTTGTTAAAGAATGTTTGCTTGAAAACGAAGTAAAAGAGGTGTTTCATAAAATAAAACAAAAACCTGGTAAACCTCTTTTTTTCGGAAAAAAAGGAAACAAACTGGTGTTTGCACTTCCTGGTAATCCGGCGGCAGCATTGAGTTGCTTTTATATGTATGTTTTTCCAGCACTTCAGCTAATGCTCGGAAATTTAAATCCATTTTTACCATCATTACAACTTCCGTTGGCGGAAAAATTTATTAAAAAAGAAGGAAGAGCTGTTTTCTTAAAATCGGTTATCCAAAATAATAAAGTGGAACTGCTCAAAGGACAAGATTCTGATGCACTTCAATCGTTTGCTATTGCTCATGGATTAACTTACATTCCATCAGAAAAAGATGTTGTTGAGCAAAATGAGTTGGTCGAATTTTATTTACTTCCTCAATACGTTGGTTAATGGGCATTTTTAGCTATAATAGTAAACATAAAATTATTGTTGGCGTGTTTGTTATGGCTTACGCTGCATATCATTTTTCGGGCAAACGTAAAGAGCAGGTTTTTTATGAAAACGGAAAACCTTTACAAACAGGAAATTTTAAGGAAGGGAAAAATCATGGTTTTTGGGTTTGGTATTACCCAAACGGAAGCAAAAAAATGGAAGGAAGTTTTAATAATGGTTCGCGAGAAGGTGTTTGGAGAACATTTAATGAAAATGGCAATAAAATGACCGAAAGCAACTACAAAAACGATAAATTAAACGGAAAATACATTGTTTTTGATGAAAATGGCAACATTGTACAAGAAATGAATTACATCAACGATGTAAAATATTAGTACCAATTATTTCCAAAACTCAGGAAAAAACACCGGACAATCAGCCGATTTATTTAACTGTAAAGCTACTGCTTGAAGCTCTTTTTTTGAAGCAAATTTTTCAATTTCTGGAAACAATATGCGTTCTTCAAACCGAATGTGTTGGTTAAGTTTTTCTGAAAGTAATAATGCGTTGTTCATCACTTCTTCAGCCGATGTTAATAGTTGATTTACCAACACTCTAATTTCGTTGTGCTCGGATAAAAATTGTTCTTTTAAAGGTGCAGTAGGCATTAAATGGAGCAAATATTTTTCTTCGTTATCAAAGTGCGATGAAATATGGTTTTCCCAAAAATAGCGTACATAGTTTTGAGTAATTTCTGGTGTTGTTTGGCTTGCTTTTTTTAACCTAACGCAAAACACTAAGGCATGATGATGTTCGTGGGATAAACTTACTAATTCAGTAGCTCGTTTTTGAGGTGCTTTTTTAGTCATAATTTACAGGTGAGTTAACAAAAACTCACCAAACTTAGTAATTAAAAGAGAGTTCTAAAAATTGTTTTTTATTAACACGCCCTTTGCTCCTTTTAAAATAGGCGAAGTTAAATGTTAATTTTTAAAACTCCTTTAAAAGCACTATTACAGCGGTAATTCAAATTTTGTTTCCCAAATTTCTTTGGTAATACCATTTTCCAATTTAATTTTTAAAAAAGGAGTATCGCCTTCTTTTAAAAACGAACGGTCTATAACTTTACTTAATTGCTTGTTATCTTCTTCATTATTCGAAATTTCATCATCTAAACGAGGCAAAAACGGATATTGAATGGTAATTTTTTCGTCATCAGTTAACACTAATCCCATGGCTGTTTCAAAAATAATTTCCTCAAATTTTTCCGCAATCATTTCATCATTAACTTCTTCTTTCGCTTTTGGATTGAGGCTCGAAACCCATTTAAAAAAGGCATCTACAGCTTTTTCTTTTAATATTGGTCGGATATATTCAGGAAACGGTGAACGAATATGTTCGTTGTCGGAAAACCAAAAGTTAAACGTTTGTTCAACTAGTTCACTACTTTCTAAAGTATTGGGTTGTAACTCTCTCATAACTATTTTTATTGCAAAGGTACTTATTACTCTACTCAGTAAAAAATGATTTATATCATTGATTTAAGTACTTCCACAAAACGAGAAAAAAACCATTAAAAGACATTTAAGTCTTTTATTATTTTTGTAAATTTGATAAATCAATTTTTGTAAATTGTAGCTAAACAATAAAATCATGCAAATCAACGAAAACACCAAAATTTCGGCTCTTATAAAACACAATGAACAAGCCATAGAGGCTATTGCTGCTATTAATCCGCATTTTAATAAACTTAAAAATCCCATTTTAAGAAAAGTTTTGGCTCCGCGAGTTACTATTGCTGATGCTGCCCGAATAGGTAATTGTTCTGTTCAAGAATTTTTTAATGCACTAGAAAAAATTGGTTTTATTACTGAAACCACATCAACTAAAATTGCTGATGATGCTAAAACCATTTCGCCATTGCTATTAAAAAGCATTGAGGAAAAAAGGGTTATTACTTTTGATGTAAGAAGTATTTTAGCAGGAGGTACCGACCCTTTTCAGCAAATTATGCAACAAATTAATCAGCTTCCCGAAGATTTTTCGTTGGAAATTATAAATACGTTCGAGCCAACTCCGTTGATAAAAATTTTAACAAACAAAGGTTTTGAAAGCATGGTAAAAACCAGTAATGACATAGTAACCACATGGTTTTACAAACCAAAAAACCAACCAATTAACGAAAACAAGGTAACAGCTGAGCCTTTTATGAAAAAGGTTAGTTTAGACGAACTTACCGAGCTACAACAAAAATGGGGCAACCATTGTAAAGAAATTGATGTACGAGATTTAGAAATGCCTTTGCCAATGGTAACCATACTTAACGAAGTGGCTGCATTAAAAGAACATGAAGCTATATTTGTACATCACAAAAAAGTGCCTCAATATCTTATTCCAGAACTAGAAGAAAGAAATTGCCAGCTGTATATTTGTGAAATTGAAGAAGGAAATGTTAAACTTTTAATACACAACTAATGCAACAAATTGCTAGTAAAAATGCTCCACCGCCAAGTTTAGTTGTTCCTCATTTTGCAGTAGGAGCTATTTTATGGCTGGTGGCAAGTACATTAATAGCATTACATCCCGAAATTTTTACTCAACATTATTTTTCTCCAAAACTGTTGGCAATTACTCATTTGGTGGTTTTGGGCTGGATAAGCATGATTATTTTCGGAGCTTTGTATCAACTCATTCCGGTAATATTAGAAACAAAACTTTTTAGCGAAAAATTTGCTCGAATTTCATTTTACACACTCATTATCGGCACTTTATTGTTGTCGTATAGTTTTTGGAACAGTCAATTAAAACTGCCTCTTCATGTTGCAGTTACATTTTTGCTTATTTCCGTAGTATTATTCGCCATTAATGTTTTTTTTACCGCTACAAAAGCCGAAAAACAAAGTATCGAAAAAAAATTTATTATTACATCAGTTACTTGGCTTTTACTTACAGTTTCGTTAGGTATTTTAGCTGCTTTAAATTTATCTCAATCTTTTTTAACAATTAATCATTTGGAGCTGCTTAAAATTCACGCTCATTGGGGTATTGTTGGATGGTTTTTACAATTAATAATTGGAGTAGGGAGTAAGCTCCTGCCTATGTTTATGGTTTCGCACCACCTCAATACCAAAAAACTAACTCTAGCTTATGCTTTAATTAATTTGGGATTAATTGCAGGTACCATTGAAATTTTAGTTCCAACATCAATATTGCTGTATTTTTCGGCAGTTTTAATTCTTGTTGGAGTATTTTCATTTTTAAGTTTCTTATTTGAAGCTTATCAAAAACGTATTAAAAAATCGCTCGATAAAGGAATGAAACAATCGATGATTGCCTTTTTAATACTAATTATTCCCATGTTGATGATGATTGTATTACAACTCAATTTACCCAACTTAACTCTTTTTAAAACCGAATTGAGTTTAGCTTATGGAGTTACATTACTGATAGGCTTTATTTCTTCACTGGTAATGGGACAAACCTATAAAACTTTGCCATTTATTGTTTGGTTAAAAGTGTATAAAAATAAAGTTGGAAAAGGCAATATTCCGTTTCCTAAAGATTTGTATTCGGAACGTATTGCAAGCATTCAATTGTGGGCTTATACTATTGGTTTTATGGGTTTCTTAGCAGGAATTTTACTTAACCACAACATCACTCTTCAAATAAGTAGCATAATAATGCTTATTGCAGTAATTTTGTTTGCGGTAAACGTATTAAAAATCATTTTTCACCAACCCAAAACTCATGTGTAGAGAACGAACACCAAAAGAACAAGAACTGTTTTTAAAACTGAAAGGCGTTATCGATCCAGAATTAATGGTAAACATTATCGATTTAGGATTGGTTTATGATGTTAAAATCGATGAAGAAAAAAACATCATTCACGTAGAAATGACGCTTACTTCTCCTGGTTGCCCCATGGGTGATATGATTATGGAAGACATTAAACAACTGATTATTAATAATTACACAGAATACGAACCCGATATTCAATTGATTTGGAATCCGCCTTGGACACTAGAAAACTTAACCGAAGACGGAAAACGATTTTTAAACCGATAATAATCTGTGACTCACATCATGTTTTGTGATGTTTACAATAAGGTTGTTGCTCTCAAATAATCAATAATCTAGCATTTAACAAGCAAAATGCTTCTGGCTACTTTTATGATTTAAATCATTTTTAAAGACAAGGCTTTAACATAACTTCGTAGCAATAAAAAAAGCATACTAGAAAAATGTTTTTCTTAGGTTATGTTTTAAAAAAATGGCTTATTTTGTAACATGAGAAATTCTGTAGCTTGTTCAGTATGTGAAGTAAAAGAATGTCCAATCCTTCAAAGTTGTTCTGATAATTGGATAGAAAAGTTATCTGAACTCAAACATACTTCGCATTACAAACCTGACCAAAATATTGTTCATGAAAACAACCCAGTGATGGGGTTGTATTTTATTTATGATGGGATTGCAAAAATTTTCTCTACTGGAATAAATAATAAAACTCAAGTGGTTCGGTTAACCAAAACTGGAGGGATAATTGGGCACAGAGGATTTGGAGGAGATAAATATCCAATTGGAGCTACAGCACTAACAGAATGCACCATTTGTTTTATCGACAACAAAACCATTTTCGATGCTTTTATGGAAAACCCAAAATTAACTTTTGCTTTAATGATGTATTACTCCAAAGAGCTCCGAAATTCTGAAGCAAAAATTAAGAACCTAGCTCAAATGAATGTTAGAGAAAAAGTAGCAGACGGGTTAATTTACGTAAACACCATTTTTAACGAACATAACGAAAACAACCAAATTAATATTAGTAGAAAGGATTTAGCCGATTTAATAGGCATAAACACCGAGCAACTCTCCAGAAATTTATCCGAATTTAAAAAAGAAAACTTAATTGAAATTAACCAAAATCAAATAGAGCTTACCAATTTAGAAGCTTTAAATAACATGATATTGCCATTTCAATACATTTATTGATTTACATCATCTTTTTTTATTTTTCTTCCAATTGCATAAAATAATAGTGCCATTGGCTTAACTCTAATTTGTTTTGAACAAATCTGTTCACAAAAATTGTTTTTCTCTTTCAGTAGCAAGGATTTAATCTTTATTTCACTTTCCTTTATTTTTTTCGATATGATGAGCATCATATTAATTTTTGTTAAATGACAATATTTTTATTGCCTAAAAACAACATCTAGCTTGATTTACGTCAGCATTTAGACCTAAATACTCATCTACTTTTGGAGTATAAAAATGATATAAATCATTAAACATTGTTGATTATGGAAGATAAATTTAAATTATTCGATTTTTCACAAGAAAGGGTAAGAGTGCTTCATTATACATGGATTGCATTTTTTCTTACTTTTTATGTTTGGTTTAATATGGCTCCAATCAAAAGTTTATTAGTTGAGTCATTTGATTTTTTAACCGACCAAAACATCAAATCATTATTAATTTGTAACGTAGCATTAACTATTCCAGCTCGAATTATTATCGGTTCATTGGTTGATAAATATGGACCACGGGTAACATTTTCGGGCATTATGATTGTTACTGCAATACCTGGGCTAATGTTTGCCTTTGCTGATACATTTACTCAATTAATTGTAAGCAGATTACTGTTGAGTTCTATTGGTGCTGGATTTGTAATCGGTATTAAAATGACTGCCAACTGGTTTCCTCCAAAAATGATTGGTAGAGCCGAAGGTTTTTATGCTGGTTGGGGAAATTTTGGTTCAGCAGCAGCTTCAGGATTGGTTCCAATTGTTGCTATTTCTCTTATTGGTGGTGAGTATGGCTGGAGGTATTCATTAGCCTTAAGTAGCATTGTTTGTGGACTTTACGGTATATTATATTACTTTTTGGTAAAAGATTACCCAACTGGTAAAGAACCTCAAAAACAAGTAAAAAAGGCGAACATTATGCCTGTTTCATCTTATGGCGATTTAATTCAATACATTTTATGGACTGCTCCAATGAACTTAGCATTGGGTTTATTAGCAAACAACCTCCAAAAACAAATGGTTCATGGTCAAAACCTATACTCTGTAGAAGTAATGTACATGATTTGGGGAGTGTTGGCAGTTCTTTACTTGTATAAAGTAATCGCCATTTTAAGAGTTAACTTACCTCTTTTAAAAGCTGGTGTGCCAGAAGAAGAAAAATATCCTTTTAGCAGTGTTGCAGCATTAAATACCACCTATTTTGCCAATTTCGGTGCCGAATTAGCGGTAGTTTCAATGCTTCCAGCTTTCTTTTTCGAAGTTTTTGAACCGCTAAAAGATGCTAACGGAGAACGTATTGTAACTCTTGCATTAGCTGGTTTAGTTGCTGGATCTTTTGCCTTTATCAATTTGGTTGCTCGTCCGCTTGGGGGTTATTTGTCTGATAAAATGGGTAGTCGTAAAAAAACCATGATGATTTACATGTTTGGTATTGCTTTAGGTTTTGCAGCAATGGGTTTTATTGGTAAATATTCGGGCACTTTCCATGAAGGAGGAGCCGAAATTATTGTTCCAACTTTTGATGGCACATGGTGGTTAGTGGTTTCGGTAATCATTACCATGGCGTGCTCCATGTTTGTGCAAGGTGCCGAAGGAGCAACTTTTGCCGTAATTCCATCAATTAAAAAAGAACTAACAGGACGAATTGCTGGAATGGCAGGCGCTTATGGTAATGTTGGAGCGGTTACTTACTTGTACATCTTTACAATGGTTAACGAAAAAACATTCTTCTTTATACTGGCTGCTGGGGCTTTTGTAAGTTTTCTTTTTTGTATGATTTACCTCAAAGAGCCCAAAAATTCTTTTGGAGAAGAGGAAGACGAATCATTACCAATTATGGAAATGGATGAAGATGCAGTTTTAAAATAATATACCTAACTAAATAAAAACAACCTAACTAAAAACTAAAAATTATGGCAACATGGCTAACAAAATGGGAACCCAACGATGAAAAATTTTGGGAGACCGAAGGCAGTAAAATAGCATGGAAAGTGCTTATAGTAACTACTCTTTCATTAATTCTATCATTTGCCACATGGTTTATGATGAGTGCAATTGCAACAAAACTTCCTGGCATAGGATTTAAATTTGATAAAGACCAATTGTTTTGGCTCGCAGCTATGCCAGGATTGGCTGCCGGTATTTTAAGAATGATTCACACTTTTTTATTGCCTATTTATGGCTCTCGACATGTAATTACCGTTTCAACCATCATTAAACTTATTCCAGTAATAGGAATTGGGTTAGCAGTAATGAATACTACCACACCATTTTGGGTTTTTATGGTTCTTGCTTTTACTGCTGGTTTTGGTGGTGGAGACTTTTCTTCGTATATGCCAAGTACAAGTTTGTACTTTCCTAAAAGATTGCAAGGTACAGCTCTTGGAATACAAGCGGGTATAGGTAATTTTGGTGTTTCGGTAGCACAATTTATGACTCCTGCAATGCTTGGTGTAGCTACTTATGGAGCTGCCGAAGTTTTTACTAAAACCGACCCAAAAACAAAAGAAATTTTAGGTACAGAAGAAATTTATTTACAAAGTGCTTCATTTTGGTATGTGCCATTGCTAATTATTCTTGCAATTGCTTCGTGGTATATGATTAAAAGTATTCCTGTTAAGGCGTCATTTAAAGAACAATTAGACATTTTTAGCGACAAACATACTTGGTTTTGCACCGTTACCTATGTAATGACTTTTGGAGGATTTTCTGGTTTAGCAGCAATTTTTCCTTTAATGATTAAAACCGTTTATGGCGATTTTCCTGATGCTCCTGATGCATTAAAATATGCCTTTTTAGGACCTTTAATTGGTGCTAGTAGTCGTGTGCTTTTTGGTTTTATTGCCGACAAAGTTGGTGGTGCAATTTTAACCACACTTACTGGTATTGGTTTAATCATTGGTTGTGTTGCAATGGTTCAGTTGGGAGTATTAACTCCAACTTCGGTAGAGCAATTTCCAACTTTTTTATACTTAATGTTATTCCTATTCTTTATTACTGGTATGGGTAATGCAGCTACTTTCCGTCAATATCCAATTATTTTCGGACACAATCCTCGTCAGGCAGCTGGAGTAATTGGATTTACTGCTGCTATTGCAGCTTTCGGACCGTTTATTTTTGCTACTTCAGTAAGTGCTTTTATTTCTAATACTGGAAATGCAAACGGATTTTTCTACTCAATTGCAGCATTTTTTGTTGTTGCAACCTTAATCAATTGGTGGTATTACAATAGAAAAGGTTGTGAAAGACCAAGTTAATTCATTTTAAAAGAGGGTAATAATTACCCTCTTTTTTTTAAAAAAATAATTTAATGATTTGTATCATTTTTATATCTTCTAAAAGGAAGAAAACAGCTTGACAACATTCATAATTAGACAATAAAAAAGCCATTACCTTTGAACAAAAAACTAAACACATTATAATATGAAACTCTCAAAAAAAATAGTTATAGGAGCAATGTTGTTGATTGCGGCACCAACTTTTGCTCAGTTTACACTCGACGCAGAAATTCGACCTCGATTTGAATACCGTCATGGGTTTAGCACTGTTTCCGATTCGGCTCAAGATGCTGCTACTTTTGTTAATCAACGTACTCGTTTAAATTTTGGGTACAAAACCGAAGGCTACATTTTTAAAATCTCTGTTCAAGACGTAAGAACGTGGGGTAGCCAGCCTCAAACCATTGGAACAGCAGCTACTCAAAACAACGACGGTGCTTATATTGCTGTTCACGAAGCATGGGGAGAAGCACTTTTATCTGAAAATTGGTCTATTCGTTTTGGACGACAAGAAATTGCTTACGACGACCACCGTATTTTTGGTGATTTGGGTTGGGCTCAACAATCAAGAGCTCATGATGCTGCTGTAATTAAATTTAAAAAAACAAAATCATTACTTGATGTAGGTTTCGCTTACAATCAAGATAAAGCAGCAAATTTTGGTAGAGATGCCCAATTTGGAACTTATAAAGCCATGCAATACATGTGGTTTAATCACAAGTTTAACGAAAACTTTTCGGCAAGTGTTTTGTTCTTAAACTTGGGTAAAGAACAGTTAAATTACGATAGTAGTGTTGTTGCTCCGCTAACGCCTGCTCCTTATTATACTGATAATTATTCTCAAACAGCTGGAACCAGATTGGCTTACAAAAAAAATAAATTTAGTGTAGCTGGTGCTTTTTATTACCAAATGGGTACCGACGCTAGTAGAACAGTTGTTTTTAGAGATAAAGAAGGCGAATACAATAAAAAAGTTGAAGCAATGAATTATCGATTAGATTTATCTTACGACATTACCGAAAAAATCATTTTATCTGCTGGTTACGAACATTTAAGTGGTCAAAGCCAAACAGACACCGCTTTTTCATATAGAACAGTAAATCATTCATTCAACCCTCATTTTGGTACCAATCATAAATTTAATGGATTTATGGATTTGTTTTATGTGGGTAATCACATCAACAATGTTGGTTTAAATGATATTTTCTTCGGATTAAAATACAAAGCTGAAAAGTTTTGGATAGCTGCCGATGCTCACTTGTTTTCAACTCCTGTAGATGTTTGGGATGGATACCTTTACAACAAAGATTTAACAGCTGCTAACAAAACACTTGCTGCTGCTACAACTCAAGCTCAAATAGATGCTGCAACCGCTTCAATTAAAACCATTAACAACGAAAAATACACCAAGTATAAAATGGATAAAAACCTAGGTACTGAAATTGACTTTACTTGTGGATTTAATTTAGCGAAAGGCGTTGGTGTATTAGCAGGTTATAGCGTATTTTTAGATACCGAAACATTGGCTTACCTAAAAGGTGTAACATATAAAAAAGGCGATAATGCCGGACAAGGAAGAACTGACCAAATGAACTCATGGGGATGGCTTATGATAACCTTTAAACCTAAATTTATTACAGGAGAGGAAAAAAAACCAGAAGTTAAATAGTTAAACAATTAAAAGAGTAATTCAATTTTTTTGAATTGCTATTAGTTAGGTGGATGAAGAGGAGTGAATAATTTCACTCCTCTTCTATTTTTATACTATGATTAATATCATAATCAATCCTTCTTGATTTGATTACCTTTGATTATTGTTATTCATTATCCGTTCCAATTATGTCCGTTAACAAACCTTTAATATTCTTTCTTTTATTTCCACTTTTTCTGCTGTCGTGCAAAAAAGATAAAGTAGAAGTAACCCCAGTTGTTGAAACCCCCACTCAACCAATTTTGCCGTGGGGAGAATACAACCCAACTTATTTAACACCAACGGCATTACCCGGAATTCTTCCAATGCACAACCCCGATTTTAATAAACTTACTGCCGAAGGTGTTGTTTTGGGAAGAAAACTGTATTACGATAAAATTTTAAGCACCAACAACAGGTCGTGTTCTTCGTGCCACCGTCCGCAATACGGCTATTCTATGCCTTTTATGGGTCCTATAGGAACATCAATTCTGCCTCATGTAAATTTGGGCTGGTACAATAAATTGGGCTGGTTTGGTGCCGACGATTATTTAGATGATGTTGCTCTTGCCGATTTAGCCGAAGGCAATCCGTTTTTAGCAGCAAGCACCGATAGTATAAACAACAGATTGGCAGCTCATTTAGAGTACCAAGAACTCTTTTGGAAAGCTTTTGGCATTAACATTACCCAACAAACCGATAGTGCTAGAAACAAATACATTAGCTATGCTTTAGCACAATTTTTACGAACCATGGTGTCGAACAATGCAAAATTCGATAAGTTTTTACGTGGCGAAATAAGTTTAACTCCTCAAGAACTCAACGGCTACAATATTTTTATGGCAGAAGATAAAGCCGATTGTTTTCATTGCCACGGAAACGCTGCAAACCCTCTTTGGACCGATTTAGAATACCACAACAATGCACTAAATGCCACATTTACTGGAGTAGATTTAGGACGTTATAATGTTACCAACAACCCCAACGATATTGGAAAATTTAAAACACCAACCTTACGAAACATTGCATTAACAGCTCCTTACATGCACGACAACCGTTATGCAACCCTCGAAGAAGTAATTGATTTTTATAGCCATGGCTTGCAGCAATCGGATTATGTTGACCCACTAATGCAAAAAATTGGACAAGGTGGTGCTCAACTCAATGCCGCAGATAAAGCCGATTTAATTGCATTTTTAAAAACACTCACCGACAGCACTTTTATTGCAAACCCAAACTTTCAGGCTCCTTAATTTTAGTTTTAAAACTACAAAGCAATAGGTGGTGTAGGAAAAGCAAGTTGAAAGCAATTTTGCTGATTTATAACAAATTAATTAATATTTTTGAAAAGATAAGTCTGATACCTTATCAGGCATATCTATCTGTATTTTGAGAGATATGCCTGATAAAATAGGGTTTTTATCAGGCATATAAACAAGTTAGCTGCCATTTTAGAGCAACACAACAAAAATGAACATAGCAGTAGAATACATAGACCAAACAGGAGCAACACATAATCAAACGCACAGACTGACAAGACTTGCGTTTGCAAAACATATGGCGTTTGCAGGACAAGGTTACAGAATTAAGCCCAGCAACATAATGAGAACATTGGGAATGTTTTTTCATTACAGTTACTATTTACAACGACAGGACTTTTACAATAATAATCGTTTTTCTTTACCGCCAAGAATTTTATCTGACCCGACAGAACAAAATCATTTTTCAAACATTGCAGGTAAAGCAATAGCGGACTTTCTTTCTAAAAGAATTGACGGAAGTTTTTTAACTCTAAATTATGAAGCTGTTGCACCAAGACCAATGCGGGGACAGCGACCTGACCTTGTTGCGTTTTCTCAAAATGCGGTATTTACTCTTGAAGCAAAAGGCAGACAACAAAACAACCCGGGAAATATGGCTGACCATAAAAGACAGGCAAGTTCGGGTAATTATCCAAGAAATTTTTCCGTTGCTTGTGTTTCGTATAACCTATACAATAACGTGATGTGTAATTATCACGACCCTTTCAATGAGAATATTGAATACGACAATGAGGGTTTACGAAAAAGTTCTGCTAAGTTTTATGACAACCTTTCAAAATTCATAAATACAAACTATTTTGAAGTAAACAGAGTAACTTATCAAGACGAAAAGTTTTATGAAGTAGCTTTTTCACCAGACAAACTCTTTAAATATTTTCGTGACTTTGACGATTATCCTTTTTTTCATCATTGGCATCACGAATTTTTTCACTATTTCCGACCAAGACTTATTCTTCCCGAAAACATTGAGGAATATGGGAAAAATGGAATAACAAGAAATACAAAACCTTTTATCTTTGACACAAACGAAAACAACATATACATTGACAACGATAGAATTGGATTACGAATTAGATAACTAAAAACGGTAATGCACGACAACGAAATATTCAGCGACAAAATAACCAAAGGTTCACGGACTTACTTTTTTGATATCAAGAAGAGTGAGAAAGGTGACTTGTATCTAAAAATTTCCGAAAGTAAAAAGACAGCTTCGGGCTTTGAACACCACAGACTAATGATTTTTGACGAAGATTTAAAAGACTTTGTTGAAACGCTTAAAAAGTCGCTGACAAAATTCAAAGAACTTAAAGAGCCAAAGCAAACTGACGGCAAAACATATTCGGTAGAGAAAATCAGAGAAACACATAAGCAGGCATATTTACCTTGGACAGAAGAAGACGACAATAAACTTGAATTGTTATTTTGTGAAGGTAAAAAAGCGAAAGAACTTGCAGAAATATTTGGACGAAACATAGGAGCAATTAACTCACGAATAAAGAAACTTGAACTTAAAGACAAATACGGAAAATGACCTCCCCCGTACTTCCTAAGCTGTAAACGTACGAACAGAGAGGGGGTGTCAATGTGGGTGGTTACTTAGGTTGCACAATAACAAATTCCTGCTTCGGTGGTATTGAAATGTTTATAACTGAGCAATAGAGCAAAGAGAAAACAAAATATGAAAGAACTACTAAAAATATCGATTCGTTTTTTTGATGACCAGGAGGTGCGTGCCATTTGGGACGATGAAAATGCCCAATGGAGATTTAGTGTTTTAGATATTGTAGGTGTGCTAAATGAAGAATCCAATTATGCAAAAGTTCGTAACTATTGGAAATACTTAAAAACAAAACTGAAGAAAGAAAATAATCAGTTGGTTAGTGGCACTAACCAACTGAAATTAACGGCTGCCGATGGGAAAAAATATTTGACGGACACATTGGACAGCAATGGGGTTGTAGAATTAGCCAAACATTTTCCCAACAACAGGGCAATGAAGTTTTTAGATTGGTTTTTATACAGTGATACCAGCATTGACGGTCAAAGCAAAAAAAAGGCTTATACTCTATTTGAGAGTAATCTCATTCAAGAATTTGAAGTAGGCACTACAAAAGGCTTACAACAAATACATGCATATTTGTTTGGAGGCTTATTTGATTTTGCAGGGCAAATAAGGGAAAAAAGTATTTCAAAAGGAGGGTATTCATTTGTTTATGCAAAGCATTTAAAAGCCACTTTACTCCAAATAGATGCCATGACGCAAATAACCTTTGAAGAGATTATTCAAAAGTATGCTGCCATGAACAAAGCACATCCTTTTATGGAAGGCAATGGCAGAAGCACAAGAATATGGCTGGATTTGATGCTAAAAAAAGAACTTAAAAAATGTGTGGATTGGAGTAAAATCAGCAAACAAAATTATATGAACGCCATGATTATCAGTACTGTTGATTATACTGTTTTAGCTCAGCTTTTAAAAAGTGCTCTTACCGATAAAATTAACGACAGAGAAATGTTTATGAAAGGCATTGATTACTCATATTACTACGAAGAATGATTAAGGAAAGTCCTTGGCAATGTGTGTGGTTACTTAGTTCTCAAAATTCGAAATAACTCGTTTCATACATAACACATCATTCCATTCGCTTATCTACAGCAAAGCTCTCACTTGTGGTAAAAATAACAGAACTAAAACAAAATAAGCCATAAGTTCAAAATATGATTTAAATCATTTTGCAGGAGTTTTTGCTGTCGTAATTTTATCAAAAATATAACGCTAAAAGAATTATCCCATGAAAATAGTTGATAGAGAAACCGGCAAAAGATTAAAAGAAGTTGATCCAGTTAAAGCCATTGGCGAAAAAGATATAGAAATTGATAACGAAGAATTATCGCCAATGGATCCGCCTGATGCATACTCATCATACGCCACCATTGAATTAGAAAACGGAGAATTAAACGAAAGTTTAACCATATTAAAAAAGGAACACGAAGAATTGGGTGTCGTTTTAGATGTGTTTGAAAAATCAATATCGCAATTCAAAGAATTAGGGTATGTTTTAAACAACGAGGTAAACGACGGTTTTAAAAAGTTTTTCGATTTTTTCGACAACCATTTGTTGCCTCACAATAGAAAAGAAGAAAAAGTGTTGTTTCCTGTTTTGCAAAAGGCTCTTTTATCGAACAACGAGCATGGCACTGGTAAAAACCCAGTTACTGCCGTTGATATTATGGAAGACGACCATGTTAAGTTTATCCAATTAGGAGCACTAACCTTTAATTTGCTTGGCTTAGCTCCTCGTTTTAGAGACGAACAATCGAAAATGTTTACCTACGATGTGGCTTACAACAATGCAAAAGAATTGATTGAACTAATTAGGTTACACATTTTTAGAGAAGACAATACCTTGTTTCCTTTAGCACAAAAATACCTATCTTCGCAACAATTCAATCAAATTTTAAACGAAATGCAAGCCATGGCAGAAGTGGTTGAAGAAAATCACGACGGACATCATCATCACCATTAATACTATGATTAACCCAACCGAACATATTGCCGACCAATTTGGAAGAATTCACGATTACTTGCGTATTTCGTTAACCGAGCGATGCAACTTGCGGTGTTTTTATTGTATGCCTGAAGATGGAATTGTACTTTCCGAGAAATCGAATTTAATGTCGCACGAAGAAGTTATTGCAATAGCACAACAGTTTGTTCAATTAGGAGTAAAAAAAATTAGGCTAACTGGTGGCGAGCCATTACTTAAAAAAAACATCGAAAAAATAATTGAAGAACTCTCGCAACTTCCTATTAGTTTGGGCATTACCACCAACGGAATTTTGTTAGAAAAATACATCGATTTATTTAATAAATGTGGAGTAAAAGACATCAACATTAGTTTAGATACCCTCAATAAAGAAAAATTTGAGCAAATTACCCGAAGAGATTATTTCGATAAGGTTTTAAGCAATATTGATTTGTACGAAAAAAATGGCTTTAACGTAAAAATAAATAACGTCATTATTAAAGGAACAAATGATGATGAAATTGCCGATTTTATTGCGTTTACCAAAAACAGAAACATTGCCATTCGTTTTATTGAATTTATGCCCTTTGATGGAAACAAATGGAATACCGAAAAAATAATTACGTTAGACGATATTTTAAAAGTAGCAAAAGAACGGTTTTCGGAAGAAAACATCATTACCTTAAAAAGCAAGAAAAACGGAACAGCTAAAAATTTTAGAATAAACGGTTTTAAAGGCGAATTTGGGGTAATTAGCACGGTTTCCAATCCGTTTTGCGATAGCTGCAACAGAATAAGACTAACAGCAAATGGCAGAATTAAAAACTGTTTATTTTCATCAACCGAAACCGATTTACTAACCCCATTAAGAAACGGTGAAAATATTGCCGAACACATCAAAAAAGGAATACTTCATAAATTTAAAGTTAGAGGAGGCATGGAAACCAACGAAGATTTTTTTAATGAAGATAACTTTACCAAAAACAGAAACATGACAACTATTGGAGGTTAGCTAATTTCTTGTTAATACTGCTAAAAATCATGGTTTGCTTTGCTAATTAATTCTAACTTTGAAGTAAAATTAATAGTACAATAAATGGATTCTTTTTTAAAACAACATTGCTCAAAAGAATGGCAACAATTTGTCGATTTTCATAAAATAATTTTTGAATTCGAAGCAAATAGTTACATTTTTAAAGAAGGTGAACCTGTAAAAGGGCTTTATATAGTTAACAACGGAAAAGTTAAAATATTTAGCACAGCAGAGGATAAAAAAGAAATCATCATTCGTTTAGCAGCCGATGGTTCTGTAATTGGACATAGAGGTTTTGGTGGTGATTGGAACTATCCAGTATCGGCATTTTCTTACACTAAAACAAAAGTTACCTTTATTCCTTTAGATATTTTTAACATACTTGCAAGAGCAAATACCGAATTTACCTACCAATTGATGATGTTTTTTGCCGAAGAATTAAGACATTCTGAAGAAAAAAACAATTTAGTTCCTGTTAAAAACAAAATTGCCCAGGCAATTCTAATGAATTTTAATGTGTTTGGTCCTGATGCTAAAGACCCTTTAAAACTAAGCTTTACCATTAGTAGAAAAGATTATGCTGCAATAGTAAACACCACATACGAAACAGTAATTAGGGTGTTGAGCGAATTAAACAAAGAAAAAGTAATTGAACTCGAAGCCAAATCCATTCGTATTTCCGATTATAAAAAACTGGTAAGCATTGCAAACCAACGAACAGTTTCAAAATAACCATCTTTAACCAGTTAAAGGCAAATTATACTTTAATAGTATTATCTTATGTCTGTTTGAGTGAATTTTTGTAAAATTCACTCAAACAGACAACACTTAGCATTTTGCTCGTAAATCGAACTCACATTTAAATAGATAAGCGATACCATTTGCAAAGATACGGAGTACTCGAATGGTACGTCCAACAAGCAATTCCAAGTTGTATGATGTAAAACAACCTTTCTGTTTTGTATCATATCAAAAGATGATTTAAATCATCTTTTGATATGATATGAATCATTTTTAATTCAATTGTGCTTTATGAATTTTATACCGTAAAAAAGTGTGTAAAAATAAAATCGGATATAAATCATTAAAAGCACAACGAACATGAAACTAAAATTAATCGGAGTAACCGTTTCAATGGCTTTGTACAGTTTAACAATCAATGCTCAAGATGGAGAAGCATTGTTTAAACAAAACTGTAGTGCATGCCACTCTATCGGAAAAGGTAAATTAGTTGGTCCCGACCTAAAAGGGGTAAACACCAAAAGAAGTGAAGAATGGATTATCAATTTTGTAAAAAATGCTCAAGCATTTGGTGAAAAAGATGCTGATGCTAAAGCAATCATTACAGAATATGGTTATCCAATGCCAAATCAAAATGTATCGGATGCCGATATTAAAGCAATTATTTCGCACATTGCAGCAAACAGTCCTGCTGAAGCTGTTGCTGAAACTACAGAAGCAGCACCAGTTGAAGCAGCACCAGCAGCTGATCCAGCTTTAGACCCTGCAAACGCATCAAAAGAAGCTGTTTTAGCAGGATTAAACATTTTTTCTGGAAAACAACGTTTAGAAAACGGTGGTGTATCTTGTATCTCTTGTCACAATGTTAATCACGACGATTTAGTAGCAGGTGGTTTATTGGCAAAAGACTTAACCAAAGTTTACGAACGAATGGGTTCTGCAGGTATCAACGGAATTTTAAGTGCTCCTCCATTTCCAGCAATGGCATCATCTTACAAAGATAACCCATTAACTGAAAAAGAAATTTTCCAATTAGCTGCATTCTTTAATAGTGTAAGTAAAGAAGATGTTTACAGTCACCAAAGAGCATATAATGATAACATTTTATTGTATGGTGGCGGTGTAGCTTTTCTTGTAATCGTTTCAATTATTCTTTTAATGTTTATTGAAAGAAAAAGAAAATGTGTTAAAGAAGACATTTACAAAAGACAAATTAAATCAGCGTGTTCTAAATAAATAGTATTGAATAATAAACTAAACTTAAAATTATGAGTTGGATTGAAGATATAATATCACCGAAAACCAGAAAATGGGAAGAATTTTATCGTAACAGATGGCAGTATGATAAAGTAGTACGTAGTACTCACGGTGTAAACTGTACAGGTGGTTGCTCATGGGCAATTCACGTTAAAGATGGAATTGTAGTATGGGAAATGCAACAATTAGATTACCCTCAATTTAATAAAGAGGTTCCACCTTATGAACCAAGAGGTTGCCAAAGAGGTATTTCATACTCTTGGTATTTATATAGCCCTATCCGTGTTAAATATCCAATTATGCGAGGAGCATTATTAGATTTATTTAATGCAGAAAAAGAAGCGGCAGGTGGTGATTTAGTTAAAGCTTGGGAAAATTTACAAAAAGACCCTGTAAAACGTGCTAGATACCAAAGAGCAAGAGGTAAAGGCGGATTTAGAAGAGTTAGATGGGATGAAGCATTGGATTTAATTGCTGCTGCAAACATCTACACTGTTCAAAAATATGGTTCTGACCGTATCATTGGTTTCGCACCAATTCCTGCAAAAAGTATGTTAAGCTACGCTGCTGGAGCTCGTTATATCCAGTTAATGGGTGGAGTTAACCTTTCTTTCTACGATTGGTATTGCGATTTACCTAATGCTTATCCAGAAATTTGGGGTGAACAAACCGACGTTTGCGAAAGTGCCGACTGGTATGTTTCTAAATTTATCGTATCAATGGGTGCAAACCTTGGTATGACAAGAACACCAGATATTCACTTCTTCTCAGAAGCTCGTCATAATGGTACTAAAACAGTAGTAATGTCGCCAGACTTTAGTATGGTTACAAAACATGCCGACCAATGGATTCCAGTTCATGCTGGTTCTGATGGTGCTTTCTGGATGGCTGTTACTCATGTAATTTTACAAGAATACCACGTAAACAAAAAAACTCCTTATTTTATTGATTACGTAAAAAGATATACTGATTGTCCTTTCTTAGTTAGATTAAATAAAGAAGGAGATAAATTAGTTCCTGGTAGAATGGTTAGAGCTAACGAAATGGCTCAATATAAAACCATTGACAACGGCGATTGGAAATTCTTAAACTTCGATACCAAAACAAATAATTTGGTAGTTCCAATTGGAACTATGGGACAAAGATGGGATGGTAAAGATGGTAACTGGAATTTAACTTATACTGATGATGTTACTGGTGCTGAATACGATCCAGAATTAACATTTATCGACAAACATGATGATGTTGCTCAAGTAGAATTCGTAGAATATGGTTTAGATAAAAAAGCAATGAGAGGAGTTCCTGTTCGTTACTTAACATTAGCTTCAGGCGAAAAAGTGCCAGTTGCAACCATCTACGATTTAACCATGTCGCAATACGGTGTTGGTAGAGGTTTAGCAGGAGATTATCCAAAATCTTACGATGAAAAAGACCAAGCCTATACACCTGCTTGGCAAGAAATATTTACAGGAATTGGTAAAGATACCGTATTACAATTGGCTCGTGAGTGGGCAAATACAGCCGAAGTTACCGAAGGAAAATGTATGGTAATTGTTGGTGCTGCTATTAACCACTGGTTCCACGGAAACTTAATGTATCGTGCAGCTATTATGGCTCAAATGCTTACTGGTTGCAACGGTAAAAATGGTGGTGGTATGAACCATTACGTTGGTCAAGAAAAACTTGCTCCAATGGAATCATGGTCAACTGTAATGAGTTCTAAAGACTGGGGAACAATTCCAAGATTACAACAAGGTCCAATTTGGCACTACATCAACTCTTCGCAATGGAGATATGATGGAAACCAAAGATATTACAACTCTGTACCTGAAAACAAATTAGCTCACATGCATACTGCCGACTGGGCTGTAAAAGCAGTTCGAAACGGTTGGATGCCTTATTATCCTCAGTACAACAAAAACAATTTTGAAATTGTTAAAGAGGCTCAAAATGCTGGTTGTAATACTGATGATGAAATGAGAAACTATATCGTTAAACAATTAAAATCTGGAGAACTTAAACACGCTGTGGTTGAGCCAGATGAAGAAATTAACTTCCCAAGAAACTGGTTTATTTGGAAAGGTAATGCCATTGGTACATCAGCAAAAGGTCATGAGTATTTCTTAGATCACTATTTAGGAACTCACACCAATAAAATTGCTGACGAAGTTGCTGGTGATTTAGTTGAAGACATAACCTTTAAAAAGGAAGGTGCTAGAGGTAAAATGGATTTAATCGTAGATATCAACTTCCGTATGGATACTTCTGCATTATATTCTGATATCGTTCTTCCAACTGCATCATGGTACGAAAAAGCTGATATTAATTCAACCGATATGCACTCGTTTATTCACCCATTATCTGCGGCAATCGACCCAGTTTGGGAGTCTAAAACCGACTGGCAAATTTTTGAAACCTTAGCAGAACGAATCAGTTCAATGGCTCCAAAATATTTACCAGGAGTAATGAAAGATGTGGTAAACTCACCACTATCTCACGATTCAAAAGACGAAATTACTCAACCTAGATTGTTAGATTGGAGTAAAGGAGAATGTGAGCCAATACCTGGTCAAACCATGCATAAAATTGCATTTGTTGAAAGAGATTATTCTAAAATTTTCCACAAATACATTTCTTTAGGTCAAGGTGTTGCTAAAAATGGTGTAAGTGCTCACGGTGTAGGTTTCCCTGTTGATGATGTTTATCAAGAAATGTTAGAGCACCGTCAACACATTACTAAATGGGAAGATGGTACTGAATATCCTTCGTTAAAAGAAGATGTAGAAGCAATTAATGCAGTTCTTAAACTATCTTCATTAACCAACGGTAAACTTACCAAACGTGCTTACGAAATAATGGGTAAGAAAATCGGTATCAAAGAAATTGAAAGATTGGGTGATGGTTACGAGCAAATCGAAATGGAATATAGAGATTTACAAGCTCAACCAAAACGATACAATTCTTCACCACTTTGGTCAGGTTTAATGCACGAGGGCAGAACTTATGCTGCATATACTTATAATGTTGATTGCTTAGTTCCATGGAGAACATTAACAGGAAGACAACATTTTTATTTAGACCACGATGCTTATATCGCATTCGGAGAACATTTATCTACTTACAAACCATCTCCAACACCAGAAGCTTATGGCGACTTACGTGTAACTGTAAACGATGGTAAAGCAAGAATGTTAAACTGTTTAACTCCTCACGGAAAATGGCACATTCACTCAACTTACGGTGATACATTAAGAATGTTAACCTTGTCGAGAGGTGGCGAACCATGTTGGTTAAGTGAACAAGATGCTGCAGATTTAGGAATTAAAGATAACGACCACGTTGAAGTATATAACGACCACGGTACTTATGTAACTCGTGCTTGTGTAAGTGCTCGTATCCCTAAAGGTGTTTGTATTGTTTATCACGCTGTTGAAAGAACCTATAACATTGCTAAATCTCAAGAAAGAAAAGGCAAAAACGGTGAAGCAAGACGTGGTGGAATGAACAACTCGTTTACTAGAGTTCACTTAAAACCAAACTTAATGTGTGGTGGTTACGGACAATTCTCTTACCACTTCAATTATTGGGGACCAGTAGGAGTTAACCGTGATACTCATGTGTTAGTTCGTAAAATGACTAAAGTAGAATATTAAAAAATGTTGAATTATAAATGTTGAATTGTAACTATTTACAATTCAACATTTAAAACTTAAAACTTCAAATTATGAATATAAGATCGCAAATATCAATGGTTTTCCACCTCGATAAATGTATAGGTTGCCACACATGTTCTGTTGCATGTAAAAACATTTGGACAGATAGAAAAGGTGCTGAATACATGTGGTGGAACAACGTAGAAACTAAACCAGGAACTGGTTATCCAACCAAATGGGAAGATCAAGAGATTTACCAAGGTGGATGGGTTAAAAATGGAGATACCGTTTCATTAAAAGGTGCTGGAAAATTAAAAGGATTAAAAAATATTTTCCACAACCCAAACATGCCCGTTTTAGATGATTACTATGAGCCATGGGCTTATCGTTATCAAGATTTATTTGATGCACCTGAAGGAAATGACCAACCAATAGGTAGAGCTGTTTCTTTAATCACAGGCGAACCAATGGAAATTCAGGCTGGTCCAAACTGGGATGATGATTTATCTGGAACACCAGATTATGCTCGTCAGGATGTAAACTTTAAACATTTAAGTCAAGCAGAACAAGAAGCTATGTTCCAATTGGAAAAAATGACTTTCCATTACTTACCACGAATCTGTAACCATTGTTTAAACCCTGCTTGTGTAGGTTCTTGTCCATCAGGAGCATTATACAAAAGAGGTGAAGATGGTGTGGTTTTAATCAACCAAGAAAGATGTAGAGCATGGAGAATGTGTGTTACTGCTTGTCCTTACAAAAAATCTTACTACAACTGGAACACTGGAAAATCTGAAAAATGTGTACTTTGCTACCCACGTTTAGAATCGGCACAAGCTCCAGCTTGTATGCACTCATGCGTTGGTCGTATCCGTTACCTGGGAGTAATGTTGTATGATGCAGATCAAATTCAACAAGTAGCTTCATGTGATGAAACTCAATTGGTTGACAGACATTTAGATATTTATTTAGATCCAAATGATCCAGCAGTTATTAAAGCTGCAAAAGCAAATGGAATTGCTGATTCAACAATTAAAGCTGCTCAAAATTCACCAGTTTATAAATTTGTTAAAGAATGGAAAATTGCTCTTCCACTTCACCCAGAATTTAGAACTTTACCAAACTTATTCTATGTTCCACCATTGTTGCCTGCAATGGCTTCAGTAAGTGCTGATGGAACCTACGATACGGTTTCTGAACACTTATTAGCTGGTGTTGAAAAACTAAGAGTTCCTATTCGTTATTTATCTTCATTATTTACTGCGGGTAACGATCAAAAAGTAATTGATGTTTTCAAAAGACTTCACGCAGTTAGAGTTTCTAGAAGAGACACTACTGTTAAAGATGTTACTGAAAAACAATTAAATACAGTAATGAACGAAGCAGGAATTGATGTACATACTGCAAATGCAATATTTAGATTAACCTCGCTAGCAACTTTTGAAGAGCGTTTTGTAATTCCAGCAGCTCACCGTGAGGAAGCAATTGAAATGCTTGAAAACACTGGAGACTTTAAAGGAAGTACCGGATTTGGATTCAAAGAAAAACCTGCTAGAGGAATGTAAAATGTTTAAAGTTTCTTGTTTCGAGTTAATAGAACACAAAACAAGAAACATTAAACCCGAAACTTAAATAGTATGAAAAATTTAGAACATTATCATTTACTCGCCGAGTTGTTTAAATATCCCGATAAGGATATTATAACAACAGTTGCCAAAATACAAGATTTTTTAAATAAAAATTATCCAGATGCTGGTGCTGAGTTTAAACGATTTTCTGAATTTATCGCTAATTCAACTTATGCACAGGTAGAAGAAATTTTCCAAAAAACATTTCATATTCAAGCCATCTGCTTTTTAGATATTGGCTATGTAATTTTTGCTGAAGATTATAAAAGAGGAGAATTTTTAGTTAACATGAAAGCCGAGCAAGAAAAATACAATAACAATTGCGATGGAGAACTTGCTGATAATTTACCTTACGTATTAAGACTGTTGCCTTTACATAAAGATGAAGCATTTGTTAATGAATTAGTTGTAATGGCTTTAATTCCGGCTCTTGAAAAAATGCTTTCGGAGTTCAGCGACCAAAAAACTCAAATAAGAGAAAAGGTAATGAACAAAAAACAGAAAGTGGTTATTATGGAGGGAATTAAAGATGGAAATATTTACAAAAACGCATTAAGTGCTTTAATTAAAGTATTTAAAATAGATTTTGAAGATGTTGTTTTTGATAAAGAAGTAGAAATTATTCCAGCTTATGCAAAAGCATTTTTACATAGCGATTGCGGAGATGGATGTACTTCTACTATTCCAACACCAGAAGAAATAAAACAACGATCACGACAAATGCTAAATAACGCAAATTAAAAATTAAAAACTAAAACTTAAAATTATGTTAGATTATTTATTATTCGGAGCCTTACCATATGTTGCACTTGCGGTAATGCTTATTGGTTCAATTTATAGATATACCAAAAAAGGCTTTCAAGTTTCATCTTTGTCGTCGCAATTTTTAGAAGGCAGACAACTGTTTTTTGGTAGCCAGTTTTTTCACTGGGGTATGCTTATGTTATTCTTAGGTCACTTAATCGGGTTTTTAATTCCTAGTGCTGTTTTAGCTTGGAATGGTTCTCCTGTAAGATTGTTAGTGCTTGAGTTTTCAGCTTTTGGGTTTGCTATTTCTTCATTAATTGGATTGGCTTTGTTAATTAAAAGAAGAGCTACAACTAAAAGAATTCAAATGGTATCAAACAACATGGATTATGTTGTTTACTTTGTGTTGTTAGTACAAATTATCTCAGGTTTAGGTATTGCTTACTTTGGCAGATGGGGTTCTAACTGGTTTGCATCAGTTATGTCGCCATATTTATACTCTGTTTTTGCTTTCAACCCTAATGTTGATTTAATTGCACAATTATCTACAAGTAATGCAATGGCATTGTTAATGGTTAAAACGCACATTGCTTCTGCTTTCTTAATTATTGGAATAATTCCATTTACTCGATTTGTTCACTTTTTGGTTGCTCCAATTGATTACATCTGGAGAAAATACCAATTGGTTATTTGGAACTGGGATAACAAAGAAATTAGAAACTCTAGAAACTATTTCCCTGGAAAAAGTAGAGATTTTAAAAATAATTAATGTTTACTACCCAACTGAGAAGCCTTCACGTAAAGTCGTGAGGGCTTTTTTCTTTTCAATATGCTCATTCAGATGATATAAATCATATAATATTTTGTTACTAAATACTACTTTCGTTATATATTTTAAAATACAACCAAATATGCCCTATAAAATCAAAAGTAGAATATGGATTGATGGTGCTAACGGCACTTTTTTAGCCGAAGGAAGAATAGATTTATTAAAAGGAATTATTACAACTGGTTCTATAAGCTCAGCAGCAAAAGAAATGAAAATGAGTTACAAAAAAGCTTGGGAAATAATCGACGGCATGAATAAAGAAGCTAGAGTGCCATTAGTAATTCGTGTCTCTGGAGGTAAAGGTGGTGGAGGCACAATTGTAACTGCTGAAGGATTAAAGATGATTTCATTATTTGAATCATTAAACGAGAAATGCAAAAAATATTTAGATAATGAACTTTCTAAAATTGAATTATGAGTTTGTTTGATGTTGAATATATTTGGTTTTTTTTACTTTTATTGCCAATTGTAGCGTTTATGTATTCAGCCGTTGGACACGGTGGTGCAAGTGGTTACTTAGCATTAATGGCATTATTTAACTTTGCTCCTGAAACCATGAAACCAACAGCATTGTTACTTAATTTATTTGTTGCAGCAATCTCATTTTACCATTATGCAAAATCTGGTTATTTTAATAAAAATCTATTCTTTTCATTTGCTATGACTTCTATTCCTCTTTCATTTTTAGGTGGATTAATTGAAGTTGACGCGGCTATTTATAAAAAAATATTAGCCATTTTATTAGTATTTGCCATTTTAAAAATGTTAAATGTTTTTGGAAAAGAATCTGATGATATTAAAAAAATAAAAATTTGGCAAGGAGCAAGCGTTGGAGCTTTGATTGGCTTTTTTTCTGGATTAACAGGTATTGGTGGGGGTATAATTCTTAGCCCAATTATATTGTTAATGAAGTGGGGCAAAATGAAAGAAGCAGCAGCCGTTTCTGCATTATTTATATGGGTTAATTCTGCTGCTGGAATGGCAGGACAATTAAGTAGTGGAGTTAGAATTGAAAGTCAATCGTTTGTTTTAGTGGGAATAGCGGTAGTTGGTGGTTTTTTTGGAGGTTATTTGGGTAGTCAAAAATTTAATCACTCTGGATTAAAATATTTATTAGCCTTTGTTTTATTAATTGCTTGTTTTAAATTGTTTTTTACATAAATGTATTTAAATACACTAATCCGTTCAATAATTTTATTTGTAGGAATCATCTTTCTATACAATGGAGTATTTGCATTACAAACAAATAAGTATAATCAACAATGGTTTCAATATTATAACCAAGTGCATTTTTCGAATAAAATTAATTTGGTGTCTGATGTTGGTTTAAGATATAAAGATGAATTTAAATTTAAATCTCAATTTATAACTAGAACGTCGTTAAGATTTAATATCAATGATAATTTATTTGGTTCATTTGGTGTAGCATTTTCAGGTCAATACAAAAATGAAAAAGTTCATACTTATGAATTAAGACCTTATCAAGATATTGTACTAAACAAAATGTGTAAAAAAATTGAAGTAAACTACAGAGTAAGAGTTGAAGAACAGTTGTTTTATGACAATAATTTTAACTACAATAGGTTTAATTTTAGAACAAGATTTATAATAACAGCCGTAGTTCCTATGTTACAATTTTCTAATAATAAATCATTAAACTTGAGCATCGGAAACGAATTTTTTATGAACGCTAAAAAGAATGAATTTTTTAATCAAAATAGAATACTTATCGGACCCGTTTATAAATTTAATTCAACCTTAAATCTATCAGTAATCTATAATTATCAGCTATCAAACAATGTTGGTTCTGATGATTATCAAGAAGGTCAAATCATTTGGGTTTCTGTAAGACATAGTATCGTAAAAAAAATAACAAAAAATAAATGAACATTGGTGTCATAATATTAGCAGGAGGTAAAAGCTCAAGAATGGGACAGGATAAGGGGTTGATGTTGCTCAACAACAAACCAATGATAGTTCACTTATTAAATACGGTAAAAACCATTACCAACGATATTATTATTGTTTCAAACAACGCTGAATACGCTCAATTTGGGTTTGATGTAAAAAAGGATTTAATTAAAAATGCTGGTCCTTTAGCAGGAATTTACACCGGGCTTACGTTTTCAAAACACAATAAAAACATTGTATTAAGTTGCGATGTGCCTTTTGTAAGCCAAAAATTATTACACTTTTTAATTGAAAATTCGGTAAACGCCGATGTTACTATTCCAATAAATGCCGAAAAAACACACCAAGTTATTGGCGTTTACGATAAAAGTTGCATCAACATTTTTAAAGATGAATTACAACACAATCAACTAAAAATAAAATCGGCTCTAAATAAAGTAACCCTTAATGTTGTTGACGCCAACGCGTTTTCATCAAAAGAATTTTTTAACATAAACACCCCAATCGAATTAAACGAAGCACAATAACTATTTACAGATGAAAATTAATGTGATATATTTTGGAATGATAGCTGAAGCAATCGGAAAAAATGTCGAAACGCTTCAAATAAACTCTATACAGCCTAATACGGATGATTTAACAACTTTTTTTATTCAACAATATCCCGTTTTAAAAAACAAAAGTTTTAAAATAGCTGTCAACCAACAAATGGCAACCAACAATACTGTTATTAATGAAAACGACGAAATAGCTCTGCTACCTCCATTTGCTGGTGGTTAAACTTATTGTAAATGCTAAACGAAAAAGAAAAACATAGATATAGCCGACATTTATTGCTCGATAAAGTAGGTTTACAAGGACAAGAAAAACTAAAAGCTGCCAAAGTTTTAGTTATTGGTGCTGGTGGATTGGGTTGTCCGGTACTTCTATATTTAACAGCTGCTGGAGTTGGAACTATTGGTATAATTGATTTTGATTTAGTTGATGAAACCAATTTACAACGTCAAATTTTGTTTTCGATTAACGATATAGGTAAAAACAAAGCTTTAGCTGCAAAACATCATCTTGAACAACAAAATCCCTACATCACCATTAAAGCCTTTGCTGAAAAACTTACCTCTAAAAATGCCTTAGAATTAGTTCAACAATTTGATGTAATAGTTGATGGAACCGATAATTTTTCGACCCGATACTTGGTTAACGACGCATGTGTAATTACTGAAAAACCATTGGTTTATGGTTCTATTTATAAATTTGAAGGACAAGTTTCGGTGTTTAATTACAATAACGGACCTAGCTACCGTTGTTTGTTTCCCGAACCTCCAAAAGCTGGAAGTGTTCCTAACTGCTCACAAATTGGTGTAATTGGTGTTTTACCCGGATTAATTGGAACACAACAAGCCAACGAAACGCTAAAAATAATTCTCGAAATAGGAACAGTACTTTCGGGCAAATTACTTATTTACGATGCTTTAAGCGGAAATTCAACCTCAATAAACATCAAGCGATCTGAAGAACAAATAGATAAAACAAAGGCCATGAAACCTCATTTTGCTAGTTTTAATTATGACGCGTTTTGTGGAATAGATTTGATAAACACTATTGACATTACCGAACTAAAAGAATTGCTAAAATCAGAAAATATTCAGGTTGTAGATGTTCGCGAAGAATGGGAACAGCCACGAATTAACGAATTAAATGCATTAATTGCTCCTTTAGATGATTTAGACGATTTTGTAAATCAAATTGATAGAAACAAAAAAGTTGTAATGGTTTGTCAGCGTGGAGCACGTAGTTTGCAAGCCATTTTACACTTAAAAAAAGAATACGGATTTAATAACTTAATAAACCTCGAAGGAGGCTTACTAAACTGGAAATAATTATGAGCGAAAAAAAAATAAAAAATGTTTTTGTTGAAGGGCCAATAACTCCCGAAAAAATAGCAAATTCAATTGCACATCATCAAGTAAAAACCAATATTGGAGCTCACGATATCTTTTTAGGTCAGGTTAGAGCCGATGAAATTGATGGTAAAACTGTTCAAGCTATTGAATATTCGGCATACGAAGAAATGGCAAATAAAGTATTTGATGAAATAAGAGAAGATGCCTTTAGTAAATTTGATTTAACCTGTGCCCACATTTATCATAGCAAAGGCGTTGTAAAAGCAGGCGAATTGTGCTTGTTTGTATTTACATCATCAAAACATAGAGCCATGGCTTTTGATGCTTGTCGGTACATTACTGAAGAAATTAAAGCCAAAGCTCCTGTTTTTGGAAAAGAAATTTTTGAAGACAGCTCACACGTTTGGAAAGTAAATAACTAAACCTAATTACTAACGACTAATCACTAAAAATGGTAGATATAACAACAAAATCATCAACACTTCGAATTGCAACCGCACAAGCTGTTGTTAAAGTAAGTAAAGAAGAAACTATTAACGCAATTATAAATAAAACCGTTCCTAAAGGCGATGTTTTTGCAATGAGCAAAGCTGTAGGGCTTTTGGGCGTTAAAAACACCCCTTTAATTTTAGCCGATTGTCATCCTATGCCAATAGAATACACAGGCATAGAATATGAAATTAACGGATTAGAAATAACCGTTACCATGACTGTAAAAACCATTTATAAAACTGGCGTTGAAGTTGAAGCCATGCATGGGGCAAGTGTTGTTGCATTAAACATGTACGACATGCTAAAACCAATCGATAAAGGTGTAGAAATTCATCACATTAAATTGGTGGAGAAAAAAGGTGGTAAATCTGATTTTAAAGATAAATTCCGTAAAGATTTAAAAGCTGCTGTAATCGTTTGCTCCGATACCATTTCTGCAGGACAAAAAGAAGACAAAGCAGGCAAAGCCATTATTAAAAAATTAGAAGAATGTGGTGTTGAAATTATGGATTATATTATCATTCCAGATGAAATAAAAGACATCCAAGAAAAAGCAAAAGCTTATGTAGCGTTAGGGGCTAATTTAATTATCTACACTGGAGGAACAGGATTATCGAATAGAGATGTAACTCCAGAAGCTTTAAAACCATTAATTGAACGCGAAATTCCTGGAATTGATGAAGCGATAAGAAGCTACGGTCAAGACAGAACACCTTATTCGATGTTAAGCAGAAGTGTGGCTGGTATAATTAACGAAACACTTGTATTGGCTTTACCAGGTTCTACAAATGGTGCTAAAGAAAGTATGGATGCCGTTTTTCCAGCTGTTTTGCATGTTTTTAGAATATTAAAAGGAGCCCAGCACAATTAGCTTTTATCCAATTATTTTTATGAAAACAGTAGTGGAATAATAACCCTATTTAACATAAGATTAATTATAGGACAAATAATTATTCATCATATTTAACCGCAAAGTTTCCTTCAATACTGTAACCGTTTTTAGAAATTACTTCATCAACAGAGCAATTTAATTCATTTGCAAGTTCTTGAATGTCAGACAGTGGAATTTTGGTGGCTTTTTTTCTTGAATTCTTGGTTAACAAGTCTTTTTTACTGCCAACCAACTCTTCTTGTGTAAACAACGATAATTCACTCTTATTGTTTACTATTACTTTGTCAACTGGTTTTAAATTTTTATTGGCGTAATATCTATTTTTAAATTCTACTTTAGATAAAAATTTAACTTGTGGGTTTTGTTCTTGTAGCCAACCAATAAACAACGACCAATTCATCGAATAAATATTTCGATTTTCTAAATCTATTTTCAGCTCTTTATATTCTCTCAGGTTTTCTTTTGTTTCTAAATAATTGCTAACTTCTGCATCAATATTTACTGATGCTAAAAGCAATTCGAGCTGATTTTCCCAATATTTGCCATATAGGTTGTCAACATATTCTTCTTCTTTCTTGGCTCGTTCTTCGTCTTGTTTTTTCTCTTTTATTTTTTCTAATTTTTTTTCTTTTCTTCCTATTTCAAGAATTTTATCGTCTAACCAATTGTTTTCAATTGCTTTAATTACAAAGCCAACAAAGTTATTTTTAGTCGATTTGTCTTCTTGCTTAAGCAAAGCGATGCATTTTTTTATGTAGTTTTCACCAAATCGATTAATTAATTGTAGTGCCTTTTGGTCAGTCATTTCTTCATCCGAAGGCTTTCTTAATTTTTTTAATTCGGCTATTGTTTCATCAAAATTGTCTTCCAAAAATTCAGACGTTTTTTCAACTTTTGATTCTGATTTGATTTTATTATTCAGCCCCTCCTCTACCCTATTGTTTTTATAAATGGTAAATCGAATGGCATACACTCTTCGTCTTTTCTTAATTTCTTCAAAATCAAAACAAATGTCTGTTTTACTTTTCAGCTCTTTTTGTGCTAATAAAATAACGTTTCGTTTAAAATCAGCATAAGCACTATATCGTTCTTCTATTTCTAACAAAATTTTGATTTCTTCCACATACAAAACTCTTTTGCCAATAGATTCATATTGTTTGAGTAACTCATAAAAACGTAATGCGTGGTTTGATTGAAGTATTAAATGGTATTTTAACTGATATGAGGTGTACGCCCACCCTGCCTTTTCGGTTTTTAATGCATCAATTCTATCTTTTTTCTCTTTTAATTCTAATTGCTTTTTTTCCGATTCAATTTGTTTGGGTGATTTTAACAGATAGGTTAATAAATTGTTATTCAGCTCTACAAATATTGCTCCTTCATCTGCATCGTACTTAACCATATTGGTAATGGTTAAAAACTCAAAACTTCCGTCTTCTTGTCGTAAATGAATGTTTTTGGAAGTTAAGCCATTTGCAATATCTTCCAACTCCATATAAACTTTGTTATTTTTCTTGATTTTAACTAAATCTACAACATCAACTCTATATTGTTTTTGAAATGATACGTCTTCAAATGGGTTTATTTGGGCAAAAACCAATTCTAAAACACGCGATTCATTTCTTGATAAATTTAGTTTGGAAGCAATTAATAAATTACCTTTACGGACAATTTCTGGTTTAGTATCTTGCATGGGTCTACTTCTTATATGGATACATCAAAGATAAGAACTTATCATAATCATGGAAAAATACTTTGTAATATTTTCCATATTTAAAAAATGGATTATGATGTCTTTTGAAATCTAAAATAAGCAGTATAACTAATTGATTATGTTATATTTAACATGATTTTTAATTGTTTATATTTTTAACATTGTAAATCCTCATTTTTGAGTTGGAAATACTCATAATTACATAGGAAATACTCATAGTTATATCTATTATACTCATTTTAATGTAGGAAATACTCATGGTTGTTTAATTATTAACAAAACAACTATAAACAACACTTTGTTAAAAAGTAATTTATATTCGTCCCTAAAACGGGCTAAATATACTGCAAAATCAATGGTATAAAGGCTTTTTCATAGTTAAGTAGTAAATACTCATAATTGAGTAGGAAATCCTCATAGTTTAATGTATTTACTCATATTTATATTTATTATACTCATATTAATGTAGGAAATGCTCATATTTAGGTTGAAAACCCTCTCCTATTATTGCATTTACTCCATGTTATATAGGAAATACTCCATTAAATCCTTGAAAATACTCATATACAAAGGGTTGTTTATCCTCCATTGAAACAATGTAAATACTCTTATTTAAGTAGCAAATACTCCATTGAAATAGAGGTTTTACTCATATATAAGTGCTGTAACTATTGTAAACACTAAGCTACAGCATGCTTAAACATATAAATATATAATATATAAAAGAAAATGTTATATAAAATAACAAACAATGATGTTATTTAAATTTATTCCTCCCTCTTTTAGAAAATAAGAAACAAAAAACAAATTTTAACACAAACACAAAAAGCAAAAAAACAAAAAGAAGAGCGATGGCAATTTTGTTTTCAAAAAAGTTCCGCGAAAAAAGTAGAACTATGAGTATTTCCTACATTAATAAGAAAATACCAGTTAAATCAACTGTTCGACAATAAGTTAAAACAAAATTTACTTGAGTTTTCCATGTATAATTTCATAAATACTTATGATATCATCCTTCTTTAATTGTTCTAAAATAGCTTCGTTTACGTACGTAATCAAATCTTTACCTGTTTTGTTGCAAGCCAATTTTACCATTTTATGAATGGTTGGATAAGTTTGATATGTTTTTCTGTTAGACATGTCTCTTAACTCTTCCTCGGTAAGATATTCGGCTAATGCACCAGTAAATTGTTTTGTATTTACAGAAGGTTTTTCTGTAGTAACAACATCAGGTTTATCTTCAATAATTGGAGTATTATCAAGCTCGGCAACACTATTTTTTTTAGGAGTTGTAGTTTTTTCAGTTAATTTTTTAGTGTCCTCTTCCAGCTTTTTTTGTGCTTCGGCACTTTTGTTTAATGCATCTTTAAAACTCATAACAACTTATTTAAATTTCTTAATAATTTCTTCGGCTAACTTTTGATAATCAACAGCAGCGTGCGATGTTTTATCTAAATCATAAATAGACATTCGTTTTACTACTGCCGTTTTTATTTTTTGAGTTTGTCGAATTACTGTTTTAAATAATTTATTTTTAAATACATCTGAAGATTTATAATATTCTAAAGCTTCTCTGTGCATCGTCATCCCTTTATGAAAATTGGTAATAAGAATACCTCCCAACTTTAAATTTTTATTATACACATCCTGAACATCATCAATCAGTTCTATAATTTTTGTTATTCCTTTTACCGAAAATTCATCACAAGTTAATGGAGTTATTACATAATCACTTGCAACCAAAGCGTTACCAACCAAAAAACTAATAGCTGGTTGTGTATCGTAAATAATATAATCGTACTGATCTTCCAGCTTATCAACTATTTTTTTTAGCCTTACCTCCTTTCCTGTAACATTAAAACTTTCAAACGACTCCAACTTCGAACTTGAAGGAATAATGTCGAAATAGGCATTAATATGCGAAATTGGCGGTGGTGTATCTTTTTCTGTAAGTGAATTAAAAATAGAAATTTCACCCGATTTAACATCAGCCCAGGTTGAACAATCCCCCTGTGGATCTAAATCAAATAACAATACTTTTTTCTTTTTACGTGCCAAAGCAGATGCTAACTCAAATGTTGTTGTTGTTTTCGACACCCCTCCTTTTGTACAAGCAATTGCAATTTTTATAGCCATAATATTTTAATTAGATTATCTATTTATATACAAATATAAAACTAGTAAACAATATTACAATAAAAATATAATATATTATTAATGTATAAATCTAATAATGTAATAATATAAACCTATAGACCAATAGAAAAGTATTATAATATAACTATTTTATTGTAGAAATATAAAAGCATATTTATATTGTTGGTGTTGTATTATTTAAAAAATATAAAACCATAGGTCTATAGTCCTATATAAATGTTGTTGTATAAAAATATATAAATATTGATGCTTAAAAATTAAGCGAGAGTTCTAAAAACATTGGTTATTCATTAACACACCCTTGTCCATCTTGTTAGTGGAAAAAAATTTGTCAATTTTTAAAACCTCACTTAATAGAGTAGGGGAGTAGAAAAAAATGAGATGAAAAAGGCGAGAAATTTATCCTCGCCCTTTTGTTAAAATTTAATGCCCATAACTAAAACATCATCAACCTGAGGTTCGTCTTGTCGCCAGTTGAGCAACACGTATTGCAAATAAGCCTCTTGTTCATCCATTTCCATATCTTGAGCAGAAAGCAACAATTCTTTAAACTGTTTTCGGTTAAATTTCTTTTTCCGTTCTCCACCAAACTGGTCACAATAGCCATCAGTAAAAAAATAAAAAGTATCGTCTTGTTTTACTTCAATGGTTTGAGTGATAAACACTTTTTTTACATCAGCATAAAAACCAATCGGATAACGACTCGCTTCTAGCTCTATTAGTTCATTATCACGAACAACTAAAACTGGTCGAAAAGCACCGGCGTATGAAAAGGTTTGTGTTTCAAAATCGAATACACCCACTGCTACATCCATTCCATCAATAGAAACTACACCGTCTTTCGATTTGTTTAATGCTAAGTACAATTCATCATCTAAAGCATATAAAATATCAGCAGGATTTTCAATTCCCTTTTTTATAATAACCTCTTTTAAAGCACCATTAGCGATAAAGCTCATTAATGCACCAGGCACACCGTGACCTGTGCAATCAACAGCTACAACAAAAGCCTTATTGCCTCGCTGGTAAAAAAAGTAATAATCGCCACTTACCACATCTTTAGGTTGGTAGAATACAAAAGCATCTTTAAAAACATTTTTTATTTGCTGTACATCGGGTAAAATAGCCTCTTGTATTCTGCTAGCATATTGTATACTATCCAACATGTCTTTGTTGTGTTGAATAAGTTCCGTATTTTTCTCCAACAATTTTAACTCTGCTTTTTTACGGTCTGTTATATCGTGTCCAATACCAACTAAGGTGTTTAATGGCCCTTTTGAGGTATTCCATAAAATCCAACGTTCACTACCATTTGCAGTTTTCAATAAGCGTTCTTGTGGAGCAGTTTCCAACAAGGCTTCTTGTTTCATTTGTTGTAATGTTAAAGCTTTAATGCTTTGTCTGTCCTCCACATTATCGCGAGTTAAATTCCACCAACCGTCGCCCACCAATTGCTCGGGTTCAAAACCTAAAATACGTTTGGCTGAAGGACTAACATATTCAACATCTCCTTTTGGGTTAACCACAACAATTAAGCTGTTTAATTTTTCCAGTATTGCATCAGTAACTAATGACATAACAGTAAGTATTATTTTGACTTTTCAGTCGTAAAAAATAGAATAAAAATTGATTTTTTTTGCTTTTTAAAAAGCGTTGCCTTTGATATTATTATAAATAATCGTAAAATGATTATTCCAAATAATGGGCATAATATGGCACATACAGCTCCAATAATGATAAGAACCGATAAATGTATTTTTGATATTAAATTGTGTTGCCATAATTTTTTCGTGGCACAAAACTAATCTAATTTTGTAATATCACAAATTTTAAAATAAAATTCTTTAGAAAGAATATTCATTTCGCCTTTTAACTCCATGTAGGTTTTTATACTTTTGCAATAAAAAACAACATGAACGTATTAATACTTGGTTCGGGAGGAAGAGAACACGCTTTTGCATGGAAACTGGCTCAAAGCCCTAAGTTAACAAAACTGTTTATTGCTCCTGGAAATGCTGGAACTAGCGAAATTGGAACAAACGTAAACATTTCAGCAACCGATTTTGAAGCCATCAAAAAATTTGTTTTAGAAAACAAAGTAAACATGGTGGTTGTTGGTCCAGAAGATCCTTTAGTTAAAGGTGTTCACGATTATTTTTTGGCAGATGCTCAACTAAAAAACATACCAGTAATTGGTCCTCAAAAGGATGGTGCACAATTGGAAGGAAGCAAAGAGTTTTCCAAGAAATTTATGGTTAAACATGGCGTCCCAACTGCTAAATACCAAAGTTTTACCAAAACCAATTTAACCGAAGGTTTTGCTTTTTTAGAAACCCTGCAGCCGCCTTTTGTGTTAAAAGCCGATGGTCTTGCCGCAGGAAAAGGAGTATTAATTTTAAATGATTTAGCAGAAGCAAAAAAAGAACTTTCGTTGATGATAGAAGACCAAAAATTTGGAGCTGCTTCATCAACCGTTGTTATCGAAGAATTTTTAAAAGGAATTGAATTATCGGTTTTTGTGTTAACCGACGGAAATAGCTACAAAATATTGCCTTCTGCAAAAGATTACAAGCGAATAGGAGAGGGAGATACAGGACTAAACACAGGTGGAATGGGAGCTATTTCTCCAGTGCCTTTTGCTACTGCGGATTTCATTAAAAAAGTAGAAGAACAAGTGGTTATTCCAACTATAAACGGTTTGAAAAAAGAAGGCATTAACTACAAAGGCTTTATTTTTATAGGTTTAATGAACGACAACGGAAATCCATCGGTTGTTGAATACAATGTTCGAATGGGTGACCCAGAAACAGAAGTGGTTATCCCAAGAATAAAATCAGATTTACTGGATTTGTTTGAAGGTGTTGCCAACCAAACCCTACACGAAAAATCGTTTGAGGTGGATGAACGAACTGCAACAACAGTAATGTTGGTCTCTGGTGGTTATCCTGAAGATTTCGAGAAGGGCAAAATAATGACTGGTTTTGAGCAAGTTGAAAACAGTATCGCATTTCATGCAGGAACAAAACAAGAAGGCTCAACCATTGTTACCAACGGAGGAAGAGTGTTGGCTTTAACTTCATTCGGAACTGACATTAAAGACGCCTTAAGTAAATCGTTCGCTAATGCAGAGAAAATAAACTACTACAAAAAATATTACCGAAAGGACATCGGATTTGATTTAATATAAGCTCAAAAATTGTCAGTTCTTTAAAATTAAAAACTGACAATTTTTGTTTGATTACTGCAAAAATGTCTTACAAAAATAAATTTAGACTGTTGGCATAAAATTGGTCAATCTGCCTACCTGAAAAAAAATTTGTTTAACCTTAAAAAATTAAAAAACAATGTCTATTAACATTAAACCACTTGCTGACAGAGTGATTGTTGAACCTGCTGCAGCAGAAGAGAGAACTGCAGGCGGATTGATAATTCCGGATACTGCTAAAGAAAAACCACAACGCGGAAAAGTTTTAGCTGTTGGAACTGGCAAACCAGACGAACCAATGACTGTAAAAGTTGGCGATTTGGTACTTTACGGTAAATATGCTGGAACTGAGATTTCTGTTGAAGGCAAAGATTATTTAATTATGAGAGAAGCGGATATTTTCGCAATTGTTTAACAAATTAAAACATTTATAAAAAATGGCAAAAGACATAAAATTTAGCTTAGACGCTAGAGACAGCTTAAAAATTGGCGTTGATAAACTAGCAAACGCAGTAAAAGTAACTTTAGGACCTAAAGGAAGAAATGTAATTATTGGGAAAAAATTCGGTGCACCTCACGTTACCAAAGATGGTGTAACCGTTGCTAAAGAAATAGAATTAAAAGACCCAATTGAAAACATGGGTGCTCAAATGGTAAAAGAAGTAGCTAGTAAAACCGCTGATGACGCTGGTGATGGAACTACAACTGCAACCATTTTAGCTCAAGCTATTGTAACTGCAGGGTTAAAAAACGTGGCTGCTGGCGCAAACCCAATGGACTTAAAAAGAGGAATCGACAAAGCAGTTGCTGCTGTAGTTGCTGAGTTAAAAAAGATTTCGAAAGAAGTAGGTACAGATAACGAAAAAATTCGTCAGGTGGCTACCATTTCGGCTAACAACGACGAAACCATCGGTAACTTAATTGCACTTGCAATGGAAAAAGTAAAAACCGAAGGCGTTATTACTGTTGAAGAAGCAAAAGGTACTGAAACAACAGTTGATGTTGTTGAAGGAATGCAGTTTGATAGAGGTTATTTATCTCCATATTTTGTAACTGATGTAGAAAAAATGGTTGCAGAATTAGAACATCCTTACATTTTAATTCACGACAAAAAAATCTCAAACCTAAACGAACTGTTGCCAGTTTTAGAACCAGCAGCTCAATCAGGTAGAGGTATTGTAATTATTGCTGAAGATGTTGATGGAACAGCTCTAACTGCATTAGTGGTAAACCGTTTAAAAGGAGGATTAAAAGTTGCTGCTGTTAAAGCTCCAGGCTTTGGCGATAGACGAAAAGCCATGTTGGAAGACATCGCAATTTTAACTGGCGGAACAGTAATTTCTGAAGAGCAAGGTTTTAAATTAGAAAACGCTACTTTAGAAATGCTTGGTACTGCTGAAAAAGTAACGATTGACAAAGACAACACAACCATAGTTGGTGGTGCTGGCGATAAAAAAGCAATTGACGGAAGAGTTGGTCAAATTAAAGCTCAAATAGAAACAACAACATCTGATTACGATAAAGAAAAACTTCAAGAACGATTAGCTAAATTAGCTGGTGGTGTTGCTGTACTTTACGTTGGTGCTGCTACTGAGGTTGAAATGAAAGAGAAAAAAGACCGCGTTGATGATGCGTTAGCAGCTACACGCGCAGCTGTAGAAGAAGGAATTGTTCCTGGTGGTGGTGTTGCATTAATTAGAGCAGAAAGTGCATTAAACGGCTTAAAAGGAGTTAACGAAGACGAAAATACAGGTATTGCTATTGTGAGAAGAGCTTTAGAAGAACCTTTGCGTCAAATTATTACTAACGCTGGCGGCGAAGGAGCTGTTGTAGTTCAAAAAATTAGAGAAGGTAAAGATGACTTTGGTTACAATGCAAGAACCGAAGAATATACCAACATGTTTGCTGCAGGAGTTATCGACCCAACTAAAGTTACCAGAGTAGCTTTAGAAAATGCAGCTTCTATTGCAGCATTATTGTTAACTACCGAATGTGTAATTGTTGACGAACCTGCTGAAGAAGGTGCTGGAATGCCAAACATGGGTGGCATGGGCGGCGGCATGGGCGGAATGATGTAGTCAGAGTTAGAAGACCGAAGTCGGAAGAACAAAAAAAGAAGTCCGAAGCTCGAAGATAAAAATACTTCGAACTTCGGACTTCATGCTTTAAGCTATTTTATTATTTATTAGCCATGATATAATCTACAATTACTTGTAAATCTTCAGCACTCATTTTTTTAGTGATTTCAACTTGAGGAGCCATAACTGCTTCTTGAGCTGGATCAACAATTGCTTTAGACTCACCTTTTAAGAATGCTGTTAAAGCAGCAGCATCAGCATAAGCAGTAGCAATTTCTTTAATAGATGGACCTACAGTTTTAGCATCCAATTGGTGACAAGCTACACAACCACTAGTTTGGAAAAATTCAGCACCATCTTTAGCAGGAGCAGCCTCAGCAACAGCTTCTTCAGCAGGAGCTTCAGTTGCAGCAGTTTCTTCAGCAGGAGCTTGTTCTGCACCACCACAAGAAGTTAAAAAAGCACCACCTAAAAATAAAGATAATGCCCATACACTCATTTTTACTTTTTTCATTTTTTTATGTTTTAGTTTGTTAATTTAAAAATCAAGTACAAAATTGTGTAATTAATTGAATATTACAAAGCTTTATCAAAAAAAGTAGCTCTGTCGGGAATCGAACCCGAATCTACAGTTTAGGAAACTACTATTCTATCCGTTGAACTACAGAGCCAAAACGCAAAAATAAAGCATATTACGTTATTTAACCCCAAATTAACTTAAGGATAATCGATATCTTTTTATCTTTGCATGTTAACATGAAGAAATTTACGCTAAATATTGAGGAAGAATTTGAGTTAGACTTTGAGTTAATTGGAATAAGTTGCCATGAAAAAGATTTTCGCTTGTGTTACGAATTAAACAATCAACTAGAGATTGATTTAACTAGGATTAAAGATCTTGAAATTGTTTTAAAAAATGGTAAAGGTTCTTACTCTTTGTATGAATACCTCGATGATGAAAACCGTATTGATTACTACCTTATCTCCAATAGAAGCGAAAAAGGAACTTTAATTCCTGAACAAAAAGGCACTGATTATTTTTTACAACTAAAAGGAGTTACTTATGATGAAATGGTGGAGGAGTTAATTGACAAAATCAGCTCTTTATCAATAGTTTTAACTGCTTATAAAATAAACGTAAACACACTTAAATCAAAACAAAATTTAATATTCGATGGATATCCGCAAAACTAAAATAGTTGCAACCTTAGGGCCAGCAACATCAACAAAAGAAGTTCTTTCAGCAATTATTGAAGCTGGAGTAAATGTTTGTAGAGTAAATTTCTCTCATGGAGCTTATGAAGATCACGAAAAAACCATCAATCTAATTAGAGAAATTAGCAAAGAAAGAGGTATTCATACCGCTATTTTAGCCGATTTACAAGGTCCTAAAATACGTGTTGGCCAAATGGAAGACAACGGAGTGATGCTCGAAAAAGGGCAAGAAATTGTATTTACTTCCGAAAAGTGTGTTGGAACAAAAGACAGGGTTTACATCAGCTACAAAAATTTTCCACAAGATGTATATCCTGGAGAAACCATTTTATTAGATGACGGAAAATTAACCTTAACCATAAAATCAACTAATAAAACAGATGAAGTGGTTGCTGTTGTGGTTCATGGAGGAAAATTGTCGTCAAATAAAGGGGTTAATTTACCTAATACAAAAATATCGTTACCTTGTTTAACTCCAAAAGACATTGAAGATTTAAAATTTGCTTTAAGCATGAATATTTCATGGATTGGACTTTCGTTTGTTCGAACCGCCAGAGATATTATTGAATTAAAACATTTAATTGCAGATGCCAAAAGCAATGCAAAAGTAGTTGCTAAAATAGAAAAACCAGAAGCCATTAGAGAAATTGATGACATTTTAAAAGTAACCGATGCCATTATGGTTGCTCGAGGCGATTTAGGTGTTGAAATTCCTTTTCATGAAGTGCCATTAATTCAAAAAATGCTGGTTAAAAAAAGCATGAAAGCTGCAAAACCAGTAATTATTGCTACTCAAATGATGGAGAGCATGATTGAAAACATTACTCCAACAAGAGCAGAAGTAACCGATGTTGCCAATGCAGTTTTAGATGGAGCTGACGCTGTAATGTTAAGTGCCGAAACATCAGTTGGAAAGCATCCTGTTGAAGTAATAAAAAGTATGGCAAAAATTATTATAGACGTTGAACAACACGACAGTGTTTACAATTACGAATATCCACCAGAAGAAGACAACCACGATCGTTACATTACCGATTCTATTTGTTTCAATTCATGCAGATTAGCTCAGCGAGTAAATGCTAAGGCAATTGTTACCATGACTTTTTCTGGTTACACAGGATTTAAACTTTCGAGTTTCCGTCCAAAAGCAGGTATTTATGTGTTTACGGGTAACGAAGGCATTTTAAACATGCTAAGTTTGGTTTGGGGTGTTAAGGCCTTTTATTACGATAAATTTGTAAGTACCGACCACACCATAGCCGATATTAAGTACATACTAAAAAAAGAAGGCTACGTTAAAGAACAAGACCTTGTCATTAACATTGCAAGTATGCCAATTACTGAAAAAGGACAAACTAACATGATGAAACTAAGTTACATCGAGTAATTTAAAAATTTAAAAAATTGTTAAAAATCGAGTAATTTTTAGTTGATTTGTTGATAAAATAAAAGCAATTAACAGCTTATAAACTTATGGCTTTTGTTAATTTCGCTGAAATTAAAAAATTGTATTCATGAGTATTTCATTACACGACCCAATCATCAATCAGAAAGTTTCAGAAATGGCCGAAAATTTAATCGGTTCAGAAATAATTAAACTTGCTGGCGAAGTAAAAGCCAAAATGGATAAAGGTGAAAAAATTCACAACCTAACCATTGGTGATTTTAATCCTAAAATATTTCCAATTCCTACCGAATTAAAAAATGAAATAATCAAAGCATACGAAAACGAAGAAACCAATTACCCTCCAGCAAATGGAATTCAAGAGTTGAGGGATGCTGTATCGCGTTTTTTACACACCCGTGAAGGATTAGAATACAATGCCAACCAAATATTAATTTCGGGTGGTGCTCGTCCGTTGATTTATGCGGTTTATCAAACCTTACTTGATCCACAAGACAAAGTTCTTTTTCCTGTTCCTTCGTGGAATAATAACCATTATACCCACCTTTCAAGGGGTCAGCAAATTTTTGTTGAAACTACGCCAGAGAATAAATTTATGCCAACGGCCGCCGAATTAAAACCTTTTATTAGCGAGGCTTCATTATTAGCAGTTTGCTCTCCGTTAAACCCCACTGGAACTACGTTTACTGAACAAGGTTTAAAAGAAATTTGTGAAATGGTTTTAGAGGAAAATAGAAAAAGAGGATCTTCAAGAAAACCTTTGTATTTATTGTACGATCAAATTTATTGGACATTGACTTTTGGCGACACACAACACGTTGACCCTGTTACGCTTTGCCCTGACATGAAAAATTATACAATTTATATTGATGGTATTTCAAAATCGTTTGCAGCAACTGGCGTTAGAGTAGGTTGGGCATTTGGTCCACAAAAGATTATTGACAAAATGAAATCGATTTTAAGCCACGTTGGAGCTTGGTCGCCAAAAGCAGAGCAAGTTGCAACAGCAAAATACTTAAAAAACGATAAAGCAATCGATACGTATTTAACTTCTTTTAAAGACGAAGTAAACCAGCGTTTGGTAGCATTCTACAATGGTATAATTGATTTAAAAAATCAAGGATTTAAAGTGGATGCAATTGCTCCAGAAGCAGCAATTTATTTAACAGTAAATTTCAATTTGGTTGGTAAAACCACTGCCGATGGTAAATTGTTAGCTACAACAGCAGATGTTACTGCTTATTTATTAGACGAAGCAAAAATTGCGATTGTTCCATTTAATGCTTTTGGTTCATCAAAAGACTCAACATGGTACAGACTTTCTGTTGGAACAGCAGTTTTATCAGAAATTGATGAACTTTTTGTTCAGTTGAAAGCAGCATTATCTAAATTAAAATAAAACATGCTAAACCCAAATAACTTCTGTGTAATTATGGCTGGCGGTATAGGAAGCCGTTTTTGGCCAATGAGTAGAACTTCTCAGCCCAAACAGTTTTTAGATATTTTAGGAACAGGCGAAACCCTTATTCAACAAACATTTAGACGATTAAAACGTATTTGCCCTGAGCAAAACATTTATATAGTTACCAATGAAATGTATAAGGATTTGGTAAACGAACAATTGCCAGGATTAAATCCAGAACAAATAATTTGTGAACCAAGCAGAAAAAATACAGCTCCTTGTATTGCTTACGCTAATCAAAAAATTGCGTTGAAAAATCCTAATGCAAACATTGTTGTTGCTCCTGCCGACCACCTTATTTTAAAAGAAGATGAGTTTGTGAGAGTAATGAATTTAGCGTTGAGCTATACCGAAAAAAACGATTGTTTAGTTACCTTAGGCATTACGCCAAGCCGTCCCGATACAGGTTATGGCTATATTCAATACGACAACAATTTTTCAACTCCAGATGATGAAATTAAAAAGGTAAAAACATTTACCGAAAAACCCGATTTAGAATTGGCAAAACAATTTATTGAGAGTGGTGAATTCTGTTGGAATTCGGGCATGTTTATTTGGAGTTTAAAAAGCATTGATAAAGCATTTGACAATCTTTTACCCGAAGTAAACTCATTGTTTAAAGAAGGAGTTGATAAATATAACACAGCCGAAGAAGAACGATTTATAAATAAAACCTATTCGTTATCTAAAAATATTTCTATCGATTATGGTATCATGGAAAAATCGACCAATGTTTTTGTCATTAGTGCAGAAATAGGTTGGTCCGATTTAGGAACATGGGGCTCTATTTATACTCATCTTCCACAAGACGAAAACAAAAATGCCATTGTTGGTGAATCGGTGTTAATGTATGATTCGTCAAACAACATTGTAAATGTGCCAAAAGATAAATTGGTTGTTCTTCAGGGTTTAGATGATTATATTGTAGTAGAATCAGACAAAATTTTGTTGGTTTGTAAAAAACAAGACGAACAAAAAATCAAACAATTTGTAAACGACATTAAACTAATTAAAGACGATAGTTTTTATTAGTTTTTTCTCTTGAATTTGTAGAAGCTTAGGTTTTCAAAAAAGCTAAGCTTCTTTTTATCTTTTCTTTTTTAAAAGTACATTTGCACCGTAAAAAATGAGTAAATCAAACAACAATAAAGCGGAAATGTCTTTTTTAGAACACCTAGAAGTGTTGCGTTGGCATTTGGTTAGGTCTTCTATTGTTGTGGTATTATTTGCTATTTTAATCTTTGCTTTTCCTTCGTTTGTTTTTGATGAAATTATTTTAGCTCAGAAATATTCCAATTTTTGGACATATCGCGTTTTTTGTGATTTTTCAGAATGGTTGGGGAAAGGTGATTTATTGTGTATGGGCGACATAAACTTTGAACTCATCAACATTACCATGAGTGGACAGTTTAGTATGCACATTATGGTTTCTTTAATTGGAGGATTAATTTTAGCATTTCCTTACTTGCTTTTCGAGATTTGGAAATTTATTAGCCCAGCTTTAGCCGATAAAGAACGAAAATATGCTCAACGATTAATTTTTTCAGGCTCTATTTTATTTGCTGTAGGAATCCTTTTTGGTTATTTTTTAATTTCTCCGTTTTCGGTACAGTTTTTAGGCAATTATCAAGTAAGTGAATTGGTTAAAAATCAAGTTACATTGGGTTCATTTATTTCAACGGTTACAACAGTTACATTGGCTTGTGGACTGGTTTTTCAGTTGCCCTTAATTATTTATTTCTTATCAAAAGTTGGGCTAATTACACCAGAATTTATGCGTAAATACCGTAAACATGCTATAGTTGTTACACTTATTGTTTCGGCAGTTATTACGCCTCCCGACATTATGAGCCAAATATTAATGTCTATTCCATTATTGATATTATATGAGTTTAGCATTTTTGTTTCAAAACGAGTGGTGAACTCAAAATAAGCGTTAAATTTAAGGTGTGATTTTAAGAGCAGAAAATATCAGAAAACGATACGGAAAACGAGAAGTCGTTAAAGGCGTATCTTTCGATGTAAAACAAGGCGAAATTGTTGGTTTACTTGGTCCGAATGGAGCTGGAAAAACAACCAGTTTTTATATGATTGTTGGCTTAATTAAACCCAACGAAGGCAAGGTTTTTTTAGATGAGAAAGAAATTACCGACGCTCCCATGTACAAAAGAGCTCAAATGGGGATTGGCTATTTGCCACAAGAAGTTTCTGTTTTCAGAAAACTAAGTGTAGAAGATAACATTGCTGCAATTTTAGAAATGATGCCTTTGAGTAAAGAACAACAAGCAGCTCGATTAGAGGAATTACTTGACGAATTTAGCCTTAACCATGTTCGAAAAAATTTAGGACATAATTTATCGGGAGGAGAAAAAAGAAGAACCGAAATTGCCCGTGCATTAGCATCAAACCCTAGTTTTATTTTATTAGACGAACCCTTTGCAGGAGTTGACCCAATTGCTGTAGAAGACATCCAAAGTATAGTTGCTAAATTAAAAGATAAAAACATTGGTATTTTAATTACCGACCACAATGTACAAGAAACACTAAGCATTACCGACCGTGCTTATTTATTATTTGAAGGCAGTATTTTAAAAGCAGGTACCGCCGAAGACCTTGCCAACGACGAACAAGTTCGACGCGTTTATTTAGGTAAACACTTTGAATTGAAACGAAAGATTTAAACTAATCTTCCCAAATATTATTTCACGAATAATGCTGTCCAACATAAAATTCCATACAAAATTTGGAAATCAATAAAAGTGTAGATATTTTTGCACTCGCGTTCTTAAAAAAAAATTAGTTGTGTCGATTGGCACATTATCAAGAAAGGTGGAGGGATTAGGCCCTATGAAACCTTGGCAACCCTCAATTAATTGGGAAGGTGCTAAATCCTACCACGCCAATAGCGTGGAACGATAAGTAGAAAAATAGATGTAAACCCCTTCTGCTTATTAAAAACAAAAGGGGTTTTTTATTTTAATTATGTGCAAAATAACAGACGAATTAAGTAAACGAATTTTAGTTTTAGATGGTGCAATGGGTACCATGATTCAGCGTTATAAACTATCGGAAGAAGACTTTAGAGGAACTGTTTTTACTGATAGCACCGTTTTACTAAAAGGCAATAACGATTTACTTTCTATTACCCGACCAGATATTATTAAAGCCATTCATGCTGAATATTTTGATGCAGGTTCTGATATTATTGAAACCAATACCTTTAGCGGAACAAGCATTGCTCAAGCCGATTACAAATTAGAAAAAGCCGTTTACGATATCAACTTTCAATCAGCAAAGATTGCTAGAGAAGTTGCTGACGAATACACCAAAAAAAATCCATCAAAACCTCGATTTGTTGCTGGAGCAATGGGTCCAACTAACCGGACAGCTTCTATGTCGCCCGATGTAAACGACCCAAGTTACAGAGCAGTAACCTTCGACCAATTAGTTATAGCATACAAAGAACAAGCACAAGCCTTAGTAGAAGGAGGAGTTGATATTTTATTGGTAGAAACTATTTTTGACACCTTAAACGCTAAAGCAGCACTTTTCGCTATCGATACTTATTTTGAAGAAAGCGGTAAACGACTGCCTATTATGGTTTCAGGAACCATTACCGACGCTAGTGGCAGAACATTATCAGGGCAAACGGTAGAAGCTTTTTTAATTTCAATTTCTCACATGCCTTTGTTAAGTGTGGGTTTTAACTGTGCTTTAGGAGCAAAACAGTTGCGACCGCACATTCAAACTGTTGCCGAAAAAACAAACTTTTTTGTTAGTGCTTATCCCAATGCTGGATTACCTAACGAATTTGGCGAATACGATGAAGCAGCAAAAGAAACGGCTCGTCAGGTGGAAGAATTTATAAAAGATGGTTTAATTAATATTATTGGTGGCTGCTGCGGTACCACTCCCGAACACATTAAAGCCATTGCTGAAGTTGCGAATAAATATCAACCTCGAGAAAGAAAATCAGCGTTTACTTTACCTAATTATAGTGGATTAGAGCCTTTGTGGGTTCGTCCAGAAAGTAACTTTGTAAATGTTGGTGAACGTACCAATGTTACGGGTTCGTTACTATTTAAACGTTTAATAAAAGAAGAGAAATACGAAGAGGCTATTGCTGTTGCGTTAAATCAGGTTGAGGGAGGTGCTCAAATTATTGATGTGAACATGGACGAAGGTATGTTGGATTCGGAAGTGGTAATGACCAAATTTTTAAACTTAATTGCTTCTGAACCTGATATCGCCAAACTTCCTATTATGATTGATTCTTCAAAATGGTCGGTGATTGAAGCTGGATTAAAATGTACGCAAGGAAAATCTATTGTAAACTCCATTTCGTTAAAAGAAGGAGAACAAGCCTTTTTGGAACGAGCAAAATTGGTTCGACGATATGGTGCTGCTGTAATTGTGATGGCTTTCGACGAACAAGGTCAGGCAGATACTTACGAACGAAGAATTGCTATTTGCGAACGTGCCTATAAATTACTCACTAAAAAGATTGGTTTTCCGGCACACGATATTATTTTCGATCCCAATATTTTAACTGTTGCAACAGGTTTAGAAGAACACAACAACTACGCGGTTGATTTTATTAATGCAACCAAATGGATTAAAGAGAATTTGCCCGGAGCATTGGTTAGTGGTGGAGTAAGTAATGTTTCCTTTTCTTTTAGAGGAAACGATGTGGTTAGAGAAGCCATTCATTCTGCATTTTTATATCATGCCATAAAAGCAGGTATGGACATGGGAATTGTTAACCCAGGAATGTTAGAGGTTTACGAAGAAATTCCAAAAGAACTATTAGAACGAGTTGAAGATGTTTTACTTAACCGAAGACCCGATGCAACAGAACGTTTGGTTGATTTTGCTGAAACTGTAAAAGGAAATAAAAAAGATGATGCTGTAGCTTTAGAATGGCGAAATGCTCCTGTTAAAGAAAGACTTTCTCATGCTTTAGTAAAAGGTATTGTTGAATTTATTGATGAAGACACCGAAGAATGTCGAAAATTATTTGACAAACCAATTGAAGTAATTGAAGGTCCTTTAATGGACGGAATGAATGTAGTTGGCGATTTATTTGGAGCAGGAAAAATGTTTTTACCCCAAGTAGTAAAAAGTGCTAGGGTAATGAAAAAAGCCGTTGCTTATCTTTTACCCTACATTGAAGAAGAAAAGAAACGCCTCCCCAACCCCTCCGAAGGAGGGGCTTATAACAGCTACGAAATGGCTGAACAAACATCCAGTCAACACTCCTCCCCTTCGGGGAGGTCGGGTGGGGCTAAAGTACTCTTGGCTACCGTAAAAGGTGATGTACACGATATTGGTAAAAACATTGTTGGTGTTGTATTGGCTTGTAACAATTATGAAGTAATTGATTTAGGCGTAATGGTTCCCGCCGAAAAAATTATTGAAACTGCCATAAAAGAAAAGGTTGACATGATTGGTTTAAGCGGGTTAATTACTCCCTCATTAGATGAGATGGCTTTTTTCGCAAAAGAAATGGAACGACAAGGATTATCTATTCCATTATTAATTGGTGGTGCCACAACGTCAAAAATTCATACCGCAGTAAAAATTGAACCTAATTATACCAAAGCTCCAACTGTATATGTTTTAGATGCTTCAAGAAGTGTTCCTGTTGTTGGAGAATTATTAGCAAAAAATAATTCAGAATTTGTAAGCAAAATAAAAGCAGAATACCAAAACTTACGAGATATCCATGCAAAAAGAAATGCAACTAAAGAATTCTTGACTATTGCTGAAGCACGAGAAAACAAATTAAAAATCGATTTTAATAACGAAAAACCGTTTAAACCAAACCAACTGGGCGTTCAGGTGTTTAACGATTTTCCCATCAAAACATTAGTCGATTTTATTGATTGGAGTCCGTTTTTTAGAACTTGGGAACTAGCAGGGCGTTACCCACAAATTTTAACCGATGAAGTAGTTGGTGAGGCTGCCAAGAAACTGTTTGCTGATGCTCAACAGATGTTAAATAAGATAGTTGACGAAAAATGGATTAAAGCCAATGCGGTTATTGGTATTTGGGAAGCAAACACCGTTAATGATGACACCATTGAAGTGTATGAAAACGGCAAAACCATTGGAACGCTTCATCAATTACGCCAACAGGCAAAAAAAGGAACTGGCATCCCAAATATCTCTTTAGCCGATTTTATTGCCCCAAAAGAAACTGAAATTAAAGATTACATTGGTGGATTTGCAGTAACCACAGGTATTGGAATAGAAGAACACATCAACCGATTTGAAGCCGACCACGACGACTACAATTCCATTATGTTAAAAGCCTTAGCAGACCGTTTAGCGGAAGCCTTTGCTGAATACATGCACCAAAAAGTACGTAAAGAAATTTGGGGTTATGCCAATACAGAAAATTTAAGCAACGAAGATTTAATTGATGAGAAATATCGAGGAATTAGACCTGCCCCAGGCTATCCTGCTTGCCCAAATCATACGCTAAAATTAGATTTATTTAAGTTGTTAGATGCTGAAAAAAATACTGGCATTGAGTTAACCGAAAGTCTTGCCATGTACCCAACCGCAGCAGTTAGCGGAATGTATTTTGGGCATCCACAAGCTAAATATTTTGGTGTAGGTAAAATTAATGCCGACCAAGTGGAAGCTTATGCTATAGCCAACAACATGAGTGTTGAAAAAGCTGAACGATGGTTGAGCTCTACGATGAATTAGATAAAAACGTCATGGCGGGCTCGACCCGCCATCTCTTTTAGTTTGAGATTCCTTGTTATGCAAGGAATGACGACCAAAAAGAATTACTGTTTAACCACTTTTTTAATCAACACCTTGCTGCCATCAGTAACTTTTACCAAATAAATTCCGTTGGGTTGGTTGGCTAAATCTAAAACTGTATTTTTTTGTGTAAAGTTTTGATTTACCACTTTATTGCCCAATAAATTAAATACTTCAACAACTGCTGAGCTTGTAGGTTGGTAAGTTAAAATAAATTGGCTGTTAAATGGATTTGGATAAATGGTTAGCACGGATTGTTGTGTTAAGTTTGGTTTAGTTCCTAAAATAGCTCCCCCACAAGGTGTTGTTGCAAAACCATTGGCATGGTAGCTACGAATAGAATCCACCCGTTCTTGCATTACCGAAAAACTCGAAACATTATCAGTGCCGTTGTAATCTCTACCAAAAACAAAAGCTAATTCCATTTCTAACACCTCCCCTGGATAAAAGGTAAATGGACCTGTTGAACCCACTCCTCTTCTATCACCAGGAGTGTTACTTGTAGCAACTTCTGACCACTCCATCATAGGGTCAATACCAGCAGTACTCCAATGTAGTGGGTCGGAATTTCCTGTGAACATATAATTTGATGCGAGTCCATTATATAAGACTGGACTTCCATCTAACCATTTTCCTTTCAGGTAGTAATAGTAATCTTGTAGAAAACTAGGGTCACCGTTTCCGTTCAATGGGCTTCCTATATTATAGGTCATAAAATGACTTAATCCGACATATTCATTATCAATTGTTCCATCACCAAAGCCAGTTCCTAAACCTGCGTAAGGCATTCCGTTTTGAGCCAATGCAGTAGGCACATCAGTTGTTAAAGGGTTATCGTTACCGTCGTCATCTAGTTTTGCACCTTTTAAAAAAGTTACTCCTTGAAAAGGTGGAGATGCACCATAGCCATTTGCTCCATTTGCATCTCCATCAAAATTATCGCCATTATAACCATAAAAAGTACCACGAGACACATCACAACCGATATAATCATCAACAGCATTTCCTACATCTAAATCGACCCATTGTCCAAAATAGCAATCGGTTAGGGTAGAAGTAGAGCGGTTGTAAATGGTATAATCCACAAAAACAGTATGGTTTATTGCCGAATCTTCGGGACAATCGTAGGCATACACCATTCCATGAAATTCTAACTCGCTTTTTTCAAATCCACTTAACAAAGTTCTATCCGAATTTCGAATAAAATAAATGGCTTGTTGCCCTTTTATTAGTGGGTAATCGCCATCTAATGGGTTGTAATAATTATCGCCATTATAATCAACAAATGGAGCTAAATTTTGGGCTTGTCCTTTAGACACATCGCCATGAGCAGGCCAGTTTAAAATGGCTTCGGTAGTTCCATTACCGTTAATGTGACTTTGAATGTCCAATGTACTCACTTTCCAAACCCTATCCCATTGGTAGCTATAATTTGAATCAACTCCTATTGGACCAGCGTTATTTACATCTGTAAGTCCAAAAGTTTCAACGTACCCTCTAAGTTGAGAGGAGGAATTTAATCCCGCAAACCAAAGATTTGCTGCAAAAATGGTTGTTGAACCACTGCCTTTTGGTACTTCAAATGCAGCGACACTATTATTTCTATCCATAAACAAGACTTCTTTATCTATCCTAGCGTTAATGTTGTTTAAATCAATGTTTTCAAAGGCTTTTCTTTTAACATTAATATAAATTATAGCTGTATCGTATCCATAGTTAGTAGGGTAATTGGTTAAGTAATAGGTTACACTATCTAAACCAAAAAAACCTACAGGAGGTGTGTATTTAAAGCTGTTTATTCCAAGAGCATTTTTTGAGACATTACTAACTACACCAGAGCCATTGTAAAAAATGGTATCTACTTTTAAAAGCCCACCACCCTTTGTGGTGTCGTTTGAAACAATAAATGTTCTAGTTATACTTATTTGCGTGTCAAATACACTCCAAACTGTATCATTAACAGCTACAGGAGCAGTTTGAGCTATGCTGCTATTAATTGTAATAAGGTTTGCAATTAATAAAAGGGTAAATAATTTTTTCATAGGTTGATGTTTTAAATCAATAAACTTTACGCTAATATAAAACAAAAGTTTGTATTTGAAACTATCATTTCATTAACGGTAGTAAAAAAGTGGGTAGCGGTAAAATTCTTATTGCAATTGGTATAACTTTGCATACAAAATTTATTTTTATGTACTGTAGCAGTTTAACCCAATATCAGCGTTTTAAAACAAGAGAAGTAAAAGTAGGTAACATTGGTATTGGAGGCAATAACCCCATTCGTATTCAATCGATGACTACTACCGATACCATGAATACCATGGCAACAGTAGAACAAAGTATTAGAATGATTGAAGCAGGTTGCGAAATTGTTCGAATTACTGCACCAAGCATAAAAGAAGCCGAAAATTTAGCTAACATTAAAGCCGAATTACGCAAAAGAGGTTATCATACACCGTTGGTTGCCGACATCCATTTTACGCCCAATGCTGCCGAAGTTGCTGCAAAAATCGTAGAAAAAGTAAGGGTTAATCCGGGTAACTATGCCGATAAAAAGAAATTTGAAAATATTGAATATACCGACGAAACCTATCAAGCAGAACTTCAGCGATTAAAGGAACGCTTTATTCCTTTGGTAAAAATATGCAAGGAGCATGGAACAGCCATGCGTATAGGAACCAACCACGGCTCTTTGTCGGATAGAATAATGAGCCGTTATGGCGATTCTCCTATGGGAATGGTTGAATCGGCAATGGAATTTTTACGCATTTGTAGAGAATTTGATTATCACGATATTGTTTTATCTATGAAAGCGAGTAATACGCTGGTAGTGGTTCAAGCTTATCGTTTGTTGGTTAGTAAAATGATAGCAGAAGGGATGAACTACCCGCTTCATTTGGGAGTAACTGAAGCTGGCGATGGTGAAGACGGCAGAATAAAATCGGCTGTTGGAATTGGAACGCTGTTGGAAGATGGTTTGGGCGATACCATTCGTGTTTCGTTAACCGAAGACCCCGAATTTGAAATACCTGTTGCAAAGGAGTTGGTTACACGATACCAAAACAGAAACGAACATCAAGCAATTGAACCCATTAATAATTATTGTTTAACTCCTTTCGAATACAACAAACGTAAAACACACGAAGTATTAAATTTTGGAGGTTCAAATGTTCCAAGAGTAGTTGCCGATTTTTGCATGAAAGAAAAGATAACTCCGGCGTCATTTTTTGCTTTGGGTTATCAATATTCTGTACCGTTAGACAAATGGAACATTACCGAATTGGCTTGCGATTACGTTTTTTTAGGTGATAAAACCATCGATTTTGAAGTGCCCGGAACTTTGGGTTTAATTTACAATTACAAAACATGGTTAACCGTTAGAAACAATTTTAACAGCTACCCGTTTATTGATGCGAAAACATACGTTAACACATCAGATTTATCAGAAAAATTAAACGTGGTGTATGTTACGTTACCTGATGTAACAGCTGAATTGATTCAAAAATTAAAAAATGATTCTACTGCTGTATTAATGATTGACACCTACAATAAACACGGCATGGCGGAACAACGCAAGTTGTTTATTGAGCTGATAAACAACCATTGCACAACTCCAGTAATTATTGGAAGAGCTTACGCAGATTTAACCCCCGAACAATTGCAACTTCATGCCTCGACAGATATTGGAGCTTTATTGGTTGATGGTTTAGGCGACGGTATTTTTATTGCTGCAGAACATTGCGGAAGCGATAAAATGGTAAACGATACAGCATTTGGAATTTTACAAGCCACACGAACTAGAATTTCAAAAACAGAATACATTTCTTGCCCGAGTTGCGGACGAACATTGTTTGATTTGCAAGAAACCACGGCAAAAATTAGAGCAGTAACGGCTCACTTAAAAGGAGTAAAAATTGGAATCATGGGATGTATTGTTAATGGTCCTGGCGAAATGGCTGATGCCGACTACGGGTATGTTGGTACTGGAGTTGGAAAAATTACACTCTATAAAGAAAAAGAAGTAGTTAAACGAAATGTTCCCGAATCGGAAGCTGTTGAAGAACTCATCAATTTAATTAAAACTCATGGCGATTGGGTTGAAAAAGATTGAGCTTTGAAGTCGGAAATCAGAAGCCCGAAGTTGGAATTTGCGTTTTTAAAATTGAGTTCACGCTAATTAATTTGGTATTCAAATACATTCAACGTAATGTTTCCCTTGCCAAAGATTTTTTTCTTTTAACCTGTTTTCAACTTTAGAAACAATTTCAAAGTTTTTAACGCCATTCCATTTTGGGGCAATAAGTAAATGAGCTGGCGATTCGCTAATAAATCGTTCAATAATGATGTCGGGGCGGAGCAGAGCAACGAAATCGCAAATAAATTCGATATAATCATCCAATTCAAAAAGGTTAAACAAATGCGGCTCTGTTTTGAGTTGTTGAGCCATCATGGTGTGTTTTACCACCTGCAATTGATGAATTTTTAATGTGTTGATGGGCAATTTGGAGAGTTCTACAGCGTGGTTGAGCATTTCTTCTTTACTTTCTCCTGGTAAACCTATAATTAAATGAGCTCCTAAATGTAAATTTTTGTTTTTAGCCAATTCGTATGCTGCTTTGGTTTCTTCAAAAGTGTGGCAGCGGTTAATAAAATCGAGTGTTCGGTTTAACGTACTTTCTACACCAAATTCTAAAGCAATATAATTGGTTTTAGCCAATTCTGCTAAAAAATGGATAAGCTCTTCGTTAATACAATCGGGGCGAGTGCCAATTACCAAACCAATAATTTGTGGATGATTGATGGCTTCGAGGTACAATTCCTTTACCAATTCAATATCAGCATAAGTGTTGGTATATGCCTGAAAATAAGCTAAGTATTGTTGTGTTTTATATTTTTTTGAGAAAAAAGCAATACCTTCGTTTAACTGTTGAGTAATGCTTTTACTTGGTTTACAATAGTAAGGGTTAAACGTATTGTTGTTGCAATAGGTACAACCTCCAAAACCTTTGGTTCCATCTCTATTGGGGCAAGTAAAACCAGTATCTAAAGAAATTTTTTGAACTCGTTCGCCAAATTTATTTTTTATAAACGTAGAGTAATCATTGTATGGTTTGGAACGAATGATTGTGGACACAGTACCTCAAATATAAAGTTATTGGCAAATAAATTTACTATTGCCTAACATCTTAAACCTTTTTTACAAACTCTGATTTTAGTGCCATAGCTCCAAATCCATCAATTTTACAATCGATATTGTGGTCGCCTTCAACCAATTTAATGTTTTTAATCTTTGTCCCTACTTTTATCGATTTTTGAAATCCTTTTACGGCTAAATCTTTAATAATAGCAACATCGTCGCCATTTTGTAATATGTTGCCGTTAGCATCTTTTACCACTAAAGCAAATTCTGCGGCTAATTCTTCAGGGCTCCATTCAAAACCACATTCAGGACAAGCGTATAAATTGTTGTCGGTTGGGTATCCGTATGGCGATTTGCATTTCGGACAAGGTGTAATTTCTTCTTGCATTTTTTATTTTTTCTGTAAATCTACGAAAAACATTGCTTTACATCAATCCCAATCTAACAAACGTTGTTGACCTTCTAATTTTTGAATGTCTGTAATATCTTGCGACATTTCTATTACACCTCGATATTTTTTATCTTTATCTCTAATGGCAAAGTAGCGAATGTGAATCATTCTGCCTTTAAAATTTATCCAAAATTCGGCTACATCTTTTGTTCCAGCTCTAAATTCGTCAACAATACGCAATACCATGTGAACGCTTTTGGGCGGATGGCAAAATTTTACTTCTCTTCCAATTATTCCTTTGCTTCGGGGAAAAACACGGTCTTCGCCACGGTTATAAAAAATTACTTTATCGTTTTCGTCAACGTAAGTGATATCAACGGGTAAAAATTTAAGCAATAAATTAACTTGTTCAGGAGTCATGTAACCCTCGTCGTAATGAAAGGTGTTTTCTAGCGAAAAAGTTAGTTTTCTTTCGGTTTTATCTTCACTTGGGTGAATGTAAACTTCTTCTTCAACAGCAGGGTACGGTGCAGGTTTTTCTTTTAGCATCCAACCAATTTCCTCATCGCCTTGGTAAAATTCTTCCCAATCTTCTTTGGTAAGAAGCTGCATTGCGTTGGGGAACAATCGCATGTCTTCAACTCCCATTAAACGCTCTATTCCGTCTAATAAAAACGGGAGATTCATTTTTATTTTTTCGATGTCTTTTTCTTCGTTTTGTTTGTTTATTAAACGAATTATTTCTCGCAAGTTATCATGAAACGACCACATTCCTTGACTTGGACCATCCCAGCCGTGTTTTTCTAGGTAAGGAAAAAGTTGGTTTTCTTTTCGTTGAAATCGTTTTTCGATGGTTGCTAATTCGTTAAAAGCATTGTAATATTTTTGAAAATCTTCAGCAGGGTCAATTGTTCTAATTTCGTCGATTAATTGCTGAATTAGCTTGGCTTCTTCAAAATATACTTTTACTGGATGCCCATCTGGTAGTTCTTTGACTACTGGTAAAAAGGTGAATTGATTTTTCATAAGTAGATATTTATTTTATTAAATCGGTCATATGGAATACGCCAATGTATCTTCATCAGTCTTTAGCTCAGTTTTTCTATTGTTTTCTTATTGTTTCGCTGCTAACTTTGTTGGTGTGTGCTTTAGCACGTGGCTATTTCATAGCATTGAATTAATTAGTTTTTCAAAATCTTTTTTTCTGCTTTCACCTAATTCCATGTCAACATCCACAAATTTGAAATAGATGGTTTCTAATTGATGTTCGTCCATTAAATTTTCAGCTAAAATAAAAAGTTCTTCATTTTCGGCGGCTATGTGGTCGAGCAATTCATCAATGTATCGTTTCAATATTTTGTATGAATGAGTATAATCTTTTTCGCTTAAGGCTTCTCTAATTTCGGCTGCATATTCGCGAAAACCAACATGGTGTTCTTCAAACTCATCAATAATTTCTTGAAGAACAAAATCGGGATGATCTTTTATTGCTGGAAATAATACATCTTCTTCTTTGCGGTGATGATAACCATCGGCATATTCTTTAAAAAAATCGACTAGCTTGGTTACTGTTTCAGCGTATTTTTGGGTGTCGGTTTCCCAAACACTATCTAAGTTTTTAATTATTTCTTCAGCTTGTTTGATGATTTCATGTTCATCATACATTACTTTTAAAGGGTTATGTTCCATAATGCTTGTGTTTTAATTTAACACAAATTTAGGAATATTATAATAAAAGACAAAAAAGTCTTTTATTATTTTTTTAAGATAATCTTTCAAAACTTCTTTTTAAATAAACGCTAATCATTTCTCTACGGTATTTTCGAGAATACATGTCGTTATCTACAGCACGAGCTGATTTTACTGCTTTTTTAATGAGTTCCTCTTTATCATCGTTCACATTTCCCTCAACCACAACTGGTTTTGGGTCAACTCCAGCCAAAGCAATTTTTAGTTTGTTGTTTTTATCAATAGCAACGGCTGTGGTTAGTGAAGTAAATTCTAAACTTTCGCGTTCGCGAAGTTTAAAAAAAGCAGTTTTAAAACTTCTGTTGAGCGGTAAATACAAAGCGGTAACAATTGTTGTTTCAGATAAGTTTCGAGGTTTTACGCCATCGCCCGAATAAATTTCTTCTAATTTTTTTCGGGAAGTACCATTTTCATCAATAAATTCAATTTCAGCATCCATAGCAATTAGGGCAGGGGCAGTATCAGAAACCAATTCCGAAAAACAAGCATTTTTACCTTGTGTGGCAATACAAATGTCGCCGCTGCATTTTAAGCAATAGCCAACCGATTCTCTCCACCATTCGCTTTGGTTGTAATACAAACAACGGTTTTCGCATAACACATTTCCGCCAATGGTTGCAGTTTTCCGAATTAATGGAGAACCAACAGCTAAAGCAGCTTCAATTAACATGGGGAATTCAGCTTTTAAATCGGCATTAAATTTCAGTTCTTCTAAAATTTCTAATGCTCCAATTCGTAAGAAATTGCCTTGTTTGGTAATTCCTTTTAACGCTTCAATTTTGGTAATGTCAATTAAACATCCAGAAGTTTCGTTTCCCTGAAATTTATTTACCATTACATCGGTTCCTCCAGCCAAAAATTTAAAGTTTCCTTTGTTGGCAATTGCTTGTTCAATGGCTTCTTGAACGGTTGTTGCGAGGATGTATTTTTTTTCTGCTATCATAATTATTTGTTTTTACTCCTCCCTTGAGGGAGGTTGGGAGGGTGATGATTATACTATAATCACCCCTCTTTAATCTCCCCTCAAGGGGAGAAGGTTACATTTTCAAATTTTCAAATTGTTTAATTGAGTTCATCGCTTTCAATACTTCTTCTGAATTTATTGGCAATGAAGTAATTCGAACTCCAACGGCATCATAAATGGCATTGGCTATTGCTGGAATTACTGGATGAATGGCTCCTTCGCCACATTCTTTTGCTCCAAATGGTCCTTCTGGGTCAATGGTTTCAATAATATTGGTATGGATTGGAGGAGTGTCTTTGCTCGTTGGAATTTTGTAATCTACCAAATTGCTATTTACCAACAATCCGTTGTAATATTTCATTTGTTCGCTTAAAGCTTGTCCCATTCCCATGTGCCAAGAGCCTTCTAACTGACCTTCAACAGCTAATGGATTTAATGCTTTTCCAGCATCATGAGCTCCCCAAATGTCGAGCACTTTTACATGACCAGTTTCTAAATCGACTTTAACTTCTGTAATTACAGCTCCAAAACTATACGAAGGGCTTAAACCAGCACCAGCTCCTTTAAAATCACCACCTAATTTTGGAGAGTTGTAAGCTCCTGTGCTATTTAATGCTCCCACTTTTCGTGTAGCGTTTTCAATGGCTTCTGTCCATGTTAAATCTACTTTTCTGTCGTTGGTAAATACTTTTTCGTTTTCAAAATGTAGTTCAGATTTTTCAACATTGTGAAGTTTTGAAATAGCGTCTAATATTTGTTCTTTTAAGTTTTCGGCAGCTGTTTTTGCTGCATTTCCTGCCATAAAAGTTACCCGACTCGAATAACTACCTAAATCGATTGGAGTTAAGGTGGTGTCGGCAGCTACAACAAAAATATTGTCTAAACTTAAACCCAACACTTCTGCTACAATAATGGCTAACATGGTATCACTACCTTGACCAATATCACTTGCACCAGAAGTTACTAAAACTCTTCCGTCTAAATCAACTTTTAAATGCACCACCGATTGTGGATACTCGTTCCAATGAATTGGTAATGCACTTCCGCTGATAAAAAATCCGCAAGCCACACCAATTCCGTGTCCTTTTGGTAATTTTTTATATTTGTTTGCCCAGTCCGAAAGTTCCATAACTTTTTTGAGCGATTCTCTACTTCCGTTGGAGGTAACTCGGTACTGACCAACAGTGATGGTATTTTCGTCTAAGAAATTTTTAAAACGAAGTTCACACGGATCCATGTTCAGTTTTTCGGCAAATCGGTCAATCATGGTTTCTACCGCATAACGCGAATTTACTGCACCATGCCCACGCATTGCACCACATTGAGGTTTATTGGTATAAACCCTACGGGTTCTAAAGCCGAAATTATCTAACTTATAAGGAGCTTGTAAAAGTACTCCGTTGTAGTAAGTTGTTACAACACCAAAACTTCCGTATGCACCACCATCAATAATTACATCGGCATCGAGAGCCTGAATAATGCCATCGTTGCTAACTCCCATATCAATGGTTAATTTAGTAGGATGTCTTCCATGGTTGGATAAAAATACTTCTTCACGAGTAAAACGAACTTTTACGGGTTGACCTAAAATACGTGATAAATGTGAGATAATCATTTCATGAGGAAATGGGTCGGATTTTCCGCCAAACCCACCGCCTACATAAGGTTTTATTACTCGAACACGATTCATAGGCACTTCCATTACTTTGGCTAAAAATCGGTGTAAATAGTGAGGCACTTGGGTAGCTGTAATGATGGTTAACCCATTTTCATCCCACCAAGCTGTTGCAGCATGAGGTTCGGTAAAACCATGATTAATTCCTTGAAAATCGAAATCAACTTTTAGTCGATTATCGGCAGCAGCCAAGCCTTCTTGTTGATTGCCAAAACGCAATTCGGCTTTTTTATGAATGTTGTTGTTGAATTTTCCGTAAGCGTGAATTTTTTCGTCAGTTCCAATGTCTTCGCAACATTCTTGCATATCAAAAAATGGACGAATAGGCGTGTAATCCACTTTAATTAAAGAACAGGCATATTGTGCAATTTCCTCTGTGTCGGCAGCAACAGCGGCAACTATTTCGCCAATGTAGCGGGTTTTTTCAATTGCCATTGCGGTTTCATCTTGCGAAATAGGTAAAACACCAAAAGTAACAGGCAATTCTTTTCCTGTAATAATAGCTCTAACTCCAGGAACTTTTTGTGCTTTGGAAACATCAATGCTATTGATTTTAGCATGAGCATGGGTGCTTCTTAAAAATTTACAATACAATGCATTTTTTATTTTAATATCATCAGCATAATCGGCAGTTCCTTGCACTTTTTTGGTTGCTTCGATGTAAGGACGAGGTTGTCCGACCATTTTAAACTTAGAAACTTCCATGTTTTCCAAAACCTTAGAGGTTTGATTAGATTCAACAACGTATGACTCCACCGCTTCAATTATTTTTTTATAACCTGTACATCTGCATAAGTTTCCAGATAAGGCTTCTTTAATTTCGTCGGTAGTAGGGTTAGGGTTTTCTTCTAAAAAATCTAATGAAGTCATAATCATACCTGGAGTACAATAGCCGCATTGGATGGCACCTTTTTCTACAAATTTTTCTTGTAGCTTGTGGAGTTTGTTGTGGTCGGCAATACCTTCAATGGTGGTAATTACACTTCCTGCAACTCGCATGGCTGGGGTGATACAACTTTGTACTGCTTTTCCATCAACAAAAATGGTACAAGCTCCACAACTGGCTTGTTCGCAACCTAATTTGGTTCCAGTTAGTTGAATTTTTTCACGTAAAACGTGAGCTAAAGTTTCGTGTGGTTCAACGATTACGTTGTGTTCTTTTCCGTTAACGGTTAGTTTTATGATTTGCATAGATCTGAATTTTACATCTGGACTTAAATAAAGTCCCAAGACTCGTAAAATTCATAAAACTGATTCTATTATAAAATGATATTCATCACATTTTTGGTGTTGGAATTGATGGTTAATTCCCTAATTCCAATTGATTTTTAACTAAATTGAAGTAGTGATTTTTATTAGTAACCAATTGTTGGTGATTACCTATTTCCACTAATTTACCCTCTTTTAAAACGATGATTTGGTCAGCATTTTTTACAGTAGATAGTCTGTGAGCGATAACAACAACTGTTTTTCCTTTGAAAAAGTTTTGTAGATTGTCGTGTATTATCTTTTCATTTTCTGCATCTAATGCACTTGTGGCTTCATCTAAAAAAATATAGTGAGGGTTTTTATACACCGCACGAGCAATTAAAATTCGCTGTTTCTGACCTCCAGAAATACCATTACCAGAAGCTCCAATTTTGGTGTTGTATTTTAGAGGTAATGCTTCTATAAATTCTGATAAATTAGTTGTTTTTACAGCTTCCTTTAATTTTTTTTCAGAGATATTTTTATCTCCAGTTGCAATATTTCGTTTTATAGTGTCAGAAAATATAAAACCGTCTTGCATTACAACTCCACAATTTTCTCTTAAACTTTGTGGCGAAATTTCTTCAATATCCTTGTTGTTGTACAAAATATTTCCTTGCGTTGGAGCGTAGAATTTTAAAAGTAGTTTCATTAAAGTAGTTTTTCCACTTCCACTAGCTCCAACTATTGCGGTAACTTTACCTTCTGGAATAAAAAAATTAATGTTTTTTAATACAAAAGGCGACTTAGGTCCTTCGTATTGAAAACTTACATTTTTAAAAAGTATTCCATTATTATCTGAAATAGTTAATTGTTCTAATTGTAACGGTTGGAAAGCTTTATCATCTTCTTCTGTTGGGTGGTTTTGAACCTCGTTTAATCGTTCTAAACTCAATTTTGCATCTTGCAAGGAACGGAAAAAATTGACTAATTGGTTAATTGGAGAATTTAATTCACCTACAATGAAAGAAACGGCTAATAATTCGCCTAAAGTCATTTTGTCTTTTATTACAAAAGTGGCAGCTAAAAAGGTTACTAAAATATTTTTTAGTTGGTTTAAAAACTCAAACCCCGAAAGTTGAAATTGGTCGAGTTTTAATATTCTAATGTTTATTTTAAATAATTTTTGTTGAATATTCTCCCACTCATTACGTTTAAAATCTTCAAACTGATTAAGTTTCATTTCGGTTACTCCATTTATTATTTCATAAATGGATTCTTGGTTTTCACTACGTTGTTGAAATTTATAATAATCTAAAATTTTACGTTTTTTAAGCCAATAAAACGACCATCCAACAGCAAGTGCAGTTAATGTGATATAAACCAACAGGATGGTAAAATCATAAAACCACAAAACCCCAAAAAATACCGAAAAAGTAATTATTGAAAATACTGTTATTAAACTTTGAGAGGTTAAAAATTCTTCTATTCGTTCGTTATCCTGTATGCGTTGGTTAAAATCTCCCATTAATTTGGTATCGAAAAACTTAATGGGTAATTGCATTAATTTTTTCAGAAAATCGGAAATAATGGTAATACTCAGTTTTGTTCCAACATAAAGCATTAACCAGTTTCTGATTACGTTGATAGTTATCGCTCCTAAAAAAACACCCAATTGTGCCAACAGAATAATGGAAATGATGTTTAAATTTTTGGCATTAACTCCTTTATCAATTAAGTTTTGAGTAAGAAAAGGGAATATTAAGGTTAAACCACTTCCTAACAACAACATTAAAAACATGGTGGTTAGCTGCTTTTTATAAGGAATTAAATAACTAAGCAGGTATTTTAAAGTTAATCTTTCCTCTTTTGGAGGTGTTTGTTGATAAAAAGCTTCGGTTGGACTTAAGAAAATGGAAACTCCTTTATCGTTGTCTGAAAGCCAAGAATTATTAAAAGTGTGTTCTTCTAAAGTAATGATGCCGTGGCTGGGGTCGGCAATTTTAAATGAATAATTGCCTGTAAAAATGTTTTTACTGATTTTTTGAAGTACAACAAAATGATTTTGATTCCAGTGTAAAATACAAGGTGTAACTTCTCTTTGCTCAATTAATTTAGCAGTAGTTAATTTACCAGTTAATGTTTCTAAACCTATCTGTTGAGCGGCTTCGGTAATTCCTAATATGGAAACTCCCTCGCGAGTAACAAAGGTTTTATCTCTAAAAAATTGCAACGAATAATTTTTACCATAACAACTTGCCACCATCGCCAAACAAGCTGAGCCACAATCCATTTGGTCGTGTTGGGGGGTGAATTTTAAGTTGTTTTTTTTCATTTTTTTATTTCCCGCACTTGCCCGTCCATTCAGGCTGGGATGTCGCTGATTTACGTAGATGCTGTTTTCCTTGTCATTCTGAACGATATTTTTCATCCGTTGGTTAACGGATAGAAAAATGAAGTGAAGAATCTGTTTTTAGGTATTACCAATGTTAAAAGATTCTTCACTTCGTTTTACACGAAAAACAAGTTTTCTGTAAAACATCGTTCAGAATGACACTAACGCCTAACTGCCTTACATTTTAAAATTAGCCACATTTTTAATTTCTTTTTTAATTATTGTTGGGTTGCCTTTTACCGTAAATAAGGCATAATTTTCTAGCAAAATAGAAAGTTTACCTGATGTATTTATTTTACCGTTAGCTCCATTTTTGGCTGTTAGATTTAACTCTTCTACCTTAAAGATTGAAAAATCTAAATTAGCCGAGTTCTTAACATCAATGTCACTTATTTTCGATTGCCCAGTAAGTACTATATTGGCTGAATTAGAACAAGTTAGATTAAGATTATCGCAAATTATGTTGAAGTTAACATTGGCTGTGTTTTGCGTTTCAATGTTAAGGTCTTTACTGTTTATTGCATTTTCGCACAAAACACTTCCTAAATTTATCAAACTGATTTGGTTCAGGTTGGTATAGGTAATTTTAAGATAAATCTGCTTGTTTTTTAACTTTTTGTCTTTCGTTTGTTTTTTGTTGATGGTTAATTTACCGTTTAAGGTATTTATTTCCAATAAACTTTGGTATTCGCTGCCTTTAATTATTGCTATGCTTGGTGTTGTTCCTTGCTCTAGTATAACCTTGTCAATCGACTTCACTTCTAGTTGATTAAAAGGTGTTGTTTGTTGTAAAATAGTTGTTTCTTCTACAACTTGCTCCTTTTCTTGCGAACTTACACACGAAAAGTTTAAAAGCATAATGATTGCGATGATGGTTGGTTTGTTCATGGGATTTATTTATTTTAATTATTCTCAACAAAAGCTTCAATAGGTTGATTTTCAGTGACTGAAAGGTATTCCATGATTAATCTATCCTCGATATTAAATTTAAATGATGGGCAAGCGGGATTACCTTTGTACCATGATATAGGACAAGCACCTCCACAATTTGGTAAAAAAATGCAATTTTTACAATTTGAACTATTATTAGTTCCACTTTTTATGTCATTAAACCAATCTCGTAAAGGAAATGACTTATTATAAGTCATTTCTTTAGCTTCATTAAGATTACCAATCGTTAAACTTGTATCTTTAATAAATTCGTCAGTGTAAGGCACTTCCCAACAATAAGAAACTTTACCAGTTGCATCAATTAATTCCGAGTCATCACTAGTTGTCATACAAGTTCCAGTTATGGCAGGAGGTAAAATAGTTGATTTTTTAAATCCTAAGTCATTCATTTTAATTAACCAATCTATTTCTCTTTCTGCAAATTCATTTTGAGAAAGTCCAATTTTTTCGTCTGCTTTATTATTTCCCCAATCGTGAACAGCAGCAAAATATAAATCTACTTTATTATGAATTTCTTTTGAATACAAAAAATCTATTAAATCATCGATTTCGTTTACATTATTTTTATGAACATTTACCCTAATTGAAATATGAACATTTTCCGAGAGATAAATTGAGCTTTTAGCTGCTTTTATGATATTATTAAAAATTATATCGAAAGTTGGTTTTAACTCTTTCGTGTGCCTACTATTATCATGAGTGTTTTTTGTTCCATCTACTGTGATTTGAAAACTTTTTATATTCATTTTCAATACTAGGTTTTCAAAATTTCTAGAATTAAGGTTTAATCCATTTGTAATCATAGATGAGGTGTAGTTTATTTTATTGGCATCACAAATACTTTTTATTTTATCTGTCAGCCTTTCTATTGACTTAATACTTAACAATGGTTCTCCACCATACCAGACTATTTCTATGTCTTTATATTCCTTACAATTAAGTTTTTTTGTAATATGATTTATTATGTTTCTTTCTAGATCAATATTCATATTGGTTTTTGAATGAATTTGACCACAATAATCACATCCTAATTGACAGTTTGCGGATGGAGCAATAACAAGACTTAATGTAGTATCGATTTTTTTCGCATTCTTAAAAACATTAATTATTGATTCAAATTCATTTTCATTTGAGTCAACTAAAATTTTATTTTCAATTAATTTTCTTTTCAGTTCTTCTGGTATATTCGTAAAAATACTTTTTTGTAAATTACTTAATGTTTTTTCATTAATAACTAGTGAATTCCCAGAACGGGTAGAATAAACTAGGTAATTTTTTTTACTGTCAATATGTGTTTTTGGAACAATAAGGTAAGATGAAAGTTTTAAGCTCATGTTTGAATTTTAATTTAGGTTATAGGAAAAAAAGCAGGAGAAAATTTTCTCCTGCTAAATATTATCAATATTTAATTTTTTTAATACTATCCTCCAGTAGCTGAATTGGGTTTGCATTTAGTACAACCACTTTTAGTTTTTGTATTGCATCCTTCACCACCCTTTAAAGCAGTTAAGATAAATCCTTCAATTAACTCAATTGATTTATCCTGCTTAACAGTTTGAAATCGTTTAATTAAATTTAAATTTTTCATTTTTTAAAATTTATTTAGTTTATTACTTGAATCATCGTTTAAAGAGGTTAATTCTTTATCGCTCTTTGCTTGCAAGCTATTATTAAAAACCTTTCTTCTGCATTGTACACTACAAAATACAGGGTTGTTAATTCATTTAATTTGTTCTGTTTAGTTCTTCACTATTTTTATTTTCCCGTTGTTCGTTGTCTTTTGGTGTTCCGCCAAAATTGTAGGAAATGCTGATTCTAAAAAACCGATAGTCAGAATAATTTCTAAAAGAATTTTTTATACCGTTGGTAACCGAAGTATATTCAGGTCTATTGCTGCTCAATAAGTCGTTTCCGGCAATGGTTAATTTTACTTTTTCTTTCCAAAACAAGATTTTTAAAGCTACATCTAGTTGGTCAAAATCGTTGTTTCTGTCTAAGTTGCTGACACCATTAGTAACATAAAAATAGGAGACATTAAAAAAAGCTGTTTTGCTTTTGTTTAAGGTTATATCATTAGAAATACTTAACCCTCCGTTCCAACCGCTTAATAAATTTAAAGCAAAATCTTTTGATGATGTGGTGTGGCTGTAAAAAACATCTATTGAGAAATTAGTTTTTAAGAATTTAAACGGATTTACCGTAATATTTTCTGTTAAACCAACCGTACTGTTTTCGATGAAATTTTTAGGAACGGCACGCATAACAATACTTGAACTATCTACTAGAGATACTTGTTCAAAATCGTTTTCGAGTTTAGAAAAATAAAGGGTATTTACCCAAAAATCTTTGTACATATATTCTAACTCCACATTATGAGAAAAAGATGGTAATAGAAATGGATTTCCTTCATAAAATGAATACGGATTGTAAATGATTCGAAAAGGGTTTAATAAAGAAAACGAAGGTCGGTTGATTCTTCTGCCGTAATTTAACGAAAAACTGTTGCTATCGTTTGGAACAAAAGACAGATAAGCGGTAGGAAAAAGTTGAAAGTATTGTATGGTGTTGGTTTGATTTATGGTAATGGATTTTCCTTTGGTGTTCGTGTTTTCAGCTCGTAATCCTACTTTTGCCTCCCATTTTTTTGTTAGCTCTTTTTGTGCAGAAAAATAAGCCGCCTGAGTGTTTTCCGAAAAAACAAACGTGTTACTTTGGCTATCATCGAAAATAGGTGTGCCAGTTTCTAAATCGAAAAACAACAATTCGTTATTGGTTTGGGTAGTGGTTAATCGTCCACCATAATTAAATGTAGCCCATTTAAAAGGGTGTTCCATGTCTAAATTAACCGAATAGTTTTCTATTTGTTGGTTGCCAGTATTGTTTGCTGAAGCAAAAGAACCTACCGAGATTTCTCCGTTATTTAAAATAGTACTTGATTCAAAATAACGATTTGATTGATTATTTATCTTAAAATAATCAATGTCTAAGGATAGTTTTCTACCGTTAGTATCCAAGGTAAAAATCAAATGATAATTTGCTGAATTTCTTTGATTTTCGCTGTTGTCTATGCTATTGGTTTTAATCAATGAATCTATTTCTTGAGTTTGCTGATTTATCAATTTGCTTGTGGTGATTGAAGGAGAATTATTTGGAAATAATTTTGTACCATTAACCAAAAAACCCATGCTTATTTTTTCGGAAATAGAATAATCTAACCCTAGTTTTACATTTAAAGGTTGGAAATAACTTCTACCATCAATAGATTCTTTTAATAATACCTCCTGATAATCTACTTTTGATATGGTTTGATAAGCATTAGAACCATCAGAATAATAAAAATTCGTGTAAAACGAAAGTTTATCTTTTCTATAATTAAAATTACCTCCAACGGAACCCCTAGCGTAAGTGGCTTGTTGGTAAGAACTTCTAAGGTCTGCACTCCAACTGTTGTTTATCGCTTTTTTGAGTTTAATGTTAATTAAGCCACTATTACCTTCAGCACTGTATTTTGCTGGTGGATTGGTAATTACTTCTATGCTACTAATGTTATCAGATGGTATGTTTTTTAAATAATTTACCAATTCTTCGCCAGAAAGTTGTACGATGCGGTCGTCAATCATTACCGACATACCGCTTTTACCAATCATGGCAATTTTATCATTTTCTACTTTTACTCGTGGCGTAATTTTTAACAAATCCAACGCATCTCCGCCACTTGCTGCCACTGTATTCTCTACATTAAACACGAGCCTGTCTACTTTTCGTTCAATCAGGTTTTTGGTATCTTCTAAAACAAACTCGCCTAAGGTAAGGCTGCCAATGGTGGCTTGTAAGTTTCCTAAGTTTACCGATTGGGTAACAGCAACTTCTCGTGTTAAAATTATTTTGCCAAAATAGATGATATTAAACGAATAAGTTCCCACAGGAAGTGATACAGCAAATTCGCCTTGTTCTTTTACCACTTCTTCTTTTAGGATGCTATCGTTTTGCATTACGGTAAGCACCACAAACTCTAACGGCTGATTGTTTTCGTCTATAATTTTACCTGTAATGGTGTGTTGTGCCATTGTAGTTAAAAATAACGCAATGTTAATAAACAAAAGTAATGTTGGTTTTTTCAAAATAATTTTAATTTATAAAGCGGCTAAAATACAAACATTACCCCCCCCCATTTTATGATGCTGGTCATGTTTTGAAAAATAAAAATAAAATTAAATTACTGATAATCAGGATGATTATTAAATATACGTAATGGCTTTAAGTAAAATTACTTAGTATTTTTTCTTACAGTCATTCAGAACGATGTTTTATAGAAAACTTGTTTTCGTGTAAAACGAAGTGAAGAATCTGTTTCTATTTTACCATTAACATAAAAGATTCATCACTTCGTTTTTCTCCACGCTTTTAGCGTGGGAAAAACATTGTTCTGAATGACAGCAGGAAAAACTTTAAATTCCTGCTCCAATACTCTTACCACCATCTACATAAATGGTTTGACCTGTAATAAATTGTGTTTTTTCGTTGCATAAAAAGGCTACGGTATTGGCAATATCTTCGGGTTTACCCATGCTTTTGGTGGGCTGTGCTTGTATTAGTTTTTCTTGAACATCGAGAGGTAGTTTTTGGGTTAAAGGAGTATCAATTAAACCTGGAGCTATGGCATTTACTAAAACGCCATGTTTGCCTAATTCTAATGCCAACACTCTTGTTAAACCAACTACTCCAGCTTTTGAAGCGGAATAATTAGATTGTCCGGGATTGCCTAACCATGCACGCGAAGCGATGTTTACGATTCTTCCGTTTTGTTGGTTTTTCATTATGCTAGCAGCATTTTTACACATGAGCCAAGTGCCTTTTAAATTGATGTCGATTACTGCATCAAAATCTTCGGTTGGCATTTTCCAAATTACGTTGTCTTTTATAATTCCTGCATTGTTTACTAAGGCGTTAACTGTTCCAAATTTTTCTACAATGGTATTAAAAAAGGTTGCTACAGCTTGTTCATCGCTAATATTACATGAGTAAAAATGGGCATTTGAACCCAAATTTTTAGCCAATTGTTGTCCGTTTTCAACATCAACATCTACTAAAATGGTAATGTAGTTTTCTGCAACCATTCGTTCTGCTATTGCTTTGCCAATTCCTTTGGCTGCTCCTGTTATTATTGCTACTTTTTTCATAAAGCCCCTCCCGACCTCCCACGCCATTGGCGTGGAGGAGTTTCCAACTCACTTGCCATAAAATACAAGTTAAGTTGGAAGGTGTTTTTTATTGTTTATACTAAGTTTCATCATTATTATTCGCTCCTCTACGTAAGCCTCCCCTTTGGGGAGGTTTGGTGGGGCTTATTTTTCACTTCTATTAATTCTGCTAAAATGCTAATAGCAATTTCTTCGGGTGTTTCTGCAAAAATGTTTGCTCCAATAGGCATGTGTACTTTTTCTAGTTGTTTTTTAGAGGTAATATCTGCATCTAAAAACATTTTTTTGGTTATTTCTATTTTTCGCTTACTACCAATCATTCCTAAGTATGCATGAGGTTTATTAATGCAATAGGATAGGATATCTCTATCTATTTCGTGTTCGTAGGTTAAAATCACCACAAAAGTATTTTCATCAAAAGGTAATGTTGGCAATACTTTTTTATAATCAACCTGAAATTTATTTATGGCTGTTACCTCTTTTAATTGATCGATGTATTCTTTTCTATCGTCAAGAATAAAAATTTCAAAATCTAGCGACAAAGCAAACTTTGCTAATGCCTGCCCTGTGTGTCCTGCTCCAAAAATGTAGAGTCGTTTCATTTTTTCTATGGGTTCTATAAAAATTTCAACCGTTCCGCCACAACACATGTTGTGCTGATGTAATAAGTCGTGTTTAAAAATCTTAGCTTCTTTTTTTTTTAATTGAACTAACGCATTTTTAATTACATCTTTTTCTAAATTTCCACCTCCAATAGTACCTTTAATTTGCCCCGAACTTAATACCAGCATTTTTGCTCCTACCTTTCGTGGTGTAGAGCCTTTTGTATGAATAATAGTACAAAGAGCGGCATCTATTCCTAAGGTTCTTATTTGTTCTATTTCGTTATAGATATTCATTAGCCCCTCCCGACCTCCCACGCTAATGGCGTGGAGGAGATTTTAGCACACTTGCCTAGTATAGTAATTAAAATTAACCGATTCATTCTTTATAATTTATAATAGTTTGTCATTCATTTTTGTAATTGACAAGTGGTCACGACACCTAGTTGAGTTAGCTACACAAGCCCCTCCTTCGGAGGGGTTGGGGAGGCTTTTATATTCTTCAATTGTATTGATATTAATTAATACATTATCGCTACTTACTTCCACTTTCTTTTTCGGAAAAAATTTCCAAACATCTTTTAACGTTTGATATTGGTTGTAATGATTTTTGATTTCAT
>JABTUP010000011.1 GCA_015075325.1 Flavobacteriales bacterium | reverse complement strand
GTTTATTTGTAAATACCTAAATAAGTTATATGCCTATTTTGCTATTTATCAAAATTGCCCATTTCTCTGCCAATTGAAGCTCTCCGCTCAATTGTAAATTGTTTTTGGAATTAAAAAACAACAAGTTTTCTATGGGTTTTGTTTTTTCGATAGGTGTAAAAGTTAACTCAACCGTATCAATTAACCTGCTGTTATTAAAGTCGCGAGTGGTTGTATCAACAGCACATTTTTTATAATCAACTAACCTAATGTGTTGTTTTGTTTCGGTGGTTTTATTTTTAGTATAAAAAAATACAGTATTGTTTTTTTCATCTAAACCAATAATTATATCACCAGCTGTTTCGTGCTGGGTTATACTTCCTTTATGTTCATTGGCATAATCAACCAATGTTTGTAAAAATTGTTTTTTTCTTTTACTTCGGCTAACGCCCATTAATATAAAAGGTAATAAACAAATAAATAATATAATAAGACCAATAATTGTAGTTCCTAAATCCATTTTATAAAATTTTAACTAGTAAATAATAATGTGTAGGGTTGTAGATTTACAACCCTGAAAAAAAAATAAAATGCTACAGTTTTAAAAAAGTAACAGTTCTATAAGGATTTACCAGAAAAAATGAAACGGGTAAATAATATCGGGTTTTTGAAATTTTATTGGAAAATTTCTTAAAAATAAGGAATAATGCGAAAATTCGTTTTGTAAAAGTTGTTCGGTGGTTTTTATTATTGCCCAAAGTAAACTAAATGGGTTTCTACCACTAAAAACAGGTAAGTTATTTGTAGTATTAAGGGAGTTTTCGGCTTGTGGAGTATGAAAAATAATACCTGCCGAACTTATCGAAAATAAATCCTCTTGATTTGATTGTTGTGCAAAATTTGCAGTTGATTTTAATGAATTGCTATTTACACCAATTACAAAGCAATAAAGTGTAACAAAAACAAAAATCGCAACTATGTTAGCTTGTTTTTTCACTCGGTAAAATTACACGGAATTGTTGTGCGTAAAATTTATTCTTCCGAAAAATGCAGCAATTGTTTGCGGTAGGCATTAAACAGTTTTGATTTTGATACAAATCCCACATACTTATCGTGATAAATAACAGGCAAATTCCAGGCATTTGTTTGAGCAAATTTTTCCATTACTATATCCATGTTATCGGTTAAATAAACATAATCTGGAGCAAGAGTCATAATAGATTCAATGGTTACCGATTGATATAATTCAGGATTAAACATAATTTCTCGTATGTCGTCGAGGGTAACTACACCTTGTAAAACGCCTTTTTTATCGACTACAGGAAATAAGTTTCGCGACGACTTAGAAACGGCTTGAACCAAATCACCAAGCGTTTGCTCGGGCAAAACTTTAATAAAGTCGTTTTCAATTTCGTCTTCAAGGTTCATCATGGTAAGCACTGCTCTGTCTTTGTGGCGAGTTATTAAATCGCCTTTTTTTGCTAACTGAACATTATAAACCGAATGTTCTACAAAGTATTTTGAAATTAAATACGAAATAGCAGAAGTTATCATTAGCGGAATAATTAATTCATAACCTTTAGTAATTTCTGCAATTAAAAACAATGCTGTTAATGGAGCGTGTAAAACACCTGCAATTAATCCAGCCATACCAACCAAGGTAAAATTGGTGGTAGAAAGTGAAAAATTTCCAAAATGATTAATGGATTTAGAAAATACAAACCCGCTTGTTGCTCCCATAAACAAAGATGGAGCAAAAACACCTCCAACACCACCTGCACCAAATGTAATTCCTGATGCAATTACTTTTAAAAATACTACACCAAAAAGTAAAGCAATAACCAGCAAAATATTTTCACGTTGATTGTAAAACATGCTGTTAAAAAACACCTCGTCGGTTCGGTTGTTAAGCAAAGCAATAATGGTTTCAAACCCTTCGCCATAAAGTGGAGGAACAAAAAATATTAAAATACCAAGCGAAACACCACCAACTACCAACTTAGCTCTTTTGTTTCGTAGTTTTTCAAAAAATTCTTCAACTATAATAAAAACCTTATTAAAGTAAGCTGAAATTAATCCTGTAAAAATTCCGAGTAAAACAAAAAAAGGCACATCATAAATAGTAAAGATATCGTGTATTTTAATATCAAAAAGTACGTTGTTTCCGAGCATCATTCTTGAGCTTAAAGCAGCAGCAACCGATGCCATTAAAAAAGGAACCATTGAGGTTAATGTTAAATCGAACATAAAAACCTCCAACACAAAAACCAATGCAGCAATTGGAGCATTAAAAATGCCCGACATAGCTCCTGCTGCTCCACACCCCAACAACAATGTAGTGGTTTTGTAGTTTTGTTTAAAAAATCGACCAATGTTGCTACCAATAGCACTTGTGGTTGATACGGTTGGACCCTCTAAACCCACCGAACCTCCAAAGCCAACTGTTAAAGAACTTGCTACAATAGATGCAAACATGTTTTGTGCTTTAATAAAGCTCTTGTTTTTTGAAATGGCAAACAACACGTTTGGAATTCCGTGTCCCATTGGTTTTTTGACAACGTATTTTACAAACAAAGAGGTAAGATATAATCCAATAAAAGGATACAGAAAGTAGAGGTAGTTTTCGTATTCTTTAACAAAACTCCAAGTAAGTAACTCTTTAGTAAAATGTACCGAGTTTTTAATAATAACAGCTGCCCAGCCCGAAAACAAGCCTACCAATAAAGCTAAGATTAATACCCTGTGTTTGTGTGGTATTTTTCTAAACCATTGAATAATTATTTTATTGACAAAAATAACAGCATTCATGCGAGCGGCTAAATTATCATTTATTCTCGTTATACAAACCTTTTGCTTGTTTTGCTGAAATGGTAATTCCTTTGATAAAAGAAGAGCTAAAACCGTTGTGTTCCATTTCGTTTAAGCCCGCAATGGTACAGCCTTTTGGCGAAGTTACTTTGTCAATTTCATCTTCTGGATGTGAATGGTTGGCAATTAATAAACTTGCAGCACCTTTAGCTGTTTGAGCTGCCATTTTTAACGCTTCACTTGCGTGAAAATCTATTTCGTTTCCGCCTTGCGATGCCGCACGAATTGCTCTTAAAAAGAAAGCTATTCCACAAGCACACAATGCTGTTGCCGAAGTCATTTGTTCTTCGTTTATTACTGCTGTTTCGCCAACCAACTCGAACATTTCTACCACCTGAGGAATGTATTTTTGGTTTGAGGGAGTTGTTGCAATACAAGTCATCGATTCGCGTATAGAAATAGCTGTATTTGGCATTGCCCGAACAATTGGTGTTTTATTTCCAATAATAGCTTCAATTTCGCTAACTTTTATTCCTGTTACTAGCGATACTACTAATTGATTAGGTTTTAGCTTTCCTTTTAGTTCTTCTAAAACGCTATTAATTTTTTGAGGTAAAACAGCTAAAAAAATGATATCGGCAGTTTTTACAGCATCAACATTATTGTTTCCAACATGGTAACCTTGTTCTTTAAGCGAGTCTAATTTTAATAAATTTCTTCGAGTTAAAGTAAACTGTTCGGGTTTGTATTTTCCGCTATCTACTAATCCTTTTACTAATGACGAACCTAAGTTTCCTGTTCCAATTATGGTAATTTTTGTTTTACTCATGAATTTAAATTTTAAGATTCCAAAAATAAGAAGATAACAAACGTATTTTATTTATTGTTGCTGTAACTTTATGGTGTATTTTTTAGTAAAACAACACAATTAACATAAAAAAACAACTCTTCCTTTTAATTACATGTCGTTAAATACTATTGAAATAGTAGATACTGTTGTGCTTGATTTTGCAATTATTCACCTTCGAAATGATGGCGTTTTGTTTTTTAGAGCCAATGAAAATGTATTGACATTAAATAAAAATGAATTACAAGTAATTTTTGAAACGATAATTAAATTAACCAAAAACAAGCCGACGCCACTTTATGTTGATTTATACAACCACATTAAACTAACTGATGAAGAAAAAAATTATTTGGTAAACAACCTTAGTTTAGCAATTACCGCCTGTGCAATAAAAGAAGATAATATTATGCTTCGGTTTGTCGTACATACCTTTAACTATCTTTACCGACCACAAACACCTATTAAAATGTTTAAAACCGAAGATGACGCTGTGTTGTGGTTAAAAAACAACTACATGTAAGTACTTAAAACAGTTCCCGAAAGTCTGTTTAAATTGAGTTCTATTGCTTTTGAAGCTAGTTGTAATTGCATTAATGTAATTTCACTATTTAACAACGAAAGTTGGGTTAACCTAAAATCATATCCGTTAATTGCTCCTTTTTTTAACTGTTCTTCGGCAGCAACATAAACTTTTTGCATGTTTTCGACATTGCTTTTTGCTAAAGCTATTCGTTTATTCATCGAAAGGTGTTCGTTATAGAATTTTAATACATCGGCATTGATGTTTTGGTTTACTTGTTGTTTGTTTAGCTGAACATTTTCGGAGTGTATTTTGGAGTTTTTTATTTCACGGTTATTTGCACCTCCATTAAATAAGTTAAAGCTAACGCTAACACCAACTGTTGGTCCATAGTTTTGGTTTGAAAGAAAAAAACCTACTTCAGAAAATGTTTTGGAATATTGATATCCAGCAAACAAATCAATTTTGGGGTAGCGACTAGCTTTTGCCAATCTCAACTCTGTTTCTGCAATTAGTTCTTGTAAGCGTTCTTGCTCTAATTGATTGTTACTGGCATCTACTTTTTGTATTAATTCTTCTTTAGAAGAAATGGGCAATAAAACAATAGTATCTTCATTAATAATAAGTTCTTTTTCTAATGGATTTGCCAAAATACGGTTCATTTCTATTTCTAACGATTGAATGGTATTTTGCTGAGCCAAAAGGCGAATACTGTCGGTTTGGTAATCAACTAGAGCTTGCCCAAAATCCATCGCTTTTCCCGAACCAATTTCCTTTCTTTTTCTTTCAATGTTTAATCGAATAGCCGAAATATTAAGCGATTGTTGATAATTTTTAAGTAATTGTTTTTCATAAACCAATTGATGGTATGCCATTACAATATCTGAAACGGTTTGTTCTATATAAAATTTAGAGTTTAGCTGTCCTAGTTCTTCCAAATAATTCAACTGACTTTTTTTAGCATACACACTAAACCCATTAAAAATGGTCCAATTCGCTAAAACGGAAAGGTTAATATTGGTGTTTTTTGCATTATTTCCTTCACGAACAGAACCATCGGCAAATTCTTGACGTGTGTTGTTAAACGAAGTTGTATAAGCTCCGTTTAAATCAACAGAAGGCAAAGCACCAGTATTTCCCAGCGAATTATTGTTGGAGGCAATTTGAGCTTCGTTTTTTAGCACTCTAATTTGATAATTGTTGGCTAATGCAACATTTACAAGCTCCTGCATGGTTTGTGCCGATGCCGATAATGAAAAGCCAATAATAACAATGGCTATGCTTTTATTTAAAATCTGCTTCATCTATTAATTTATTCTCTTTACTAGCTATGTAAGTGTACAAGGCAGGAATTACATATAATGTTAAAACAAGCGACAGTATTAATCCTCCCACAATACTTAAACCCATTGGTATTCTACTTGTAGAAGAATCGCCTATTGCCAAGGCAATTGGTAATGCTCCTAAAACGGTAGATAAACTGGTCATTAAAATTGGTCGAAATCGTTGAGAAGAAGCCTCAAAAGCAGCATCTTTTAACGACATTCCTGCATCTCTTTTTTGATTAGCAAATTCTACAATTAAAATTCCGTTTTTAGTAACAATTCCAATTAAAACAATCATTCCAATTTGGCTAAAAATGTTTAGCGTTTGATCGAAAATCCAAAGTGTAAGCAGAGCTCCTGCTAATGCTAACGGAACTGTAAGCATAATAATTAAAGGGTCTCTAAAACTTTCGAATTGGGCAGCAAGCGTTAAGTAAACCAACAATAATGAAAACAGGAAAATAATAGAAGTACTGGTTGAACTTTCTGCAAAATCAGATGAACTTCCTCCAAGTTCGGTACTAAACGATTCATCGAGCACTTCTGAAGCAATTTTTTTCATCTCATCAATTCCATCGCCAATGGTGTAGCCCGACGCTGGAGATGCTTCTATGGTTGCTGAGGTATATCTGTTAAACCTTAGTAAAGATGGTGGTCGGCTGCTTAATTCAACATCTACCACATTATCTAAAGTTACCATTTCGTTACTAGCATTTCTAACGGTTATTTTGGTTATATCCAGTGGCTCATCCTTTTTAGATTTCATGGCTTCTCCCAAAACATAGTATTGCTTTCCATCTTTAATGAAATAACCCAAACGTTCTTCGCTTAAAAATGTTTGTAATGTTTGGGCTATATCCGAAACACTCACACCCATTAACATTGCTTTGTTTCTGTTAATAGATAGGGTAATTTCGGGTTTATTAAATTTTAAATCTACTTGCGAAATTTCAAAAACAGGGCTGTTTTGAACCCTATCCATGAAAACCGGAAGAGCTGTTTTTAATCGTTCTAAATCGGGTGCTTGTAAAATAAATTGCACCGGAAGTTTACCCATTCCTCCACCGCTAGATTGTATGGTTGGCTCTTCCACAACAAAAGATTTTGCAAAGGTTAACGACCTAAGTTTTTGATTGATTTCATTTGCTAATTCATTTTGCGATTTTTTTCGTTTTGATGGTTCAACCAATGTAATTCGAACAAAAGATGAATTTGCTGCTGTTGCTGCTCTAAAAGAAGGAGAAGTTACTCCCAAAAGAAACGCTTTTTCTGGAATGGTATCCATCATTTTCATGAGTTGAAGTTGATAAGCATCCATTGCCTCAAACGAAGTCCCTTCTGGAGCTGTAGCAACAATTCGAAGCTGACTTTTATCTTCCATTGGTGCTAATTCTGATTTTAATTGAGAACCAATTAAAAATATACTTAAAAACATCACTAAAAAGAGTGGAATTGCCATCCAGCGTTTATCCATAAACGATTTTAATGAACTCACGTATTTGTCGGTACTATTGTTTACCATTTTTGCAAAAACTCTCATTAAAGCATTTTCTTTGTTGCTTTTTTTAAGCATTCTAGAGCTCATCATTGGAGTTAATGATAGTGTAACAAAAGTTGATATTACAATTGAGGCAACAACTACCATGGCAAATTCCTGAAACAATTGCCCAGTTAGCCCTGGCATAAAAAAGATTGGCAAAAACACACAAACTAATGTTACAGATGTTGAAATTACGGCAAAATACACTTCGCGAGCACCTTCAAAAGCTGCTTTTATTGGGTGCATTCCATCTTCAACTTTCGAATAAATATTTTCCATTACTACAATGGCATCATCAACCACTAAACCTGTTGCCAAAACAAGCCCCAATAACGATAATACATTAATAGAATAATTAGCAGCATATAGTACAGCAAAACTTCCGATTAATGTAATTGGAATTAAAATAATAGGAATAAAGGTTGTTCTCCAATTTCTTAGAAAGAAAAAGATTACCACTAACACTAAAATAAAAGCCAACAAAATAGTTTCTTCCACTTCATTTATTGCTTTTCGGATAGATTCTGTTTTGTCCATTGCAACATTAAGTTGAATATCTTCTGGTAAATCTTTTTTCATGATTTCCAATCTGCGAAAAGCCTCATCAACAATTTCAATATAATTTGAACCTGGTTGAGGTTGAAGGGCTATTCCAACCATTGGAATTACGCCATTTCCTCTTAAAAGAGTACGTTCTGCTTCGGCTCCTAAGCGAGCTTTTCCAATATCTTTTAATCGAATAAGGGTAGTGTTTTCTTTTTTAATAATCAGATTGTCAAAATCTTCTGGTGTGTATAATCTACCAATTGTTCTAACTGTTAATTCAGTTTCAGTACCTTCAATTCTTCCTGAAGGGAGCTCAATATTTTGAGTAGCTAAAGCCTGTTTTATTTCAATTGGAGTAATATTTAATTCTGCCATTTTGGTTGGATTTAATTCCAATCTCATGGCATATTTTTTTTCTCCCCAAATACGAATACTACTAACTCCCGGAATGGTTTGTAATCGTTCTTTAAAAATATTGTTTCCAATTTGTGATAATTCTAACAACCCTCTTTTTTCACTTTGCACAGTAATAGATAAAATGGGGTCGGAGTTAGCATCTGCTTTATTTACAACTGGTGGGTCGGCATCTGGAGGTAAATTTCTTATTGCTTGTGATACTTTGTCGCGAACGTCGTTGGCAGCATTATTTAAATCTATTTCAGGTAAAAATTCTACAGTAATGGTACTTCTTCCATCGGTACTAATAGAACTTAATGTTTTTACTCCATCAATACTATTGATTTGTTCTTCAATTGGTTCAGTAATTTGAGACTCAATAATTTCGGCATTAGCCCCTGTATAATTTGTAGTAATAGTTACTACTGGAGGGTCAACGCTTGGATACTCTCTAACACCCAAAGAGACAAAGCCTACCACACCCAGAATTACAATAATAATTGCGAAAACAGTGGCAAGAACAGGTCTTTTTATACTAATATCTGATAATGTCATGCTCTATTTTTGTTAATTATTTATTTTTACAGAAACACCCATTCCGTCTTTTACTTGAAGCAGGCCTGTTGTTATTACAGTATCTCCTGCCGAAATTCCTTCCAACACATGAATTCTATCTTTAGTTCTGTTGCCAACTAAAACTACTTTTTTAACGGCTTTTCCGTTTTTAGCAACATATACCGTTTGCTCGTTTATTGATGGAACAACAGCTTGGGTTGGAATTAAAAGAGCATCTTCAACATCATTAGTGGTTACTAATACTTCGGCATAAGTTCCAGGTATAATCGTTTTCTGTTTCGGTTGACTAAGTGTTGCTCTAACATTAATGGTTCTAGAATTAGTGTTTATTACTGGGTTTATGGCATAAATAACTGCTTCTAAAGTGTCCTTTTCAATTAACACTAAAATGGTTTTACCAATTTCAATACTGTTTGAATGTTGTTGAGCCAACGTAAAATCTACTTTTAATTGATTAGTTTCAGTAAGCGTTGTTATAGTAACTCCTTGTTGAAGAAAAGCTCCTTGACTAAAATTTCTCATACCCAACATTCCTGAAAAAGGAGCAGAAACATTAGCTAAATCAATATTTACTTGTAATTGCTCAACTTTTGATTTTAATAATTGAAGTGCAGAAAAAGAGTTGTCTATTTCTTCTTGGCTACTGCCTTCTACGGCTAGTAATTGTTTTTTCCTATCGTATTCTTTTTGTGCTGTTTCTAAAGCACTTTTTACGCCAATTAACTCTGCTTTCCAGCTTCTATCATCAATCCGAATAAGTACATCTCCTTTGTTTATTTTTTGTCCTTCTTTAAAATAAACTTCTAAAACTTGACCCGCAATAGGAGCCTTTAATTCTACCTGTTCGTTTGCAAGAATTTCGGCAGTAGTAACTACTTCGTCATTAAAAGGTTTGGCAATTACTTTAAAACCTTCAACCTGCATATTGCTTTTTACTCCTTCTTTTGAATTGCTTTCTCCATCTCCACAACCCATTAAAAAGGCTATTATTACTAAGTAAACTAAACTATAATTCGCGTTTTTTATCATATTTATTTATTTTTTCTTCTAACTGCTTTCACTATATAATCAGGTTCTGGCAAGGTTTCAATAGTGCTCAATAACTTTTCCATGCCTAACATAAATTGATTTTTTTCTTCTTCCGAGAAGTTTTTCAATAACAGATTGTTGGTTTGATCAACAGCTGTTTTTATTTGAGGAATAAGCTGAATCGCTTTATCGGTAACTTCTAAAATTTGACATCTTTTGTCTTCGTTATGCTCAATTCTTTTAAGAAGTTCTTTTTCACAAAAATAATTTACCATTCTCATAACAGAAACTTTGTCTCGCCTAAGGGCAACAACCAAATCTTTCTGGGTTAATTTGCCACTATTTTCGCATAAAAAAAGCAAAGGATAGAAATATCGCTCTATTCCGTAAGGCTTCATAATTGACGAAAGCGTACTCAAATAAACCTCTGAAATAAGAGCCATTTGATATCCGTAAACTTGTTGATTCAAAAAATAAGTTTTATAAAATTGGTTACAAAAGTAACTAATTATAATTAGTTACTTTTCATTGCTATAAAAATTGTATTTACAACAATTCGTTACTTTTGTTTGTACTTTAAATCGAATTAATATTTTTTCTAGCCTCAACCATATCGACACCGAGTTATTTCTTTTTTTAAACGGAATTCATTCGCCATTTTTTGATGTGGTTTTTGAGTGGATTAGCGATCGCTATAGCTGGATACCTTTTTATCTTATTTTAGCGGTTTTGTTGGGCTTCAAATTCAAATGGAAATTGTTGGTTTTAGTGCCGTTTATTACCCTTCTAATCATTACTTCCGATCAATTTTCGGTTCATTTTTTTAAAGATGTATTTTTACGCTTACGCCCATGTCATAACCCCGAAATTGTTGATTTAGTTCATATAGTAAACAATCATTGTGGCGGTAAATATGGTTTTGTATCATCTCATGCTGCTAACACTTTTGCATTGGCTGTTTTTGTAGGCTTGGTGTTAAAAAATCACCTTAAATGGATGTTCCCTTTTTTGTTGATTTGGGCAGCAGTAGTGTCATACAGCCGCATTTATTTAGGCGTACACTATCCTGGCGATATTTTAGGTGGAGCTGCATTAGGGGCTATAATAGGATTTGTAATGTGGAAAATGTTATGTTTCACCAACACTTTTTTTAAACTAAAGTTAATGTTATGATAAACATTTTTGCTGTGTTTTTTGGTGGAGGATTAGGAAGTTTGTTGCGTTTTGGCATATCAAAATGGGTGTTGAATTTTTACACGGGTAATTTCCCATTGGGAACTTTCATTTCCAACATGTTGAGTTGTATTATTTTAGCAGCTGTAGTGATTTTTTCAAAAAATAAAATTGATAATGAACTAATAAAACTACTATTAATAACAGGTTTTTGTGGTGGTTTTAGCACCTTTTCAACCTTTAGTTTTGAAACATTTGATTTGCTGAAATCAGGCAATTATTTAGTAGCATTTTTAAACATTACCATTAGTATTGCTGTGGGTGTTGGTTTAATTTATTTCCTACTTAAAAATCAAGTTCAATGATTCGTTTAGTTGCTTTTTCTGTATTGTTTTTTGCTGGGTTTTTTTCATTTGCTCAGCAACAAAAACCCAAATTGGTGGTGGGTATTGTAATCGATCAAATGCGTTACGATTATCTCGATAGGTATTGGAACAAATTTAGTGATGATGGTTTTAAAAAAATAGTTAATGGTGGTTTTAACTGTAAAAACACGCATTACAATTACATGCCTACTTACACCGGACCTGGACATGCTTCAATTTATACGGGTACAACTCCCGAAAATCATGGAATTATTGCCAACGATTGGTACAATAAAAAAACCAAAAAAATGATTTATTGTGCCGAAGACACTACAGTTAAAACCATTGGTAGCTCTTCAAAAGAGGGACTAATGTCGCCAAAAAACATGGTTACGACCACCATAACCGACCAACTAAAACTCAACACTAATTTTAAAGGAAAAGTAATAGGAGTTTCACTAAAAGACCGTGGAGCAATACTTCCTGCGGGACACAAAGCAGATGCTGCTTATTGGTTTGAAGGAAAAAATACTGGAAAATGGATTTCGAGTTCTTATTATTTAAACCAGTTACCCAAATGGGTTCAGGAGGTGAACAAAAAAAATTCGGCAAACACCTATTTAAGCAAGCCTTGGAACACTTTGTTGCCAATTGCTGATTACTCCGAAAGTATAGCCGATAACAATCCATACGAAGGTATTTTTAAAGGAGAAAAAACACCCACTTTTCCTCACAATTTACCTGCCTTAAGAGATAGTAATGAAAATTATAGCCTAATTAAAAACACACCTTTTGGAAACAACATTACCACTGAAATGGCTTTAGCGGCTATTGTTGGAGAAAATTTAGGTGATGATTTGTTTACCGATTTTCTTGCGGTAAGTTACTCTTCGCCTGATTATATCGGACATCAATATGGACCTATGTCGGTTGAAGTGCAAGACAATTATTTGCGTTTGGACCAAGACATTGCACAATTACTTACCTTTTTAGAATCAAAATTTGCAAAAAACGACGTGTTAATTTTTATTACAGCAGACCATGGTGCTGTTGATGTTCCTCAGTTCTTAATCGACAACCATATACCCGCAGGATATTTTGACAAGAAGAAAATGGTTGCCGATTTAAAAACCTTTTGCTTAACCAAGTGGAATGCCGAATTAATTGAAAACATTAGCAATGGAAATGTATTTTTAAATCATGAAATTATAGCAAAAAACAATCTTAATGTAGCTCAAATAGAACAAGAAATTGCTAATTACTTGTTAACTTTTGAAGGTGTTTCACAAACATTTACCGCAACAACACTAAAAACTACGGTTATTACCGAAAATATTGCAGCAAACATTCAACGAGGATTTAATCAGGTACGTTCGGGTGATGTGGTGTATGTATTGGCTTCAGGTTGGATAAATGCTGGTTACTCTACTGGAACAACACACGGTTCTCCATACCATTACGACACACATGTGCCGCTTATTTGGTACGGTAATCAAATTCCTGCAGGAGAAACCACAAAAAAAGTAGTAATACCAGATATTGCCGCTACTTTAGCAGTTCTTTTAAATATTAATGCACCAAGTGCTTGTACTGGAAATCCTATAAAAGATTTAATAAAATGATAAAAACACTATCAATTGCAGCTATTTTATTAGCATTTACTTGCAATACAACTGACGAAAATCAGCCAACTGATGAGCAACTTGCAGAAGAAACAACAGATGAAGTTGTTGTGGAAGAAATAAAAAAATTATCGTCTGAAGATGCTGATTTTTTAGTATTTTACCAATCCTTTGTATCTGCTGTAGAAAGCAAAAATGCGGAAAATGTAAATGTGTTTATCGACGAGGTTTTTGGTGTTTATTTTATTGAATCGAACGGAGCAATGCCAAATTTTAAGCGGGTAAACGACGTTGCCAAATTTAAATCGATTCGTGATGAACAGTTTTTTTCATTGAACTTTAACCAACTAAACCAACAACCCGTTTTTGAAGAATTACCCAAAATTATTTGCGATGCAACACCATACGACAAACAAGGATGTTTTGCTCAAAAAATAAACCCTTTTGCTAACGATGAATTTTGGTATTATACCGACTTAAACGAAAAAGAAAAACAAGCCATTTCGGTTTTTGCTGAAAAAATTGATTTTACTGTTGTAAATACAACTGTTGGTAAATTTTATTTTACCAAAAATGGTGATTCGTGGAAAATTGGTTTTATCGATTTAAGAGTCCCTTGTGAGGCTTAAAATGATTATTCGCTCAATCTACTATTGAGTTTAACTATTTCTTCTTTAAGTTTATTGATTTCATTTTCATATCGAGAAATAAGTTGTTCCAACAAATTAATGTTGTTTGAATGATTTGTTTCATCACCATCTATAGCTATATCTTGGTTTACAAAAACCCACACGCTGGTATCTAATATTTCTGCCAACTGATTGATGTATTGCCAATTCAATTTTGTTTGACCCAATTCAATTTTTGAATAAGCTTTTTGACTTATCCCTAATTTCTTCGCCACATGGCTTTGATTGTATCCTTTTAATTTTCGTAAGGCTCTTATTTTAATGTACATAGTAATAAAAAAAATCAAAAATAAATAAAATAATTATTAAATAGAACCATAAGTTCTAAGCTGTTTTATATATTTATTTTTTTAAAATTATTTATGTGTTAACAAAAAGTGCATTTTAACCCAAAAAGGAGGTTGCCTATGAAATGAACCTGCAACATGAATTGCTTCTGTACTTTGTAAAGCAAGTATCTAAGCCACTTTTTTGCTTATTTTTGAGTTTACAAACAATGAGCAATAAATATTAATTATACTATAAACAAACTTTAACAATTGCTGAATACCTTTAAAAACATAAAAGACATTCAGTCCCGATTAACTTCGGGGTATAAACCTTTATACATATTATTTCTTTCACTAATAATAAGCGTTGGCAGTAGCAAGGCTCAAAATCTTGTTTACAATGGTGATTTTGAAATTTATGATACGTGTCCTACAAACTTCTCACAACCCTTAGATTACCAAATTGAACATGCCTCTGGTTGGTATATGCCTACTGCTGGAACATCAGATTATTTTAATGAATGTAATACCACAACAGTTAATGTTCCAAATAATTTACTTGGGTATCAAACAGCTTATAGTGGGCAAGGTTATGTAGGATTTTATTCCAACCAATATTTTATGACACAACTACAATGTCCAAACTTGGAGTGGGTTAGCTATGGTAGAGAATATGTTCAAACAAAATTAGTATCTCCTTTGTTAGAAAATACAGTTTACCGTTTTAGTTTTTACATTTCTTTGGCCGATACTGTTGGAGGATATGCAGTAAAAAACATAGGTGCTTTATTTACTAACGACTCTATTGGTTTTGATTGTTTTAAACCCATTATTGCAAATCCACAAATAAAAAGTCCTGATTTTGTTACTGATAACATCAATTGGACCAAAGTGGAAGGTGAGTTTATTGCTCAAGGCGGAGAACAATATTTAACTATTGGTAATTTTGCAGATACACTTAATTTTGCTACTGATACTTTATGTGTAAAATCTGGAACAGATTGGCAAGATGGTTCAGGTATTGCCTACTATTATGTAGATGGAATTATACTTGAGCTTATAGAAAATATTGATTCGATAGATAGTACTCAACTAATTATACCAAATGTATTTACTCCTAATGGAGATAATAAAAACGATTTGTTTATTTTAAATTTTTCTTATGAAAAAGTGGAAATATTTAATCGTTGGGGAAACAAGATGTTTGAAAGTATAAATAACGATTCTTTTTGGAATGGTAAAACTACAAGCGGAGTAGATGTTTCTGATGGAACGTATTATTATCTAATAACAACAAAAGAAAAAACATACAAAGGTTTTATACAATTGTTAAGGTAATTAAACTTTAACAAGATGAAAAAAATAACAATTGCAGCATGTGTGCTGCTAAGTAGTGTTGGGTTTGCACAGCAAGCTCCTACACCAAACCCTGCTGCCGATCCAACAACAGGATTACCTGCTGTTCAAAAAGGGCAATATGCTTGGTTTAGAGGTGGGAATGGCACATTAAACCCAGCAGCCACAAACAACATTTTCGGCACGATGTGGAATTCTCCAATTTATACTTATACCAATTCGCAAAGGCGAATGAAGTTAAATGGTGATTTTAATGCCGCAACACAATACAGTATAACAGGTTATGGTGCGGCAGAAGGAGTTAATACAAGTGGTTATTTACTTCTTGGACAAGATTGGATGACACAAGACTTTAATCCTTCTTTGTTTAATTCAAAAGGAGCTTTCTCAATGCTTCATCTAAGTGGGGTTCAAAATAGCCTAGGGGGTGGATTTGTTCAAGAATCAGGTTATCGTCCTTGGATGCAAACAGGTATTACACTTACTGGAAATAATGATTTAATGTATGTTGGCATCAGGTCGTTAGCTCCTGGTCAAGATTTATCAGAAATGGGTGTAACATGGAGTGATAATGCAGCTGGTCAAGGACCAGATGATTTTGTTTTTAGATTTACTACTGCTGGAAATGGGTTTACTACTATTGTGCCTAATTTAACTAACACTCATGATTTGGATGGAAGACATATTGCAAGATTTACAGCCACAGGCGAATTCGGTTTAGGTAATACTTTTGGTGCAAATGACCCTCTTTATGTCCGCCCTCAATCACTCTTGCACATGAGTCTTTATCAAACAAGTCCAGTTTGGCTTCAAATGACTAACCAAACAGGCACAGGACAAACCGTAACTGATGGTTTAAGAATTGGTATAACTACTACTGGAACAGCTCACATCAACCAACAAGAAAACTTGCCAATGATTTTTTATACTGGTGCTATTGAAGATGCTAGAATTATACCTGCATCAGCTTCAACTTTACCTTTAACTAACCATGGAATGATGGGGATAGGTAACTGGACAACGGCTTTTAATGTTGCTAATCCTATAAATGCCAAACTAGATATTGATGGCGATTTACGAATTAGAACTGTAACACAGGACAATACACTAACTCAAATTTTGGCTATCGACCCTGACGACCACAACCGAGTGCATTGGATTGATGGTAGCAATTTGGGAGGTAATGTAACTGCTGATAATGGTATCTTTGTTAATGCAGCAGGAGTGGTTCAATTAGGCGTTCCATGTCTTAATGTTAATGGCAATGTTAATACTACTGGGATATTGGCAACACAATTTACAGAGGATAGGGTAATTGCCAATAGAGATTTTAACTTTTGGATAGGTTCTTTAGATACCGAAACAGGTGGTGTTGGTTTTGGTGGTCAACCTGCTTCAACAGCTTTCTGTAATACAGGAAACACGGTAGAGATTAGTGCAAACATGAAAAGCACCAAATATGGAAATACTAATGCGAGCGGGTTGCGTTTGACGCAATTAACTTCGGCTTCACCAACTCTTGCTAATGGAACAAACGGAGTGGATAATACAAGAGTATTAACCGTTGACCAAGATGGTGATGTGGTGTTGGTTGATGCAGTGGGAGGTACAGGAACCGTTACTGCTGATAATGGATTGAGTATTAATCCTGCCAACAATATACAGTTGGGACAAGCATGTGGCTCAGCATCTAGTACAGCTAATTTATTGTCAGACAGAGAAATACCTTTGAATGATTTTAATTTAATTTTTAGCGGACAAGGAACTACTGGAAACAATATTGGAATAGGTACAACTTGTACACCAATAGCTAAATTACAAGTTGATAAAACAGGAACTACAACAATGTCTATGTCAAGAGGTATTTATGTACATAATTCTGAACAAGCAGCGAATTATAGTGTTGGTGCACAAATTTATACAGATGCAAACTCACCATATTCTCGGTCTATTGACGTGCTTGCCACAAATTCAACAATTAGAAATACTGGTATTCATACCAGTGGATGGGGTGGTCAAGACAGTTATGGAATAAATAGTGGCGGTGGTATGGCAACCGTTAGAAATGTCGGTGTTAACGGGAGTGCAATAGCTCCAGGTGCTTCGGTTGGTTGGGGCGTTACAGGAAGTGCAACAACATCTGGAGGTAATACTGGAGAAAATGTAGGTGTTTATGGTAGTGCTACGGGTTCTCTTACTCAAAATTTTGGTGGTCGTTTTTTAGCTAATGGTTCTTCTGGTATAAATTATGGTGTTTTCGCCCAAGCCCCAAACACAAGTAGTACTTTAGGACCTCATTTTGCTGGATATTTTGCTGGTGATTTATTATATACAGGTCAATTTGGAGTATCAGATCAGATGTTTAAAAAGAACATTGATTCAATTACAGATGCATTAAGTATTATTTCACAGTTATTACCAAGGACATATTTAAACGACGTAATTAATTACAGTAAGCTTGGTTTTAATGATTCGAAACAATATGGTTTTGTAGCTCAAGAAGTCGAATTAGTGCTTCCAGAACTAGTAGGTAAAGGCATACACCCCGATGAATACGATACAAATGGTGTAAAAATAAATTCTTCTTTTGATTTTAAAACATTAAATTATCAAGCATTTATTCCAATTTTAACAAAAGGTATACAAGAACAACAATTGGTTATTGATAGCATGTCAAACACTATACAGATACAAGATTCCATCAATAATGATTTGGAAACTCGTTTAGCTTATCTTGAGAGTTGTATTAGAAATGCCAACATTTGTGAAGAAAGCAACAGGACATTAAACAATGAATTGAATAATGCTACCAACCAAAAAAGTATTGAATTGATAAATTCAAACAGCATTGTCTTAGATCAAAATATGCCTAATCCTTTTGCTGAAAATACAGTAATTAATTACAACATCCCTAATGATGTAATGGAGGCTAAATTGTTGTTTTACGATCTAAATGGTAGAATCATCAAAGAACTGATTATTGAAGAGCGCGGCGAAAGTAAATTAACTGTTTATGGCAACAACCTTAAAACTGGTGTTTACACTTACAGCCTTATTGCTGATGGCGAATTAATTGCTACTAAAAAAATGGTGAAAAAGTAAAGAAGTTGGAAGTTTGATGACCGAAGTTAAATTTCGATTATCGAAATTTAACTTCGGTTTTTTTATTCTCCTTTCTTAGCATAATTACTTTTTGCCAAGAAATTACACAAACGATACAATACTCTTGCTCCAACATTAGCGTCCCACTCTACGTTGCCCACTTCGTTTAAATCAAAACCAATTATTGTTTTTTTGCTTTCTGCTAATTTATTCAATAAAAAGTTGATTTGTTCCACCTCAAAACCTCCCGCAACAGGTGTTCCGGTGTGTGGATAAAGTTTTGGGTATTGACACCCTATCTCTAGTCTCCTGGTGCAAAGACGACACCATGTACATGACCCGAAAACCATTTTTAGTGGATGAAAAAAACAATCTTTGGTGGATTTATGGTGTTCAAAAAATACCTATGAAACTTGAAATTGGACAATCAATAGAGCCTCATTCAGATTATTCAATCATGTCTGACGTAACCAAAGAAGGGAGAAGTGATGTGAAAACAATGTATAGTTCAAGTGATTTGTCAAAAAATACAATTACTACATCAATATATACTTTTAACGTAGCAACAAAATCAACAGTAAATTTAAGTGGTGAGATGATTTCTGGAATGAATTCTAAAGTTATTGCTTTTGAAGAAGTTTCAATTGGAGATAAAACCTTTAAAGCATACAAAATTGATTACGAAATTTGGATTAAGCAAGGCTATAAAGTGGAATTTGAATATGATACTAAGGGTATGAAATCATCTGATGCTAAACAAATAGAAGAAGATAATAGAAAAATTAACGAAAAAATTAAGAAAAACTTTAATAAGGTTTTAAAAGGTTATACAAACAACAAGGGCTATATTGTAATTCCTAGAACCGACTGGTTTGTTCCTGGTTTGGGTTGGGTAAAGGCACACACTTTCGATAGTCAGCGTGTTTTTGAGAAAGACAAGGCCTTTATCTCTTCTATTGTTTTTGAGTAATAAGTTTTTTATTTTCCTTTACTCACTTTCAACACATTCTCATTAATTTCAGTATCCATTTGTCGGTTTCTGAAAACATCTATGGCAAGATAAACCGCAGAACGAAACGATTGTTCGTTAGCTATATTTTTCCCAGCAATATCATATGCAACGCCATGGTCGGGAGAAGTTCTAATGATGTTTAACCCTGCAGTAAAATTAACCCCTTCGCCAAACGATAATGTTTTAAAAGGAATAAGTCCTTGGTCGTGATACATGGCTAAAATAGCATCAAACTTTAAATAGTTTGCAGAACCAAAAAAACCGTCAGCAGGATAAGGTCCAAACACTTGTAATCCAATACTTTTTGCACTGTTTATAGCCGGAATAATAATTTCTTGCTCTTCTTTTCCAATTAATCCGTTGTCGCCAGCATGCGGATTTAATCCTAAAACCGCAATTCGAGGGCTATTTATGGCAAAATCTTGCACCAAACTTTTGTTTAAAATTTTGAGTTTTGAAAAAATTTTGTCAACCGTTAAGCTTTTTGCAATAGCTGATACAGGAATGTGATTTGTTGCAATGCCTACTTTTAAATTTTCGTTGGTTAGTAGCATTAATGATTCGCCTTCAAATTTTTCGGTTAAATATTCGGTATGACCAGGAAATTTAAATTGATCGGATTGGATATTATCTTTGTTAATTGGAGCAGTTACAATTGCATCAATTTTTCCATCAAACAAATCTTTGCAAGCTGCTTCGAGCGATAAAAAAGCATATTTACCAGCATTTGCAGTTGATAAACCCATAGAAAGTTCAACCTCTTCGCTCCAACAACTTACCATATTGGCTTTTTTGGGATGAGCCTCATCAGCATTAGCAATTTTGTTAAAACTAAAATCTCCAACATCCATGGTTTTTCGATAGTTGTTAGCTAGTTTACTTGAACCATAAACAATAGGGGTACACAAATCGGTTATTTGATTGTCCATAAAGGTTTTAATAATAACCTCTAAACCAATGCCGTTGTAGTCGCCAATGCTTACTCCAATTCGTATTTTATCGTTAGTTCTTTTTAACATGTTTTTCTAGTTGCTTGTTTCTAGTTTTCTGACTTCGGTCTTCCAACTTCGGTCTTATTTAATAATTTTTAATAAAATCGTAGAACAATCTTACTCCAACACCAGTTCCTCCTTTAGAAATATAATCTACTTGTGTTTTTATAAAAGCTGGTCCAGCAATATCTAAGTGGATGTATGGATAGTCGGTAAATTTTTCTAAAAATTTACCAGCTGTAATTGCTCCTCCCATACCATTCCCGAGGTTGGTCATATCGGCAATACTTGATTTTAATTGCTCGTTATATTCGTCCCAAAATGGAAACTCAACAATTCGTTCGTAAACATTTTTTCCACTTTCTTTAAGCTTGTTCATTATTTTTTCATCAACATTTCCCATAGCAACTACACCATAATGCCCTATTGCAGCAGCAGCAGCACCCGTAAGGGTTGCGGCATCTAAAACCAATTCGGGTTTGTATTTTTGAGCATAGCTTAAAGCATCGGCCAAAATCATTCTACCTTCTGCATCAGTATTTAAAACCTCAACAGTTTTTTTGTTGTGCATGGTTACCACATCACCTGGAGCATAAGCATTTCCACCAGGACGATTGTCGGTTGCAGGAATTAACCCAATTACATGATAAGGCAACTTGTTTTTTGCAATAGCATATAAAACTCCCATAATTGCTGCAGCTCCTGCCATGTCACACTTCATCATATCCATTGAATTTGGTGTTGGTTTTAAGCTCAATCCGCCAGTGTCATAAACAACTCCTTTTCCAACCAAAATAATGGGTTTTTTATTTTTAGCTTTCGTTGGCTTCCATTCTAATATTGAAAAAGTGGGCTGGTCTAAGCTTCCTTTGTTTACAGCCAACAAACCACCCATTTTTAATGCTTCAATTTTTGATTTACTCAGAACTTCTACTTTAAAACCAGCTTCTTTACCAAGTTTTTTGGCTTCATTAGCCAATTGTGTTGCGTTTAGGTAAGAAACAGGTTCGTTTACCAAGTCTTTTGCAATATTGGTTGCAGTGGCAACTGTAACAATTTCAGAAAGTTCTGAGGCAGTTATTTTAGCAACTAAACCAACATTTTTTAAGCTATTTTCTTTTTTCTCGGTATAATATTTTAAAAATTGATAATTGGTTAGCAGCAAAGCTTCGATAAATGCAACAATTGTTGAGGTAGTTGAACTAATAATTAAGTCTTTAATTTTTAATTCGTTGGCTTTTTCAACCAATTTACTTGCAGCTTTTCTAGCTACTTGATAGGCTTTGTAGTCGTTGCCTTTATCCGTAAATACAACAAACACAAACTTTGATAAGCGATTGATAACGATTAGTTTATTTTCGTCTTTTATTTGAGTTTTAATATAACTCAGTTCGTCTTTAGTAAAAAAGGTATTATCAAGCTCTTTTTCAGTATTTACAACAAATGCAACATGACTTTTAGAGTCAATTTTGCTAATTTTTTTTATTTCCATATCGCGATAAATTTTATAGTAACTTTGAGAGGTTCAAAAGTAGGAATAATAAAAGAGTTTATAATTACACAATCTACGATATTTTGCCACTGATTACACAAATTTTCGCAGATTCTATTCACAGATTAAAAGATTAAAATAGTGTATATTATCGAGGAACCAGAAGCATTTTATTCTAAAAAAGAAGACTTTTTAATGAAAGACGAAACCTATAAAATTATAGGTTTAGCGATGGAGGTGCATAGGATTATTGGAAAAGGATTTTTAGAAGTTGTTTATAAAGATGCGTTAGAAATTGAATTTTCAGATAACTCAATTTATTATGAAAGAGAAAAACACTATACTATAAATTATAAAGGAAGACTTTTGAAAAGAAAATATATCGCTGATTTTGTTGTATATGATGATTTAATTCTAGAAGTTAAAGCTCAATCAGGAAGGAATATATGAAGAAGATATTAAACAAACCATTAATTATTTAGCATGTTCGAAATCAAAACTTGGGTTGATAATTAATTTTGGTGAGGATTCTTTGACTTTTAGAAGGGTAATTTTAACATAAAAATTTGTGCAACAATCTGTGCTAATTAGTGCAATTTGTGGCAAAAAAGAAAAAATAAATTTTATTATGCCACTGATTACACAGATTATCGCAAATTTAATTTGCAGATTAATTGATTAAAATGAAGAGAAAAAATAAAAAAAGTAATTGTTGAAATATTAACATAAAAATTTGTGCAGCAAATCTGTGTTAATTAGTGCAATTTGTGGCAAAAGATAGAAAATTATGCAAGTACATTCGTTATTAGAAAGAGCATTAAAATTTGAGTTTTTAAGTGCTGCCGAAGGAGAGTTTTTATTTAAAAATGCATCAACAGCAGAGTTGATGTATGTTGGAAATGAGCTTAGAAAGATAAAAAAACAAAACAGCAATAAAGTAACCTGGATTATTGACAGAAACTTAAACACCACCAATGTATGTATTGCCAATTGCAAATTCTGTAATTTTTATCGTATTCCGGGGCATTTCGAGGCTTATATTACCACCATGGAGCAATACAAAGTGAAAATTGAAGAAACCATAAAATATGGCGGAAATCAATTGTTGTTGCAAGGCGGTCATCATCCTGAATTGGGATTGAAATTTTACGTTGATACTTTTTCTGGAATTAAAAAAATGTTTCCAAACATTAAATTACATGCTTTAGGACCACCAGAAATTGCACACATTAGCAAATTAGAAGGATTAACACATACCGAAGTTTTAAAAGCATTAAAAGAAGCAGGCTTAGATTCGCTTCCTGGAGCTGGTGCCGAAATATTGAATGATAGAGTTCGACGCCTAATTTCGAAAGGAAAATGTACTGGTAGAGAATGGTTGGATGTAATGCGGGCAGCACATCAATTAAAACTAACTACAAGTGCAACCATGATGTTTGGGCATATTGAAACAATTGCCGAACGTTTTGAACATTTGGTTTGGTTAAGAGAAGTGCAAGCAGAAAAACCTGCCGATGCTAAAGGTTTTATTGCTTTTATTCCTTGGCCATTTATGGATGATGGAACATTGTTAAAGCGAGTAAAAGGAGTTTCAAATCAGGTAACCGACGACGAGTATATTAGAATGATTGCGTTGAGCAGAATTATGTTGCCAAACATCGATAACATTCAAGCATCGTGGTTAACGGTTGGTGAAAAAACAGCTCAGGTTTGTTTACATGCCGGAGCAAATGATTTTGGTTCGATAATGATTGAAGAAAATGTAGTTTCTGCAGCTGGTGCTCCTCATCGTTTTACTGCCGATGGAATTCAACAAGCTATTAGAGAAGCTGGTTTTGAGCCTCAACTCCGAACACAAGAATACGAATACAGAGAACTCCCAAAAGACATGGAACAACAAGTAATTAATTATTAAGCCCACCCCGACCCTCCCGAAGGGAGGGGGAAAATAGTTCAATTTATAATTTGAAAAGAAAAAAGTAATTTTAAAGTTTAATTTGAAAAAACTACTCTACATATTTCTTTTACTTGTTTCAAACCAAGTTTTTGCAACTCACAACAGAGCTGGAGAAATTACCTTTCGCCATGTTTCTGGGTTTACTTATGAAATAACAGTAATTACCTATGTAAAGGAATCGAGTCCTGCAGACAGACCAACTTTAGAAATTTATTGGGGAGATGGCAGCCCAATCGATTCTTTAGGTAGAAATTCAAGTGTTTCTTTAGGTGGCGATATTTTAAAAAACGTTTACATCAAAAATCACACGTATCCAGGAGCAAATCCAACACCATATTTAATTCGTGTTGAAGACCCCAACAGAAACTCAGGAATAATTAACATCCCAAACTCTGTAAACGTGGTTTTTTATTTAGAAACTTCACTTATTATTAATCCATTTATTGGAATAAACAATTCTCCTGTTTTACTTAATCCCCCCATTGATAATGCTTGTGTAGGAAAAACTTACGTGCACAATCCCGGTGCTTGGGATATTGATGGAGATAGCTTGTATTATTCAATTCAAGAATGTAAACAAACTGGAGGAGCTCCAATTGCTGGCTATACATTTCCTCAAGCTTCTAATTATATTAGTGTAAATTACATAACAGGAGATTTAATTTGGGAAACCCCATTGGCAATTGGCGAATACAATGTTGCAATTCGTGTAGATGAGTATCGTAATGGTATTAAAATAGGGAGTATTTTAAGAGACATGCAAATTACAGTTTCAGCATGTAGCAACAATCCCCCAATTATTACAGGTCCAACAGATACTTGTATTGTTGTTGGTGATACGTTAACCGTAAATTATAATGCCACTGACCCCGACGGAAACTCCGTAACATTTACTGCAACAGGAGGGCCACTTTTTGCCTCTTCAAATCCTGCATCATTTCAAACTTCTGGAGCATCGAGTAGTGTAAACGGTACATTTACATGGATTCCAGGTTGTTTAAATATTCAACGCGGCGATTACATTTTGTCGTTTAAAGCTATTGATAATGGTAATCCAAATTTAGTCGATTTTCATTCGCTTTTTGTTAATGTTTTAGCTCCTGCACCAAAAAATGTAAATGCAACAGTTTTAAGTAATGCTATTGCTTTAAATTGGAGCAAAACGGCATGTAATCAAGCCATTAAATATAAAATTTACCGAAAACAAGGTGCGTCGGGCTGGAACCCCGCTTATTGCGAAACAGGAGTTCCTGCTTATACCGGATTTCAGTTGGTAGGAGAAACATCAACCATATCCGACACCAATTATATCGACAATAACAACGGACTTGGTTTAATTTCAGGAGTAACGTATTGTTATCGCATTGTTGCTTATTATCCTGATGGAACTGATAGTAAAGCATCGGAAGAAGTATGCGAACAGTTGATTAAAGACGTTCCAATTATTACTCACGCTAACGTAAACAATACTTCAAACACCAATGGTTCTATTTCTGTTGAGTGGAGTAAACCAACTGAATTTGATGTAGTTCTTTATCCCGGTCCTTATCGTTATTTAATTTATAGAGGACAAGGAACCTCATCGTCATTAACATTAATAGATTCTACTGCAACTATAAACGACACTACCTTTACTGATAATTTGTTGAACACCAAAGAAGTTCAGTATTTCTATCGAATAGACATGTATAACTTAACTGCAGGCACAAGAGAGTTAATGGGTAAATCAACAGTTGCTTCATCGGTATTTTTAAACTTAATTCCATCGGATAATCAAATTACATTAGCTTGGAGCGAAGCTGTTCCGTGGACCAACACTCAACATGTTATTTACAAACAAAACCCCATAACTTTAGTGTTCGATTCGCTCGATATTACTTCTAATTCAACGTATGTTGATACTGCGTTAATAAATGGTGAAACCTATTGTTATCAGGTTAAAAGTATAGGCTCGTATTCATCACCAGGATTAATTAGCCCCATTATTAACTTTTCTCAAGAAAATTGTGCTCAGCCAATTGACAATGTTAAACCTTGTGCTCCAATTTTAAGTATTGAGGCAGTTTGCGATACTCAACAAAACAAACTTTCCTGGATAAATCCAACTACAAATTGCAATGATGATATTTTGGGCTACAACATTTACAAAACCGATTCAGTTAGTGGAGATTATTATTTAGTAACGACTTTAACCGATGGAAGTTTGTTGAGTTATATTCATGAAAAATTAAATTCAATTGCAGGATGTTATGTTGTTACAACTGTTGATTCTGTAGGTAACGAAAGCATATTTAGCGATTCGGTTTGTGTAGATAATTGTCCGAGCTATTCGTTGCCCAATATTTTTACTCCAGGAAGCGATGGATTTAATGATGTGTTTAAACCATTTCCTTATCGCTATGTCGAATCGGTTGAAATGCAAATTTACAACCGCTGGGGCAATTTGGTTTTTGAAACTACCAACCCAGATATTCTGTGGGACGGGAAAAACCAAAAGGGCGGTGCAATGAGTGCCGATGGTGTTTATTTTTATGTGTGTACGGTTAACGAGAAATATTTAGACGGAATAAAACCAAGAGTATTAAAAGGATTTGTGCATTTACTTAGAAACAAGTAGGAACATTTTCCTTTTCACTTTATAAACTTTTAACTTTTTACTGAGAAATGTTTACTGGAATTATTGAAGATTTAGGGCAGTTAAAACAAATTATTCACGAAGGAGACAACATACATTTTACCTTTACTTGTGGCTTTGTACATGAACTTAAAATAGACCAAAGCTTAGCTCACAATGGCGTTTGCCTTACTATTGTTGCAATTAACGACAATACCTATACGGTAACAGCAATTAAAGAAACACTTGAAAAAACCAATTTAGGAAAACTAAAAGTGGGAGATAAAGTAAACCTCGAACGAGCCATGTCGGCAAGCGGAAGATTCGACGGACATGTAGTTCAAGGACATGTTGACCAAACTGCAATTTGTAAAAACATAGTGGAAGAAAATGGTAGCTGGACTTATACTTTTGAACACGAAACCAAAGAACACATTACGGTAGAAAAAGGCTCTATAACGGTTAACGGAGTAAGTTTAACGGTGGTTAACTCTAAAGACAACCAATTTTCTGTTTGTATTATTCCTTATACGTTTGAACACACTACTTTTCACACAATAAAAGTGGGCGACACCATTAATTTGGAATTTGATATTATAGGAAAATACGTTGCACGACTGCTAATTAAATAACTTAAAAAATATAAACTCATGAAAAACACAAACGCAATTGGATTAAACACCAAAAAATCGAAACAATTAGCTGATAAACTAAACGATTTATTGGCAAATTACTCTATTTTTTATCAAAACACTAGAGGATACCATTGGAACATAAAAGGACAGAAGTTTTTTGAGCTACACTTGAAGTTTGAGGAATTGTACAACGACTTGGTGCTTAAGATTGACGAAGTAGCCGAGCGAATTTTAACCTTGGGTTATGCGCCAAACCACAATTATTCTGATTACAGAAAAGCTTCAAAAATTCAGGAAAAAACAGAGGTATCGGATGGTATAAAAGCAGTAGAAGACATTTTAGCTTCATTCAAAATGGTTATTGCTATGCAACGCGAAATACTTGCTTTAGCTAATGAGGCAGATGATGAGGGAACCAATGCACTAATGAGCGATTACATTAGGGCACAAGAAAAATTGGTGTGGATGTATTCTGCTTTTTTAAATAAATAAGCTGTGTTATTTTAATAATTCAACCCCGCAATTGCTACAAAAATTGGCAGTTTCGGGGTTTTCTTTTTCGCAATTTGTACATTTTTTAGTATTTTCTCTATTTCTTGCCATTTCAACGGTAACAATACCTGTAGGGATTGCAATAATGGCGTAACCTAAAATCATGGCAAAGGATGCCAGTATTTTACCTAAAATGGTTTGCGGTACAATATCACCAAAACCAACAGTAGTTATGGTTACAATTGCCCAATAAATTCCTTGTGGAATACTGGTAAAACCACTTTCGTCTTCTTCAATTACATACATTAAAGTACCCAACATTACCACAATAGCAACAACAGCTAATAAAAACACTCCGATTTTGTACATGCTATCTTTTAATGCTTTCACAAGCATTTGTGCTTCTTTGTTAAACTGAACCAAACGTAGCACCCTAAATACACGCAACAACCTAAATATACGAACCGATAATAAATAATGGTAGCCAGTAGCAAACAATTCAAAATAAGTTGGGAAAATAGACAACAAATCGATTAAACCCCAAAAGCTAAAAATGTACTTTAATGGTTTTGGAGAGCAGTAAATTCGTAAAATGTATTCGACAGAGAAAACAATGGTTAAAAACCATTCAATTACATAAAAACCAGTAAAAAAATTATTGTGAAAGTATGGAATACTTTCAATAATTACTATTACCACACTAAACAAAATCAACCAAAGCAACGCAACATCAAATTGCTTTCCTTTTTTGGTGTCGTGTTCAAATATAATTTGGTAAAGTTTCTCTTTCATGTAAGGTGAATTATTTTTTCGCAACCGTTAAATTTAGCAAAAGTGTTTAGCTTTTCATTAAAAAGCGTTTCAAAATTTTGGGTTGGCTTAAACCCTTTTTCAAAATGCAATTGTTTAATGTAAAATGTTTTGGTTTTTCGGTCGGCTTTGGGGTCGAAACGCCCAACAAATTGGTTGTTGTACAAAATGGGCAAACAGAAATACCCGAACTTTCGTTTAGCTTCTGGCACGTAACATTCTATTTGATAATCGAAGTTAAACAGGTTTTGAACACGTTTTCGCTGAATAATTGCATTATCGAACGGCGAAAGAAAATGAATTTCTCCACTCGTTTTAAGCGTGTTTAAAACAGTTAATTGTTCTGGCGTAGAGAAATAGGTTTCTGACTTGTTTTCTACTTTTATTTCAATTAAAAAACCACTTTCAACTAAGTTTTGAAGCTCATTTTTAATTGCTGTTTTTAATTTGGGTTGGAGGTAGGCAATTTCTTTCTCTTCTACCAATCCATTGGCTCGAACAGCTCTTTTTATTAAATGAGCAGCATTTTCTTTTTCTGTAGGAGTTGAGGTATCAACGCTTTTAGGTAAAACGCGTTCGGTGATATCGTACACTTTTTGAAAACCTTGTCGTTTAGCCACCATTAATTTACCTTCCATAAACAACTGCTCCAAGGCCTTTTTTGCTGGTTTCCATTCGTACCAATTGCCTGGTGTGTTTCGTACATGCTCAAAATCTTTCGATTGCAAGGGTCCTTCTGCTTTTATTCTGTCCAACACATAGCTGTTTAGCTTTTTGTCTTGGTCGAACCAATGCGATTTTCCTTCAATATAATGTTGTTTTCGTGGCAACGAAAATCGATAATCGCACATGGGCAAGTACGAAGCAGCATGACTCCAGTATTCAAATATGGTTTTATCTTTTTCCAACAGTTCGTTGAGGTAAAATTCTTGGTAATCGGGCAACCTGTTCCATAAGGTGTGATGGTGAGCCCTCGCCACCACCGAAAGTGTATCGATTTGGATGTAGCCCAAATGTTCAACAACTTTTAATGCTCCGTTTTTACCTTTGCCAAAATTTGAGTTTAACAACCCTTGGTAGTGCAAAGCAAGTTGCTGAGCTTGTTTGATTGATAATATGATGGAAGTTTTATTAATTTATTTTTTGGTTTTGAAGGTATCACATTTTGTGAGACCATATTTATGACAACTCCAAAAATATGATAAAATCATAAATATTGAGTTCTTCTTCAGTTTGTGGTGCCAATTTGACTCCTCAAGTTATCAAACTCTTCTAATAAATATTAAACTACAACGTTCCAAGCGGACGCTTGAAATAGAAATTACTTGTCTATGCTTATAGCGGATAGTGGTATCGCATTTTGCGATACCATTCTGTAAGTATTTTAAAAATTGCTGTTCCATTAAGATTTTCTATTACAGCTTGCTGTAAGAGAAGTCATAACTTGATGCCGTATTTTGCGACTTCAAGTTTGATTTATTTGAACTCTAAAATTATTGTTCTATTTTTTTTGAATTTTCTACGTCATTCCTGTGCAGACAGGAATCTAATTTGAGTTTTATTAACCCACGAGCGGGACGCTCGCGGTAGCGGGGGGGTGTCAAAAATTATTTATCTGTAATTCATTTTTTTTGGTGCTACTATTATAGTATTAGAATCTTTGGTTTCCTCAAACCACCATTCCAAACCAAAAGTTTTATCTAAACTATTTCTAAAACTAGCCATATCAGCCCATTCAAAATACTTATCAATATCTAATAATGGCGTATTTGATATTATTGTTTCATACTCCTGATTTACAATGATGACGTATAAAATAGACTTAAAGTAAATAGGTGTTCTATAAGCCTGTGACGATTTAATAAATTTTGTAACACTATCTATTGTATTAAATCCAAAATACTCAGAAATTAATAAAAAATCCTTTTTTAATAAAATTTGACTGGATATAATATCGCCCCCTTGAAAAACAACCCTCGATACAAGAACACTATCTAACTGTTTCTGTGCGTCAGCTTTTTGACAAATTAAAGTGACAAATAAAATTATATTTAAGCAATAGAGCTTCATTAAATTTATTTTTTTCCAGCAGCTTTCAACTCAACCCCCATATTATAAAATGCAAAGCTTAAAATATCAGCATTGGCATCAATTAATTTAGAAACTGGAGTTCCGGCACCATGTCCGGCATTGGTTTCAATTCTAATTAATGTTGGGTTAGTGCCATCGTTCTTGGCTTGCAATTCGGCAGCAAATTTAAACGAGTGTGCTGGTACCACACGGTCGTCGTGGTCGCCAGTGGTTACCAAAGTAGCTGGGTATTTGGTGCCTTTTTTTACATTGTGTACTGGCGAATAATTTTTCAAATACTTAAACATTTCTTCCGATTGCTCCGAAGTTCCGTAATCGTAAGCCCAACCTGCACCAGAAGTAAAGGTGTGGTAACGCAACATGTCTAAAACCCCAACACCAGGGAAAGCTACTTTGTACAATTCTGGTCGTTGTGTCATACATGCACCCACCAACAAACCACCGTTTGAACGCCCCATAATAGCCAAGTAATCACTCGAAGTATAGTTTTCTTTAATCAAGAATTCAGCGGCAGCAATAAAATCGTCGAACACGTTTTGTTTTTTTAGTTGAGTACCTGCATCGTGCCATTTTCTGCCATATTCGCCACCACCACGTAGGTTGGCAACAACATAAACGCCACCATTTTCCATCCAAACGGCATTAGCAATACTAAACGAAGGAGTAATGCTGATGTTGAAACCACCGTATCCGTAAAGTATGGTTGGGTTTTTACCGTCTAATTTTAATCCTTTTTTGTAGGTTATAATCATAGGCACTTTAGTGCCGTCTTTTGAAGTGTAAAACACTTGTTTCGACTCAAAATTATCGGATTTGAAATCAATTTTTGGAGTCCAATACACACTGGTTTCTCCCGTAACAGGATTTAATGCATAATTGCTTACTGGTGTGTTGTAGTTGGTAAACGAAAAATAAATGGTGGTGTCTTCTTTTTTTCCACCAAAACCATCAGCAGTTCCTAAGCCTGGCAAGTTAATTTCGCGAATCATTTTGCCCGAATAATCAAACTGTTTTACTTGCGAAACAGCATCTTTCATGTAGTGAGCGAAAAAGTAACCAGCACCAGTTGAAGGGCTCAACACGTTTTCGGTTTCAGGAATAAAATCAATCCAATTGGCTTGTTGAGGTTTTACGGCATCAACCGTTACAATTTTTTTGTTTGGAGCATTAAAGTTGGTTACTAAAAACAATTTTGAACCTACATTTTCAATCACATAGCTGTCCGACTCAAAACCATCAACCATTTTTACAATAGGGTTTTTATCGTTCGATAAATTTTTGATATACAATTCGTTACCCGATGTTGCTTCCGATGCCGAAATAATTAAGTAGTTTCCATCTTCGGTAACCGAACCACCTACATAACGACGTTTTTGTTCGGCAGTACCGCCAAAAATAAGTTGATCGGTTTTTTGAGCTGTTCCAAGTTTGTGATAATACAATTTGTGTTGATCGGTTTTTGCCGAAAGTTCACTGCCTTTTGGTTTTTCGTAGCTCGAATAGTAAAAACCTTCGTCGCCTTTCCACGATAAACCACTAAATTTAACATCAATTAAGGTGTCTTCTAATATTTGGTTGGTTTCGGCACTCATGATAATTACTTTTCTCCAGTCGCTACCACCCTCAGAAATAGAATAAGCAACCAGTTTGCCACTTTTCGAAAAACTAACTTGACCTAAAGACGTGGTGCCATCGGCAGAAAATTGGTTGGGATCTAAAAATACTTTTGGAGCTTCATCTCCTTTTTGGCTGTAAAGCACATACTGGTTTTGTAAACCATCGTTTTTGTAAAAATATTTAACACCGTTTTCAAAAAATGGAGTACCTACTTTTTCGTAGTTCCACAATTCAGCAATTCGGTTTTTGAGTTGTTCGCGTTGAGGTATTTTATTTAAGTAATCGAACGTTACCACATTTTGAGCTTTTACCCAAGCTTCGGTTTCTGGGCTACGGTCGTCTTCTAACCATCGGTAAGGGTCGGCAACACTATCGCCAAAATACACATCAACAACATTGCCCATTTTAGTTTCGGGATAAACCAATTTTACGGTTTCGTTGGCTTTTTCTTGCTCTTTACAAGAAATTAAGGTTAAAATAACCATGGTTGGAAAGATGATTTTTTGCATGATATATGAATTACGAATTGGGATTTATGATTTACGAATTGAGATTTATTCAGCTTCCATCTTCGGACTTCCAACTTCTAACTGAATGTATGTGCTTCGTCTTCAATGGTAATCACTCCTTTTAACTCGGGAATTACTCTTTTTATTGATTCTTCAACTCCACCTTTTATGGTCATCGAACTCATTGAACAACTTTTGCAAGCACCCAATAATTTTACCTTTACATACAAATCGTCAGTAACTTCAACCAACTCAATATCACCACCATCGTCGTTCAAAAAAGGACGAATTTGTTCGAGTGCTTGGTTAACTTTTTCTAGTATTTCTTGTTTGTTCATGGTTCAAAATAAAGTAGTGCTAAATTATTCAATTATTAGCTTCCCAGAGTATTTAGAGTTTTTATTATCATTTGTGATGGTATAGAAATAAACACCAGAGGTTAAAGAATTTCTATTTAAAATAAAATTACTTTCATATATGTATGTTGAATAAACTTCTTTTCCAAGGATGTTATAAAGTTTAAAAGATAACTTCTCAGTAGAGTTATATCCTTTTATTGTAATTGTTGCATAATTTGTAATTGGATTTGGATAGACATTAACAGATAAATTTTTCATGCTAAAATCATCAATACTTGTTTGGGTATTTATAATTGATAATGGTGTTCCCCAAGTTTCAGTGCCTTTTTCATAATACACTAATTTGAAACGATTATTAAAATCAAAATCATCATAATAACCACCACCAAGTCCATCAATGTATTGATAATACCTTGTTGGTCCATCAATCATCGTTTCCCAACAAGAATCTGAATTTGCTAACAAATAAGGATATATTTCTTTTTCTCGTCGTTGAGTAGCTGAGTTTATATAAGCATTTAAATAGCCCGAAAATCCCCAAGCAACTTGGGCTAATTCTGCATTTGGCTCTTGTGTAAATTTGTTAATGTGGGTATTTTGAGAAAGTATTACTACTTCAGGAATGGTATCAAAAATATATGTTGTATCAGGATTATAAACCGTGTAGGAAACATTTTTTATCGTCATTAATTTTCTATCAAATAGATATGAAAGAGTATCTTGATTGACAGAAATAGTTTTACCAATCACATTAATAATTTGTCTATGATATGTAAAATACCAAGAATAAGGTTCTTGATACTCCTGAATAGTATGAAAAATATCGCCAATATCAAAATTATAAACATCAGCAGCAGTTAGGTTTACAACTCCATTGTTTGGATTAGACGAACCAACTATAACACAAGAAGTTAACGTATTAGGAAAATTTTTAAAAGCATACAATTTTATGATACCGTTGTATTTAGATAATTTTAATTCAGTACCATTAACAGCATGAGTAATAATAGAGTTTAGACTGTTCTTTGCTTGTAGTGTTATCGTTTTAACAGAGTCAATATTTCCCAAAACTGTTTCTTGAAGAATTGAAGTAATTTTTGCTTCAATGTAATCACCATTTAAAAAAGTATATAAAACCCAACTATCATTTAATAAAGCGGTTGATTTTATTAAAATTGGTTCGTTTTGAATATTTCGAAAAATGTAATCGCCATTTTGTTGAACGGTTATTCCATAACCAACCCAAGAAGTGTCTGAAATTCTTCCTGAACATGGATAAATATTATAATCTACAACTAAAGCTTTATGATTAAAATACGTTGTGTCTGTTCCCGAAATAAAATTTGAATCAATTTTAAGAGTAAGAATTGAATTGGTATTAAAATGAACTTCTTTATTTGGAGAAATGAGTCGATAATCTTGCGAAAACAAGTTTAAGGTAATGACTGTAAATAGTATAAAAGTTAAACTTCTCATTTAAACCACTAATTTTGAACAGTTAAAATTAAACTTTTTTATTTTGTTGAGCAGCCAGTCATGTTGGTTATTTCCACTTTTTTAGTTGCTTCAAGGGTTTGGTTTCTTAATTCTACTTGTTCAATAACTTTATCGGCAAACGCTAAAAATGCTTTTGATTGGATACTGTTTTCTTGTAAAACTGCTGGGCGACCAACATCTCCTGCTTCTCTAACGCTTTGCACCAAAGGAATTTGACCTAATAGTGGTAATCCTTCTTTTTCTGCCAACTCTTTTAAACCATCTTTACCAAAAATATAATATTTGTTGTTCGGCAATTCTTCTGGAGTAAAATATGCCATGTTTTCAATAAAGCCCAATACAGGAACATTTATTTGAGGCAATTTAAACATACCCACCGCTTTTCGAGCGTCAATTAATGCTACTTTTTGTGGTGTGCTTACAATTATAGCTCCTGTTACTGCAACAGTTTGTACCAACGATAAGTGAATATCGCCCGTTCCTGGAGGTAAATCAATTAACATGTAATCCAATTCGCCCCAGTTGGCTTCGGTAAACAATTGCGAAAGGGCTTTGGTTGCCATTGGTCCTCGCCATACTACGGCTTGGTCGGTGCCAGCAAAAAAGCCAATCGACAACAATTTTACACCATAACTTTCTATTGGTTGAATCAAGCTCCTGCCGTTTACTTCAATTGGCAAAGGGCGTTCGCCTTCTACGTTAAACATTAACGGAACAGAAGGTCCATAAATATCGGCATCAACTAAACCAACTTTATAGCCTTTTTGAGCCAATGCAACAGCCAAGTTTGCTGTAACTGTAGATTTACCCACACCTCCTTTGCCCGAAGCAATGGCAATAATGTTTTTTACTTGTGGCAACACCTTAGTATTTTTAGGCATTTCGGGCGATTTTGGTATGGCCGAAAAATTAATTTCAGCTTTTATTTCAGTACCTAAAACGCGTTGCAAATGCAATTCACATGCTTCAACAATACGTTTTTTGTTGTGCATGGCTGGGTTGTTTATTTGTAAATCAAAAAACACAGTGTTGTTTTCGGTGCGGATGTTTGAAACCAATTTTAAATCAACGATGTCTTTTTTTAAATCGGGCTCAATAACGTAGCTTAATGCTTCTAGTATATCTTTTTCTTGGTAACTCATAGTAATTTATTTTGGTACAAAATTACGAAAAGAGCAAACAAAAAAAGTATTGTTGATTTTAGTATCGAACTAAATGATGATTTACTCAAACAAAACAAACAAATTAACCACCAAGGTTTGCTAGAAAAAAAATTATTTTATCAATTGTTTTTTTTTGCCAATGGGTTGTAGTAGTGGCAAATGGATGTGAAATTTTACTGCAATAAGCCGAATAATAATAACGGTTAATGCTGCTATTGTTTCTGTAACTCCGGTGGGTAAGTTGATGTAATAACAAATAAAATATATTCCTCCTCCAGCAACACAAGCAAGAGCATAAATATCTTTTCGGAAAAGTAATGGAACTTGGTTAAGCAACACATCTCGTGTAACTCCACCAACAGATCCAGTAATGGTTCCCATTACTATACAAACCCAAAAAGGAAGTCCTGCATCAACACTTTTTGTTATACCTACAATGGTAAACAATCCAAGCCCAATGGTGTCAAACAAAAACAACGTGCTGCCCAATTTAAACAGCTTTTCTTTAAAAACTAAAGTTACCAGAAGGGCAGCTCCGGTAATTAAAAAATAATGTGAATCTAATATCCAAAAAGGAGTTAAATCAAGTAATAAATCTCTTAAAGTTCCGCCTCCAATAGCGGTAACCAAGCCAATAATGTATGCTCCGAACCAGTCAATTTGTTTACCTGATGCTAACCTGATGCCACTAATTGCAAATGCAAATGTGCCCAGCAGGTCTAAAAGTATGGTTAGTTTTATGTCCAACTTCTTTTAAATTTATTATCCAATTTTTAATGAAGTCATGAATAACGACCCCGCAACGGGTTTGTCGTTAAACAATTTTACTTCTTCGTTTTTATCTTGCAAAGCTAAGGTATAAAGCAATGGCAAATAATGTTCGGGAGTAGGAATTGCCAAATCAAATGCTTTTCCTTGCGAACGGAAATTGATGAGTTGTTGGTGGTTTCCATCGAGAATGAAATTTTTTATTTTTTCATTGGCTTCAATTGCCCAATCAAAGCCAAAAGTATCGTTCAATCTTTTCCATTCAACCATTCTTAGGTTGTGTACAATATTTCCGCTACCAATAATTAACACTCCTTTTTTACGAAGAGTGTTTATTTGTTGTGCCAATTCATAGTGATATTGAGGCGATTGAGAGTAATCTAAACTCAACTGTATAACAGGAATATCGGCATTTGGATACAAGTGTTTAATTACGCTCCAGGCTCCGTGGTCTAAACCCCATTTATCGTCTAATCCTACTTCGGTTTTGGTTATGAGCAATTTGGTTTCTTTTGCCAATTCTGGGCTGCCTGGTGCAGGGTATTGCACGTCAAACAATGCTTTTGGAAATCCACCAAAATCGTGAATGGTAGGTGGATTTTGCATGGCAGTTACAAAAGTTCCTTTTGTTTCCCAGTGAGCCGAAATACATAAAATGGCGTTGGGTTTTGGAATGTCTTTGGCAATATTTTTAAAACCCGTTACAAATTCATTTTCTTCAATAGCATTCATAGGGCTACCGTGCCCTAGAAACAATACTGGCATTTTAACTGTGGAGTCAAAAGTGGAAGTGATTTTATTTAAATCGTTTAATTTCATAGCTGCTGCTGTTATTGGCAAAAGTGCCAAAGTTTTTAAAAAAGCCTTTCTGTTCATGATTTATTTAATTTCTCTACCATTTTTGCAGAAGTACTATTGGAATAGATGCTGTAAGCGTTTACTAAAAGTCCTTTTAAGTTGTGTTGTTTAGATGAAATAGCGTACAAAATACTTTCATTATCCACATCCGACAGATCTTGAAAACGATACACAGCATCAATTTCAAATTCGTCGGGTTTGAGCTGCCAATTGTTTTCTGAACATAAAATACATTCTTTTTGTAAGTTGAAATTAAATGTGTACCCTTTTTTGGTTAGGTCGGTTATGGCTTCCGATAATGTGCTGTATGTTTTCATTTGTTTGTTTTTTAATTCGTTATAGCTCTAATTGTTTAGTTTGTATTGTCCAAAACAAAACCCTACAAGCAGTAAATTATTCCTTAAAATTAGCCAATCGTTCTAAAACATGAAGCAGTTTAATTTTCTTTTTTAAATAGTCGTTTTCCAACAGTATAATTCGATGAGCTATTTCATCTTGGTATGAAGAATACTTTTCAGAGCATTTATACTCTTTTTTTTGCCTCATGATGGTATCGTCAGTAAACAATTTTAAACCCGTTTCGCACGAATGACAAATTGGAATTTCGTATTTTTTATGGTTAGTGTCAGCAGCACAATTAAAGCATTTCATTGTTGTATTTTGTTAGGTTTTGTTATGGGTTCAGTTTTCCAATTTTAGTAAGCGTTTCGGTTAGTTCGGTTGGTTTGTTTGTTCCAATCAGTAATTTTTTGTTGTTGGTAAATTCAAGTTGTAAACCTTTGTTGCCCGAAACATTATATGCTGTTCTTTTTCCAAACAAACCAAGTCGAATGCCCCAGCCACCATATTCTGTTAAAGGAGAATATTGCCTAACATACAATTTTGTTAGGCTATTCCAAGTATAATGTTTGAACTTAATGTGTAATGGAAAAAAACGAACATAAATTCCGTCTGTTTTAATTGTTGTTTCAAGGCGAAAGTTTGCAAACAAAAGCGTAAAAGCAAAAGTTAGTCCGGTAGTTATTAAAAGCCCCGTATTACTCATTGGGTTGTTTCCAAATTGTTCACCGCCAATTAGTTGTTTGTAAACACCAAACAAAATCATTCCGTTAATGCCTAAAATAATTAACCAGAGCCACCATTGGTTAAATCGTTGTTTTTCAGTAAATAAAATTTCGTTGTTCATGGTTTTTATTTTTTTGCTGTTAATATGGTGTGTGTGTCAAATGTTGTTTCTGATGTTTTGTATTTTACTTTAAAGGTTTTTAGCTGGTTAAATGTTGTCTTTGTCAATTGTTTTTTTAATTCGTTTAACTGATGGTAATGAAAGTAAACTCTACCACCGCTGCCAACTTTAAAATCAGAATTTTCTGGGTTTCCTTCAACAAAACTCAAGTAGATTAATCCGTTTTTGTTAAGCAAATTGTAAGAGGCAGAAATTAGTTCGTTGCTTTCAGTAGTCGATAAATAGGGCAAACAAAACCCAACGATAATTCCGTCATATTTTTCATTAAGACAGTTAATTTGTCGGCTATCCATTATAGTAAAATGTGCTGTTGGGTTATTTTTTTTTGCAAGTTCAACCATGTTTGGAGCTATGTCAATTCCAAAAATATCAAAGTCGGGCCGTTGAGATAACAAGTATTTAGTTATATTTCCTGGTCCACAACCAATTTCCAGCAATTTTGCATTTTGTTTGGTTATCGTTTTGCAGATATAGTTGTACGATTTGTTGTACAAAGTCAAGTTCATAAACTTATCTTGGTAAACAGCTGCAATGTTGTTCCAAGTGTTAAATGTTTCTTTGTATTTGTCCATGTAGTAGTTTTTTTATAATGCTTTGGTACTTGGGGCAGTGGAAGCATACTATTAAATCATTTTAAAACTTGTAATAAAACACCTTTTATTTTCAAATGTAATAAAATTATAAATCATCAAAAAGGCTTTAATGTTTTGTATATTTATGGTGTTTTGGTTGTTTTGTAGCTTGTGCGGTTTTATGGTTTAATAGTATTGCTTAACATTATCTTAACACAGCCTTAATAATTAATTTATTGCATGCAAGTTTGGTAATGTTACTTTTGCCTTGTTTTAAATGCTTTTAGCGTTTTTTGTTAAACAAACATCAATAAAGAAAAATTAACATGAAAAACATAATTAAGTTAACATTAACGGTTCTTTTTTTCTCAGGAGAGCTTGTTGCACAAGAAAAAAACGATACATTAACAACAACACGTAAGTCAATACCAGCTAGTTTTTATTTTTCGAATGGTATTGGAATGGTTGCTCCCGACAGTATTTTTTCAATGAACTTTCGTTTCCGAACACAATTAAGGTCGGCTTATACTACTGTTTCCGAAAACGATTTTACAGCATCAGAAATAGAAGCACGAGTTCGTCGTTTACGTTTGCGAATGGAAGGTTTTGTAATCAACTCTAAAATAAACTATTACTTACAACTTTCTTTTTCGAGAGGCGATATGGATTGGACCGATAACGACAATTCTGCCATCAATTCGAGTCCAAACATTGTTAGAGACGCTGTGTTTATTTACAAACCAACCCAAAAGTTATCGATTATTTTCGGACAAACCAAACTTCCGGGCAACCGACAACGGGTGGTTTCTTCGGGCGAATTACAGTTTGCCGATCGTTCTATTGTTAATTCAACCTTTACTCCCGACCGCGATTTTGGTTTGCAGTTTGCCTATTTAAACAACGTATCCAAAATTCATTATGCGTTAAAAGGAGCCGTTAGTTCGGGCGAAGGAAGAAATTCAACAGTTTCTGATGGCGGCTTGGCTTATACTGGTAGAGTAGAGTTGTTGCCTTTCGGAAAATTTACCAACAAAGGCGATTATTTTGAAGGCGATTTAGAACGAGAACAAAAACCAAAAGTTTCGATAGCAGCTGGTTATCATTACAACGAACGAGCAAGAAGAACAGCAGGAACGCTTGGAAAAGATTTATACGAAAGCAGAAACTTAAGTGTGTTTATCTCCGATATGCTTATTAAGTACCGCGGTTTTGCATTAAGTGCCGAATACATCAACAGAACTACCGATAATGCATTTACAACCAATAGTTTAAAAGAACAACGACATGTTTATATTGGCGAAGGAAAAATGGCTCAAATAAGTTATTTGTTTAAAAACAATTTAGAAATTGCTGCACGATATGCCCGAATTTCTCCTTTTGCTTCCATTCAAAAGAAAGAACTTCAGCGTGAAGAAATGGGTTTGGGAGTAACCAAATATTTAAAAAAACACCGTGTTAAACTGCAAGGACACGTGTTTTACAACCAATCTACCAACTTGTTTTTAGATGAAATAACCACCAAAAACTGGAACACTACTTTTCAAATTGAAATAGGAATTTAACTAGTAAATAAATTAATGTTTAAAACCAATTTGTTAACATTAACTTAACATTGAAAAACACAAAACGGCTACTTTTGTAACGCATTTTAAAACACATCAGCATGAACTTCGGATTTGTAGAAATATTAACATTAATAGGGGCTCTAGGGTTTTTCATTTACGGAATGAAAATCATGAGCGAAGGTATTCAAAAAGCTGCAGGTAGCGGTTTAAGAAAAATGTTGAGCATGATGACCCAAAACAAGTTTATGGGTGTTTTTACAGGGTTTATCGTTACCTGTATAGTGCAATCATCTTCTGCAACAACAGTAATGACGGTAAGTTTCGTAAATGCAGGTTTACTCACTTTAGTTGAATCTGCTGGGGTAATGTTAGGAGCAAATATAGGCACTACAATTACCTCTTGGTTGGTTGCCTTATTAGGATTTAAGGTTTCTATGTCGGCGTTGTCGTTGCCATTGTTGGCAATAGCAGTACCTATGCTTTTTGTAAAAAAATCTAAAATAAAATATGCTGGAGAGTTTCTTTTAGGGTTTGCTATTTTGTTTTGGGGTTTAGCCGAGTTAAAAGATGCCGTTCCAGATATTAAAAACAATCCAGAAATGTTGCATTTTTTGGGTAATTATGCCGACACCAATTTTTTTAGCAATGTACTTTTTGTGTTGGTTGGAACTCTTTTAACTGTTATCGTTCAATCATCATCTGCAACCATGGCGTTAACACAAACCTTGTGTTTTACGGGAATAATACCTTATGAAGCCGCCATAGCAATGGTGTTAGGTGAAAACATTGGAACCACCATTACTGCCGAATTAGCGTCTTTACCTGCCAATGTTCATGCAAAACGATCGGCTCGTATTCACTCGTTGTTTAATATCATTGGTGTTTCTTGGATGGTACTTGTTATTTCTTTTACTCCATTTTTAGATTTAATCAGCTGGTTTGCTGTTGATATCTTAGGCAGTGTTGACCCTCGTTTAAATATTGAAGGAACACCAATGGGATTAGCAATTTTCCATACCGCATTTAATATTATTAATGTTTCCATTATGATTTGGGTGTTGGGATGGTTAGTAAAAGTTGCTACCAAAACTATTAAATCGAAAGGAGAGTTTGATGAAGAATATCATTTAGAACACATCAACACAGGTATAATGACAACGCCAGACCTTTCTATTTTTGAAGCACAAAAAGAAATTGCCAAGTTTGGAGAATTAACCCGAAGAATGAATGGTTTTGTTAAAGATTTAATTACCGAACAAGACAACAAAAAACTTAGCATTGCTTTAGCTAGAATTAAAAAATACGAAGACATAACCGATAAAATTGAAACCGAAGTAGCTAATTATTTAACCAAAGTTTCGCAAGGCGAAATGAGCGAAGAACTTTCGTTAAGAATTAGAGGTATGCTAAGAATTATTGTAAACCTCGAACGTGTTGGCGATATTTATTACCAAATGTCGAAAACCATAGAACGAAAACACGAAAATAAAGTGTGGTTTACACCCGATCAACGAAAAAACATTTTAAGCATGTTCGAAGTAGTTGAAGATGCCTTAAACAACATGTGTGTTAATTTAAATAGCAACTACGACGAAGTTAACTTAGAAAAAGCAAAAGAATTAGAAGATGCCATTAATAACCTTCGAACCATGTTAAGAAAAGAACATTTTAAAAATGTGGAAAAAGGCGAATACAACTTTAAAAGTGCAACAGCTTACAGCGAATTGTTTAATGCCTTAGAAAAAGTTGGCGACCACATTATTAACGTTTCTGAAGGAGTTGTTGGTATTCAGTAGCTTATTGCTACAAAGCCAATTCTTTCATGGGATTCCAAAATACGGTTTCAAAATCTTGAATTTGGTCGTTGTTAACTACTACACCTTCTTTTTCCAACAGTTGTTGCATTAAAAAAGGGGTTTCAAAATGATTTTTTCCAGTAAGCATGCCATTGCGGTTAACCACCCGATGTGCGGGAACAGGTGGTTGCTGATGATGAGCGTTGTTCATTGCCCAACCCACCATTCTAGAGCTACGTTTTGCTCCTAAATAGGCAGCAATTGCACCATAGCTGGTTGCTCTTCCATAAGGTATTTCGCGAACAACCTGATAAACCAATTGAAAAAAGTCGGTGTTTTCCATGTTGTTAAATTTAGTTTGAAAACAACAAAAAACAACTATTGCCAATAAAAATTTTAACTTGGCTGTAACTTTTTAAAACAGTTGTTCGTCGTACCAACAAAAGTGCACAAAATTGACAGTTAACGAATTTAATAAATGCGTTGATGACTACTCGGATGGTCTTTATCGCTTTGTCCTAAAAAACACCAAAGATGTGGACAAGGCGAAAGATATTATGCAAGATACATTTGAAAAGTTTTGGCACAAAAAAGACGAAGTGCAGCAAGGAAAAGAAAAATCGTATTTGTTTACCACTGCTTATCACACTTTTATTGATTTAACGAGAAGAGAAAAAAAGAAAGGAAAATTTAGTGAAGTTGTAGAAAACAATTTTACTTATTCAACCCAATATACAGGATTGCAAGAAGTACTAGAGAACGCATTAAACCAATTGCCTGCCGACCAAAAATCGGTGATATTATTGCGAGATTACGAAGGATATGCATACGACGAAATTGCAGAAATTACAGGGTTATCCGAATCGCAAGTAAAAGTGTACATTTTTCGAGGACGAAAATTTTTACAACAATATTTAGGAAGCATCGAACAAATATTATGAGTTACATCAATAAAAATAACTACGAAGCCTTTTTGCTCGATTATGTAGAGCAAAATCTATCACCAGAAATGGTGGCGGAATTGATGTTGTTTTTAGAACAAAACCCCGATTTAAAAGCCGAATTAGATGAGTATGAAAATACATTGTTTGCTCAAACACCAGTTGCTACTTTTGAACACAAGGCAGATATAAAACAAGCAGCCATCGAAGAATTAATGATTGCCGAATTAGAAGGTTTAAATAATGCTAAAGAATCGGCAGAATTGCAACAAGCTATTAAAGAAAATGCGTTGTATGCTTCGCTTTTTGCCAACTACCAAAAAACCATTTTAGTTCCCGAACAAATTGTGTATGCTGATAAAAATAGCTTAAAACACAAAGAAACCAAAGTAGTACCAATTTATTGGTGGATATCGAGTGCCGCAGCTGTGCTTTTTGTTGTTTTCACCTTAAATCCGTTTGTTACAGATAACAACAATAACATCTCTTCGGTAGATACCAGAATGTTTCCAATAGAAAATAATTCTCAATCTTTTGTTGATAGTTCACAGTCTTCGGTTGATAGTTTACAGTTTACAATTTACAGTTCTCAGTCTTCAGTTGGCAATTCAAAGCCTACCGTTAACAGTTCAAAATCCTCAGTTAACAGTTTTCATTCTTCAGAAAACAATAACAAGAATCCAGCAACCAGCAACCAACAACCAGCAACCAGCAAAGAAATGATAGAAATAGAACCGTTTAAAGAGAAAGAATACATTGAAATTGAACCATTTGTTGCTGAAGAAGAGCCAAAACAATCTGAAGAATTTTTAACGGTTTCGGAAGCCTTGAAAAAAGAAGCACAAAAACGCTTATTGGAAAACGAGGTAAAAACATCATCAAAGGAATTGGTTGCTGCTAATGTGGTTGCGAAAGTTTTAGGTAAAAATGCCGAAGTTGAAACCACTGAAGATGCCTCTGGAGAGGTAAAAGAATATGCCTTAAACATTGGTGGATTCTCGTTATCACGAAAAATTAGAAAATAATTTTCGTAGTGCTGTAACTTTTAAAACAAGTTAGGCGTCACATCCAAAAACAACATGTTGACACAAGTATAAAAACATTGAATTAAAAAATTAAAGACATGACTAAATTATTTTTATCTATAGCTGTTTTCTCCATTTCTTCCATAACAATGGCACAAAATGAATCGAGAATGTTGTCGGATTTTAATGCCTTAAAAATTTCGTCGGCATTTACTGTTGAATTAATACGAGGCAACTCCAACCAAGTAGAAATTAGCGGAGTTCCTGAAGAGTTTTTACCCAATTTGGCAACCGAAGTAACCGACCAAGTGCTTAATATTTATGCTAAAGGCAAAATAAAAGCCGAAAAAGACATGATAATTAAATTAACTTTTGTGAATTTAGATAAAATGGACATTAGCGGGGCGTCGGTATTAAAAAACACAGAACCCCTTAATTTTAAGTCGATTGAATTAAAAACCAGCGGAGCATCAAGCATTGATTTAAATTTAAAAGCACAAGTGTTTACCTTAAAATCATCGGGTGCAAGTAGCGTAAAATTAAAAGGAACCACTCAAGATTTTAATTTAGATGTATCTGGGGCAACCAATTTAAAAGCTGGAGGTTTAATCGCATCAAACGTGATAGTAAAAGCCTCTGGAGCATCTGATTTAACCCTAAATGCAACCAATGAAATAACAGGAGCAGTTTCTGGAGCATCCGATTTAAAAGTGCTTGGCAGCCCAACAACAAACAATGTAAAAACTTCTGGAGCATCGAGCATAAACTCGAATGAAAATGTTAAAGTAAATGTTGGCGACAGTAAAGTGATTGTTGAAGGCGATGATATTACTATAACAGGTGTTGCAAATAGTGATATAAAAGTGGTAAACGATACCACAAAAATTAGAATGGGAAGAACCAATGTGTTGATTATTAGCGATTCGGTTTCGATAACGCGTACACCAAAAAAACGAAGAAACCACTGGGCTGGTATTGATTTAGGAATAAACGGGTTTGTAAACAACAATGGTAGTTTTAATCTAAACCACGACATCAGTTTAGAACAAACTAGTCCAAAAAAAGTAACCCAATTTATGGAGTTAGATTACTCAAAATCGTGGGTATTTAGTTTAAATTTTTACGAGCATTTTTTTAAAATTTACCAACACCGTTTTGGTTTAGTAACAGGATTAGGGTTAGAATACAATAATTACGAACTAAAACATAACGTAAGATTGATAGAAGATGGAGGAGCGTTTGTTTCAAATACCATTAACAATTTTAACGAGAACTACACTTGGGGATTGGTTGATACCAATGTAAGTTTCTCTAAAAATCGATTTAAAACGTTTTACATTAATGCCCCTTTGCTTTTCGAAATAAACACAGGCGAACACAAAAATAAATCGTTTCATTTGTCGGCAGGAGCAATTTTTGGCTACAAATTTACCACACGCATGAAATACAAATACAAAGACAATGGTGATGAACAAAAAGTAAAAGACAATAGCGATTTTAATACCAATCCGTTTAAAGTTGCATTAACTGTTCGTGCTGGAGTTGGTTGGTTAAACCTTTTTGCAACCTATAATTTAACTCCTTTGTTTGAGAGCGGTAGAGGACCAGAATTGTATCCTTTTAGTGTTGGTGTTACTTTACTAGGGTTTTAATTCATCCTAACTTCACTAAAAAAGAATCGTTACATTGAATAATACAAAAATTGTTACATTAAGTTTAGTTGTTTCCTTCCTTATATTACCCACCTTTTAGTTAGTGCAAAAGAAAAGTCCCACGCTACAGCGTGGGACTTTTTAATTATATCTAGAACATTATTCATCAATAAAAACGAATCGAATCATGTATTGAATTGGCATGAAAATTTTTATGAAAAGTATTAAAAATCGTTGAGTTTAACGCTTTAGTTTTGCAGTAAAATTTTTCAAACCTCATTAACTCGTGAATTACTACTTTATAACCGGCTCAAGTAAGGGATTAGGTAAGGCTATTGCAGAATTATTGTTACAGGCGGAAAACAACTTTGTATTTGGATATGCCAGAAGTTCTAGCATTACACACAAAAGATATTACCACAAACATATTGATTTTGCAAACATTGAAGCAGTTCAAAAAATTAAATTCCCAGCATTAAAAGATGCCAAAAAAGTAGTGTTAATGAATAATGCTGGTGTAGTTGGCGAAATAAAACATGCAGGAAATTTAACCAATCAAAAAGTAATAGATTGTTATACCATTAACTTAATTGTGCCAACCATTCTCGCCAACGAATTCATAAAAACCTATCAAAACACCACCATCGAAAAATCAATAATCAACATCAGTTCTGGTGCTGCTCAATCTGCTATCGACGGATGGAGTGTTTACTGTGCAACCAAAGCTGGGTTAGATATGTTTAGCAGAGTTTTACAAGAAGAATCAAACATTAACAAAACAAACATTAAGGTGTTAAGCATTGCTCCAGGAATTATCGATACCGAAATGCAACAACATATTAGAAGTGCCGATAGCTCTAATTTTTCCAACATTAATCGTTTTGTTGAATACAAAAAAAATGGCGATTTAGCTTCAGCAATCGATACCGCTCAAAAAATACTCCGCTTTATTAACGAACCTCAATTGTCTCAAAATGTAGTTTGTTCGGTTAGAGATTTAAAAAAATAATACCGCACTCAACCGTTTAACTTAAAAATCCAACCGTTAATAAAATAAGGGATTGTTTTATAATTAACATTTTATTAAATTTGATATCTTCTCTTTTTTGGGAAGAGAAACTAACTAAACTAAAACTTTATGAAAAAATTATCTACAACTTTTTTAGGCTTAGGACTAGCGTTCTGTTTAAATAATGTTTCTGCTCAAGCACCTACTGGCAATTGGTGTAAAACAGATGAGCAAACTCAGTTATTAGAACAATTAGATCCTTCAATTATTCAACAACGTGAAGATTTTGAAACATATATTCAAAACTTCAAACAAACTTACGACCCAGTTGCAAAAAAAGCAACCATTATTATTCCAATTGTATTTCACGTAATAACATGGAATGGAAATGGAAACGCAACTAAAGCAGAAATTGAAAATGCAGTAAATGTTATTAATCAAGATTTTAAACGTACCAATCTTGACGCATCTAACACCAGAGCAATTTTTGCTCCTTATGCAGCAAGTTTAGATATTGAATTCCGTTTAGCACGAAAAGACCCTAACGGAAACTGTACAGAAGGTATTGTTAGAGTTGAAGATTCTCGTACTATGGCTGCTGATGATGCTGTAAAAGCTGCAAGCCGATGGGATTCAAAAAAATATTTTAATGTATGGATTGTAGATTTTATTGATGGTTCTTCACCTCCAAGCTATATTGCTGGTTATGCACAATTTCCTACCAGTGGAATTGACAACACTTATGGAGTAATTATCGATAATAGTTTCCTTTCAGGTAGAACATTAACCCACGAAATTGGTCACTGTTTTAACCTTTACCACACTTTCCAAAGTGGTTGTGGTTCGAATTGTGGGTCTAGTGGCGATTTGTGTTGCGATACTCCTCCTGTATCGACATCGAGCGGAAGTTGTAATACCTCAGAAAATACTTGCTCAAACGATGCCAATGGTGCTGATCCATATGGAACTGATGTGCTTGACCAAATTGAAAATTACATGAGTTACAACTCTTGTCAAAACATGTTTAGTTTAGACCAAAAAACTAGAATGATGGCAGTTTTAAATTCAACAAATACTACAACAGGATTAGCTCAACTATGGGCTCCTTCAAATTTAGCTTTTACAGGAACTGCCGATCCTTATGAAACCAACCCAGTTTGTATTCCATGGGGAGCAGATTTTACTTATAACAAAAATAGAGTTTGTGAAGGTGAGTCTGTAACTTTTAGTGATTTAAACACTTATAATGCTACACCAACTTTATGGGATTGGACTTTTGTTGGTGGAACCCCAAGCACATCAAATGTAGCGAATCCTATTATTACATACAATACAGCTGGTTCTTATGGAGTAACATATTCTCCAGGTACAACTGCTGGATATTTTACCCCTGCTGTTTCTAAAAGCAACATCATTACAGTAAGTACAATTACCGCTCAATACATGCTACCTTTTGTTGAAGGCATGGAAAACACCACAACATACAACAACGATTGGGAAGTAGTAACACAAAGTGGTAACGGATGGCAAAATGTAAATACTGCAGCATACACAGGAAGTCGTTCAGTTAAAGTAAATAATGTTACCAATGCGACAAATGACATTACCGAATTAATTTCTACTTCGTTTGATTTATCGTCAATGCAAAATCCATTTATCACTTGGAAATGTGCTTATGCTAAAAAAACAACCGGAGGAAATGATATTTTAACATTGTATTCTTCTATCGATTGTGGTGCTTCATGGCAAATTTTAACCATCAAATCGGCTAGTTCTATGTCTAGTGCTCCTGCAACCAACGTAGCATTTACTCCTTCAGGAACTGCTCAATGGAAAGATAATTTATTTACATTTAATTCTACTTTAGCATCAAAAACAAATGTTCGTTTTAAATTTCACTTTAAAAGCAATGGTGGTAACAACATTTATTTAGATGACATTAACATTGATGGTACTGTTGGTTTGGAAGAAAATAAAGTGATTAATAACCTTAATATTTTCCCAAATCCAATGAATGAAAGTGCTGTGCTTTCATTTGGTTTGTCGCAAGAGGTTAAAAACTTAAGCATTACCATGAGAGATGTTTTGGGAAAAGAAGTTACTAAAATCATTAACGGACAATATTTTTCAGCTGGACGTTATACATTAAGTATCGACAAAGAGAAAAAATTACAATCAGGACTTTATTTTATTGAATTTAATGCCGACAACAAAGTAACAGTTGAAAAATTAATTATTCGATAAAAATACTTTTGCGTTTTTAGTTTAATAAGAGTTTTACTCAATTAATAAACCCCCGATTTTAATCTAAAATCGGGGGTTTTAGTTTTACAGTAAAAATATTACTTATCACAACTTTAAAAAAACTTATTTTAGAGGTCTTAAAAAATACATCATGCCAGAAAACAATAAAAAACTTTTTTTACTCGATGCGTTTGCATTAATCTACAGAGCATACTTTGCTTTTGGCAATAACCAACGGTACAATTCCAAAGGATTAAACACTTCTACCATGTTGGGGTTTACCAATACGTTAATCGAGATTTTAGAAAAACAAAAACCATCGCACATTGCGGTAGTTTTTGACGCTCCTGTAGCAACCAACCGCTCGTTAGAATTTGCAAACTACAAAGCCAACCGACAAGAAATGCCCGAAGACATCCGAAAAGCATTGCCTTATGTAAAACAAATTATCGAAGCATTTAAAATACCTATTTTGCTAAAAGATGGTTTTGAAGCCGACGACGTAATTGGAACCATGGCAAAACAAGCCGAAAAAGATGGATTTACCACTTACATGATGACTCCAGACAAGGATTTTGGTCAATTGGTTTCCGAAAATATTTTTATTTACAAACCTGCTGCATTTGGAAAACCAGCTGAAGTATTGGGTGTAAAAGAAGTGTGCGAAAAATTTGAAGTAGAAAATCCATTGCAAGTAATCGATATTTTAGGTTTGTGGGGCGATGCTGTCGATAACATTCCTGGAATACCTGGTATTGGCGAAAAAACTGCTAAACTCCTTGTTAAACAATACGGCAGCGTAGAAAATTTAATTGCTCATGCTCACGAATTAAAAGGCAAACAACAAGAAAATGTTATCAATTTTGCTGAACAAGGGTTGCTTTCTAAAAAATTAGCTACCATTATTTTAGATGTTCCAATTGAATTTAGCTATAAAGAATTGGAGCTTGAAGAGCCCGATGAAGAAAAAATTACAGCATTATTTGCTGAACTCGAATTCAGGAATTTAGCCAAAAGAGTGTTGGGAAGAGAAATTCAAATTGCTCCGACCACTCAAATAGGAGCAGTTCCAACCAACGGACAAATGGATTTGTTTAGCCTCCCCCCAACCCCCTCCGAAGGAGGGGGAGATCAAGCCCAAAACAATACTGATGATTTAGAAGTTGTGGAAGCTGGAAAGAACATTGAAAATGTGCCTCACTCCTATTCGCTAATTGATACACCACAAAAAAGAGCGGAATTAATTCAACAACTTGCCAATCAAAAATCGTTTTGTTTTGATACCGAAACCACAGGACTGAATGCATTTGAGGCTGAATTGGTGGGTATGTCGTTTGCCTTTAAACATCACGAAGCGTATTACGTTCCTTTCTCAGAAAACCAAGAAGAAACCACCCACATATTAAAAGAATTTGTGCCACTTTTTGAAAATGAAACCATCGAAAAAATTGGACAAAACATAAAATACGACATCAACGTATTGCATAAATACGGTATTCGTGTAAAAGGAAAATTGTTTGATACCATGATTGCCCATTTTCTGTTAGAACCCGACATGCGTCACAGCATGGATTTTTTAGCAGAAGCGTATTTGGGCTACAAACCCGTTTCTATTGAAACCTTGATTGGAAAAAAAGGGAAGGGACAATTAAACATGAGAGATGTTCCTATTGAAAAACTAGTAGAATATGCTGCCGAAGATGCTGATATTACGCTGCAACTCAAAACTTATCTTGAACCAAAACTTACAAAAGAGATTAAAGAAGTGTTTGAAAAAGTGGAAACACCTTTAATTTCGGTTTTAGCAGCTATGGAAAACGAAGGAATTAGATTAGATGTTGAGGCTTTGAGCTCCTTCTCGAAAGAGCTTGAAATTTTAGGCACTAATCTCGAAAAAGATATTTTAACATTGGCTGGAACGAAATTTAACATCGATTCGCCAAAACAATTGGGCGAAGTGTTGTTTGAATACTTAAAAATTATTGAAAAGCCTAAAAAAACCAAAACCGGACAATACGCTACTGGTGAAGATGAACTTCAAAAGTTAATGGGAAAACACGATATTATTCCTAAAATACTAGAATACCGTTCGGTACGAAAACTAAAATCGACTTACGTTGATGCATTGCCAGAATTGGTTAGCCCTAAAACAGGGAGGATACATACCAGCTATATGCAAACCGTTGCATCAACAGGCAGGTTGAGTTCAACGAATCCTAACTTACAAAACATACCCATTAGAACACAAATGGGGCGTGAAATTCGAAAAGCGTTTATTGCTAAAAACGATGATTTTACGTTGTTAGCAGCCGATTACTCGCAAATTGAATTACGCATTATTGCGGCACTAAGTGGTGACCAAAATATGCAAAAAGCATTTGTAAATAAAGAAGACATTCATGCGGCTACTGCTGCTAAGGTTTTTGGAGTTGCTTTGGCTGATGTGGATAGAGAAATGCGTAGCAAAGCTAAAGCTGTGAATTTTGGAATTATTTATGGACAATCGTCTTTCGGATTGGCTCAAAACCTTAACATTTCGAGAGGCGAAGCCAAAGAAATTATTGATGCTTATTTTGCTCAATATCCAAAAATTAAAGCATACATGGATAATAACATTGATTTTGCAAAAGAACACGGTTATGTAGAAACTATTTTACATCGTAGAAGGTATTTAAAAGACATCAACTCTGCAAATGCCATCGTTCGCGGTCATGCCGAACGAAACGCTATTAATGCTCCTATTCAGGGTTCTGCTGCCGATATCATAAAAATTGCGATGATTAATATTTTTGAGGCATTTGAACAACAACAATTTCAATCAAAAATGCTTTTGCAAGTGCATGATGAGTTAGTTTTTGATGTGTATAAACCTGAATTAGAAACCATTAAAACCATTGTAAAAGATAAAATGGAAAATGCTTTTAAATTAGTAGTGCCTTTAGAAGTTGAAATGAATTCAGCAAAAAATTGGTTGGAGGCACATTAATTTATTAGAAATAAATATCAAGCACATTTTAGTATTTTTACAATTAATTTTTTCATTTGTTCTAATACACAACAATTAAGTAAAGACAAGTATAATGAAGGTAATTGATAAAATACTTGCAGAAATTGAAGATTCAATCATAAATTCTCAATACGAAAGAATTGAAGATGAAACTATTGAACTGAAGAATTATGGTCATGCAGACAAAGTGAAATGGGATAGTGTAATGGAAAGTGTATGTGCTTTTTTGAACACTGATAATGGAATCATCATACTTGGGGTAAATGAAGATGTAAAAAATAAAAAGTATGAGGTTACAGGTTTTAACTTTAACAATGAGAACTCTTTAAAAGAAGTTCTTAAAACCTTAAAAGATGAAAATAATCAGAGTATAGATATTTCATCTAAAATTCACATAGAACAAAAAGAATTAATTGGCAAAAAAATCCTTGTAATATACGTTGATTCATTATCTGCTGACGAAAAATTTGTTTTTTATAAAGGAATAGCGTACGAAAGGGTGATGAGTTGTGATGAAAAAATAGCAAGAATAAACATTGAAAAACAAATTGAATATAAGCAAGAACTTCGTGAATTAAGAGAACTTCAGCCTATTGTTAATGCAAAAGTAACCGATTTAGATATAGATAAGGCAAATCAATATATTCAACTTTTAAATTCTGAATTTAAAGTTCAAAACTTATTAACAAATCAAGAGGAAGCTATTTCGTTTTACACTATAAATGGAATGTATAGAGAAAATAGACCTACCATATTAGGTATGTTGGTTTGTGGTAACAATCTTTCTTATTTCTTAAATTTCAGGTGTCAAACGGATGCTTATGTTGAATTACCTGGTAACCTTCCTCAAAACAAGAAAATTATTTCAGATAATATTATACCTCTTTTAGAGGAAAGTACTCGCTTTATTTTTAGGAATATTCAGACTGGAATTTCGATAGAAAAAGGTGGTACAAAAACTTATGAGTATCCCGAAGAACTAATCCGTGAATGCGTAAATAATTCATTAGCTCATAGAGATTATAGTATTGATAAATATATTAATATTAATGTTGTTCCTTCAAAACACATTGAGATAAGAAACCCAGGTAGGTTTAAAAGATTATTATTAATTTTTGACGAGTCAACAGAAATCCCTTTAAGAAGGATAATTACTAACAATGCAAAGGCTAACAACCCTAAATTAGCAAAAGTTCTTAATGTTTTTCAGAAATGGGAAGGAAAAGGACGAGGCATGAAAAATTTAGTAAATGCTTGTTTAGATGGTGAAATTGATTTGCCTTATTATATTTTTCATTCAAATGATGAATTATCATTATTTATTCCTAAAGGTAAATTAGTTGATGATTCTTTTGAAGTTTTACTTTCTTCTTATTCAAAGTATTTAGTTGAAAAACTTGGAGGAGAAGAGTTAAATTCAGACCAAAAGGCTGTTCTTGCTTATTTTTATAAATCAGAGATTGCCAATAAAAATGATCAATGGACGCTAATGTTAACAAAAAATAATAACCATCTGAATGCAATTAATTCTCTTGAAGAAGCAAAATTAATTTACAAACATCCTAAAAGTGATGAGATAAATTCAATTTATGTTGTTGACAGACTTTTCTTTAAGAAAAATTTTTACTTAGAGCTAACCGAGTTATTCGGACAAAAGTTCATTGAACTCCCAAACCCTGAATATAAGGAAGTTTTAAATGCAATTTATTTACATAAGAATTTTTCAAAATCAAATAAAATAAGTGCTAGTTTAATTGGTAATTATTTATACCTCTTAAAATATGGAAGAGTTATAGAGCTTAATAAATTTGATGCCTTTAAAAGAAAAATTCGTAATCAATTTAATATTCTTGAAAAATCAAATTATTTAATTTCTATAAAATTACCAACATCTAAAGGTGGCGAACGAGTAGATGATTATGATTTAAATACTAATTTTAAAAACATTCCAACACTCTTTTAAGATAACTATTCTAATCCATATAGTTGAAATGAATTCAGCAAAAAATTGGTTAGAGGCTCATTAATTTTTATATCTTTGAACATAATTTAATTGAAAAAATCATGAAATATATTCCACTATTTTTAATTGCTTTTACATTGTTTTCTTGCGGAGGAAACTCCTCTGAAACCGATGATGATGTTTTATCAACCGAAGTTGATTCTGCATTAATCAATAGCAGGGTTGACAAAGCCAAAAAAGTATTTTACTCTATTCCTTCACCTTACGAAACCGCCTTAATTTTTGAAAGTTCTGGGGTTGGTTTTAACATAGGATTACTAAACCCTATTGATAATGTGAGCAATTATTCAACAAGCACAAAACAAGCATTAAACTTTGGTGTATATGGTGCTGATTTGAGTTATGCCAACATTTTTGATCAATCGCAACAATGTATGTTTTATATGAATTGTGCGAAAAAAATGGCAGATGAACTTGGTATTACAGCTGCTTTTGATGTAGAAACCATTGAACGTATTGAACGCAATCTCAACAACAGAGATTCTTTAATGAATATCATCAACGATTCTTATTGGATTGCCGACTCGCATTTAAAAGAAAACCAACAAGATTATTTATCTGCCTTATCAATAGCAGGAGGATGGATTGAAGGTTTATACTTGGGTTCGGCTGGTCTTAAAAAAGAAAAACCAAGCGAACCAATTATGAAAGCTATTGCCGACCAAAAATACGCTATGGAAAGCCTAATTGAATTAATGGAATTATATGACCACGAAGAAACCATTAAGCTAAAAGAAAAACTTTTAGTGATAAAAGCAAGTTTTGATAAAATAACAGTTTCCAGTACTTCAACAAGTGTTTCGAGCAACGAAAATGTTGCTGTAATTAGTGGAGGTTCATCGCTACAATACACTCCTGAAATAATTTTTGAAATAGCACAAAACATAAAAACATTAAGAAATGAAATCATTGAATAAAACACTTATCATTAGCTCCATTTTATTTGTTTTTATAGGGCTTTCAAACACAACGTTTGCACAATGTACTTCGTTTACCAAAAAACAAGGATTTCCTGCCTTAGAACCATTTATTCACAATGGGCAATTAACCAGCACTAAATTTATGCCTGGCGATGAAGCAGAAATTGAAATGACTTTTAATGCGGGTAACGATTACCGCGTTTTAGTATTGTGGCAGGAAGTGTTGGGCAACGTAACATTTAAAATAAAAGACAAAACAGGTAAAGAGTTATTTTCAAGTAAAGAAGGCGACACCAAACCTTTTTGGGATTTTAGGGTAAACAACACACAGCAATTAATTGTGGTGGTTTCGGTGCCTAAAATGGATGAAAAATCAATAAAAATATTACCTCAAGGTTGTGTATCTATATTAGTAGGATTCCGACCTCAAGAAAAAAATGTATCGAAAGTAAAAATGATGAAGTAATTTTTGAAGTAAAAAAAGTTACTTTTGCCGCATGGCAATTACAAACGAAGACAACCTAAAAAAAATCATATCGCATGCGAAAGAGTATGGATATGTATTTCAATCGAGTGAAATTTACGACGGACTTAGTGCGGTTTACGACTATGGTCAGTTAGGTAGCGAACTCAAAAAAAACATTAAAGAATATTGGTGGAAAGCCATGGTGCAAATGCACGAAAACATTGTGGGTATTGATGCCGCAATTTTTATGCACCCCGAAACATGGAAAGCATCGGGACACGTTGATGCCTTTAACGACCCGTTAATCGACAACAAAGATTCGAAAAAAAGATACCGTGCCGACGTGTTAATTGAAGAATACATCGGAAAAATTGAAGCTAAAAACGAAAAAGAAGCAGAAAAAGCTCAAGCTCGTTTTGGCGATGCTTTTAACCGCGAACAGTTTTTAGCAACTAATCCAAACGTACTAAGAAACCAATCTAAAATTGATGAAATAAACGCTCGTTTTAAAGCGTGTATGAACAACGATGACTTGACTGGAGTTAAAAAATTAATTGAAGATTTAGAAATTGCTTGCCCTATTTCTGGTTCAAAGAATTGGACCGATGTAAAACAATTTAACTTAATGTTTAGCACTGAAATAGGTTCGGTTTCTGAAACTGCCAACAAAATATATTTACGACCAGAAACCGCTCAAGGAATTTTTGTAAACTTCTTGAACGTGCAAAAAACAGGACGAATGAAAATTCCGTTTGGTATTGCCCAAATTGGAAAAGCCTTTAGAAACGAAATTGTTGCCCGTCAGTTTATTTTCCGTATGCGTGAGTTTGAACAAATGGAAATGCAATTTTTTGTTCGTCCGGGCGAAGAAATGAAATGGTATGAATACTGGAAAAACGAGCGTATAAAATGGCACCAATCATTAGGTATCGATCAAAAATATTATCGTTTTCACGACCACATTAAACTGGCTCATTATGCCAATGCAGCTTGCGATATTGAATTTAATTTCCCAATGGGTTTCAAGGAATTGGAAGGAATACATTCTAGAACCGATTTCGATTTAAAACAACACGAAAAACATTCGGGCAAAAAATTACAATATTTTGATACCGAACTAAACGAAAGCTACGTGCCTTATGTAGTTGAAACTTCTGTTGGTTTGGACCGAACATTTTTAGCCATACTTTCTGCTGCTTTTCAAGAGCAAAAATTGGAAGATGGTTCGGAACGTACAGTTTTAGCTATTCCAGCATTTTTAGCACCAATAAAAGTGGCGGTTTTCCCTCTAATTAAAAAAGATGGATTACCCGAAAAAGCTCAAGAAATTATCAATCAACTGAAATACGATTACCATTGCCAATTCGACGAAAAAGACTCTGTAGGAAAACGATACAGACGACAAGATGCGATTGGAACACCTTTTTGTATTACTGTTGACCACCAAACATTAGAAGACAACACCGTTACTGTTCGTGACAGAGATACCATGGAACAACAACGAGTAAGTATTTCGGCATTGGAAACTCTTTTTAAAGAAAAGTTTGATGTCAGAAAATTATTAGGATAGTAAAATCACCTGTATTAATCCCTCCACCAAAAAGGAGGGATTTTTTTTTCATCATTATAAAATACAAAAAAAGTATTTAGCCATTCTTGAATTGAATTTGGCTTTTGTGAACTAATAACCCAACTTTTCTCTAACTCGTTTTAAAACAGGTTGGGCTACTTTTCGGGCTTTTTCGGCTCCTAGTTGTAGCTCTTTTTCCAGTTCGGGTAAGTTCTGAGTGTAATAGTTAAACCGTTCACGTTCTTTTGCAAATCGTTCCAACAACAATTCAAACAATGCTGTTTTTGCGTGTCCGTATCCAAAATTTCCAGCTAAATATTTTTTTCTCAAATCTTCGGTCTGCTCTGGTTTTGCTACTAATTTGTATAAGGCAAAAACATTACAAGTATCTGGGTTTTTTGGTTCTTCTAATGGAGTGCTGTCGGTTTGTATGCCCATAATTTGTTTCTTCAACTCTTTGTCCGACAAGAAAATATTAATAGTATTGTTTTTCGATTTGCTCATTTTATCACCATCTGTTCCAGGAATTAGCTTTGAGTCTTCTTGTATTTTAGCTTGTGGCGGAATCAGTGTTTCTCCCATTTGATGGTTAAAACGGTTGGCAACATCACGAGCCATTTCTAAATGTTGCAATTGATCTTTTCCAACAGGAACCAATTCGGCATCATACAATAAAATATCTGCAGCCATCAGCATCGGATAAGTAAATAAACCTGCATTCACATCTTCCAATCGGTCCGATTTATCTTTAAACGAATGAGCTAAGGTTAAGCGTTGGTAAGGGAAAAAACAGCTCAAATACCACGAAAGTTCGGTTACTTCTGGTACATCCGACTGGCGATAAAACACTGTTGTTGCTGGGTTTAAACCGCACGCCAACCAAACAGCTGCCGTATTGTTGGTGTTTTCACGTAATGTTTTCGCATCTTTTATTTGAGTTAACGAATGCAAATCTGCAATAAACAAAAATGCTTCATTTTTTGGGTCGTTTGCCATTTCTATTGCAGGCAAAATTGCTCCCAATAAATTTCCTAAGTGCGGTGTTCCTGTACTTTGAACTCCTGTTAATATTCGTGCCATGTAGCAAAAGTAATTTTTTTGACACGAATTGCACAAATTTTATTCATCAACGAATTCTTTTTGACACGAATTACATTAATTTTTATGTTTTAATTAGTGAAATTAGTGTCTAAACTATTTGATACAAACTATAACCTCTTTTTTATACCTTTGCTTCTACAAAACATGAAGAAAACAAAAGAAATATTAGGTGGAATTTGGAAACTTTATGCTGCAACTTGGTTTACAGGCTTGTTGCTTATTCTTTATCCTATCTATGTTGTTTGGTTAAAACAAGAGAAAAACTTTAACAAAGCCATGCAGTTGTTAAAGCTTCATACTCGATTGTTGATGGTGGTAACGGGAATTAAATTAAAAGTGAAAAATCGTCATCTTTTAGATAAAAACGCAACATACATTTATACTCCAAACCATACTTCGTATGCCGATATTCTTATTTTGTACCATATTATTCCAAGCTATTTTGTTTTCTTAGGCAAAATTGAATTGAAGAAAATACCCCTATTCAATATTTTTTTTAAAGACATGAATATTGCTGTGGATAGAAAAAGCAATGCTTCGGGAAAAGCAGCTCTTGATAGGTGTTCGGAAGAATTGGATAAAGGAAATTCGGTGGTTCTTTTTCCAGAAGGAACTATTCCAAAATCTTGTCCAAAAATGGGAAGTTTTAAAAATGGAGCATTTAAATTGGCTATCGAAAAACAAGTCCCTGTTGTTCCAATAACTTTTTTAAGCAATTACCAACGATTAGAGATGAGAGGTTTATTTACTGGAAAAGCCGGACCAGGAATGGCAAAAGCTATAATTCATGAACCTATTTCAACCAAGGGGTTAACAGAGGCTGATGTAGATTCATTGAGAGATAAAGTGTATGCTATAATTCACCAAGAATTAGAAAAGCATCACTTGGTTTAATCTTAATTTGAATTTTCTTCCTTTTCTTTAAAGAATTGTTCGCAGGCAATTTGTTCAGCCAATTTTTTGCTTATGGCTTCGCCAACACCTAATAGTTGATTATCGATAAACAATTTTACTTTATAAAATTTCTTGTTTCCTTCGCCTAATTCTTCTGATTCAAACTCTATTTTATGTTTTCCTTTTTGGGCGTATTCAATGGTTCTGCTTTTATAATCGGTTTCGGTTTCCAATACATCTTCTAAAACTACGTGAGTTTCAAATAATCGAATTAACACAAATTCTTCTGCTTTTTTAAAGCCTTTATCCAAGTAAATAGCTCCAATTAAAGCCTCTAAGGCATCGCCCAATACCGTTTTCGATTCTCTATCTAAGTTCGACTCTATAAATTCGTTTAAGCCTATTTTACTTGCCAAATTGTTTAAAAAATGTCGGCTAACCAATTTTGAACGAAGTTGTGTGAGGAAACCTTCGTCTTTAAAAGGAAATTTTTTGAAAATATAAACAGAAATAACCGCATCAAGAATGGCATCACCTAAAAACTCCAATCTTTCATTGCTTTCATAAACAGGTTTGTTGGTGCTAATTAGCATCGACTTGTGGGTAAAAGCCTGTTGATAAAGGGAAATCTGTTTGGGATAAAAACCTAATATGCGTTCAAGCTTGAACGCATATTCAGATTTTTTTCGAAAGATATTTAAAGCCATAAAAATTTCATCCGTTGGTTAACGGATTAATTATGGTTTGTACTTTTTGAATACTACAGAAGCATTGTGTCCTCCAAATCCAAAAGTATTACTTAATGCAGCTCTAACTTCGCGTTTTTGAGCGTTATTAAATGTAAAGTTTAATCTTGGGTCGAAAGACTCATCGTCAGTAAAGTGATTAATGGTTGGAGGAACAATATCTTCCTTAACAGCCATTAAAGTTGCCATTGCTTCTAATGCACCTGCCGCACCTAACAAATGACCAGTCATTGATTTAGTAGAACTGATATTTAATTTAAAAGCATGTTCACCAAAAACATTCATTATTGCTTGAGATTCAGCAATATCTCCAAGAGGAGTAGAAGTTCCATGAACATTGATGTAATCAATATCTTCAGGTTTTAATCCAGCATCACTTAATGCCGAAAGCATTACATTTTTAGCACCTAATCCTTCTGGGTGAGGAGCTGTCATGTGATGAGCATCGGCTGACATTCCGCCACCAACAACTTCGGCATATATTTTTGCACCTCTTTTTATTGCGTGATTATATTCTTCTAAAATAATAGAAACACCACCTTCACCCATAACAAAACCATCACGATCTTTATCAAACGGACGAGAAGCTGTTTCTGGAGAATCGTTTCTTGTAGAAAGTGCATGCATGGCGTTAAAACCGCCCATTCCTGCTTCTGCAACAGATGCTTCAGAACCACCAGATACAAACACATCTGCTTTTCCTAATCTGATATAGTTAAAAGCATCGATTAATGCGTTGGTAGAAGAAGCACATGCAGCAACAGTTGTAAAGTTAGGTCCTCTAAATCCAAATTCCATAGAAATCATACCTGAAGCAATATCAGCAATCATTTTTGGTATAAAAAATGGGTTGAAGCGAGGAGTACCATCGCCTTGAGCAAATCCAGTAACTTCATCTTGAAAAGTTTTTAACCCTCCAATTCCAGAACCCCAAATTACTCCAACTCTATCGAGGTTTAATTTTTCAACTTCAAGGTTGGCATCTTTAACTGCTTCTCTTGCTGCGATTAATGCAAATTGAGTATAAGGATCAATTTTTCTAGCTTCTTTTCTGTCAAAATAATCCTCTGCATTGAAGTTTTTTACTTCACATGCAAATTGTGTTTTAAATTTTGATGCGTCGAAGCGAGTAATTTTAGCACAACCGCTAACGCCTTTTTTAAGGTTCTCCCATGTTTCCGGAAAAGTATTTCCGAGTGGGGTAATGGCACCAATGCCTGTAACAACAACTCTTTTTAATTCCATTTAGAGGTAATTAACATGGTTAATATAAACAGAAAAAGCTTTGAACTTTAATCCAAAGCAATTTCAATTAAACTGTTTAGTTTCTTACTTTGCGTTGCTTTCGATGTATTTGATAGCATCACCAACAGTAGCAATTTTCTCTGCTTGATCGTCTGGAATAGCAATATTAAATTCTTTTTCGAATTCCATGATTAATTCTACAGTATCAAGTGAATCTGCTCCTAAATCGTTTGTAAAGCTTGCTTCAGCTGTTACTTCTTTTTCGTCAACTCCTAATTTGTCAACAATAATTGATACTACTCTTCCTTTAATATCTGACATGTTATTTAGTTTTAATGGTTTGTTTTTAATTTTTCAGTCTGCAAAGAAAATTATTTCTATCAACATAATCAAATATTTTTAACATTATTCGTTTCCAAATTGATGTTATTTTTGTGGAATTGCTTGTTTTTCTATATTCATCAATAGCAAAATCGATTTATTGGTGAGTTTAATTACTTTTGTTGTTCGTTAAAAACAACAAAATGATGAAAAGAATAGCCATTTTTGCTTCAGGTAGTGGGTCTAATGCAGAAAATATTTACGACTATTTTAAAGCAAATGATAAAGTTGAGGTTTCGTTGATTTTAACCAATAATTCAACTGCTAAGGTTATTGAACGAGCTAACAGACTTGCTATTCCTTGTGAGATTTTTGATAGACAACAATTTTATGAAACCACTAAAATTGTCGATTTGCTTAAAAGTAAAAATGTTGATTTAATTGTTCTAGCGGGGTTTTTATGGCTGATTCCCGAACAATTAGTAAAAGCTTTTCCCGATAAAATTATAAATATTCACCCAGCATTATTACCAAAATATGGCGGCAAAGGAATGTATGGCGATAAAGTGCATGAATCGGTAGTGGCTAACAATGAAAAAGAATCAGGCATTACCATTCATTATGTAAATGAAAAATACGATGAAGGAAATGTTATTTTTCAAGCCAAATGTGAAGTATTACCATCAGATAATGCCTCAGACTTAGCTCAAAAAATTCATGCGTTAGAATATCAACATTTTCCTGTTGTTATTGAAAAATTACTTTTTGCACGTATTTAATCCAAAAAGAGTGTAAAGTGGGCAGAAACTAACGATGCTGGTTAGGATAAATATTGCACCCAAACCCAGTAAAACAAATCCTAATGTTCCTTCAACAGTTTTTGTAAAATATACTACTGAAAATGCAATTGCCAGAATAATTCTAAAAATTCTGTCGATGTTACCCATGTTTTTTTTCATTGTTATTAGATTTAGTTAGTAATTGCTTTAAATTGAAATCCTAGTTTGGTAAAGTGTTCCAATACTTTAGGTAAGGTGTATTTTAAATTTTTTTCTGCTTTTAAACTATCGTGAAAAACAACAATAGAACCTTTTTTTGCGTTTTGTAGCACATTTTTTAGGCATTTTTCTGGCGAACAATTTTTATCAAAATCGGCACTCAACACATCCCACATTATGATAGTATAATCTGATAATATGGCTTTGGCTTGAAAGCGAGTAAGCTTTCCGTATGGAGGGCGAAAAAGTGCTGATTGAAATACTTTGCTACATTTTACCACATCTTTTAAATAAGGGAAAGATTTGGTTTCCCAGCCGTTTAAATGGTTGTATGTGTGGTTTCCAACAGCGTGTTCTTGAGCTAAAATATGATTAAACAAATCGGGGTGTTGTTCTACGTTTTTTCCGATACAGAAAAAAGTAGCTTTTGCATTGTATTTTTTTAGTTCATCCAAAACCCATGAGGTAATTTCTGGAGTTGGACCGTCATCAAAAGTTAAATAAATAGTTTTTTCTATAGAGGTAAAATCCCAAATGTATTTGGGGTAGGTGCGTTTTAAAACTTTTGGTGTTTTTACTAAATACATAAGTTTGTTAAGTACTTATTTCACAATCAATTGCTGAACTATTTGCTCTGCTATTAACGGAAACTTGGATTTTATAATTTTATTGATGTCATCTTCAGATGAACTCAGTGTAGTTTTAATTGCTCCCGAAGCAACTTCTTTCTCGGTTTTATCGAAAATGGTGTAATGCACTTTTATCTCTCTATCGCTATTTTTATCGCCACCTAAATATTGTCCTTCTGAGCCTCTTTTAATATCTAACTCATTGATAAAAATATAATATTCGGCTTGGTATTTTTTGTTGAGATTAACAATTAATTCGGTATTGGAAATAACTGTTTTCATGTATTTTTCACGGTTATCAACCTCAGAAACAATTTCACCATTTTGAATGCCAGCTTTTTGGTATTCTTTCTCTTTCTCGTTTTTATTAAACTTGTTTAGTAGTTTTTTTCCTTTTGTTTTGGGTTGTACTTCGGGCAGCACTTCGTATTTATAACCTATTGAATTATAGATGTACGAGAGTTCGGTTCGAGTTTCTTGTTCATCAACGGTATAAAACGACAATGCTTTGTAGTATGGTTTTAAAGCAATAAAAATGTTTTGATCTAATCCTGCTCTAAATTTTGCTTTAATGTCCTGATATGTCATTTCATTGTTTTTTGCAAGGTTGTTGTCGATATCAGAAATATACAATCGTGGTTCGAAAGGTACAATTAACACGCTATTTTTTTCAGCAGAGTTATTTATTGTTACATCGCCTTTGGTTGTTTCTTGCGAAAAGCCTTTGGTGCTTAAAAAAAGAGCAAAAATTAAAAGTAAGCTAGCTGGTAAAAACAGTTTTCTCATGTAGTAAAACTATACAAATAAATTCCTATAATAACTCAACTAAAAAAGTGTTTTTAACATGGAAAGGTTAATTTAAAACTCAATTAAAAGAGAGCATCACATCGAGTTAAATTCATAAATTTGCTTCAGCTTCAGTACTTTTTGCACTTGATGAATTTTTTACAGCGTATATTTCCTTTACCACTTTTGCTCCTTATTTTCTTTGTGCAAGCGGTTGCTATGCTCATTAATTTTGATGTTTATGATACTCGAGAAATTGCAATTGTACTTTGTTGGGTTCCTATTTTCACTTTAATTCATTATTATTCTCAGAGTAAAATAGTTTATTATGTATTAATTACGCTATTTTTTATAGAAGGATTATTAACGCTTATTCATTGGATAATTTTAAAAGGACCTCTAACAGCTTCGAGTTTGTTTGTATTGCTTAACACAAATTTAGATGAAGCTACAGATTTTGTTCAATTAAAATTCAATTACTATTATTTGATGGTTTTGCCTTATTTTGGTTTGTTTTTTTATGCATTAAAAAAACAAAATACGATTATTGAACAACAACCAAAAAACTATCTCTACGCAACTTTTTTGTTGTTGCCAATTGGGTTTGTTACAGAAAATTATGTTAATGATAGGTTTGTCAGAAAAGGAGTTCCTCAAACAATTGAAGCTTTTATTTCGTTTGCCGAAGAAGTAAAATCATATAATAAACTGAAAAAAAGAACGGTTCAACAGGTTGATGCAAAGCTTAACATTAACCATACAAAAGGAAACACTTTTGTTCTAATTCTTGGAGAATCAGCAAATAGAAATCACCTATCGGTTTATGGTTATTCAAAGGAAACCAGTCCAAAACTTAAAAAAAGAAGTGATATTATAATTTACGACGATGTGGTAAGTGCTTATTCTGTTACTTTTAAATCGGTTTTATCGATGCTAACCAATTCAACCATTGAAAATAATTTAAACATTGATGAAGCAGTTAGTTTAATAGATGTTTTTCATTCGGCTGGATTTAAAACCTATTGGATTTCAAATCAATCGCCAATTGGCGTGTGGGACAATGCTATTTATAACCTCGCACAAACATCAGATCAAGTTGTTTTTGTTAATAAATTTGGAAATTCATCATTTGAAAGCACCTATTTAGCTTCTTTTGATGAAATGATTTTTGAACCTCTTCAAACAGTGCTGCAAGATGATAAAAAAAACAGGTTTGTTGTAGTGCATTTAATGGGAAGCCACTCGAGTTACAACAAAAGGTATCCTTCAACTTTTAATAAATTTAACAATCATTCTTCTGATAAAGAACAACTTATTAATGAGTATGACAACTCCATTTTGTATAACGATTATATTGTGGATAGTGTTTTTACAATGTTAAATAATGCAGCAAACAAAAATCAACATCAATTATTTTCGTCAATTTACCTATCCGACCATAGTGAAAATGTGTATGATGAAAACAATCATGTTGGACATGATTATGCAGGTACAATGCCAAAATCAAATGTCGAAATTCCATTTGTTTTATGGGTTTCGGAAGAGTTTAAACAGCAGGAATTAGTGTATCAAACTATTGTTAAAAATAAAAATCAACCATTTGTCACCGATGATTTGTTTCATGCAATAATCGATTTAAATCAAATTGATTACATTGGGTTAAATCAAAAATGCAGTGTTTTTAACACAAATTACATTCCAAGAAAACGAGTGCTTGAAGATGGAAGAGATTATGATTTAAACTAAAACCTCAAGAAATCGGTATTAGCGTAAATCATAAAAGCCAACAACAAAATCATACCTGCCATTTGAGCGTATTCCATGGCTTTTTCGTTTGGTTTTCTGCGAGTAATCATTTCGTACAACAAAAACATTACGTGTCCGCCATCTAATGCCGGAATTGGAAGTAAGTTCATAAAAGCTAAAACGAGTGAAATCCAAGCAGTTTTTTCCCAGAAATTTTGCCAAACCCATTCTGTTCCAAATAGTTTGCTGATGGTTGCAAATCCGCCCATGCCTTTGTAAGCTCCTGTTTCGGGGTTTAACATCAACTTAAATTGTTTGTAGTAGTTTACCAGTTTTTCAGTAGCAATTTCAATTCCTCTTGGGAAAGCTGCAAAAAATGAATATTCAACTGCTTTTGTTTTGTAAATTCCTGCTTGTTCTAATTCTAAAATAGAGTAGGCATAAGGAGCAACACCTAAAATGGCTGAGTCGGGAACTAAAATTGGAACATCAACTTTTTGTCCGTCTCTAATAACATTTAACATTACTTGCTGGTTGGCTAACGAAGTAAACACCTCTTTAAATTGATCGTAGTATTTTACTTCTTGATTGTTAACTCCAACAATCTGGTCTTTTAGTTTTAAGTCAGATTTTCCAGCAACGTAATCGTCTTTTATTCCTCCAACAGTAAACGGAATACGAGGTAAAAACATAGGACCTCTTTCGGCAGAAATCAATTTGTCGATTAAATTGGTTGGAACATTTAATGTAATTTTTTCGCCATTTCTATCTACTTCTAATGAGGTTGCATAGAAAATTTGCTCTTGCATATCCTCAAAAGTGGTTGGTTCAACTCCGTTGATGGTTAAAATTTTATCGCCTGTTTTTAAGCCAATTTCATCAGTTACCACATCGTTTACACACCAAATACCGTTTTTTAATTCGCTTGCTGGCAAATATTTTTCGCCATAGCCCATCAACACAAAGCTGTAAATTAAAAAGCCAACTATTACGTTTACAATAATTCCACCCAACATAATAATTAAGCGTTGCCAAGTTGGTTTCGAACGGAATTCCCAAGGTTGAGGTGGCAATTTCATTTGCTCTTTGTCCATGCTTTCGTCAATCATACCAGCAATTTTAACATAACCGCCCAAAGGCAACCAGCCAATACCGTATTCGGTTTCACCAATTTTCTTTTTATAAACCGAAAACCAAGGGTTAAAAAACAAGTAGAAACTTTCTACTTTGGTTTTAAATAGTTTTGCAGCAAAAAAGTGACCTCCTTCGTGTAATATCACTAATATTGAAATGCTTAATAATAATTGACCTGCTTGTATAACGTAATCCATCTAATATTTTTTTGCAAAGTTACTTTTTTTGTTTGAATAGACAGTTGAAATAAAAAAGCGGTTTTATAAGGGTTTAAAAAACATAACAATAATGTTGAATTTTTGTATATTTGTTTATGTGACTGGTATGTGACTAAGTAGATGTGTCTAAATACTAACAGTCTATAATACTGTATATTATAAAACGAATTTTATATGACAAATTCAGAACTTAATATTCTTATAAGTGAATTAAGAGCATTTCCTAATGAAACGGAATGGTTAGAATTTAAAGCCAATAATGCACAAGAACTTGGAGAGTACATATCTGCTCTTTCTAACTCAGCCTGCATTCATAATAAAGAGTTTGCATATATTGTTTTTGGCGTAGATGATCGTACCCACCGAATAGTTGGAACGAAATTTAATCCCTATCAAAAAGGAAAAGGGAATGAAGATTTGATTCCTTGGATTACTCGTTTACTTGAGCCTCGGATACATTTTGAATTTTTCGAATTTAAAGTTGAAAATGAAAAAATAATAATTTTCAAAATTATAGCGGCATCTAATACTCCAGTTAAATTTGAAGGAATTCCATATATTAGGATAGGTTCTTACAAGAAAAAACTTGATGACTTCCCAGAAAAAGCTAGGTTGATTTGGACAAAAAGACCGCCAAGTGTTTTTGAAAAAGGAATCGCTGTTAGTAATGTTGAAGCAGATGAAGTTTTGCGACTTATAGACTACCCTTCTTATTTTGATTTAATGAATATCACTCTTCCTGATAATCGAGATTTAATATTTGAAAAACTACAACAAGAAAAATTAATTATAAAAAAGAAACAAAAATTTGATATTACAAATTTAGGAGCTATACTTTTCGCTAAACAGCTTGATGATTTTGAAACACTAACAAGGAAAGCTATAAGGGTTATTATATATCAAGGGAAAAACAAATTAAAAACTAAAAAAGAGCAAGAAGGGAAAAAAGGATATGCATCTGGCTTTAAAGGATTAATAAATTACATAAACGACCAATTACCAATGAATGAAGAGATTGGGAAGGTTTTTAGAAAAGAGGTGAAAATGTTTCCAGAATTAGCGATACGAGAACTAGTTGCTAACTCAATTATTCATCAAGATTTTAGTGAAAAGGGAACAGGTCCAATGATTGAAATATTTGATGATAGAATTGAAATTTCTAACCCTGGAAAACCGTTGATAAGCACTATGAGATTTGTTGACCACAACCCTCAATCAAGAAATGAAAAACTTGCTCAATTTATGAGAAGAATTAATATTTGTGAAGAACGAGGTAGTGGTATAGATAAGGTTATTTTCGAATGTGAATACTATCAGCTTCCAGCTCCTAAATTTACTGAAGGAGAGAACTACACCAGAGTGACTCTTTATGCTCATAAAACATTGAGACAAATGGATAAAGATGATAAAATAAGGGCAAGTTACTTACATTCTTGTCTAAAATATGTTTCTGGTGAATCAATGACTAACCAAACCCTTAGAGAGAGATTTGGAATAGAGGAGAAAAATTATTCTATTGCTTCTAGAATAATATCGGAAGCTATCAAATCGGGGCAAATAAAAGATTTTGACCCTGAAAATAAGTCTAAAAAACATGCTAAATATCTTCCGTTTTGGGCGTAATCTTATGTGACTGTAGTTCAGAACACGAATTCAAATAATTGAAATTCAAATTGTTGTGGTTTAATCTTATGTGATTAAAAATGTAAACTTTCCCTCATTTCGTACCTCAACGGTCGATTTAATACAAAAACAATACTTATTTCAAATGTTTAATTTTGTTTTTCTCTTTTTCAAGATTCAAAAACGGATGGTTTTTAGTTAACTCATCTATCAAACTAAGTTGGTCAGAAATAAATTTTTGGTGTGCTTCACTATCAAAATTAAAGGGTTTGTGTTGTGTCGCACTCAAAATTTTATCAATTTTAAGGATTAGGTTTTTTGTTTCGTTAGCAAAATAAGTATCTACAAACTTCTCCCACACATAGTTAATAGCTTGAGGCGTTGGGTGAATCATATCTTCTTTATAGAAACGATAATCGCGAAGTTCGTCGATAATCATTTCGTAAGCTGCAAAGTAAGAACAATTCTTATGTTGCGAGGTTAGTTGATGAATTGCCAAGTGCAATACCGATTTGCTGATGTTGTTTTCGTGCAAACCATCGCTAACATGACGAACTGGACTAACAGTAAATAAAAAATTTATCTTATTTAGTTTGTTTGCTAAAGCTGAAAAATGATGAACTATTTCCTCAACAGAAAGCAATCGTTTTGTAAAGTTTTTTGCAGGAATTTTGTGGCAATTGGCAACCAATTTTTTGTTTTCTATGTTTTCGTAAACCCACGCTGTACCTAAAGTAATTACAATGGTTTTGGTTTCTTGTAAATGTTGGTAGGCACAAGTTATTTCGTTGTTAATTTTAGTTAAACATTCTTGCTGGTTAAACGACGAAAAACTGCCGTGATGGTCGAAACTAAACCATTTTTTATGTTGTTCTGATAATTCTTGTTCGGTATAAAGCTGATTGTTTACGATTCGGGTTAATGAATTGGCTATTGAAATGGGGTTGTAAATAATACCAAACGGATTGATGTTTACGTTAAATTTTGAATTCAACAGTTTTTCACCAATGTTTTCGGTAAAGCACGAACCCAATAGTAAAATAGCCTCTTGGTGTGAGAGGTTTACTTTGGATTTTGTTGTTGGTGTATGGAGGAAGAAGTTCATTTATCGGTTATGTTATTTCTCGCAGATTACACAGATTTACGCAGAAACTTCAGCGATAATTAGCGAAATCTGCGAGAGCAAAAAAGGTTATTTTCTAAAAATCCAATACTCTGGGTTTAGTTTGGTCATTCCTTTCCAAATTTCTAAGTGAACGGTTGTTTTGGCTTTATCAGGCTCACTTACTAATGTTCCTAAATGTTGTTTGGTGGTTATTTTGTCACCTTTTTTCACATACACATCACTTAAATAGGAATAAACGCTGAGGTATTCACCATGTCTAATCATCACCACTTTTCCACCTCCAGGAATTATGGCTACTGAGCTTACCTCGCCATCAAAAATAGCTCTTGCTATAGCTCCTTTTGTGGTGCTAATATCAATACCGTTATTGTTTACAACAATTCCTGTTAAAACAGGGTGTGGATGTTGTCCGAATCTATCGGTAATAACCCCTTCCATAACTGGCCAAGGCAAACTGCCTTTGTTTGAAGCAAATGAATTGGATAGTTTTTGTGCTTCTGGTGTCATCGGAAAACTAGTTGTTGAAGTACTTTTAGGGTCTTTATTGTTTGCTTTAGCGGCAGCTGCAGCAGCTTCTCGTGCTTTTCTAATTTCCTCTTCAATAATTTTTTCAATGGCTTTTTGCAATTTACGAGCTGCTTCTTCCTTTTTTCTTAAATCCGATTTTAGTTCTTGCTCTTTTGTTTGAAGTTTTTGAACAGTGGTTTCTTGTTCGGCCTTTTCTAGGGCTAATTTTTGTTTTTCTTGTTCTTCTAGCGATAGTAATGCTGATTTTTCTTGTTTATCAATTTCTAACTGAGCAATTTTTTCTTTTAATTCTTGTTGGGTTTTAACAATTGCATCTGCTTGTTTTTTGCGATATTCTGTGTATTGTTGAATGTATTTTAATCGTTTATAGGCTTGGTTAAAACTGCTCGAAGAAAAGATAAACATCACCTTATCAAAGTTGCTTCGGTTTTTATATGCATAATAAATCATTTTAGCATATTCTTGCTTTAATTTCTCCAATTCGTTTTGCAGCGAGGTAATGTTTTGTTGTGTTTCGCTAATTTGCTTGTTTACCAATTTTATACCTTGGTGTATGGTAGAAATTAATTCTTGTCGAGCAGTAATTTTACTTTTTAATTTAACTAGCTCATCAAGTGTGAGTTCTTTGTTTTTTTTAGTTTCGTTTAGCAGTTTATTGGTTAACGAAATTTCTTTTTGAAGTTCCTTCTTTTTGTTTTCTAAATCCTTTTTATTTTGAGCAAAAGAGGTTGATGATGTTATTGAAAACAACATCAAAACCACAAATACTGGTAGGTATTTATTGAATTTGCTCATACTTTTCGGGTATTTTAAACGAAAAATTTAAAGTGTTATTAAGTGTTATTTTTCCGTATTCCACATCAATTTTAAGGTTTTTCTTTGATTCAACCATAAAATTTAGTTTAAAAGGAAACAATTGTTCATTAACTAATTTGTGTTCAGAAAAAACTCCTTGTAATGATTGGTCTTTTTCGGGGTCTTTTAACAATAGTTCAGCAATTTTAAACGATTCGGGATAAATCCATAAAATTTGGGTTTGATTTTTTATTACTTCCTTGTCTTTTTTAATATCCTTTTTGATATCCTTTTTTACCTTTCGTTTTCGTTCGGTACCAATAAAATAATAATCTTTTTGACGATCGATTGCTGTTTTAACTTTTTCATTTTTTTCAAAGTCAATGCTGTTTCCAACTAAAAGGGCTTCTAGCATACTGTAATCTAATTCTACATTAAACGACTTGTTGATAAATGCAAAATCGCCAACAAAATATTTGTTATGAATTCTATCCATAAACATTACGGTATCTTTTGTAATAAGTACGCGTGCCATTTCTATTCCTAATGCAGGAGTTATCGAAATCCAAATTGCACTGTCCTTTTTAATACGTAAATGTGCTTTAAAAGAAGTTTCTTTTTCATCAAAAACGGTTATATCTGCTTTTGTAGAAAGCGATTCAAATTTTATTTCGTTTGAATCTAGTTTTTCCAGAAGTTCTTTTGTTGAATAATGTTCTAACTTAACTTTTACTACCTCTTTTGGAGCTTTGCATGAGAACAGAAAAAGCAGGAAGACAGAAGTTAGAAGACAGAGGTTGGAAGACCGAAGACAGAAGTCTGAAGTTGGAAGACTGAAGACCGAAGACCGAAGACTGAAGACTGAAGATTGAAGACTGAAAACTTGATTACTCATACAACTTTTTATCGGCTATCTTTTTATCAATTAATTCAGATGTTTCTCCAAGCGATTTTGCTTTAATCCAAAGTTCTAAAGCTTTTTCGATGTTTCCTAATTTGGCATTTACATCGCCTAAATGTTCTATGATTACTGCATTATTTTTCCCTCCATTTTCTATGGCTTTTTCTAACCATTCTTTTGCAGCCACATATTTGCCTTGTTTGTATAAAATCCAAGCATAGGTGTCTTCATAATTGGGTTGATTGGGTTCTAATTCGTTTGCTTTTAATGATAGAGCTTCCGCTCTTTCTAAATTTTCTCCTCGTAATGATAAATAGTAGCTGTAATTATTTAGTACATAAATATTATTAGGTTCTATTTCTAATGCTTTTTCGTAATATTTATCAGAATTTTTATGGTCTTTTACACGATAATAACTATCGCCTAAATTGGCATAAAACTGAGCCAAAAGAGGAGGATTACTTACCACAAAATCTTTTCCTAACTCTAAATAATCAATTGCTTCTTGGTAGGTTTTATTTTGAATATTTGAAATACCGTAAAAGAAATAGAAAAGAGGTTGGTTTGGAAATAAATCTAACGCCATTTTACTGTGTTTTAACATTCCATTAAAATCTTGCAATTCAGATTCGATAAACATTACTTGACTCCATAAAGCAAATCTTGAACTGTCTAATTCAATGGCTTTTAGGTAATTTTCTTTTGCTCCGTCGAGTTTTTTGTCGCGATAAAGAAAATCGCCATAAATGGTGTAAGATTTTGCGTCATCAGGATGAGTTTGAATAAGTAACTTACTTAAGTCATAAGCATCTTGTTTTATCTCGGTTTTTGATTCGGATTGAGCATAATATTGCAATAAAATTTGCATTTTGGTATCGATACTAAATTCTTTGTTTTCAAAAACTTGTTTTATTTCTTGAGCTGCTTTTTCTTTATCGCCTTTATTTTTGTAGTATTCGTATAAAGCCAAATGAGAATAGGGGTCGTTAGGATCTTTTTCTAAAATTTTTTTATAAATCTCGAAAGCCTTTTCGGGCATGTTGTTTACTAAATACATGTCGGCTAAATAGCCTTGATATTTGGTTTCGTCAGGGAATTTATTGGATAATTTTTCTAGTTCTTCGGCAGCTTTTTCGATGTTGTTTAGCTTGATGTAAATTTTTTGTTTTTGCAATGAAATTTCTTCCGAAATACCCACTTCAGTTTCTAATTTATTATACGTTTTTAATGCTTCTTCGTACTTTCCTGAATACAATTGTGTGCCAGCCAAATTATATAACAAATCAATATTGTGAGGATTTTTCTGACTTAAAATTTGATATTGTTTTACGGCCTCTTCAATGTTGTTGCTTTTTTGTAAAAGATGTGCATACAAGAAACGAAACCAGTAATTATCGCCATCTAAATTTACTGCCTTTTGTGCGTATCCAATAGCTTCTTTATTTTGATTGGTTAAATCAAAAATGTTTGCTAATTCGTAATAAGCGGTTGGTTGAGATGGGTCTAATTCAATACATTGCAAAAACAATCCAGCCGACAACTGATAATTTCCAATCATACGTTCTTTGTTAGCGTTAAAAAACATAAAATCGTATTTCATTTTGTCTTGCTCAGATAATTCAACTTTTTTACCTGATTTTACAACTGGAGATTTTTCAGCAGTTTTTGATGAGCTACACCCAAAAAAGATAAGGCAAGAAACAATAATGATTATATGGGTGTTTATTTTCATTTTTAATTTATAGTAACATGTTTATTGTTGACTAATTCAATTCAGTATAGTCGCCCACACTCAATTCTTGTTGTTGTTGTTTTATTTTAACATGATTTCCAATCATAGAATCTTTTATGTTGGCTTTTTCAATTGTTGTGTTGGATTGAATGATTGAATTTGAAACAATGCTTTGGTTTATTGTTACATTATCGCCAATTGAAACATGAGGACCAACCACCGTATTTTTTAGTTTTACATTTTTACCTAAGTAGCATGGTTGAATAATTATACTGTTGTCGTTTTGCAAACTAGCATCTGGTTTTAAGTCATTCTTAACAAACTCTAAAACGCGTTGGTTAGTATAAACTGTTGCTTTATAATTGCCACAATCTAACCATTCATCAACCTTTCCGGGAACAAATTTTGTCCCTTTTTGTTTCATGTTTTCTAACGCATTGGTTAACTGAAATTCACCTTTTTCTTTGATGTTGTTGTCAATTAAAAATTGCAACTCATTTTTTAGGTATTCGCCATCTTTAAAATAATAGATGCCAATGATGGCTAAGTCAGAAACAAAGTGTTCTGGTTTTTCAACAAAATCAGTAATAACATTATCCGCATTTAATTTTACTACACCAAAAGCTCTTGGGTCGTCAATTTGGTTTACCCAAATAATACCTTCAGCATCGCTGTTTAATTTAAAATCGGCTTTAAAAAGCGTGTCGGCAAAAGCAACAACAACTTTTCCTGTTAAGCTTTCTTTTGCACAAAGGATGGCATGAGCGGTTCCTAAAGCTTCTTCTTGGTAATATATACTTCCTTTTGCACCTAAACTTTCGGCAACTGCAACAAGATTTTTTTCTACTTCTGCACCAAAATCGCCAATAATAAAAGCAATTTCGTCAACGGGTTCGCCACAAACTTTGGTAATGTCTTCTACTAAACGCTGTACAATTGGTTTTCCGCCAACTGGCAATAATGGTTTTGGTATGGTTAGCGTATGAGGCCTAAGTCTTGAGCCTCTTCCTGCCATTGGAACTATTATTTTCATATTCTGAGCCCCTCCAACCTCCCCAAAGGGGAGGCTTTTAATGATTTAAGTTAATATCTTTTCAATTTTAATGTTTTATTTCAAGCCAAACAAAGCCCCTCCTTCGGAGGGGTTGGGGAGGCTTTTATTTTTTTCCTGTACTTCCAAAACCTCCAGCACCTCTATCTGTGGTTGTTAATTCTTCAACCAATTGCCATTCGGCTTGTTCGTGTTTAGCAATTACTAATTGAGCTATTCTTTCGCCATTTTCGATTACAAAAACTTCATTCGAAAGATTCACTAATATCACGCCAATTTCTCCACGGTAATCGGCATCTATCGTTCCAGGAGAGTTAAGCACTGTTATCCCATTTTTAAATGCTAAACCACTTCTTGGACGAACTTGTGCTTCGTATCCAACAGGAAGCTCAATAAATAAACCTGTTTTTACTATGGTTCTTTCTAATGGTTTAAGTGTTATTGGGGTTTCAATATTTGCTCTTAAATCTAACCCAGCAGCAGCAGCAGTACCATATTCTGGCAGCGGATGATTTGAATGGTTTACAATTTTTATCTTCATGCTTTTAAGTAATAAGTTCTTAAAGTTTGTAAAGTTCTTAAAGTTTGTGAAATAACTTTCAATTTTACAAACTTTTAACTTTTTACTAAGAGGTCTAAATTACTACTTTTTTCGGTCTTTCGTTCCAATAAAAAAGATTTGAAAAAAAAGGCTGCCCAATTGGGCAGCCCTTCATTAAGCATTAAACAATTTACTTAGTTATTGCAATATTTCCTTTAACCATATTACTATTAGGAGCAGAAAGCTCATAAAAATACGTTCCAACAGGAAGGTTGTTTACATTTACCAAATTGTGTTTATCAGTAAGTGTTTGTTCAAGCACTTTCTGACCTGAAATGTTGAAAAGAATCAATCTGTAATTATCAATTCTTTCCACATCAATAAACAACTTATCGTTGGTTGGATTAGGATAAAGCGAAACTGTTGAAGTTACACCTCCCAATTCATCTGGTTTAACATCCTTGAAAACATCTTCAACAATGTACATCATTCTACCCGTTGAGTTGTTTGCTTTAGCCTTAATAGCTTTTGAAACCTGAATTAAATGCACACTTTCTTTTTCTAAGTTGAATATTACTTCGTTTACCGATTTTCCTTTCCAAGTGTCTGTAACCGTATCTTTAATTAACTCCACAGCAGAAAGGTTAGTAAAACCGTTTCTTGTTGCAGTATTATCTTCTTCCACAAATACCTCGTTAGCTTCACTAAACGATGTTTGAACAGCCATCATACTTGATGAAGAAGATGAACCTCCGCCACCACCGCTACTGCACTCCATACACGAGTTGGTTGGAACACAGGTTGAATAATTGGTGTGAATTAATGGTATATTAACTGGAGTACCACCTTGTGATAAACAAGCATTTGCTGTAAAAGAATATTGACTTGCTTGAATATCGGGCGGAGAAACACCCCAAAAATTACCTTTTGCATTAATTTGTGATGGAGCATAAGCACTGCTACCATAACAAATTTCAAAAGTTTTATAAGCATTGTTATCAAAACGATTTGGTCTAATGATGTTATCGCCTCTATCAATAGAATGTTGAACAGCATCAATGTTTAACAAAGCATCAACACCATAAATTCCGTAGTTGGAGTTGTTGTAAACCGAACCACAACCAATATCACCCATGGTTAGCATGGCGTTGTAGTTGCCTAAACCTGCATCGTACGAACCATAAATTTCAACACCTATACTAGTGCTTTGATGTACTCTTGCACCATTTCTTAAAAATACAAGTGAACCTGTTGCTCTTATACCAACATTATTGCTTTGTATGTTTGCACCACTAAAATATGCACCCGTTACGTATTCAAAATGAGCACCATAACTTGCATTTTTAAGTTCTGTTGAGTTTATTTCTATTACGTTAGAGTTAGAAGCATATAAACAAGTATTTGCTCCGTTTACAAAACCGTTAGTCATTTTAAAATTACTTACGTCGTCTAACTCAACCCCATAAGTGGTCATATCGGTAAATTTACCTCCTTGAATGTGAACCAAAGCACCGTTTCCATTAACAACAACTCCTTTGTTTAACTTGTTAAAATCGCAAGCATTAAAGAAAGTAGCTTGTGGATTGATTATTTCAAAAGCAGTTGAAGTAGTTTGTGGGTTACTTGCAGGGTTGTATGTTGCATTAATTGATGTAAAGTTTACATTGTCGAGTACAATTTTTGAGTTGCTGCCGTATTGAACCAAACCACTGTTCCAATCCATATCATCAACATTTTGTATACTTAGCGTAGTATTGTTCATCAATTCAATAAACTTACGTGTCTTGCCTTTTCCTGTAAACTTAACTGGCACTGTGTTCGGTATTGTTATTGTATGCAAAGGCGAGAAACTATAATAGCCATCGCGGTAATGCTCCCATTTAGCATTTGAACCGAAAATGATGTCGCCATTTACCACAACCTTTGCAGGATTTCCTGTATAGGATGTTGAACCGACTAACAAACCTTTGCCAGCGGTAGAATTATAGTATTCCATTCCTGCTTCTGATGTTATTCGTAAGGTAGCACCAGGTTTTAAGTAAAGTTCTGCTCCGTCTTCAATAATCAACTTGCTGTTAACTTTGTTGATACGCAAAACAGCCCCACTTTCTAACTCCATTTTTGAGCCTGCTTTTAAATGCAAGGTGCTACCATTTAACACATCAACCGTTGCGTTTTGCTCTACATGAAAATAAGCTCCTGGCTCAACAGTAAATACAGTAGGATTGATAAAATCATTATTGGAAGTAATGGTATGACGGTTAGGTGTACCGCTTTTATCAATTTCAAGTAATTTACCATTTTTCAAATTCAAGGAATAATTGCTTGAAGAAACAGGATTTGGAGATAGAATAATATCGCCAGTGTAACGAGTAGAATTATTGATATCATAATCATCCATTTCAATTTTTACTGTTACACTGTTATCTGAATTGTGACTCAATACCGTAAACGAAATGCCGTTAAGGTAAATAGGCGATAATTTAGAATTGGTTTGGTCGTAGGCTTGTAAATTGGTAACCACTGGGTTACTCCCTAAGTTTGCTCCGCCACCAACTGGGAAACTCATGCCTAAGCCTATTGCCCCAAAAGTAATAATACCATTTTCTACAATAAAATCTCTGTTTTCGTTTGGTCCACCATTATAATTTGAATTATAATCAATCACAGCAGTATTACCATAAAAATCATTTCTGATTTTTGATAGTTGATTATGACTCCCTAGTGGATTAGATGCAATTTTCTCAAAATTGTAAGCAATACTCCAATATTCAGGAATTGTTGGTTCTGGGTTAGTATAATTATTAGAATAATCAAAATTGCCTAGAGCATTTAAGTATTTTATTGAATTTGCTCCAACTGTAGCCCCAGCTGTATAATTTCTAGAATATCTCGTGCCTTCTATATAGGCAACAAGCCCTTGTGGAGAATCAGGGAGAGGTGTACCAATAGCATTAGTCGTGTAACCTTCTCTGGCATCAAAAATATTTGCTCCAGTATGGTTTTCTAACCAAAGAAACTGATTACTTACATTAGGTAGTTTCACTCGAATTACATCTCCAGTTTTAATAAAATCATGTAAAGTATAAATTCCACCATTTTGCAAATCATTAATGGATTGAATATCGGTTGAAGTAGTGTTATTATCTGCTGTTAATTCAATCCATCCGTTGTACCATCGTTCCCAACCATTGGCACAATCGTAAACATTCGGAGCTGCACCACTTCGCATCATACCCCAACCATAATTACCATAAAAATAATTACCCGCTGCATTATTTGCTCCATTACAGTGAGGTGCTCCATAGAGCGTGTGAGCAAATTCATGAGTAAAAAGTGTTTTATTCATTCCTCCATATCCCTTAGCAAAGGTAAAACCTGCGTTAACATAATAAGTTGGATTGCCTGAACCATCTGTAAAATAACCACCAGTTGGTGATGACATACCTGCTATTCCTCCACCAGAGCCAGTTACATTACACAATGTTCCATACCCAGCAGGGTCAGTGTTGCAATCTTGTGAATATCTCCAAACTATTATTACATAATCAATTTTATTGTCAGGAGCGTATCCACTATAATCATATAAATAACCTGGTGTATTAGTTCTATTATCAACAGAGCTAAAATCATAATTTGGGTATTTCATGTTTATAGAATCAAGAGCCCAAATGTTATAGTTTCCCCATGTTTTACCAACCATTGCTGGAACATTAATCCGTTCGGGAAATACTTCTGCTATTATTTTTAGTGGATTGCCGCTTGGCAAACTCATTTGATAATAATAATTTGAAATACTTTTATCGGTATTGTTTGGTTGAAAATCACTATAACTTGAATAAAAATAATCGTTGGTGTTATTTGGTATTGATTTTCCTGGAGGGTTAACACCATCATTATATGGCCAGCTTACTCCTGAAGTTGGATTTGTTGATGTTTCTTGGTCGTTTGTAAAACCAGCATAAATAATCAAAACTTTCAATTCACCTTTTGGGGTAAGTACAGCCCCATTAGTGCTGTTTGCGACAAGCCGAGCAGCTGAATCTAAATTGTCTATAAATAATGAACTATCGATAAAACACTCTAAATGCTCTTGTGCTTTAAGTGATGATGTGTTGAGCAAAAGAGTTGTAATTAGCATAACTAATGCTATGAATTTACATTGCTTTAAGCAATGTTTCCTTATTATTTGCATGATGTAAATTTTTATGAATGAATACTTAGCGTTTACCATCGTTGAAACGATAAAATACATTGTTTAATCTCTCAATCACTTTAGTAAAAGAGGTTGCAAGCTACAATGTTGTGTTTAACGCCCTAATGTTTTACTACCTTTAAGCTAGTAGTTGCTTTGTTGCCTTTTATTTGAACTAAATAAAGTCCTTTTGCCCAATTGATGGTTGATATAGCCTGGTGTGAGTGGGATGTTGAGTATTGGGTGGTGTAAACCATTTTACCCATTACATCGATAACAGAAATAGTGCTATTTTCGGAAATGCCAGAAATTGTGAATTGGTTTTGTGTGGGATTTGGATATACAATTGGAGTGTTTTTGAAAAACGACAACTGGTTTTCAACATCTTCCATTGCTGTAATAAAACCATCCCATTTTTTATAAATCCACAAAAACAAATCCCAGTCACCTATAGGGCCTTGTTCTGCTCTTCCAAACAAAACATAGTTTCCGTTTTGGTCAACAAGCATTTTCACCAATTTTTCTTCTGCCCAAGGGTTTCCGAATGAACCTCCACGATACAGGATAGTGTCTTTCAATGAGTTTTCGCAACCATCATTAACAAAATACAATCTAATATCTGGACCCCAAGTTGCATCATATCTAATCCCTGCATGGACTATATCATTGTTCGAGTTTATTGTTTGAAATTCTGTAAAGTATAATCCTAATGTATCACACGTTTTTTCAATGTTTCCTGATAAATCAGTGTAAAATCGCTTTCTAGGACTCAAAACATGATTGGTAAAATGACCATCAATAATTAGTTGTGTTTTATCAAAAGACATTCTAAGGTAATCATTTAAATAAAAAGGATAAAGAGGAATGGTAGTAGTATCAATTGGACTTAAATCATTATTAACCATCAACAGATTATCTAAACTATCTTCTTTTAATAAATAAACATTATTATTTACCACTTCTATACCTTTTACAGTAGGCACAATATTATTGATTGAGGTTATTAGATTCAGGCTATTATCAAACTTTACTAAATTAAACATACTGTTTCCATTAAAAGAAACCAACGCCAATAAATTACCGTCAGGGGCTTGTCTTAAGTTGCTTACATTTTCTCCTAAGATAGAAGAATCTAACAAATGAAACAAGGTATCTCCATTTATGGTTACTTTTAGTAGAAAACCAATGTTTTGATACTTGCCAGCAACCACATAACTGGTGTCACCAATTTCACAAATAGAACTTGGGTATAACAGAATACTATCTACAGGGTAAGATTTCTCCCAAATTAATTGAGCATTGGTATCGGCTTTAACTAGGTATAGATTCTTGTAATGGTTCCCCAACATAACATAATTTCTGTTGTGATCAATAACAATATCATGAGCTCCATCCGAGTTACTAGTGCCAAAAGCCCTATTGTGTATAACTTGAGCCTTGCTATAGGTAAATACCAACAGCAGCAAAAGAGTTAATATGTAGTTTTTAAAAGGTTTCATTTTTTTAAGTGGCTTTTTTCATAAGCTGTAAGTTTTATAAAGTTAAGTACTTTAATTATTGTTTTACTACTTTTAAAGTAGTCGCACTTTTATTGCCTTTTATTTGCACTACATAAAGCCCTTTTGCCCAGTTGGTGGTGGTTATTGGTATTTGGTGTTTTGTGTTTGGGGCAAAGTACACTACCTTACCCATTACATCTAGTACCGTAATGCTACTGTTTTCGATAATACCTGAAACAACAAACTGATGTTGAGTGGGGTTGGGGTAAATAGTTATGGCATTTTCAATTATCAATTTATCATTTTCAACATCATCAATATTTGTAGGAAATCCATCCCATTTCTTATATTTAAAGAAAAAAATGTCGGTTTCACCTAATGGTCCATATTGTGCTTCTCCATAAATTAGGTAATTTCCCTGATTATCTGCCAGTACTTTTTTTCCAAATTCATCCAATGGTTGTATAGTCCATGAACTTCGATATAAAATGGTATCGTGGAGTATTGTCCCACACTCATCTGTAAAATACAAACGGACGTCAACTCCCCAAGTGGCATCGTAGTATTTTCCCATAAATATCCAATCGTTATTTGCATTAACGGGATTAAAATCATCTTTATATATACTAAACGAAGAATCACAGATAGAATTTACATTTCCTGTCAAATCAGCATATACCATTCTTCTAATTCCATTATTATTTCCTTCTATGATTAGTTGTGTTGTGTCATAAGATTTTTTTAAATAAACAGGAAAACTCATGGGAATAGTAATGGTGTCAATTAGAGTCAGGTTATTATCTACAATCAATAGGTTGTTAATGCTGTCGTTTTTAAGCAAATAAATTTTATTGCCTACTACTTCAATTCCTCTAAACTGTGGTGGTGTTACTGAGTCAATACTACCTATGAGATTAAAATTATTGTCCATTTTAACCAAGGAGGTTAAACCGTTTTTGTCCACCAATGCCAACAAATTACCATCGGGGGCTTGTAATACTCTGCCAACATTATTACCAAGGGTTATGCTATCTCGTTTGGTAAAAAGTGTGTCGCCTTGCTTATTAAATTTTATTAGTAATCCATCGTCACCAACCCCATTATATGTTTTTGATCCAACAACAAACCCAGAATCAATCGTTTCTGTAATAGTTTGTGCAGAATAATTTCCAGATCCTCCAATTATATAATGCCATTTTTCCCAAAGTACAAGGCCAGAAGTATCAATTTTGGCTAGGTATAAACCATCATTGCCCACACTCCCCCACGCAGAATAACCCATAACTACGTAATTTCCATCTATTGTAATTATTAAATCTCTGGTTCCATCAGTTCCATCAGTTCCCAAAGCTTTTTGGAAAATAAACTGGGCTTTACTACCGGTAAACACCAACAGCAGCAAAAGGGTTAATATGTAGTTTTTAAAAGGCTTCATGTTTTTTAAGTGGCTGTTTTCATAGCTTATAGTTTTATAAAGTTAAACAAAATCCCAACATGTTAACGAGGGTTTGGGTTTTTTCTCGCTGGTGTAATTTACATTGGAACTAAAGTAATTATAAAAAACAACAATGTCAAATAAATCATACATGTTGTTATATTTTATAGACTATTTTAAAATTTTGTGCTGTTTTATTTTATAGACTTTTGTTTATAAAATGATACACATTGGTAAAAAAATACACGAAGTAGTTAAAGCCAAAGGCATTAGCATAAGTGTTTTTGCCAAAAAAATAAACAAATCGAGAACGGTTGTTTATGATATTTTTGAAAGAGAATCAATAGACTCTTTACTGTTGTACAAAATAAGTGAAGAATTGGATTTTAATTTTTTGAGTTTGTATGATTTATCAAATAACAACCAACAAATCGTAAATGAAACTACTACTTTTTATGGTGATGGTTGGAAATTAAAGTACATGGAATTACTAGAAAAATACAACAAACTACTTGAAATGAAAGTCGAGGATTATTTTAAAACGAACGTATAATTTTTAAATTACCACTTTTTTCGGTCTTTCGTTCCAATAAATAAATCCTAAAAAGGCTATTATCAACAAGGTATGAACAACGTGTTTTAGGTAAACGTCTGAAATATTAAAGTTTATCGTTGCAAAATAAATAGCCAGTACTGTTCCTAAATACAATCCCATTTTATAAAAATCATATTTTATTGGATAATATTTATGCCCCAATACAAATGATACAACGCACATCGATGAATAGCAAATTAAGGTTGCCCAAGCCGAACCAACATAACCAAATACTGGTATCCATATGTAGTTTAGAAGAATGGTTACTATAGCACCGAAAATGCCAATATAGGCACCGTATTTGGTTTTTCCTCCCAATTTATACCAAATGGATTGATTGTAATAAATGCCCAAACTAATGTTGGCAAACAATAAAATGGGAACAATTTGAAGCCCTACCCAATACGCTTCATTAGGAATAAAATATTTTACAATGTCGATATAGAGCATTACTCCTAAAAAGATGGTGGCACAAATAATAACAAAGTAGGTCATTATTTTAGCATAGGTTTCTTTAGCATTTTTTTCTTTTTCTTGAGCAAAAAAGAAAGGTTCTGCTGCATAACGAAATGCCTGAATAAACAAAGAAATTATGATGGAAACCTTATAACATGCACCATAAATGCCAATTTGAGTCATGGTTTCTAATTCTCCTTTCGATTCGAACAACATTCTTTTTAACATTATTCTATCAATAGTTTCGTTTACAATACCTGCTAACCCAAAAATTAAAAGGGGTAAGGCATAAACAAACATCTTTTTTAATAATTCAATTTCAATAGAGAATTTTGCTACTAACATATCGGGTAAAAGCAACAAAAATTTAATAAAACTAGCTGCAAGATTGGCAATAAAAACATACCCAACACCAATTTCGGGGTTGTAAAAAGTTTCTATTAACCAATTGGTTTCGCCCGATTTATATACTGGTAAACAATACGCCAGATAAAATAAATTTAACCCAATGTTTACGCCAATATTAGCAAAGTTGATGAATGCAAATTTTATGGGTTTATTATCTGCTCTTAGCTTAGCCATTGGAATAGATGAAATGGCATCTAAACCTACAATTATGGCAAACCATGTTACAAACTCTTTATTGTTTGGATATTTTAGCCAATTGGCAATAGATTGGTCGAACAAAAATGCTACAGCAATAAACAAAAATGAAGTAGTAAACAACGAATAAATTATGGTTGAATAAACCTTTTTGCTATTGTATTCTTGCTGAGTAGAAAACCTGAAAAAAGCGGTTTCCATTCCGTAGGTTAAAAAAACCACCAAGAATGCTACATACGAATACATTTCGGTAATAATTCCGTATTGATCAGGGGTAAACTTAGCAGTGCCAATGTAAATGGGTACCAAAAACCAATTTAGCAAACGCCCCACAATGCTGGTAACACCATAAATGGCGGTTTGTGAAGCTAGTTTTTTTAGTGGGTTGCTCATTAATGAGTTTGTAAAGTTATAAAGTAGAAAGTTTATAAAGTTAATTTTTTAAGCAATGAGTATCGACTTTAGTCTTTTAACTTTATAAACTTTAAACTACTTAAAAGCTGGTTTACGTTTTTCAATAAAAGCGGTGGTTCCTTCAACAAAATCAGGTGTTCCAAAACATTTGCCAAACTCTTCAATTTCGGTTTGGAAGCCGTTAACACCATCTTTATAACCTGCATTGATAGAACGAATTGCACTTGCAATTGCAGTTGATGAGTTGTTTGCTATTTTTTCAGCCAATTTATAACCAGTTGTCATTAATTCATCAGGAGTAGTAACATGATTTACTAAGCCCATAAACAAAGCTTCTGGTGCAGTAATCATTTTTGCAGTCATAATCATTTCCATTGCTCTACCTTTTCCAATCAATTGAGCTAATCGTTGTGTGCCGCCATAACCAGGAATTACTCCCAAGGTAACTTCTGGTAAACCTAATTTAGCATTTTCTGAAGCAATTCTAAAATGGCAACTCATGGCTAATTCTAATCCACCACCTAAAGCAAAACCGTTAACGGCTGCAATTACAGGAGTAGATAAATTTTCAACTAAATCAAACAACGATTGGTGCCCTAGGGCACTTAATTCTTTTCCTTGATTGATGTCAAATTGGTAAAATTCTTTGATATCGGCACCAGCAACAAAGGCTTTTTCTCCTGAACCTGTAATAATAATAACTCTAACACTTTTGTCGGCTTCCAAAGTTTTAAAAGCATTACTTAATTCGCTAATGGTTTCTTTATTTAAAGCATTTAATTGGTTGGGTCTGTTTATTGTTAAAACAGCTAATTTTTCCTTTTTTTCAATGATAATGTTGTTGTATGCCATCGTTTTGGATTTTGAATTATAGGGCAAATGTAGTTATAAAAATTAGAAGATAGAAGTTGGAAGTCCGAAGCTAGAATCCAATTAATTTATGAAAAAATCTCTTCAAAAACTTCTTTCGATTTTAAGTTTGACAGATTTTGAATGTGGCAAGAATAATAGTCGAGTAAAATGGATAACAATTCTTTTCGTTGAATATTCGACATTTTTAAGTCTTCCATGTTTTCAAATGAAGTAATAAATACTTGGTGCAATAATTTTGAAGGAATTTCTTTTGCAAAAAATGGGTGATGAGGTGCTTGTTTACAAAAAATACCTTCCTGTAAATTAAAAAAACTGTTTTCGGAGTAAGTTTCTAAATGTGGTTGAAATCCGAAGTGGGAAGATAGTTTAGCCAAAAAAATTAAATGAAAATTTGAAAAATCAGCTGGTTTTTGGTCTAATAAAATTAATGAAGATGAGATAAAATCAAATAACGAAGCATTAGCTTCTTCTTCTCTTATTGTTTTTGCTAAAACTTCGGCAAGAAAAAATGCGATTGAACTTTTGTAAATATTAAATGGAATGGTTTGATAAACCACATCAATTTTCATTGAGTTTAATACCTGAATGTTTCTATTTTCTTTGTGTGCAGTTTCTAGTTCAACAATAGAAAGCGGTTGTAAGTAAGCTTTTTGTTGTTTGTTTTTTTTTGTATTTAACCCTTTTAGCATAAACGATTGTATGCCAAAATTTGCTGTAAATATTTTTGCAATTACGCTATTTTCGGAATATTTAACGTACTGAAAAACAATGCCTTTGGTAGCTTTAAGCATTAATGAATAAATAAAATTTTTGCTGCTTTTTTAAGTTCTCCTTCAGGGCTGGCATTAAACACCATGTAAACACCTGTTTGAACTCGATTGCCGTTTAAATCTTTTCCATCCCATATTGCCTGCCCACCAAGCGATTTGGTTTGCGAAACTAAATTGCCAGAAATATCGGTAATTCTAACATCAGTATCTTTAACCAAGCCTCTTATAGCAATTACTCCATGATAATCTTCACGAACAGGATTTGGGTAAACAAATACATTACTAAAGTCGTCTTGAGCTTCGGTGGCAGTACTTTTATAAGAAAGCAATCCTTTTTCGGTTGCAAAAAATACTTCTCCAGTTTTGTTGTTTATTTTAATGTCATAAATGTTATTTGAAAAGAGCGGACTATTTTCTTTTGTAAAATGAAAAATTTCTTCCGTTCCATCATCGCTGAATAAATAAACTCCCGAAGTTTGAGTTCCTATCCATTTTCTGTTAGCTCCATCAACTGCAATTGCAGTAATTCGCTCACTTTCTAACAACAACTGTGTTTGTCCGTCTTGTTGAATATAAATTGGTTGAATGGTTTCGCCAGAAAAAACATTTGAAGGATTGTAAATTACTCCAACTCCTTGATTTGATCCGAACCACATTTCTCCGTCAAGGTCTTCAATAAAAGTGGTTATTTCTCTTGAATCGTTAATTGGTAAAATTATTTTGTCGTCATCAGAAACATCATCAAAAGTATTGTTATGTTTTAAGATGTGGGTTTTGTTTGATTTTGAATCTAAAATCCAAACAAAATCATTTTTATCGACAACAACTTTTGTTAAAACACTATAGTCAACCATAGTGCCATCTAATTTAAAATTATACCAATTGTTTGATGGAGTTTTAACGGCTAATACTTTATCGCCATATGAGCTAGTAACCCATAGGTTATTGTTTTTATCAAAAGCCATACCTGAAACTGATGTGCTACCAAACGAAGTACTATCTAAAACAGAGTTTTGGGCATTATAGAAATTCGTAAATACATCATTATTAAACTCTAATAATCCGCCACCCCAAGCTCCAATAAATACTTGTGATGTGTTTTTTGGGTTAGATAAAACAGAAACAAAATTATAAATTTGATTTCCATTTTGTGGATTGTACATGTTTTTTGGGGTTTGAACCCATTCGTAATTTTTTCTAATATTAAATAAGTTACTCATTCGATAACCTTCGTAACCACCCGAAACAACCCAGAGAGCATCTTCGTTCACATCTAATGCAAATGAAGCAGAGGTGTTTGGTCCATCTGGTATAATTTGAGAAACATTCCAATTATCTTTTTGTTTTAACAATCCGTTGTTTTTGTCGGCAATCCAGTAAGTATTATTTTCATCTAAATGAACATCAGCAGCATCAATACCAAATGAACCCCCATGAGTGTATAAAACATCTTCTTGAATAAAATTGGTGTTGTAAATGCCTACACCACTACCTACAATTAAAAGTTTATTATTAAAGGTTTCTAATTTATTGATGTTTAAGCCAATGTTATTGATTTTTATCCATGTAGTGCCATTAAAATAATAAGCCGAATCCGATTCCCAATTCGGACTATCGGTGCTTACCACTAATGTTCCATTGTAATTTACTATGTTTGAATATTTTTGGTTACTTAAGCTTGAAAGTTGCGACCACTCGTTATAATCGGCTAAATTAAAACTGTTTTTGTTTGCAAAAAATACACCGTTGTTGGTTGCTGCATAAATGTAATTATTGTCGAAGGCAACAGCGTTGGTGTTGATAAAAGCACCAAGATTGCCATAGAGATAAGTGTCGGCAACTTCATTTTTATCGGTATTTAAAACAACAATACCAAAACCAGTTGACAAATAGGCTAAGTTGTTATTAAACAAGATTTTATTTACCGATTTGCTCCCAGAAATTGAACTGTTATTTTTTATAAAGTTAAGGTTGGTAATTTTTTTGTTTGCATCAATAATATCAATATTTCCGTTTTTGTAGGCTACAATAAGTTTGTTATTGTATGAATTAAATTTAACATTTGTTATTTCAATGTCGGATAGTCCTGATACTAAATTTAACCGTTCAATAGAGCCATCATCGTTGTTGTAACTAAACAAAGCCGATTCAGAAGCACAGTATGTAATTCCGTTTCCATAAGTAACGGCTACACTACTTTTATACGATAGGTGGTCTTGCCAGGTGCCAATTGGAATTTCTTGAGCCGATGCGTTAAATAAAACAGCCAAGAAAATGGAAAAAAATAGAATGTTGATTTTATAAAACATGGTTTTTCTAACTCAAAAAATGCAAAGTTTATTGTGTAAAAATATGATATATTTGTCGAAAATTAAAGGGCTCCGTAGTTCAACTGGATAGAATATCAGATTTCGGCTCTGATGGTTGGGGGTTCGAATCCCTCCGGGGTCACTTAAAAAAATCCTCAGAAACTAAAGATTCTGAGGATTTTTTTATTTTATCAATGTTACTTTTCCTTACATGGTGTGAAATTTTAACCATGTTTATTTTACTTTATCGGCTAACCAATCTAAATAATTTAATTCGTAATGAAATGTTTTTTTGTTTTTAATACTTTTCAAATGTTCAATTGTGGCAAGATGTAATTCTTTTATTTCTTGTTTAGTTTTTGTTTCTGATACTTTCGAAAAACTCTTCATAAAGATGCTATCGTACAAACTAAGTAATCGGTGTTTTTTTAAAAAACCAACATGATTAGTAACTAAATTATCGATGTAATCATAATTGCCAAGCTCAAAATGTACTAATAAATTAAAAATGAGTGTAGAGCCAATTACATCAACTCTAAGTTGTTTTTGATTATTTAAAATTCTATTGATAAAAACAAGTGCTTCTTTGAAATCGTTGCAATGAAAATTAATAACTACGCAATAGTAATTTAATAATAATTTTACTTCTTCTGTCATTAAATCGTTGCTTAAGTTGGTTTCAGAAGATGCCAAATGTTTAACCGATTGATATGTTTTGTTTTGAATAGAAGAATTTAATAAGAAGATTAATATTCTAGAATTGTAATATGCATTTGTGTATTCTTCTTTAAATTTCATATTTGTTACTTCCTTGTAGGTTGCATCATATACCTTTAGGTTTTCAGATTGTAATGCGTGTAACATAATGTTATTGCAAGTAGCTAAATAAAATATTGGATTCTCTTCAATAAATATTTCTTTATTTTCTTTAATAAATTTTTGTAATTGCTGATGAAAATTCATTGCTTCCACAAAATCACCCTTCAATCTAGATAATGCGGCATTTAAAATAAAATAATCGTAAATGGCTTTTTTCGATTTTGCATTATTAATATTCGATAATAAATCTCTGTTTGTAATTTTATTGAGTCTATTTAAATCTTCTTCATCTCTAACTTCATCAGATTCTCTGATAATTGCAGTAACTTCATTAATTATTTTCTTATATTCTAATGCATTAAAATAACTATCCATTATTTTAAATCGAATATCTTCGCTGTAATTTAAAACCTTTGGAACTTTCATCGAGCCCGAAGAAATAATTCTTCTTTCCCAGTAATAAAGTTCTTCCAACATTAAATGATACTCATACTTTTCGGCTAGTGCTTTTGCTTGATTAATCAGCTTTATGGCTAATTTAAATTGCCCTTTCCAAAACAACAACTCAATGTCAATTAAATAATTTTTTAATCGGATACTAACTTTATAGTTTGAGTTTGTAGCTCTTAATTCTTTTAAAATAAAATTCTGTAGGTAGTTTTTAGTGAAGCCTAAGTGTTTTACAAAAGGTCGGTCTTTATTTTCATTAATTATTTTGTCTTCATCATATTTATCTTGAGCAACAATGGCGTAGTAAAGCTCAAGAAAATTTTTATCTCCATCGGTTTTTTCAGCAGCTAAAACAAAAGCTCTTTTTTCGCCTTTATTAAGCGATTTGATTAATTGATGTAATTCTTGCGACATTTTATTGAATTAATAATACGTTTATAAAGCTAATTATTATTTGCAAAATAACAGCGATTGTTGTTGCTATTTTAGTTAAAATAATTTTAAAAATTGATCGATAAAAATAAAATTATATCCCAAGTATCCTGTTTTTACTGTATAAAACGAAAAAATTAATATACGAAAGCAACCTTTTAATTTTAAATTTCGTCGGCATCGATTTTTTTTATAAAAGCACTTTAAAATACTAATTAATGCTAATTTATATTGCTAAATATTTAAAAAGATTCATTTTTTAAAAAATTTAATGATGCCTACTTTCGAGTTATATTATATTATCGAGCAGTAATGAAGAATCCTTTTATGATAAAAAACTACACTTTTAAATGTGTTTTAAAAGGGGTATTATTTTTAGTTTTTTTTGGAAATACGTTCTTCATTTTAGCTCAAACAACAGTTACATTTACTACGCCAGGCACTACAACATGGACTGTTCCTCCTTGCGTTACATCAGTTACCGTTCAAGTATGGGGCGGTGGTGGCGGTGGTGGTGGAGCAGCATCTAATCAAAACCAAAACGATGATGAGGCGTGTAGTCAAGGCGGTGGTGGTGGAGGAGGTGGTTTTGCAAGCAGAACGTATGCTGTAACACCAGGAGAAGTATATACGATTGTTGTTGGAGCAGGAGGAACCGCTGGTCCAGGAGGAACCTCTAATGCTGCTGCAAACAATGGAGGAACAGGAGGTAATAGCTCATTTAGTGGTCCTGCAACAGTTGCTTCAGGAACTTTGACTGGAACTGGTGGAACTGGTGGAGGTGGTGCATGGTCTAGAAATACTTCAAATGGGTTTAATAGTCATATTGGGTTCGATGGTGCAGGTGGAAATGGTGGAACTGGATTAAATGGAACATCAATTTTTAATGGTGGAAATGGTTCTTCTGGCAGACATAGTGCATCTTGTTACGATGTTAGTGGTGCTGGAGGTGGTGGTGCAGGAACTGGAGCTAATGGCGGTAATGCCTCTGCACCTGCTTCATGTAGTTTAAGAACTGGAGGAACAGGAGGTGCTTCTGGTGGTGGAAATGGTGCTAATGGAGAAATACTTACTTCTTATTCAGCTTCTCGTCAGTATAAAAATGGATTGCCAGGAACAATTATAGGTGGTGGTGGTAGTGGTGCGATGATACATTTGCATAGTTGGCCAAATACTTGGACAACGGTTGTAGGAGGAGTTGGTGCAAGAGGAGAAGTTAGACTTATTTACAATTTAGGAGCTCTACCCAAGCCAACTTTTACATCGATAGCTCCAATTTGTAGTGGAGGTACATTAAATCCTCTTCCCACCACTTCTAACAATGGAATAAACGGAACTTGGTCTCCAGCATTAAATAATACAACAACTACAACTTATACATTTACACCAGACCCTTCTGGACCTTGTGCTGATACAACATCTTTAACTGTGGTAGTTAACCCATCTTCTACCCCAACCTTTACGCAAATTTCACCAATTTGTAGTGGTGGAACTCTAAGCCCATTACCTACAACATCAACTAATAGCATTGGAGGAACATGGTCACCTGCGATAAACAATTCTGCAACTACTACCTATACTTTTACACCAAATATTGGGCAATGTGCAAATACAACCACCATGACCATAACGGTAAACAACCCTACAACACCAATATTTACCGCTGTGGCTCCTATTTGTAGTGGAAGTACTCTAAGCCCATTACCTACCACATCAACCAATGGAGTAACAGGAACATGGTCACCAGCATTAAACAATACAGCAACAACAACCTATACATTTACACCAAATGCTGGGCAATGTGCAAATACAACCACAAAAACCATAACAGTAAACACACCAACAACACCAACATTTACAGCTGTTGCAGCCATTTGTAGTGGAGATGCCCTAAGCCCTCTTTCAACTACGTCGGATAATGGAATAACTGGAATATGGTCACCAGCATTAAACAATACTACTACTACCACTTATACGTTTACACCAAACTCAGGACAGTGTGCAAATACAACTACGTTAAGCATAACAGTAAATCCACCCACAATAACACCAACATTTACCACTGTAGCACCTATTTGCAGTGGAGATGCATTAAGTCCACTTCCAACCACATCAACCAATGGAATAACAGGAACTTGGTCTCCAGCTTTAAACAATACTGCTACTACCACTTATACGTTTACTCCAGATGGAGGGCAGTGTGCAAATAGCACTACGTTAAGCATAACAGTAAATCCACCCACAATAACACCATCATTTACAACTGTTTCACCTATTTGTAATGGGGATGTATTGAATCCTCTTCCAACTACTTCTGAAAATGGTATAAACGGAGCTTGGTTGCCAGCATTAGATAATACTGTAACAACAACTTATACGTTTACACCAAATTCTGGACAATGTGCAAACACAACAACCATGACCATAACAGTAAACAACCCAATTACTCCAACATTTACAGCTGTAGCACCTATTTGTAGTGGAGAGACATTAAGTCCATTACCCACCACATCAACCAATGGAATAACAGGAACCTGGTCTCCAGCATTAAATAATACAGCAACCACCACTTATAATTTTACGCCAAATGGAGGGCAGTGTGCTAACACAACGACAACGACTATTACTGTAATTCCAATTTCAACACCAAGCTTTATTCAAGTTTCACCAATTTGTAGCGGAAGCACTTTAAGTTCTTTACCAACCACATCAACCAATGGAGTAACAGGAACCTGGTCCCCAGCATTAAACAACACAACCACCACAACATATACTTTTACACCAAGTGTTGGGCAATGTGCTAACACAACAACCATGACCATAACGATAAATAACCCTACAACACCGACATTTACAGCTGTAGCACCTATTTGCAGTGGAGAAGCATTGAGCCCATTACCAACCACATCAACCAATGGAATAAACGGAACTTGGTCTCCAGCAATAAATAATACAGCAACAACAACCTACACTTTTACACCAAGTGCTGGACAATGTGCTAACTCCACCACCATGTCCATAACAGTAAATCAACCTAGTGCTGTGCCAACTTTTACAGCAGTATCACCTATTTGTAGTGGAGAAGCATTGAGCCCATTACCAACCACATCAACCAATGGAATAACAGGAACATGGTCGCCAGTATTAAATAATACGACTACCACTACGTATACTTTCACACCAAATGTTGGGCAATGTGGGGTTGGAACTACGTTAACCATTGTGGTAAATCCAAACCCAACACTTGTAATTACTAACCCTCAGCCTATTTGCAATCCAAATACGATAGACATTACTAGTCAAGCAATTACAACAGGAAGTACAGCAGGCACTTTTTCTTATTGGACAAATCTAGCAGGAACAAACCCATTAACAAATCCAGCGAGTATTTCTACAAGTGCAACATATTACATTCAACTTACTTCAGGTAGTGGCTGTAAAACCATAGAACCAGTAACGGTTATCATAAATAATGCTCCATTATTAACTATCACTAATCCTACACCTGCTTGTTCGCCAAACACTGTTAACATCACATCTTCTACTGTAACAAACGGAAGTACAGGAATTGGTGCCTTGTCGTATTGGCAAGATGCCGGTGCTACTATACCACTTAGTACTCCTCAATCAATATCAACAAGTGGAACGTATTATATAAAAGCCACCACTGGTACAGGATGTTCGGTTATAAAAGAAGTAAATGTTACTCTTCTTCAATCGCCAAATCCAATTATTGTAGCAGATACTTTATCTGGATGTGCACCTTTATGCGTAAACTTTACTGATTTAACAACAGATAACATTAGCACATGGAATTGGGCTTTAGGAAACGAAGGTAACTCAATAGATTCAAATCCCAATCATTGTTTTACATCAGTTGGGCAGCAAAACATTACTTTAACAGCAACAGGAACAAATGGATGTTCAGCAACATCTGCTCCAATAACAATTACAGTTTACCCAACTCCAACAGCTAATTTCTCAACATCATCATCAACCATTTCAATGATAGAAGGTGATAGCATAGTTTCATTTTATAACCAATCATCTTCAGATGTAGTTTCGTGGTATTGGGATTTTGGAACAGGAGAAACACTTTCACCAACCCAACCCAACCCTATTTATGGATATCCTTTTACTAATGGAGGCAATTACACTACAACACTAACTGTATATAATACTTATGGGTGTTTGGATGTAATCACTCAGGAAATTATAGTAGAGCCTTATTTTACATTTTACATACCTAATGTTTTTAGTCCTGATTTTGATGGAAAGAACGACACTTTTTTTGGAGTAGGTATAGGTATTACTGAATATGAAATATCCATTTTTGACCGTTGGGGGGAGAAGATATTTGAAAGCAATGATATTGAGATAGGTTGGGATGGAAGAGCAAAAGGCGGAGCTGAAATTGCACAACAAGATGTTTATGTATGGAAAGTAAAACTAAAAGACATTTTTAATAAGAAACACGAATATTTAGGAACAGTTACAATAATAAAATAAATTGTTAAGCCATGAAAAAATTCCATTTATCCCAATTAAAAAATGACACATTAAAATATATTTTTTTAGTGTTAATGTTTTGTGCAAGTTTGTTTTCAACTGCACAAACCACTGAAACCTTTTCAACACCAGGAACAACAACATGGACAGTTCCGCCTTGTGTTACTTCAATCACAGTGCAAGTATGGGGCGGCGGCGGCGGCGGTGGAGGAAGTATTTCAATACTAAGAAACAGCTCTGATGGAGAGGCTTGCTCTGCTGGTGGTGGTGGTGGCGGCGGTGGTTATACCTCTCAAACATTTGCAGTAACAAGCGGACAAGTTTATAATGTGGTTGTTGGTGCAGGAGGAACAGCTGGCACACCTGGTGTAGGCACATGGAATGGAGGGATAACTACAGCTCCAGGTAATGGAGGTACTGGTGGAACTAGTTCATTTATAAATTTTGGAATCAATTTAGTTGCTACTGGAGGTGTTGGAGGAAATGGTGCTGGGGCATATAACAATAACAATCCTCCAGATGTAAATGCTATAGGAGCTTTTGGTATCGGAGGTGTAGGGTCTGGCGGTACAGTTTTTTATAATGGAGGAAATGGTGCTGCAGGATATATATTATGGACTGGAACTGACAAAAGTGGTGGTGGTGGTGGAGCTGCAGGACCAGGAGGTCCTGGAGGTAATGCACCGGCAGGAAATTCTTATGGAATTATTGATAACAATCCAGGAGGTTTAGGAAGTGCTCCAGGAGGCACAGGAGGAAATAGTAGAATGAACAATTTGCCGAGCAATGCTTCAAAAAATGGAGGAAATGGTAATCTTATAGGAGCTGGAGGAGGCGGAGGATTAAATCACAAAGATGGTTATGGTGCTGTAAGTGCTTCTGGTGGTGCTGGTGCAAGAGGAGAAGTTAGGATAACTTATTCTTCACCACTTTTACCAGTTACTCCAACCTTAAACACAACAGCAGCAACCTGTAGTACAGCAGGAAGTAGTACGATAAGCAATTACAATGCAGGTTATACCTACAATTTTACCCCAGCAGGACCAACAGTAGGAGCAGGAGGAGTAATTAGTGGTATGGTAATAGGAACAAATTATACTGTTACAGCAAATGATGGCTCTTGTAACTCTTCGGCTACCGCAGCTTTTAATAATGCAGATATACTTCCTTCTCCTATAGTAACAGCCTCTAGTACGGCTGTTTGTGAGAATGGGGTTATTACATTAACACCTACAACTGGTGGAACATGGGTAAGTAACAATACTGGTGTTGCAACAGTAACTGCTGGAGGAGTTGTTACTATAGTGAATAATGGCTCAGTAGATTTTACATTTACAGCAACAAATACTTGTACTGCAACTACTCCTGCAGTTTTAGTTAATCCAGAAGATAATTCATCATTTAGTTATACAAGCAATACACATTGTTTAACTGGAACTGACCCTATAGCAACAGTATCAGGGACGCCAGGCGGAACATTTACCATAACATCACCTGGAGTAATTAATGCTACAACAGGAGAGATCGATTTAAGTGCAAGTGGAATAGGGCCGTTTACGGTTTATTACAATACTGCAAGTGCTGGCAATCCATGCCCAAGTATTGATTCAGTCATTATTAACATTACAACAGCTCCGAGTGCCGATTTTAGCTATAATGTAGCACAATCTTGTCAAGATGCAACAGCACCAATACTTTCATTTGGAGTTGGAGCAAGTGCAGGCGTATTCACTTCTACTCCTGCTGGATTATCATTGAACACCTCTAATGGTGCAATTACCTTATCAACTAGTACCCCAGGAGTATATACAGTTTACAATACCATAGCAGCTTCAGGCGGTTGTGCCTCAGCTATTGACTCTACAACCATTGAGGTATTACCATTAGATGATGCAACATTCAACTATACAACTGGAGGAACTTATTGTTTAACAGGAACAGACCCTATAGCAACAGTAACAGGAACAACAGGAGGAACATTTACGATATCATCACCAGGAGTAATTAACTCAACAACAGGAGAGATTGATTTGGATGCAAGTGGATTAGGGTCGTATACTGTTTATTACAACACTCCTTCAGGAAATGCTTGCCCACAAATAGACTCAACAACAATAAGTATTGTAGATGCACCAGGAGCAAGTTTTACTTATGCAACTCCATTTTGCCAAGATAATGGAACAGCATTACCTACTTTTAGTGGAAACAACTTTGCAGGAACATTTAGCGAAGCCACCGGAGGGGTTGTATTTTTAAGTACAACAACAGGAGAACTTGATTTAGCGACATCAACACCTGGAACATACACCATTTACAACAACTTAGCAGCATCAGGAGGTTGTGCTGCTGCTATAGATTCGTTTGTAATTACCATCAATCCATCATTCAACATTCAAGAAACAGTAAGTATGTGTAGTGGAGGAAGTTACACGTTCCCAGATGGAACAACACAAACCAACATTACTGCACAAGTAGTTTACAATAGTAATTTAACCACTACATCTGGTTGCGATAGTATTATAGAAACTACAGTGAATGTAAATCCAACGTATTTTAATCAAGAATCAACAAACATTTGCAGTGGCGGAAGTTACACTTTCCCTGATGGAACAACACAAACTAACATTACTGCACAAGTGGTTTACAACAGCAATTTAACTACAACTTTAGGTTGCGATAGTATTATTGAAACTACGGTAAATGTTAATCCTCAACTTTCGATAACTGCTGACCCAGTTGCACCAATTTGTTTTGGAGAAAACCTAACATTAACAGCAACAGGAAGTGGTAACGGAACAGTTACTTGGTATAGCGATGCAGCAGGAACAAACGTAATAGGTACAGGAAGTCCGCTTGATGCAACATCACAAGTATCAACAACAGGAATCCATACATTTTATGTAAATGAAGCAGGAACATGTGCAAGTGCTTTAACAGCAGTAAATGTAATAGTTGGAGGAGTAACAGCATCAATAGCAGCAACACCAACAACAGGATTTATGCCATTAGATGTTGTGTTTAGCAACAACAGTTCAACAGGACCAACAGTAACCTACGATTGGAACTTTGGCGATGGAACACCAACATCAAACAGTTCAGAGCCAACACATACCTATACCGATTTAGGTAATTATGTAGCAACATTAATAGTGAGCGATGGTGTATGTAGCGACACTGCAACAGTTACAATAGAAGTTATTGGTCAATCAACTATTATAATACCTAACGTATTTACACCGAATGGTGATGGTTCTAACGATGTATTTACGGTAGAAGGCACCAACTTAAAAAGTGTTGAAGGAGAAATTTTCAACCGTTGGGGACAAAAACTCTATGAATGGAAAGGTGTTAGAGGCTATTGGGATGGTAGAACTAAGGCAGGAACAGAATGCCCAGATGGAACCTACTTTTATATTATTCAAGCCGAAGGAAACGATGGGGAAAAATATGCTAAAACAGGTGCATTTACTCTTATTAGATAACCTTTTTAAAAATAAGTTTAGTTTAGTTTGGAATTGGAGAGAATTTATTTCTCTCCTTTTCTTTTATGATGCTAAATATATTAAATTGATATTTACTTGTAATTACTATAAAATAATACATTTATATATTAAATCGAATCAATTATTAGGTGTTATGATAATAAATATTTTAAATTATTTTTTTGTTTATTACTTAAACCTAAGTTAAGTTTGATTAACAAATTTATATTCATGTAATCATGAAAATTTTTCAGATAAGAAAAACAATCCAATTAAATAAGAAAAACAGCTTAAATTCTACTCTGTTAATATTATTTTTTTACTCTCATTCTTTTTTATATTCGCAAACAACTTATACAACCTCTCAAACAGTAGTTGCTCCAACTAGTGGTTCTGTTATTATTGAATGTTGGGGCGGCGGAGGCGGAAGTGGAGGTGCATCAAATAGTTCTGGAGACGCTGTTGGAGGTGGAGGAGGTGGAGGTGCTTATTCTAAACAAACTTTCCCAGTAACTGCAGGTGACAACCTTGTTCTAACTATAGGAAATGGAGGAACTGCAGGGGCTTCTGGTGGTGGGAATGGAGGAACAGGAGGAACAACATCAGTAGCAGCACCTTTTTTTACAAGTGCATTAGGTGGAGCTGGAGGACAAGGTAGAACAAGTGGTGCTGGTACTGGTGGTGCTGGAGGAAATGGAGGAACAGGTTTTTTATATCGAGGAGGAAATGGTGCTTCTGGAACAATTGCTGCAACCAATAGAGGAGGAGGTGGTGGCGGAAGTGCAGGAATAGGAGCCAATGGAAACAATGCTCCAGCTGGTGGAAATGGGGCAACTGCAGTAGCAGGAGGTGTTGCAGGTGCTGCAGGAGGCAATGGAGGGTGTTGTGGTGGAGCTACAGGTATTGCTGGGCCAGCAAATGGTGGTGGTGCTGGTGGTGCAACAGTTTACAATACTTGTTGTAAGGCAGGTGCAGTTGGAGGAAAGGGAAAAATAATCTTAACTTTTAATGCTTGCACATCACCTTCTGCTCCAAGTGCAATTATAGGAACAACAATACCCTGCACTGGAGCTTCAGAAATATATTCTGTAACTAGTACAAACGCAACATCCTTTGCATGGACTTTGCCTGCAGGATGGACAATAACATCTGGAGCTGGGACAGGAACAATTACAGCACTAGTTGGAGTTGGTGCAGGAACTATTTCTGTAACTCCTTCAAATGGTTGTGGTAGTTCTGCTCCACAAACACTTAATGTAACAATATGTTCAGCAGCTGTACCACAAACATTATCTTTTAATAATCCAGGGACTTACAATTGGACTGTTCCTGCCGCCCCTAGCTGTGCATCTGTTGTATTAACTGTTCAAGCATGGGGTGCTGGTGGCGGTGGAGGTGGTGCTGCTTCAAACCAAAGTTCTGGAGGAAATGAAGCTTGTAGCGAAGGTGGGGGCGGAGGTGGCGGAGGCTATACCACAAGAAGTTATACGGTTACATCTGGACAAACTTATACCATCGTGGTTGGTGCTGGAGGGTCTGCAGGACCAGGTAGTTCTGCAAGTGCTGCTGCATGTAATGGTGGAGCAGGTGGAAATAGTACATTTAGTGGACCAGCTACAGTAGGACCAGGAACTTTAACTGCATATGGTGGATCAGGTGGTGGCGGTGCTTTAACTAATAATACATCTGGTTCTAGTCATCTAGGTTCAAATGGTGCAGGAGGAAGTGGAGGAAGTGGATTAAATGGTATTGTAACTTTCTTAGGAGGAAATGGTTCTGCAGGAGAGCACAGCGGTTCGTGCTACGACGTAAGTGGTGCTGGTGGAGGTGGTGCAGGAACAAGTTCTAACGGAGGAAATGGTTCTACCGTTGGAGGGTGTGCTTTAAAAACTGGAGGTACTGGAGGTACTACTGGAGGGGGAAATGGTGCAAATGGAGGAAAATTGACTTCTTATACTGCTTCTCGTGAATATACAACTGGAATTAATGGGACTACTGTTGGAGGTGGAGGTGGAGGTGCAATGATTCACTTGAATAGTTGGCCAAATGTATGGACAACAGCCGCTGGTGGTACTGGAGGAAATGGTAAGGTAATAATATCTGCTGCTATTTCAAGTTGTGTTTTACCTATTGAACTTGCCAAATTTGAAGGAAGTTGTGAAGAAAATCAGCAAGTTTTTGAGTGGATTACTTCAACTGAAATAAACAACGATTATTTCACATTAGAAAAAAGTACTGATGGGGTTAGTTATACTGAAGCAGCTAAGGTTCAAGGAGCG
>JABTUP010000010.1 GCA_015075325.1 Flavobacteriales bacterium | reverse complement strand
GTGTGCTGCCCTTCTTTTTCGTGTCGTGTTGTGTCCGTCCATCGTTGATGTTGTCTGTGCGTTTGCTTGGTGGCTCTTTTGCAAAACTTGGCTTTAGCGTGGGCTTGTGCGGTTTTGCAAATGTGCCACCAAATGCGTTGGCTAATATGTCATCACTTTTCCTTTCTTTTTTGGTTTTAATTTAGGTTGTTCTTCTTCAAAGTCATAGGTTAATGTCAAGTCAATGAACCTGTCAGACTGAATAAGTTTGTCATATTGCTTTTTGAGTGCTTTATATTCTTTGTCCTCGTTGTTTATGCTTCCTCGTTGAATTTGATAATGTCTTAAAAACTGTCTGATAGCAGGGTTTGTGGTGATTTCTTCAATTTGAGAAAAGTCATTTGTCTCAATAATTGCTTTTGCTTCTTCCCAATTACCGCTTGCCTTAATCGCTTTATATTCCTCTCTCCAAATGTCAGTGTAGCCAAGTTTCTTTTCAAATACACTTCTGTAAACAATGTATGTTTCTGGCATATAAAGAATTTCATAAAACTCTTCTAAGTCGTTGCCAAATGCTTTATGAAAAAATGAAGTTTTGTCGTTTTTTGTAGCTGGTGCAACAATTCCCTTTGTAACATTTAATACAGATTGTATTGCACGAATAAACTTTTTGTTCCAATGTTTACCTGTGTATTCTCTGTGTTTGGCATCTTCTCCAAACAATGGAATAAATTTCATTGGGAATGAGAAAATGTCAATATTGTAATCTTTACAAAGCTGAATGTTTATTTCTAAACGATTGTAAAGGTCTTCGGGTTTGTCATTGAAATTGTAAAGGATGTAATTTGAAAGTTCCTTGATACCATATTTTGCAGCCAACTTAACCGCATTGATATATTTATCCTTCATACCAATGTAATCAAATGCAATTCTCAATGGTCGGATTGGAATTTCACTCATTAGCTTCATCAACTCGTCAGTTACATATCTTGCATCTGTTCCTTGATTAAAGTCAACATAGCGTTGTTTCGGTGCTTTGTTTCTATATTTTTCGTTTAATTCTTTTAGCTCTTTATATGCTGCAAGCAAATTCTCCTTTGTAGTTGTTTCAAAGTTTAGAAGTTGGTAATTGTCAAGCACATTGTAAGCGAATTGTTTGTGTTCACCTTTTAATCGTGTAAGTAATTCTTGAAAAAGGTTGAATGTTCTTTTGATATATGCTTTCCGATTTTTGTGTGTTCTTAAATTTCTAACAGAAATGTCGAGTTGATTTGGCTCTATAAAAGTTGCACCTTTTACAAACCCCATCGCTTTGATTTCTTCAATGATTTCAGGGAAATTTGGAGAAGCTAAAACATTGTTGTCCATCAACAACAGATTCTGTTGTTCACCATAAAGTTTTTTGATTTCGTCAAACTTGTATTTAGTTTCAATTTTAGGCTTGTATGTGGGTTCTAAAATCGGAACTGAACAAAAGGCACATTTTCGGGTGCAACCTTTCGTCATAAAGGTGAAATATGCACTCTGTGTTGGATATTCATAATCTATTTCGTCAAGAATTGAATAATCAAGTGGAAGATTGTCAATAATTGTTTTGTCGCCTTTATCTAAAATTCCGGGTTTGTCAAGTAACCCTTGATGTGGCTTTATTCCTGTTTCTTCTTCAAGTTCTTTATGAAGTAGTGAAGCCAAGACTCCACCAACAAAAATTTGAGTCGGGTCTTTAACTAATTTTTTTACAAAATGAATTGTTTCAACTGTGATTTTCCAATAAAAGGTAAAGAGTGTAGTCACATAAATTCTGTCCCAATGCGGTTCTTGTTCATATTCTTTTCTGCGGAATTTCCTATAATATTCTTCTAATGCCTGTATTACAAAAGGAGCATATTTACTACGTCCCAAGTCTAACATTTCAAGATTTTCCTTCTTCCCTGTTTTGATATACAGTTTTATAAAGAATGCTTTTTGAATCCAATTAACATTACCATCAATAGACTTTAGTTTTTTGAGGCATTTCTCAAAAAGTTGGTCAACAACAAGGTCTTTTAAATCACCTTTGAAAAATTTTACATCATCACCTAAGTTGCGGTGATATGTAGCAATTTTCATCAACCCGATTGGCGGATATTTATTTTTATAATTAGGTTCTACAAGTAAAATTTTTCTTTTCATGTTTATCGCCATAGTTTTTCAAATGTTTTAGATTGTGAAAAGTAATCTACAGGATTTGTAGAAACGTCTAGTTCCTCTGAAAATATTTCTGTTGAATTTGTAAATTCGGCTTCATTAATATCAACAAATTTTTGATTTAAAATCTCATCAAATTGCTGATAAACTGGAGTTGCACCTGCCATAGATTTGGAATGTATTCCTAGAACTACAAAGTGTAGTAATGGAGTGTCCTTAATGCCTCTATATCTTATTACTGGAAGTATTTTTGGTGAAAATTCATTAGATAGAAAGTGCTGATGAATCAAATGCCCCACAAAGAGTCGAACAATTCTTGAATTCCTTTCAATATCCTTTAGAGAAAAGTATTTTTCTAGATATGCTTTGATAGTAGCATTGGGCGGATTATTCAAAAAGTTTTCTAATTCTTTTCCATTGTAATTACAATGAACAGTAAGTAGAAACAAAAACCGATTAGATATTTGACTAATTCCTTTTTGAATGGAAATTAATTTTTTTATCGCATCAAATTTGAACGCTGTTTGAATATCACCAAATTCATCAACGAATTCTAATGGAGAAGCAATATCATTGCAAAAATCCAGGTTGTATAGTGTTATGAAATTTTGAGTTTCAAACATTATACTTTGGGGTGAGTTGTCTTTGCCTTTTAAAACCACCTCTTCTAAATAACCGTCATATACAACATACGAGTCCAATTTGCTTTCACGTTCTAGTGTTCTTAAGAACTCTTCTAATTTTTCAACATCCTCTCGACTTTGTTCAGAACTAGAAGGTTTATTATATTCTCTGCACTGAAATGCAATTACAACTTTGATAAAGTCAATCCAATGTTTAACATCCTCAGCATTTGGAGAAGGTAGTCCCATATAGATTAACCTATCAGTGATATTTTTAGAAAGAAACTTGATCAGTGGCTTATTCCACTTGTCTCTCAGAAAATATTTGTTCTCTGTATTGAAATTTTGTTGCTCCATATTCTCAGTCATTATTTTGTATCCTTTCCTTGAGAATATTGAGTAACTCGTAATACTCTGCTTTAGTTTTTGCAGCACGTTGTACAAATAACTCATCAATTGAAAATATTGCTTCTTTGAATTCTTCATCAATCTTAAATTCTAAATCGTTTAACAACTCAAACAGGCTTTCGTAGTTTTTTGAGCTTATAACTTTGTCAACTTTAATTTTTGCTACATTTTTAGCTAAATCATTTTTTGACGAAAAAGCTTCCTCTTGTTTTTTCTTTTTGCTGTCAGTAAGAAGTTTAATTCTCTGCTGGATTGTATTTTCAAATTGCGAAACTTGCTCGAGGAGTGCCTTAGCCTTTATTTCTGATTCTTCGCTGAATCCCTTTCTTTGAATTCTGTTATTTAATCTATCATATATATTTTTCAAAATAACTATACGACCAACAAGAACTTCAGTATCTTCCTCAAATTCATTATAGCTGCCTAGTTGTTCTTTTACATTTGTATGTAAATTAGCTAAATCTTCGTCCGCCTTTGATATTTCTTGGTATTTGTGTCCTTCGTCATCAAATTTATCTGCAACCATTGTAAGGGATTCATAAAAAACAGACCGCAGTGGCGAATATTCAATATCATTTCTCGAGGCATTAGGCAACAACTTAGGATTGACGATAATTACTTCACCACTATATCTATCAAAAAATGTATTTCCTCTTGGAAAAAATTTAATTAAAGATTCTCTGTTGCCGATAGAGAAACCTTGTTTTTTAAGTATAAATCCTCTAAGATTTTTATTGTCTAATTTCTTTCTCTGTGAATTTAAGCATCCCCAAGCAACTCCGAAAAAAACATCACCTGATTCTATGTTGTGGAAAATCGGTTCTAATGGAATAGAATCTTTTGAGAAATCCATATTTCGATATGGTCTATATAATTCTTCTATTTTGGAATTTACTTGCAAAGTCAAACTTACAAGCTCAAATTTTTGATTTTTTTCAGAACAGATACGAGATATTTCGTCCTCAATCTGTTTTGCGTATTTAAATTCTTTCTCATTAAACTTCAACGGTATGACATTCCTTAAATAATCAGAAACTTCATCAAAATTTGAAAGTGCGGTATAAAATTCTGGTTCAATCTTAGATAATTCTACACGAGTTCCCTTTGCTGGAAATGAATTTTTGTCTAGTTCACCATCATTACTTAATGATATGCAATCTTCTAATATTGTTTGTAAGTCGATTAATTCCTCACTTTGAATTTCTCCTTTTAAACGCTTGTCTTTTTGCTTTTCAAGTATCAGTTTCATTTTGCCAAAATCCATTTCCAATTTATTGGGTATGTCCTTACTTCCTCTACTGAAAATTGTCAATTTATCACACAAATGAAATGAGCTGTATATACCGATTCCCATGAACCCAACATTTTTTGTTGGACTTTTATCAGATATGCCTATTCTGATTGCCTTTCTTAAAGTATCGAAATCCATACCGATTCCATCATCTTCAACGACTATGGATTCCTGCCTAACCTTAACCGACATTTTCTTTGCATGAGCATCAACGCCATTTTGGATGTATTCTCGCAAGGCATCTTTTGGATCAGGATACATACCCTTTGTGATAATGGAAATTATCTCTGCTCCTATGTCAAATTTTGATAGCTTCATTTTGCAAATTTATTTATATTCTTCTTCAATCTTTTGGATTAATAACTCAGCTGTTTCTTTAGGTAACACATTTTGAATGATGCTGAAAATATTGCCAAGGAACTTTTGCTCACCCTTGTTTAACCTTGAAAGTTTAGCAGTTCTGAAAACGGGTTTTGTAGCTACTTCTGTGTCAACATCATCTTTTATTGTAAGAGTGTGATTTGAAGTTGCCCTTTCAATAATTTTTGAAATAGGAGTTAGAGTTTCGGCTGACTTTGCCTTTATTGTTTCAAGTTTCTTTTCTGCTTTTACTGCTTCTTCCTTTTTCTTTTCAATATTTTCTAAGAAGGTTTTTTGTTCCGCTTTGTCAATAAATCCTTCCTCTTTTTTCTTTTCAAACTGTTCAACTATTTGATTGTAGTTGTTAATAGCTTTTACTGCACTGTTCACGTCCGATGCAATGTAGCAAATCTTGTGAATTTTCGTATGAAAGAAGTGTTTGAGTTTATTCTCAAAATCATAATAGGTATCGGTTTCAGAAAAATTATCACGTCTTGCATTGGGAATTAATTCAGGATGCAAGCCATAAACTTCTCCGAAAAAATAAAACTGGAATCTTCTATCACGATGAAATCGTGTTAAAGTATCTTCATTTCCGATTTGAATATTTGATTTTCTCAGGCGAAAACCTCTTGAATAGTTTATTTGGTTAAGAGATTGATTTTTTTCAGTTATACCATACCATCCCCAAAACAGTTTATTTTTTTCTTTGTCGTATTCCTTAAAAAACAAAACGTCTATTACTTCTCCGATTTTCTTTCTATTTGTTGCATCAGTTCCTTCGTAGATGTATGAATTGTAACCTTTGAAAAGTTGGTCGGCATTAACGAATGTCTTGTATTCATCTAGCTTAATACCTTCCTTTTCAAGTTCAGCGTAAATCTTTTTTGCATAAAGAAATTTATTGCTAAACGGAACTGGAGCAACCATAGATAGGTAACTTCTGATTTCCTTAACATCTAATAGGTCTTTATTTGTTACCCCAATCAAAGTAACCTTGAAATAATGGGATTCAGGTTTTTCTTTGGTTTTCTCTAATGAAGTAACGGCATCAATAACGGCTGATGCTTCTTCTTTTTGATTTCTGTTATTGATGATGCTTTTGAGTTTTAGTGCATCCCAAGTCATTATTGATTTTACAGGTTCACCCTTAAAAGATGTTTCAAAAACAAGTTTTTCACAATAACCTAAGCCGCCTAATCTTCCAATACCTCTAAATCCTTTGTCAACGCCTCTTTGCTTTGTTGACTGGGCTATGTTTTTTAGAACTTCAACAACCTTGTTTTCTTCAATTCCTGTTGCATCATCTTCAATTGAAATGATTTTTTTTTTCAGGTTCAATACTGATGTGTATTTCACCATCTTCAACCAAACCTTGTTGCCTTGCCTTGTCTATTTGGTCGGCAGCATTTTGAATATACTCACGGTAAATAAACCTTGAATCATCATACATACCAATTGTAAGTGATTCAATAACATCTTTACCAATTACTGTTTTATAGTTCTTATCCATTCTTAAACTGTTTGTATAATGGTCTAGGGAATTTGATGTTAAGCAATGACCTAAACACTGGATTTTGTAAAATGTATTCTCCTTGTTTCAACCTTGTTAGCATTGATTTGTAAACTGGCGGAACAAACTGATAATCGGGTTTTGAAATTTCAATTGCGTTAGTTCTGCCGTAGGCGTGTGTTGCACAATTACCTTTAACTCTATCGTGAATGTCACTTTTGAACTGTTCAGCAGCAAACAAGATTATTCCTAATGAACGTCCTCTTTCAGTAATGTCTAAAAGCTGTCTTAAAATTGGTGAGTTTTTAGGAACGTCTTTACTTCCATACTTATTTAACTCGTCAATGAAAATCACAATTTTTGACGGAATTTCAGCTTCTTCTCTATCTGTAATTTGTCCAAGTTTCAAATCATAAATTGCTCGCATTACATCACCAAAAACAAAGCCCTGTGCTTCTTCGTCAAGTTTTGCAATGTCAATTACGTGAATATCATTTTTCTTAATTTGCTTGATTGATTCTTGCAAGCGAACTTCGGTTCCGTCACGTTTCAATGAGTTTGAAAAGAATAAGTTTCTTTCTAATGCTTTACGGAAAAGGCGATAAAATTTTCGCCAACTTAAAACAGAAATTGTTTTGTCTTTGCCTGTGTCGCCTTTTTCTTGATGCTTTTTAATTTCCTCTTTTAAGTCTTCCCAATTTGTAATTCCGTTGAAATGTCCTTCACCTGAGGTTATGTAATTAACGATTGATTCCATTGATTGGGTTGGGTCGTCAATATTTGAAAAAAGCAAGTCCAAACTTTCCTTATCGTTCTCAAATAAGTATTTGTATTGAAATGCTTTTTTCAATTGCTTTTGGCTCTCTACATCTCTAATATCAGCATAGGTTGTAGATTTTATATCCTTTGAATACGGATAGAAATATTTCACATTCTTGAATGGTGATACATCAAGTTCCAAATCTTTGTAAATCTGTAAATCGCTGTCGGTTAGTTCGTCATTAGGTTCGTCAATTGCCAATAAATCCCTGCCTTTTACATTCAGCAATACGAATGCAACACTTTCATTGCTGTCATTTTTTAAGTATTGCTCCTGAATTGCTTTTAGCAAAAACATTGCGTAGGAAGTTTTAGACGCTAATCCTGAAATCCCCGAAATATTTAAGTGTGCACCTTCTGGACCAATTAAAAAATGAGAATTGAAATGAACCGGAACGGTGATTTTATCTTCGTCCTCATACATTTCAATAACACCACAAGGCAAAGGATTTTTAATTCCTTTTAGTCCTAATGCCATTTTTACATCTTCTTCATCTGCTAATGAAACGGTGTAACCATCTAATACTGGTGTGTAAATATTTTCAGAATTTGCTACAACCTTAGCTTTAACATAGTTCATTCCAATTCTTTGAGTGTTGCTACTTGATTCAACTTCTCCAAAGTCGCTTGAAATGTAACCTGCAAGAAAACTTGCACCATCAGTTAAGTGTGAAATTTCCTCTACAACACCAAAGGTTACAGAGTTTTTTATATGCTGAACCTTAACTACATCAAAAGGTTTGATGATTAAATGTTTATCAGTCCAAAAGTAGAACTCATCTACTGTTGTTGGGACTTTTTCAGTGGCAATTATTTTTCCTATTTTCTTCATTAAAATAAATTTAAAAAGTTTATGTCGCTCAAATACTTACTCTTGATAAAGCTTTCAGTAAGATAAACGGGATACAAATGATTAGCCCACCTTGCATCCTTTCCATAGCAAACTGGATTTCTTTCATTTATAATGTTTGCGGTAATTAAGTCAATTTCCTGGCTGTCAAGACCGTTTTCAATTTCTTCATCTGTTATCAAGATTTTTTCAACTTTCACAATTCCCGAAAAAGGGCTGAAAGTTTGATGCGATTCTCTGATTCTTACATACCAAACGGCAAAGTAAACATTGCCAACCCTTTCGCTTTTGTATTTGTATGCTGGTGTTCTGTGATAATTAGGAAGCATTGCGATTTTATCTGCATTGCTTCTATTGTTGTTGTCCTTACAAAGTTCTGGGTCAAACATCTTTGAAATTCCAATTACACATTTGTAATGACTTTTGAATTTTGATAATTCTTTAAAGTTGGAGCTTCGTGATGGGGCGTATTGTAGTGAACCGTCTTTAATCAAATACTTGTCGGGATTGATTAAATTTTTGGTGCTTAAATGAGCAACTATTTTCTTTTCGGTTTCAATCATTTCATCTTGGATTGTTGCAATTCCTTTGTGTTCATACTTAACATCACCGTCTCTTTTGCTCGATTCGTATGAAAGGATTTTGGAAAATTCAATCCCTGCTTTTTCAAGTCGTTTGGTTTTGTTGATTTTACCTGTCAAGGCATTAAAGAAAAGTGCTGCATCACCACCATTTGGATTCGCTGCCTTTGGCAGCGATAAAACCAAATTGTGTTCAAATTCAGCACATTTAAATTGACTTGGATTTTGTCTTTCGCAACAAGCTACTCCAATTTGTCCTGCCAAAATTGGATAAACATTCCTATTTATTTCAATGTCGTCAACTTTGTAAGTTCGTCTTGAACCGTCAAGGAAGAAATGAAATAACGGCTCGCCATTAATTAGTTTGTCAGCTAATGGCTTTAAATTTTTTGATTTTGTTAGGTTAGTGTCTGTTTCACCGTATTCTTTGGGAACAACAGATATTTCCTTTTCCTTAGAATCAAAGTCAAGTGTCGGCACACGAATTTCATCGTCTGCACAATAACGAAAAGATGTATAACATTTCCCGTTTGTTTGTTCTGATACTATGTCTAATACTTTCTCCACAAATAGTTATAGGTAAAGTTTCAAATGTAAGAATTCATTTCCTGTTACAAGACAATCTGCCCGATAAAAGTCTGTCAGGGTGGTGGGTGGGCTTGGGAGCGTAGGGCAAAATAAAATGTGCTGCAATTTGTGTCGCCCTGAGCGTGGGTTGCAGCTCTTTTTATTTTGCGAAGCGTGGGTTTTCATTTCGTTTTTCTGTCTCTCTATTGTCAATGTCGTCTGTATTTTAGGGTTGCACACAACGTTCGAGTATTGCCGAAGGCGGGGATTTTTAGCACAAAAGTTCAATCGAAGAACGAAAGCTGAACCTTGCACAAATGTCCAATCGAAGCCGTTCAGCCCCGCTTTTGGCAATACCTTGTTAGCGGTTCGTACTTTATTTCCATTCGTTAATTTTTTTGTCAATTAGTTTTGAAAGTTTTTCTGCCCCAATTTCAGACAGGTGGTCTGCGTCACGAAAATCTTTTGCAACAAAATTCGTATCATCAAATAGATTTACATAAATGCAATTATCATATTGTGAAGCAATTTTATTAGCCGTTTTAATTGTTATACCATATTGCTCAAGATTGATATTTTGTCGGTAAGTTGTGTATGCTGGAAGTGTTAACAGCAGTACTTTTATATTTTGTTTTTTGCACCACTTGATAATTGTGTTTAGAATTTGTTGATTATTATTAAAAATATTGTTATTAAAATCAGAGGTTATATCCGCTTTTGTATGTCTTTCTGCTGCGGCTTTACCTGTTTCAACTAAATCTTTGGATTGAATTGGCGTTCCCCAACCCAATTCTGAACAAGAGATATATTGGTCGTGGTTGCTTTTAATATAGTAACCATAAAATTTTTTACGATTTACTTTTGGTTGATTACTAAGAACTTCAGCATAATCAACAAATGAATTGGCAACATTCATTCCGTAATATATTACATAATTTTTTACTCTCCAAGATTCAGAACCATTTTCAAGTTTGCCATATAGCGTAAAGTAAGAAATGGGCAAAATGAGAGTTTTTAAGTTGTGTAAGTTATCTTGATATTTTTTAAATATTTCGTAGTCATAGTTTAATGATTGAGAGATGTGTGCTGCATTAAATGTACTGCTTGAAAAAAAATCAGGATTTAAACCATAAAATGAGTGAGAACTACCCAATATTAAGGTTTCTATTTCATTAGAATATTTGTCTAAATATTCTTTCTTGTATAAATAATCGTTTGGAATTTTTCTTAACAATATTTCCATTGAGAGGGATATAGCAAAAATAGGCAATAAAAATAATATTGTTTTTATGATAAACTTTTTCATAAATTAAAACTGAAAATATATAAATTGTTGTTCTTTACCTGCAAACCAGAATATTGCAGCTATTATTGTGTAATACATGGCATACCTTAATGGACGCCTCCATTTAACTCCAAATTTTGCTATTGCATATTCTTCCTCCCTTCCAAGCCATTCTATTATCATAAAAATGATAATAAGCAAAATTAAAAAATGAGGTCTAATACTTGGGATTGAAAATAGAGATTTTGAAAAAATTTCAGATATGTAGGATACTGCGTGTCCTATATTTTCAGCTCTAAAAAATATCCACGCAAACACAGCTAACCCAAAAGTTACCACCATTTGAAAGAATTCCTTTATTGTAGGTAATAATTTCCCTTGAGCTACTGTTTCCAAATTAGTTCTGTTTGTTTTTAATATAATGGAAGGCATTATAAAAAGAGCATTTAAGGCTCCCCAAACAAGAAAAGTCCAATTTGCACCGTGCCAAAAACCACTTAAAACAAAAATGATAAATGTATTCCGAATACGCATCCAATTTCCGCCTTTGCTACCACCAAGCGGAATGTATAAATAGTCTTTAAACCATGATGAAAGCGAAATATGCCAACGTCTCCAAAATTCTGCAATGTCTCGTGAAAAATATGGAAATGCAAAGTTGCGTAATAACTCTATTCCAAAAAGTCTTGCAGTACCTAATGCTATGTCTGAATAGCCAGAAAAATCACCATAAATCTGAAATGTAAAAAATATTGCACCTAATACTAAGGTGCTACCGCTCATTTCTGTTGAATTGTTGAAAATTTGATTGGCGAATTCAGCACAGTTATCGGCAATGACAATCTTTTTAAACAGTCCCCAAAGTATCTGTCGTAAACCGTCAACTGCTTTTGTGTAGTCAAAAGTTCGTTGTTTCTTGATTTGGGGTAATAAGTGTGTTGCTCTTTCAATTGGTCCTGCAACTAATAAAGGGAAGAAACTCACAAAAACAGCATAGTCCACAAAGTTTCTTTCTGCTTTAATTCTGTCTTTGTAAATATCAATGACATAAGAAAGTCCGTGAAATGTATAAAATGAAATGCCAACAGGAAGAATTATACTCAATGTCCAAGGGTTTACTTGCAAACCAATGTGTGAAACAGCTTCGGCAAAAGACTCTACAAAGAAATTGTAATACTTAAATACGCCAAGAAAACCAAGATTTACGATTACGCTCAACCAAAACCAAAATCGTTTTCCTTTTTGATTTTCGGCATCCTGCATTTTTAAGCCTGTGAAGTAATCTAACAAAGTGGAAAACATCAATAGAAACATAAAACGCCAATCCCAACAAGCATAAAAGAAATAGCTTGCTACAAGTAGTAATGCGTTTTGAAGTTTCAGATTTTTGTTTGTTACAAACCAATAAAGTATAAATACTATTGGTAAAAATATCGCAAAGTTTATTGAGTTAAAAAGCATTAGTCTGTTTAGTCAATTATGTTGTTGTTTTGTTATTGCTCTGTCGTCCAAGTATGACCGCTAACTTGTATATACCCGCTATAAACTTTCGGTTATCTGCCCAAAAATAGGTAGATAACCGATAAAGTGTTTCGGTTTATTTATTTTCAAATTTAACTAAAAAACAGACGTTACAAATCATCAAAAGGGCTTTTTATGTTTTGGAGGGTTTTGGTGCTTACGTAGGTATAAATTTCTGTGGTTTTACTGCTTTAATGCCCCTCGCTGGTGCGAGTTTAGTCCCGAAAGCTTTCGGGATAACTCGTTTCGCTAGTGGTTAAATTAAAAAGAGAGAATCCGTGTAAAGCACTGAATGACGCAAATGGTTTAGTTTGTGCTAAACCAGCAAGGGCATACTAAAAAAAGCAACTCATTAACCTACATTTAGTAAAACTAACTCCTCAATAACTAAGTGATAATTTTTGTAAATTTGCAAGTATGATAGATAAAAATCTTTACATCATTGCAGGTTGCAACGGAGCAGGAAAAACAACAGCTTCGTTTACCATTTTACCTGAAATTATTGATTGTAAAGAATTTGTAAATGCTGACGAAATTGCCAAAGGTTTATCACCTTTCCAACCCGAAAAAGTAGCGTTTGAAGCTGGACGAATAATGCTCAACAGAATCAAAGAACTCTTGATTGAGAACAAAAGTTTTGCTTTTGAGACAACACTTTCAACTAGAAGTTACAAGCACAAAATTATTGAGGCAAAAGAAAAAGGTTATACGGTAACATTACTTTTCTTTTGGCTTCAAAATGTTGAATTGGCAAAAGAGCGTGTAAAAACTAGAGTTACTGAAGGTGGGCACAACATTGAACCTGACATTATAGAAAGACGCTATCTAAAAGGAATCCACAATTTATTCGAAATCTATCTTCCAATTGTTGATGGAGCCCTTTTATTTGATAATTCAAATGGAAAACACAAACTTTTAGCACAAAAAACAATAGACGGGGAAATAAACATTATTGATAACTCGAAGTATAACGAACTAAAAAGATATTATGACCACAGTTAAAAAACAAATAGAACTTAAAGATAAAATTTTACTTGGACTTGAAAAAGTGTATGAAAAACTTATTGAGTTTAAAAAGCAAAAAAAGACTGAACTTGTTGTAATAAAAGATAATAAGATTGTAAGAATAAAACCTGAATAAAATTCCTTACAGGCATCTCATTTTCCACATTCACTGTGGTTAGAATATATGATTAAAAAGGTAATGGAAACAAAAAAGTCCCGCAAATGCGGGGCTTTTTTATGTTTATTAAAACGGTAAATCGTCTTCTTCGGTTGGTAGCGGAGCATCTTCGTAAGTTGGAGCTGCTGCTTGTTCGCTGCTTCCTTGTGATGCGCTTGCACCAGCAATACGCCAAGCATCTAAGTTGTGGTAGTATTTTCCGTTAAACTCACGAGAAGATACATTAAACGATACTTCAATTTCTTGTCCTGGTCCAAAGTTTCTCAACATGGCAATTTTGTCTTCGCCAAACAAACTAAAACAAATTTCAGGGTTAAATTGGTCGCCTCGCTGGTGCGAGTTTAGTCCCGAAAGCTTTCGGGACTAAACTCGTTCCGCTAGTAATTAAATTTAAAGTGAGAATCCGTGTAAAGCACGGCATTACGCATTAACTGAACCTTCTCTGTAAATAATTTTATTTGTTTGGAAATGTGATAAAAAAAAAGAGGCTAACCATTTGGTTAGCCTCTTTAACTATTTTTGTTAGGAAATTACTTTGCAGCAACCATTTTTTTCTCTTTAATACGAGCCGATTTACCAGTTAAATCTCTTAAGTAATAAATTCTAGCACGTTTAACATGACCATGTTTTACTACTTCAATTTTATCTAAAAATGGAGAAGCCAATGGGAAAATTCTTTCTACACCAATGTTGCCCGACATTTTACGAATAGTAAAAGTTTCGTTTGCACCAGAGTTTTTTCTCATCAATACAACACCTTGAAAATGCTGAATTCTTTCTTTTGCACCTTCTTTAATTTTATAATATACAATAATGGTATCTCCTGCTTTAAATGCTGGGAAATTACCAATTGGTGACAAGTCGTTTTCTACAAATTTTATCGCTTCCATGCTTCTTAAATATTAAAATATCCTTTTTAAAGGGTTGCAAATTTATACATTAAAAATTAGTTAGCAAACAATTTTTAAAATATTTATTTCTTCTCCTAAAAAATTGTCAATTCGAGTCAATTTCACGATTGTTAATGAGTGAAATTGGTATCGAGAATTCAATTTTTTCAATATCAAAAAGTGTGTTCTCGATACATCCCGAAATTCTTTGGGATACTCGAATTGACACTTTTTGTTTAATCAACTTTTTGTTTATCCATTTCCAATAACTGATTTTGGTACATGGTATAATAGGTTTTACCCAATTCCATCAGACTTTGATGTGTTCCACTTTCAATAATTTCACCGTGTTCAATAACCAAAATTTTATCGGCATTTTTTACTGAAGAAACCCTATGGCTAACAATAAGCGAGGTTTTGTTTTTCATTATTCGCTCCAGGTTTTCCAAAATAATGTCTTCGGTTTCGGTATCTACAGCCGATAAACAGTCGTCGAAAATTAAAATTTTAGGTTCTTTAATTATTGCACGAGCAATCGAAATTCGTTGTTTTTGTCCACCCGATAGCGTTACACCACGCTCACCAATTCTGGTTTTAAATCCTTTCGGAAACTCAATAATGTTGCTATAAATAGCAGCATCTTTGGCAGCTTGTTTTATTACTTCTTCATCGGGTAAACCATTTTTGTAACCAAAACCAATGTTGTTTTCAATGCTGTCGGAAAACAAAAATACCTCTTGCGGCACATAGCCAATATTTTCTCTCAACAAGTTTAAGTTAAGTTGTTTTACATTGGTTTGGTCAATTGTAATGCTGCCCGAAGTACAATCGTATTTTCGTAAAATAAGGTTGATGATGGAAGATTTTCCAGAACCTGTTCTACCAACAATGGCTAATGTTTCACCTGGTTTTACTTCAAACGAAATATTTTTAAGGGCTTTAATCCCCGACTCAGGATAGGTAAACGATACGTTATCGAATACAATGTGTCCTTCGTAGTTAAACTTGTCGTTGGTTGGGTTTTCAATTTTGGGTTTGGTGTTTAAAAATTCGTTTATTCGTGTTTGCGATGCTGCTGCACGTTGCGCAATAGAGGTTACCCAACCGATAGCTGTTACTGGCCAAGTAAGCATGTTAATGTAAAATACAAATTCTAAAATATTACCCATGGTAACATTTCCGGCAATGTATTCTAAACCACCCACGTAAATGGTAAAAATGGTACTTAGTCCAATTAACATCATCATTACAGGAGCAAAAACGGCATTGGTTTTTACCAAACTCATCGAATTTTTTAGGTAATCTTCGTTTTCGTTGTACAGTTTAGAAATAAAAAGTTTTTCTTTTACAAACGATTTAATGATACGAATCCCTGAGTAGGTTTCTTGCGAAAGCGTAGTAATATCTGATAATTTGGCTTGTACTTCTTCGCTTTGTTTGTTTATTCTACTGCTTACATAATAAATAATAATAGATAAAATGGGGAGTGGAGTTAGCGAATAAAGCGTTAGTTTAACATTGATGGAAAACATTACAGGAACAACCAAAGCAAACAACGTAATTAAGTTAATGCTGTACATTATTCCAGGACCTAAATACATACGCACTTTACTCACATCTTCACTAATTCGGTTCATGATGTCGCCCGTGTTGTTTTCTTTGTAAAACGAAGTGTCTAACAATTGAAAATGATTGAAAATTTCATTTTTTAAATCGTATTCAATCAATCGCGACATGATGATGATGGTTTGTCGGGTGAAGAAAACAAACAATCCTTTTATTAAAGCCAATGCAAAAACAATGATACCAAAAGTTAAAATTGCTTTTCCGAAACTCAATGAGTTAAATAAATCGCCAAAAAAACTAGAACTGTCAATTACTTTATTGGAAAGTTTAGCCTCAACCAAATTAAAAGTTTCTCTAATGATTTGAGCAGGATAAAGAGCAAAAATGTTGGAAATAACAATAAATACCGTTCCTAACAACAAACGATATTTGTACTTGAATAAATACTTGTTTAAATACTTTAATGACTTCATTTTATCAACTAAGTGGTGTGTTTTTACTTTTTGTCGAATAGCAGTTGGCTATTCATTAATAAAGATTATTTTTGTCGACTCAAATAAAAAACTTTGCAAAGGTAAGTATCTTTAATCAGATTAAATAAACTTTATAATATGTCAGCAATTTTAGAAAATCAATCTGCAACAGCTGTAAATACGGTGTTGTCAGATATGTCGGTTTACAACCACGAACAAGTAGTTTTTTGCCAAGATAAAGCTACTGGATTAAAAGCAATTATAGCAGTACACAACACCGTTTGTGGACCAGCTTTAGGTGGTACCAGAATGTGGAACTACACAAGTGAAGCAGATGCAGTAACCGATGTGTTAAGACTTTCGAGAGGGATGACCTATAAAAATGCTTTAGCAGGATTGAATTTAGGTGGAGGAAAAGCGGTAATAATTGGCGATTCAAAAACACAAAAAAACGAAGCACTTTTTAGAAGATTTGGAAAATTTGTGGATTCACTTAGCGGAAAATACATTACAGCAGAAGATGTAGGTATTTCGCCACAAGACATGACTTGGGTAAACATGGAAACCAATCATGTTGCAGGTTTGCCAGGAAAAAGTGGTGATCCATCGCCAGTTACAGCTTTTGGAGTTTACATGGGAATTAAAGCTTGTGCTAAACAACAATTTGGTTCAGATTCATTAGCAGGAAAAAAAGTAGCCGTTCAAGGAGTAGGTCATGTGGGCGAATATTTAGTAAAACATTTAACTGCCGAAGGTGCAAAAGTTTATATTACCGATATTAATGAGGAATTATTAAAAAGAGTTGCAACTACATACAAAGCCGAAGTGGTTGGTTTAAATGATATTTATGATTTAGACATGGATATTTATGCACCTTGTGCTTTGGGAGCAACTATAAACGACGATACTTTGAGCCGTTTAAAATGTTCGATTATTGCTGGTGCAGCAAACAACCAATTGAAACAAGAAGATAAACACGGTAAAATTGTAATGGAAAAAGGGTTGATTTATGCTCCCGACTTTATGATTAACGCAGGTGGAGTTATCAATTGTTATGCTGAGGTAGCAAACCTTTCGGCAGAATGGGCAATGGCTAAGGCAGAAGATATTTACAATACAACTACCAATATTTTAAAACGTTCGAAAGACCAAAATATTCCAACTTATGCTATTGCAAATCAAATGGCAGAAGAGCGTATTGAAGCTTTGGGAAGAATAAGAATGACGATGTAGTTTACTTTAATGACTAGTAATTAGTGATTAGTAATTAGAAAAGAAACCAGTAACCAGAAGAGAGAAACAACTAAATGATAAGCAGAAGATATTTAAGAGTAAAAACATTTCAAGCATTGTACGCTTATTTTCAGTCGGAAGACCAAAACATGAAAAAGGCGGAAAACGAACTTTTTTTAAGTTTGGAACGCATGTATGATTTATACCTCTTTTTCTTAGCATTAGGAAGAGAATTAACTCACCAATCGGAGCTTAAAATGGAAGAAGCTAAAAACAAACGACTTCCATCAGCAGACGATTTAAATCCAAATAGAAAATTTGTTGATAATGCAATTTTTAAATTATTAGCAGAAAATTCAGCTCTAAACGCTCAGTTAAAGGATAAAAAAATATCGTGGAGTGCCGACCAAGAGTTGGTTGGTAAATTTCTTGCATTTTTAAAACAACACGAAGTTTATACCAACTACATGAGCACTAGAGAAACTTCGTTTGAAGAAGACCAAAAACTGGTAGTTGATATTTACAAAAAGATTATTCCTGATTTTGAATTAATGCTTGCTGAATTACAAGATAAAAGCATTTATTGGGGATTTGATGAGATTGATTTTGTGTTGAGTATGGTAATTAAAACCATTAAGAAATTCTCCACAAAATCGAATAATTTCGACCCTATTTTGAGCCTTTATACCGATTACGAAGATGATGTGCAGATGGTAAAAGATTTGTTTAGAAAAACAATAACAAACGATGACAAAAATGCTAAATTAATTGGCGAAAAAACCAAAAATTGGGATGTTGAGCGAATTGCTTTAGTTGATGTGATTTTAATGAAAATGGCTTTAACGGAATTGTTGCATTTTAAAGCAGTTCCTGTAAAAGTTACACTGAATGAATATATTGAGTTAGCCAAATGGTTTAGCTCACCACAAAGCAACGTATTTTTAAACGGAATTTTAGATAAGCTTGTAGCTGAACTTAAGCAAAGCGGTGAATTGAAGAAGATTGGTAGAGGTTTATTGGAATAGTAGTCAGTCTACAGTTTACAGTTTACAGTCTTCAGTCTACAGTCTACAGTCTTCAGTTCGCAGTCTACATTCGTTATCTTTTTTATTGAGAATTGAGGACTGAAGACTGATTCATTAATTCTCCCCCCATTAAAATAGACGTATTAATCATAAATTTTTTGTGAGCACGAATGCCAACGCCGATGTAAAACAATTCAGGGTTGAGCAGCATTTTGCGGTGGCGTAAACTTTCTTGCTCGTCGTCAATTAATAAATCAATTACAATCGATAAAGCATCAGGAAAACCATACTGATTGCTTTCTTTCACTTTTTTAAACTTTTTTTGAAGCGGAGCCATACGTTCTCCAAAACTTTCATAATCGCCCGAACGATGTCCTTTTCTTCCCGTTTTACCCATTTCCTTAGCATGTTTTACTGCTTCATTAAACAACTCTTCATCGAAATTTAATACAGGTAAACGAGGTTGTTCTTTTAAAGTTTTAACTAACGATTTGTAATATTTGTTTTTAGGAATTTTTACATCATCCATGTAATCTTTAAGGTAGGTGTCGGCAAACAAACTGCCATTAATTCGGGCTAAATTGATGTAAAAAATTATTTTCTTCTCCTGAAATGAAAGTTCTTTAATGTTTTTGGCGGAGTTAGCAATACTTAAATCGTTGTCGCTCCATGTTTCAAATGGAGTAATTTTTTGAGCAAATAAGGTTGAGGTTGTAAAAAAAAGAAAGAAGTAAATGATATGCTTCAAGTAGCTGTGCATCAAAAAGATTTAGACAAAACTAAACAATTAATTTTTTGCCGAAAAAACTTTTTCGCCATTGATAAAAGTATATAAAACTTTTGTTGATAAAATGGTATTTTCATTAACAGTTAAAATATCTTGATTAAGCATAACAAAATCAGCCGATTTACCTACTTCCAAACTTCCTTTTTCGGTTTCTTCAAAATTGGCAATGGCAGCCCAAATGGTCATTCCTTTTAAAGCTTCTTCGCGGCTCAATCCGTTTTCTTTTTGAAAACCGTTTTCAGGAAATCCTTTAACATCTCTACGTTCAACAGCAGCATAAAAAGTAAGCAAAGGGTTTATGGTTTCAATAGGAAAGTCGGTTCCCAAAGCAATCAATCCATTTTGAATGAGTAGTTTTTTGTAGGCATAAGCATTTTTTACACGTTCGCTTCCTAAGCGTTCCTCAGCCCAATACATGTCAGATGTAGCATGGGTTGGTTGTACCGACGGAATAATATTATATTTCGAAAACAATTCAAAATGAGTAGAATCTAATACTTGAGCGTGTTCAATTCTCCAGCGTTTATCGTTCGAACCTTTTAATACATTTTTATAAACAGTAAAGAGCTGTTGGTTTGCCGAATCGCCAATACAATGTGTGTTCATTTGAAACCCTTTTTCATAAAGCAAAGGAGCATATTTTTCGTAAAAATCCATTTCGTGCAACATTAAGCCATAATGTTGGTGAGTTGTAATATCGGAGTAGGGTTTTAACAAACAAGCACCTCTAGAACCTAAAGCTCCATCAGCATAAAATTTAAATGAAGAAACAGTTAATCGGTCGGTTTTGTAAGGGCCTTTTTTCAAGTAATATTCCAACAATTCTTCTGTTGAACTCACCATGGCATATACTTTTAATTTAAGTTTATTCGATTGTTGAAGTTCTTCAATTAACTCAATTTGTTGTCGGTTTAAACCGGCTTCATCAATCGTTGTTAAACCAACTTCAAACAATTTTTGCTCAGCTAAAAGCAATTCTTTAGTAAGTTGTTCTTTAGTTTTTGCGGGAAGAATAGCTTTAATTTTTTCTAAGGCATTATCCAATAATATCCCTGTGAGTTTACCATTTTTCTTTTCAACAATACCTCCATTAACAGTAGTGTTCATGTCTATTTTTGCTAAATCGAGTGCTTTTTGATTAGCAATAGCAGCGTGCCCGTCAACTCTGGTTAAAAAAATAGGCGTATTTGGAAACAACTTGTCTAATGTATCTTTTGTTGGAAATTCTTTTGTTTCCCAATCGTTTTGATCCCAACCAGTGCCTAAAATCCAATCGTAGCTATTAGTTTTGCTGTAAGCCACAATTTTTTCAATCATCTCGTTAAATGAAGTTGTTCCATTTAAATTGAGTTCTTGAAGTAATGCAGCATAATGATAAAAATGGCAGTGAGCATCAATAAATCCAGGGAAAACAGCTTGTTTTTTGGCATCGATGTATTCTTTTGCTAAATACTTATTTTTAATTTCGTTTTCGGCACCAATGGCAATAATTTTTCCTTTATCTATAGCCATAGCTTCAGTAATAGCAAAGGTTTCGTTTACTGTATAAATTTTAGCATTATGAACAATTAAATCTATTTTTTGAGTTTCGCCACAACCAAATAATAATAGCGAAATGAGAGCAATTAACAAGATAATTCTTTGCATTAGATTATTTTTTTAAGGAAGGTAAATTTAGTTTTTAATAAGTCGGTATCGATTAAAAACAATAAAGCAATTGCTAAAAAAGGTAGTCCAGGAACTTTGTAACGAACTAACGCACCAAAAATTGGAATGGTTAAGCCAATAATGGAAAATAGCACCATAACAAACGAAAGGCAAAAAACAACATAAAACCAGTTAACATTTTTTCTATTCGGAAATAACATGGCTAATATCAATAAACCAATAAATATTAAATTTTCTAACGAACTTATTAATACAAATGGTGATTTACTTTCCCATAAATAAGGGCGAATTAACGTATTAACCCAAGCATTTGGAGCATGTTTTATAACACTCCACCAATCGATTAAATAAGGCATTTTAAACGAACTGTTTGAAGGATAAATGGTGTTGAAACGGAAAAATTCTTGGTGTTTGCTTACAATTAAATCAAAAGGGTTAACTCCTTTTGATATCCATGCAATAAAAGCTAAACTTAGCAACAATATAAATGCAAATAAATAACTAATTATTAATTTGTTACGCATTATTTTGTTGTAGATTAGATAGCTTGAAAGAGGTAAAATTAATGCGGCTAAAACATAATATTTGGTATATAATAAAATAATAAAAGACAATACTATTAAAAATAAATAATACCACTTGAAGTGGATAAACAATTGCTGTAGCGATAACAATATAAAGCCCAACCCGAACAAAATAAAACTTTCTTTTAGCAAGCCAGAGCCCCAAAACAATACCGAAGGAATAAGGAAAATAGCATAGAATAAAACACGTGTTTTAGCAGTAAAAAATGGTTTGAAAAATTTAAATAACGCAGTTAACCCCAATAGCGAAATAAAATTAATAAATACATTGTGCACATAAATGTTTCCCATCGAAAACAATCTCACAAAAGCATTAAATCTAATAATGATATGGCTGTCGCTAAACATATTAGATTCATATTTTCTGTACCAAAAGTTCATGTTGGTATAATAGTTTTTGTCAAAATATTCTTTATCGAAATCTAACCCGAAAAGCATTTTCAAAAAATCAGCTAGGTTAGTTTTTAGTGCATCAAACATTATTTTACTGTCGTCAAAATATTTGTAAATGTCAGAAGTACTTCTGTCGGTATAGTAATAAGTATAAATCAAGGTTAAAAAAATGCCAAAGAGTATTTTTAAAACAAAAACACCCATAAACCAATATTTAGGAATAACATCATCGTTGAAAAAACTGATTTTGTTTATCGCGAATAAAAAAATACTGAGGTAAAATATGGTTAAAATAAACTCCAATTCAATCAATAATTTAGTCCACTAAGCTACTAAAATTTAATTAATTTAGCCACATGACCATAAAAGAACGCTACCGATTATTTGTAGAATATTTTAGTAAAGCTAATCCAACAGCCGAAACAGAACTTCATTATTCAAATCCGTTTGAATTACTTGTTGCAGTTATTCTTTCGGCACAATGCACTGATAAAAGGGTTAACATGGTTACCAAAGATTTTTTTAGAAGATTTACCAACCCAACAGAACTTGCCGATGCAGATGTAGAGGAAGTTTTTGAATACATTAAAAGCATAAGTTATCCCAACAATAAAGCAAAACATTTGGTTGGTATGGCAAAAATATTGGTTGACGAATTTAAAAGCATTGTTCCTGCTGATGTTGACGACCTACAAAAAATGCCTGGAGTTGGTAGAAAAACAGCAAATGTAATTGCAAGTGTAGTGTATCAAAAACCAGTTATGGCGGTTGATACACATGTATTTAGAGTAGCAGAACGATTAGGATTAACAACCAATGCAAAAACTCCTTTAGAAGCCGAAAAACAATTAACCAAGCACTTGCCCGAAGAAGTTATACACGTTGCCCATCATTGGCTTATTTTACATGGAAGATACATTTGTGTTGCACGTAAACCCAAGTGCGGAATTTGTGAAATAAAACATTTCTGCAAATCGTACGGAAAATTTTAAACCCTAAAGATGGATAGTAAAATAATAAAATACATTAGCAATAACAAGGTGTTATCAATAGCAACATGTGTTGATAATCAACCCTATTGTGCTATTTGTTTTTATGTTTTTGATATAGAAAACAAAGTACTTATTTTTTTATCAGATAATGTTACCCGTCACATTTCGGAAGCACTTAAAAACAAACAAGTTGCAGGAACGATAACCACAAAAGTTACTACAGTGGCTAAAATACAAGGCATACAATTTACTGGTGAGTTTATTAATCCAGATAAATTACAAGCAAATATTTTTTACGAAAAATATTACGAAAAATTTCCATTTGCAAAAGCAAAACCATCACCCATTTGGGGAATTAAACTAACCTCTATAAAAATGACAGACAATACGTTAGGTTTTGGAAAAAAACTGTTGTGGGAGGAAAAATAGTTGTTGTATTTTTAACAAATTCATTCTTTTTGTTTGATTTAAAAACAAACATTGTTGTAAATAGTTAACCTAAACATGAATTGTTCAATGAAATATAGGTTTTTAGCCAGTTGTTTATTTTTTAACAATTTGACATAAATTTGTTAATTAGCAATATCGAAGCATCCCATTTGGATAAAATTCGTTTAATTTGGTAATAATCATTATCAATTAAATTATTTTGTAGATGAATAGAATTTTTACTCGATTTAAACTGGTCGTTTTATTATTTATAATCCCATCTTATTTTCAGGCACAAACTACTCTTTTTTCAGAAACTTTTGAAGCTGCATCAGAAGGTGAACTTTCTGGAACAACTTTTAATGGTTGGAGACAATATACTGTTACTTCAACAGCTTCTGATTGGGCGATTTCCAATAATTGTCCGATAACAGGGTCTTATTCTATGACTTTGCATGCTTATGGAGCATATTGCGAATATGCATGGGATGATACGGGAAATGAAGTTGCATATTATGCTACGTTAATTGATGCCACGGCTTATAACACAACTACACTTTCTTTTGATTGGAGATGCAGAGGTGAAGTAGGTTATGATTACGGTAAGGTTTGTTGGTCAACAAACGGTACTACATGGACAGACTTTACAAATAGTGGAACATACGTAAATCAGGCAACAACTCAATCTGTCACAAATCTAAATATTTCTGAAGTTGATGGAACAAGTTTTTACCTTGGATTTAGATTTATTAATGATGGAAACACTGGAACTGACCCTGGTTTCAACATTGATAATATTGTAGTCAGAGCTATTTCAAATTGTGCTGTGGTAGCAGGAACATCATCAGCATCTGTAACCACTGGTTGTGGTAGTACAAGTACAACATTATCGTTAGCAGGAGAAGGAGCTGGATCCATTCAATGGCAACAATCAACAGATGGAGGTGCTACATGGAACAATATTGCTGGAGCAACTACAGATCCTTATGTGCATACAACTTCAGTAACAAGAATGTATAGAGCTGCAGTTACCAACGGTTGTACTTCTTACTCAACAACATCTACATTAACTATTTCTTGCGACATCATACATCCTTCCTCAGGATTTGTTTCTACTACTATTAATTGTGGAGCAAGTTATACCTATCGAGATCCAGGTAATACTGGAGATTATAGCAATAACCAAAATGGTTTAATTACAATTTGCCCATCATCTCCAGGACAATATGTAAATGTAAATTTCACATCATTTAACACTCAAAGTAGTAACGATAACATTATTGTTTTTGATGGAGATAATGCTGGTGATGAAATTTTAGGTATTTATTCTGGTAATGGTACATTAAGTGGAAATGTAAGAGCAACAGCTTCTAACACTTCTGGGTGCTTATCATTTCGTTTTTACTCTAATGGGAGTACTACAGCAGCAGGTTGGCAAGCTACAGTAACTTGTAATGCCACTCCGTTTGCTACAGTACCAACAGCTAATCCTGAAGATTGTCAAGGTGCAATACCTATTTGTAACAACGGTACTTTTCATGGTGGTACTAATAACTATGGGTTTGACGAGTTGCCAGACCAGTGGAATTCGTGTTTAGGGAATCCAGGAACTAGAGGAGAGTATGAATCAACATGGGCAGTATTTTCTCCAGCAACTAGTGGAACTATTGGGTTTTCAATAACACCTACTACAGCTGCCGATTACGATTGGGCTATTTGGGGACCCTATTCCTCATTGCAATGTCCAGCATTTACTAACGATGTCCCTATTCGATGTTCTTCTACTAGCTTGGCTAATACTGGAGGTGGTGGAACAACAGGATTGATTGCACCTGCAGCAGATGTAATTGAACAAAATGGTGAGTACGGAGGTGGATCTAATGAAAATGGTAAACTTGCTCCTTTAAATGTTTTAGCAGGACAAGTGTACGTAATGATGTTAGATAACTGGGATGCAAATACAACAACTTTTCAATTAAATTGGAATTTAACTAATGGTGCAACACTCGATTGTACACCTCCTTTGCCTGTTACCATGTCGAGTTTTGTTAATACGTGTGTTGATGGAAAAACATTACTGAAATGGACTACCGAAACAGAAACCAACAACGATTATTTTGCTATTGAAAAAAGTGATGAAAAATTCCAATTTTATGAAATTGGTCGGGTTTCGGGTAATGGTAATTCTAATGTTACCAATAGTTATTCGTTTGTTGATGATTTTTACAACGATAAAACTGCCTATTATAGAATTAAACAAGTGGATTATAATGGCGAATTTATGTACCACAGAATAATTGCATCAAGTTGTTTTAAAGATGAATTTGAAGTGGTAAACCAACAATTAATGGCTAATTCACTGGATTTAATCATCAACAGTGTTCAGGATGAAAAAATTCTTGTTCAATTGTTTGATATTCATGGAAAACTTATTGTAGAATCTTCAGAACAACTAAAATTGGGTAACAATAAAATTACTTTAGATAATTTTAATATTAACTCTGGAATTTATCTTGTAAATCTGGTAGGTGAAATTCACCATTATCAAAATAAATTGTTTAGAAAATAAAATAGTTCTTAGTTGTGAAAATAAACCTCGAATTTATTCGGGGTTTATTTTTTTAATTAAAAGTCTAAATGAAGTTTAACGTTTACTTGTCGTGAAGTTAAAAAATTCGGTACGGCATAATTTCTTCCTGTAACATCCTCAACCCATTGATAAGAAATAACATTGCTTATTTGAAGTAAATTAAATACTTCGGCACTAATCCAAATGTTTTTAAAATATTTAATAGGGTTATTTCCTTTAAATTCTTTTTTATCGCTTTTTAAATGATAGGAAAATCCAATATCAACTCTTCGGTAGTCGGGCATTCTAAAAACTTGTTTGTATCTATCGTGATTATTCGTTGGTCCAAAAGGTAATCCCATTCCGTAGTATAAAGCAATGTGCATTTTAAAACTGGGTAGTTTTGGAATATAATCTTGAAAAAACAATGAGGCATTAATTCGCTGGTCTGTTGGGCGAGGAATGTAACCAGGTTCAATTCTAATGCTATCAGTAATTTTTGTGTTTACCGTATAACCTGAAATTATTTTTTCTCCATCGCTGTTATAGTATTCGTAATAATAATCGTCAACCAAATCTTCTTCAGTTTTCATGTACGATAAACTAAACCACGATTCTACACCTTTTACAAACTCTCCATTAACTTTTAAATCGGTACCATAAGCATAAGCATTTGCATTGTTTTTTGCGTAATACCGTATTCTTACATTTTCAATTTCGTAAGGAATAACATTTTTCATGTGTTTGTAATAGGCTTCGGCAGTAAATTTGAATGGTCTTCCCCATGCTTTAAAATTATGGTCGGAACCTAAAATAGTTTGGTAAGAAACCTGCGATTTGATGTCTGGATTAATAGTTCCATCAAAATTTCTCATTTCTCGATAAAATGGTGGCTGATAATAAACTCCACCAGATAAACGGAACAAATAATCGTGTTTCCAATTGGGTTTTATAGAAAAAGTACCTCGTGGACTAACAATGAATTCATTGTTGTAATCCCAATAATTTGCTCTCACACCAAACGAAGTAGAATATTTAACAGAATCACTTTCCCATTGCCAGGTGCGTTGCAAATATCCACTATACCTATTACTTGCTAGGTCAATTTTAGATTTTAACACTTCATTTAATTCAAGCAATTGGGTTGGTTGAGCATTTGGGTCGGTATAACCGACAGAATCGGCTGGGTGAGGGGTTAAATAACCAGTAGAATCAATTATTCCCCATTCGCTTATTTTGTCTAATATCATTTCGCGTTGATACTTAACTCCCCAAAAGGTGGTATGTTTTTTATTAATGATTTTTCCTTTGTGTTCGAGGTTGAAAATAGTCGCATCTAATCTGTTTCTAGCATGGTCGAGAAAAGAACCCACTCCACGGTTAAACTTTACATCACCAAAATTATCTTTACTTAAATCACGTTCCAGTTCATCAATTCGGTAAGCCCCTTCAATATCATATTTTTCATCTTCTTGAGAGGCAAAAAATGAACTAATTAACTTTAATTCAACATTTTCCTTTGGACGAAAAGTATTGCTTACTGCTCCAAAATAGGTAGTAAATTGGTCAACTTCTTGTCCTTCAAAAAATACGGTAAGTTGAAGAGCTTCGTTAATGGTTCCAAATTCTGTTTCTCGAGTTGAAGGAATGAATTTATACTTGTTTTGTGCAAAATTTCCTAAGAAACCGATCTCCCATTTTTCAGAAATATCGTAGGTTAAATAGGTTTGAACATCATAAAATGATGGTTGATAATTCCCATCGGTATCTAAACTACTTAGTACGTAGCGATTTGTTTTGTATCTAACACCAGATAGATGAGTAAATCGATGGTTTTTACTTGCTCCACCAAAGTTAGCCTGAGCACCCTGTAAACTAAGTGTTGCTGAACCTGAAAATTCTTCTGGTTCTCGATAGGTAATGTCAAGAACTGAAGCCATTTTATCGCCATATTTTGCTTCAAAACCACCTGCAGAAAAATTAATGTCGGCTACCATTTCAGAATTAATAAAACTCAATCCCTCTTGTTGGCCACTTCGAATTAAAAATGGTCTAAAAATTTCAATGTCGTTTACATAAATTAAGTTTTCATCGTAATTGCCACCACGAACCGAATATTGCGAACTTAGTTCGTTATTTGAAGATACTCCAGGCATGGTTTTAAGAATGGCTTCAAAACTACCAGAAGTACTACTAAAACGACTAGCCAAATTGGGCTGAATTTTAACCATTGTACTAATTCGTTCTTTTTCTTCTTTCAACTCAAATTCGCCAATGTTAGTGGTTGATTTTCGAACGATTGGACTAAATTCAACTACTTCGTTTTTCTTTAACTGAAAAGTTTTAGTTATGGGTTCAAATCCTACGAAAGTAATTCCAACCTTAACTTCTGTGTTTGCAGGAATGGTTAATTTGTATGCTCCGTTTTTATCAGAAATAGTACCTTTTGCTGCTCCAATTACAGCAATAGTTGCTCCTTCGATGGGTTCGTTGTTTTCGTTAACCAGTTTCCCTTTTATGGTTGCTACGTCTTGGGCATTGACTGTAATTGTCAGTAGTATAATGACTATATTTAGGATATATTTAAAATTCACCCTTAAAAGTTGTTTTTTTTGAAGGATTTCAAAAGTAGCAAAAAGTAACCTTAAAACAGTTTTAACAACAGAATATTGTACTAATTGCTGTTGTATAAATTTGTCAACACTTCTTCTTTTGACTTTGAATTTGGATAAAAACCAATGATTTTTTCTAAAACTTCATCAACAATTCTATCCGGACAAGAAGCTCCGCTGGTTAAAATAATTTTTAATGGAGATTTGTTTGGTAAGAAGTTAGTTGTTTTAGCATGTTGATGTTGGTGATAAATGAAATGGTTTATGGCATTTTTATCTTCAATTTCGTTTGCCGAATCAATAAAATAAGTGGGTAATTTTTCTTCGCACAATTCAACAATGTGAGAAGTATTTGAACTGTTATAACCACCAACAACAATCGCTAAATCGGCAGGTTCTTGTAATAAACCTATTGTTGCCTGTTGGTTGTCGTTTGTGGCATAACAAAGGGTATCACGTGTGTCAGCAAAATGATTTTTGATGTTTTCAATACCATATTTTTTTATCATGGTGTTTTTCAGGAAATCAGCAATTTCTTGAGTTTCGGTAGCCAACATAGTGGTTTGATTTACCACGCCAATTTTTTCAAAATCTGTTGTTGGATTAAATTCTGATGAATAGCGATTTTGAAATTTTTCGTAAAATGTGTCAATTGGCAATTTACCTAAAATAATATCTTCTAAAAGTTTAGCCTCATGAATATCTTTTATAACAATAGAAGTTCCGTTTTTTGTGCTGTGTGAGAAAGTAGCTTTGGTTTCTTCATGGCTTTCTTTTCCATGAATAATAATGGTATAATCGTTATTTCCTAGTTTTTCCGATTGTTTCCAAACACGTTCAACAAAAGGGCAAGTGGTGTTGTATTTTTTTGTTTCAATGTTTTTTTCAGATAGTAATTTTTCAATTTCAAGCGTTGTTCCAAATGCAGGAATGATTACAATATCGTTGGAGGTTATGTTTTCCCAAGGAATAAACTGGTTACCTTGCGTATCCATAATAAATTTAATTCCACGCTCTTCTAAATCCTGATTTACTATAGGATTGTGAATCATTTGACTAAGCAAATAGATATTTTTATTTGGGTTTTCAGCAACTGCTTTATAGGCAATTTCAATAGCATTTTCAACACCATAGCAAAAACCAAAATGACGAGCAATTAAAAACTGTACAGGTCCAAAATCTAATAGAGTAGGAGAGAAGCTTTTTTTCTTAGGGTCGTTCTCTTTTCGTAAGTTTTTTATTGTTGAAATAAAAGAACTTTTATAGAAATTTGGAATATCAAAGGTTTTCATTTTTAGTTTAAAATTTAATTTCTTTTGAACCTCTAGAAAATCGCTTGGCAGCAGAAGATAATTTGCCTTTTTTCTTTGGTTCTACTTTTGTTGCCGATTTTACGGTAAATCCAGAAGCTTTAGCATTTTCCTCTATCTCTTTTTTTCTTTCAGCTTCTTCTTTTTCGCGAGCCAATTGAGCTTCTTCAGCCTCTAATCTAGCTTTTTCTTGAGCTTCTTCTAATGCTTTCAATTCAGCTTCGCGTTTAGCTTGTTCTTCAGCCATTTTTGCATTGATTTCAGCCATTTCTTTTTCTCTAGCCAATTGTTCTTCACGAGCTTTTTTTGCATCATTTTCAGCTTTTTCTTTGGCTAAACGCTCTTCATCTTGTTTCTTGGTTGCAGCTTCTTGTTCAGCTTTGGTTTTAGCTTCTTGTTCAGCTTTTGCTTTCGCTTCTTTTTCCGCTTTTTCTTTAGCCAATTGTTCTTCTTCCTGACGTTTTTTAGCAGCTTCTTGTTCAGCTTTCGATTTAGCTTCCAATTCAGCTTGAAGTTTCGCTTCTTGTTCTGCTTTTTCTTTAGCTAAACGCTCTTCTTCCTGACGTTTTTTAGCAGCTTCTTGTTCAGCTTTCGATTTAGCTTCCAGTTCAGCTTGAAGTTTCGCTTCTTGTTCTGCTTTTTCTTTAGCTAAACGCTCTTCTTCTTGACGTTTTTTAGCAGCCTCAGCTTCTGCTTTCGATTTAGCTTCCAATTCTGCTTGTAGCTTAGCTTCTGCTTCTGCTTTTTTTTTAGCCAATCGTTCTTCTTCCTGACGTTTTTTAGCAGCTTCTTGTTCAACTTTCGATTTAGCTTCCAATTCTGCTTGTAGCTTGGCTTCGGCTTCTGCTTTTTCTTTAGCCAATCGTTCTTCTTCCTGACGTTTTTTAGCAGCTTCTTGTTCGGCTTTCGATTTAGCTTCCAATTCAGCTTGTAGTTTAGCTTCAGCTTCTGCTTTTTCTTTTGCCAATCGCTCTTCTTGTTCTTTCTTAGATTGCTCCTCAGCTTTCGCTTTTGCTTCCGCTTCTGCTCTGGCTTTAGCTTCTGCTTCGGCTTTTTCTTTGGCAATTCGTTCTTCCTCTTGTTTTTTAGCTAAAGCTTCTGCTTCTGCTTTGGCTTTAGCTTCTGCCTCAGCTTTGGCTTTAGCTTCTGCTTCGGCTTTTTCTTTAGCTAATCGTTCTTCCTCTTGTTTTTTAGCAGCAGCTTCCGCTTCTGCTTTGGCTTTAGCTTCGGCTTCGGCTTTGGCTTTAGCTTCTGCTTCAGCTTTTTCTTTGGCGAGGCGTTCTTCTTCTTGTTTTTTGGCAGCAGCTTCGGCTTCTGCTTTGGCTTTGGCTTCCGCCTCAGCTTTGGCTTTAGCTTCTGCTTCTGCTTTTTCTTTGGCTATGCGTTCTTCCTCTTGTTTTTTGGCAGCAGCTTCGGCTTCGGCTTTTGCTTTGGCTTCTGCTTCTGCTTTAGCTTTGGCTTCCGCTTCAGCTTTTTCTTTTGCAAGACGTTCTTCTTCTTGTTTTTTAGCTAATGCTTCTGCCTCAGCTTTTGCTTTGGCTTCTGCCTCTGCTTTAGCTTTGGCTTCTGCTTCTGCTTTTTCTTTGGCAATTCGTTCTTCTTCTTGTTTTTTAGCAGCAGCTTCTGCTTCGGCTTTTGCTTTGGCTTCTGCTTCTGCTTTAGCTTTGGCTTCTGCTTCGGCTTTTTCTTTAGCAAGGCGTTCTTCCTCTTGTTTTTTAGCAGCAGCTTCTGCTTCCGCTTTGGCTTTAGCTTCTGCCTCTGCTTTAGCTTTAGCTTCGGCTTCCGCTTTTTCTTTGGCAAGGCGTTCTTCCTCTTGTTTTTTAGCAGCAGCTTCCGCTTCCGCTTTTGCTTTGGCTTCTGCCTCTGCTTTAGCTTTAGCTTCTGCTTCGGCTTTTTCTTTGGCAAGGCGTTCCTCCTCTTGTTTTTTTGCTAATGCTTCCGCTTCGGCTTTTGCTTTAGCTTCTGCCTCTGCTTTAGCTTTAGCTTCGGCTTCCGCTTTTTCTGCTTCTTCTTTCTTTTTAATAGCCGTATCAATTAAAACCAATCGATCTTTGGGTTCTTGTTTTGTATTATCAATACCAACAGCTTTTTGATAAGCAATTTTAGCGGCATCAAAATCTTTTTTAAAGAAATAGCTGTCACCTTCTTTCATTGCAGCATTGTAATCTTGAATTTTCTTTTTTTCCTGTGCTTCAAATTGTGCTTTTTGTGCTTTAAAATTTTCAAGAACCTGAGTTAATTTTTGCTGAATAGGAGCGGTGTAACCCATGTTCCAGTCTATTTCATTGGTTTGCGGAATATATCCTGCCCTACCAATAGGTTGGTCTAAGAATGCTACATCTAAGTTCTTGTCTTGTTTAAAAAGAGTCATTTCAACGATTAAGTCGTTTACTTTTGTTCTTTTATCGGGTGGGACACCTTTTAAGTTTACGATAATTTTTTTGTTAACGTAACCAGCCTTCTCAAATAGGATGATGTATTCTTTTTCGAAATCGACAAACATTTGGTATTCGCCTTTGCCATTGCAAATTACATTGTGAACATAATTGCCATTTTCTGTTACTTTAACACTGGTTCCTTCAATAGGTTTGGTTGTAAAATAATCAGTAACAATGCCTGCTATTTCTAGTTTGTTCTCATTTGGGTCGGATTGAGCAAAAACAGCAAGTGAGTTAAAAATTAAAGTAAGCTTTAAAATGTATTTAATCATTGATTTTTAATGTTTTAGTAATCAAAAATTGGATTAGTTTTATAACATAAATCTTACCAATTTTGAGGCTGTTAAATTACTATTTTATCAAATGAAAATCAACAGCGTTTTTTCTTCTTGTTATTTACCTCCAATTTATTATTATGCACAGTTATTGAAAGCTGAACAAGTAGTTATTGATGTAAATGAATTTTTTGTAAAACAAACTTTTAGAAACCGTTGTAGCATATTTGGAGCCAATGGACGATTGGACTTGATTGTTCCGATAGAAAACAGAAGTTCTAAAATTTTAATGAAAAATATGCGAATTTCGAATGTAGAAAATTGGCAAAAAAATCATTGGAAAAGTATTGAGTCGGCTTACCGTAAATCGCCTTTTTTTGAGTATTATGAACAAGATTTACATGCTTTTTATTCGACTAAAAAATACGATAAATTGATTGATTTTAATACGGATTTGTTTTTTAAAGTAAACCAGTTGTTGAACCTAAAAATAGAGCTCATTTTTAGCGAAAGTTATTTTGTTTCAACAACTTTCGATTTGGATTATAGAACAGAAATATCGCCAAAAAACAAACAACTTGATTTTAATCAAAAACCTTATATTCAGGTGTTTAGTGATAAAGTTGGGTTTCAGCCTAACCTAAGTATTATAGACTTGCTTTTTAACGAAGGACCGAATGCAATGAATTGTCTTAAAAATGTTATCTAATAATACTGATTTTTTTAAGAATTGATTTTTCATTGTTTACATCAATCTTTAAAAAATAAATTCCATTGGGAAGATGATTAATAGTAAGTTCAGTATGGTGACTTAAAATAGATTCTTTTAACACCATACTTCCTGAAATGTTAATGATTGACAATTGAGTATTGGTTAATTTTATGTTTTTATCAATAGAAACATGAAGTGTTTCGTTTGCTGGATTGGGGTAAATATTATATTGGAATTCTTGTTGATTGTTGTTTATTGACGTGTTTAAAATGGTTGAATCTCCAAATTTTAGCCAAAAAACAGAGATGGTATCGTTGTTGGAGTTTAGATATGCTCCGCTGTTATATGCTAAAAAAGGTATTGAAAGATTTCCATCGTTATTTGAACTAAATGTAATGGAATTGTTTAAGGCTAATTCAGCTCTATAAAGATTGCTTGTGCTAGCTACATCCCACCAACCACCTGGATGAACACTAGTTAGAAAACTGCCCTCGCTACATGAATCGGCAAAAAGTGTATTGTTCCAAGTTGCAGTAATGGGCCAATATTTAGCGAAAACTTCTATAGCAATTGTAGTAAATTCGCAGTTGTTCGTTTTTTTTACAAGTTGTTTCTTTGATTGGAATGTACCAAATGATGAACTAGAAAATAAATTAGTATAAACGTCAGAAACACGTATGTCAAAAGCAGTATCTAACGGTGTTGAAATAATATTTAACTCGCTAAAAGATGAATCTATCGTGTCTGATGCAGTTATATCATAACCTAGAACAAGGCTGTCTTTGTTGCCTATTGCATCGTTAAAATTAAGTTGAAATGAAAATTCTTGTGCTTTTATACCTTGAGCAAAAAACAGAATAAATAATGAAAGTAAATTTCTTTTCATATTGTTAAGTTCTAAATTAAGAGCTAATTTCTATGAAAAGTAATTATTTTTTTTGAAAATAGAATTGTTTTGAGAAACAAATAAATATAAACTACCTCAACCTATCGGCAGAACGAACTAAATCTTCGTCTTTTTTGATAAACCAAATGGAAAGGTAGGTTAAAATAAAAGAAACGATAGGAATAAAAAAACCAAACGCTAAACCAATAACAACATCATTAGGATTTTTGGGAGAAATGGCTTCTTTTGCAACATCGATATACAAAACGATAGCAGCAATTTGAATAGCAATAAGTAATAAATTTAACTTGCAGAGCTTAATTTGTAATTGTCGTTTTTTAAACAAAAAAATGGTTGTTAAAGCTAGCAAAGCAATAAAGCCTTGCATAGCTCCAATTCCAATGTTATTTGAAACAACGAGGTGGTCGGCTAGATTAAAAGTTTTATAAGCATTCATTTCAAAAGATGCTTCGTAGGAAGTAAATTTTAGAATTGGAGATGCAAACAAAATTGCTCCTAATATAAAAATTAGTGCTAAAAATACCGATTGTATTCGTTGAATCATAAAGGTTAAAATTTATTATTTATGTGAACCATCGCAAAAAGGCCCATTTTTGGTGGCTTTACATGCACAAAAATACTTTGTTTCTTCTTTTTCTGCTACAAAAACATGAGGAGAAAATTCGCCTCCTTTGTGTTTCCCGTCGCAAAATGGTTGTTTTTCTGATAAACCGCAAGTACACCATGCGTATCTTTTTCCTGCTTCAAGTGTTACTGCTATTGGAGAATCTCCAGCTCTTTTTGGTTTTTCCATGTTTTTTAATTTGGTTGTTAAAGTTAATTTTTAAACTTGATTTTTTTAAATTTTTGATTCATTTTTTTAGAATCTTGCCATTTCTCTGTAAGTTAGATATTCTAATTTTTGGGGTGTTTCTATGGTAAATAATTCAGTTTCATTTGTTGCAGAAATGTTCAATGTTTTTTCGTTTTCGATGATAATAAAATCATCATTTACAGCATTATGGTTATTTATAGTTAAGCCGTTTGCTCTAAGCACATACATACTTAAAATAGCGTTGCTGTTGATGTTTAAATCGTGTTCTCCTTTTGGAATGGTTAATTTGTTGATGATTACGCCTTTAGCATCCATTTCTAATTTTCCACCGTTAACAGTATAGTTTATGATGTTGATTCCATTTACTTGTTTGGCGGTAAAATCGCTTGTTTTATAATCGTTGTACGAAGCAGGTTTGTTTTGAGTGATGGCAATGTTTGGGTCGAACCAAATTTGAAACATTCGAGAGTTTGGTAAAATTTTTTCGGCATGTGTTATGCCATTTCCTGCACGAATAATTTGAACGTCGCCTTTTTCGAGTTTTAACCAACGATTGTATTTGTTGTCGTAATGTTCAATTTCTCCGTCTAAAACAAACGATAAAATTTCGAACCATTTATGAGGATGTTCATCAATTAATCCGCCTTTATCGCTCCATGCGTTAGCCCAATAAAATAGGTTGGAGTAGGGTTTAACTATTCCTCTATCTTGAGGAAAACCAATGGGTTTATTTTCTATAATTGCTCCATTATTAAACGAACCAAAGGCTTGTTGTTCTTTTCTTATAATTTTTGTTGACATATTATTAATGTTTTAACATTTAATGTATATACATGTTTTTGGATAAATTTTTTTAATTTCTTAATTTATCTAAAATTTCATTGGTAATTGCAGCTTCATTTTCTGTTAGTGAACTTCTGATGTTGATGAAACTATCCATTTTTTCGGCAATTTCGTCGAGTAATTGAATTCCTTTTTCTGTTATTTTTATGTCCACTTGTCTTCTGTCGTTTGAGCAAATTTCTCGTTCAACCAATTCTTTTTGTTTTAATTTATCAACTAATCGACTGGCATTTGAGTTTTTATCCAGCATGCGGTCGATAATGTTGTTTACACTTATTGCATTTGGATATTGCCCATTTAAAATTCGCAATACGTTGTATTGTTGCGGGCTTATTCCAAATGGTTTTAATGTTTTAATCGACTCGTTGTTTAACCAATTAGCGGTATATATAATGTTGATATACAGTTTTTGGTATTCCGATTTAAACTTTTTTTGTTTTATTGCTTCTTCAATTTTCATACTTCAAATATTACTATGCAAATTTATACAAAAACATTTAATGTATATACATTTAATTTATAAATTTTCAAAAGTTGGTATTTCCTTTATGAAATTAAAGGTTTGATTTTGGAAATCGATTGAAGCACAATAATGATTCATTCCGTTGGTAACAATAAGGTACGGAACTTTAAAAACCAGGTTGTAACGAGCAATTTGGTCGAAGGTATTTTGTGATATTTTTACATTAGGAGCTTTGCATTCAACTATTGCAACAGGAAATGACTCCTTGTAAATTAATACATCTGCTCGTTTGGTAAGTTCGTTAAGTTTCAACCCTTTTTCGAGTACAATTAATGAAGCAGGATAATTTTTTTCCTGAATAAGGTATTTAACAAAATGTTGTCGAACCCACTCTTCAGGGGTAAGCAAAAGATACTTTTTTCTTATTTCATCGAAAATATAAACCTTGCCGTTTTCTTTTTTGGTATTAAAATTAAAGTTGGGTAAGTTTAGTTCTTGCATTTTATAACGATACTTCCGCTTTAATATGAGGATGAGGATTGTAGTTAATTAATTCAAAATCTTCAAACTTAAAATCGAAAATATTTTTTACGCATGGGTTTATTTTCATTATCGGTAATGCTCGTGGTTCTCTTTCCAATTGCATTTTTGCTTGCTCAATGTGATTGTTGTATAAATGAACATCGCCAAAAGTATGAATAAACTCACCAGGTTGTAAATCGCAAACCTGAGCAACCATCATGGTAAACAACGCGTAAGAAGCTATGTTAAAAGGAACGCCAAGAAAAGTATCGGCACTACGCTGATAGAGTTGACACGACAGTTTTCCATCGGTTACATAAAATTGAAAAAAGGCATGACAAGGAGGTAATGCAGCTTTGTTGTTTGCAACATTTTCGGCAAACGATACTTTGGTATTGGGCATTACGCTTGGATTCCAAGCCGAAACCATTAGTCTTCTGCTGTTTGGATTGGTTTTTATTTCGTTAATTAAGTCTGTTATTTGATCAATTCCTTCGCTGTTCCAGTTTCGCCATTGATGTCCGTAAACAGGACCTAAATCGCCATTTTCATTAGCCCAACCATCCCAAATACTTACGCCATTTTCTTTTAAGTATTTAATGTTGGTATCGCCACTTAAAAACCAAAGCAACTCATGAATAATCGATTTTAAATGTAACTTTTTGGTGGTTAAACATGGAAACCCTTCGCTTAAATCAAAACGCATTTGATAACCAAAACAGCTAATAGTTCCTGTTCCTGTTCGGTCGCCTTTTTGCGTTCCATTTTTAAGTACGTGGTCTAATAAATCTAAGTATTGTTTCATGTAAAATTGAATTTTATGATTCAAAATTCGTTGAAAAAGATGGAATTAAAACATCATGTTAATAATGTTTTATAACTTGTTTTACACAATTTCAAATGCTTTAGGTAGAGATGTATGAATGGATTGTTTAAAGGTATTTATGAGTTTACTAACTTCGATTTTGAGAAAAAAGGAGAATAATAGTTTAATCACTATTATCAATATTATAAAGGATTTCATAGCAAAGCGGAACCCTTTATTATTTTAATCGCTACAAAGTAATCACTCAACATAATACTTGAAAGAGGCAAACCGAATGGTTAGCCTCTTTTTTTGTTTAGAATTTAATTATTTAATATCTTTATGAAATGTGTGTAATTAATAAAAATCATAAATAGCTAATATATAATGAAAGAAAAATACAATGGCGATATTTTTGAATATCTTAATAGTAATATTCCTATAGTTCAAGAAACTATAATTAGTCTATTGAAAACTAAAATTAATTTAGCTTTTCCAGTTGGTGGGCAAATAGTAAATGAATTTTTATTTGAATTGGGAAATCGAATAAAACAAAATAGAATAAATGATTTTGTAGAAGAACTTGGACACAGAACGACACAACTAGAATTCAAAATTCTTAATAATGATTTTATAAGTAAAGATGATTTTTATGATTTAACATTAAAAACTTTTGAATCTGCTGTAAAAATCAATTCTGATGAAAAAAGAAAAGCATTAGCCAACATCTATATAAGCTCAATTTATGGAAAAAATGATTTAGATACCGATTTACAATTGTTATTTACTGATTTTATAGTAACAATCTCGCCAATCCAAATTCTTATTCTCAAATTTCTTAATAAAAATGAGGAGCAAATGATTGAAATTGCCTCTTACGAGAATTACTATAATAAATTCATATTAAGTCATGAAAATAATAACCTAAATAAAGACTTGTTTAAATTATACAATACTGATCTTGAGACAAAATCTTTAATCTCTATGGGTGCTGGACTTGAAAATTTTGATTCCACACAAGTATTACGTGCATTAGCACCACATAAAGAACCCTCTGTTAAATTAACAACTTTAGGACTTGAATTTTTATACTATCTAAATGAATAAATTATTATGGTTTACTTAAATTTAGCAAAGCGTAAGTTATTCAATAAAAAAAATACACCAAATGATAAAGTACAAAGAATGTAATTGCGATGAAGATTGTTGGGAAGAAATTGTGGTTCAAAAAGATGAACATTTCAGTAACAAAACCGTAATTTATTACCATTGTTCGTGTTGTGGAGAAGATTTCAGAGTTGAAGATTTTGAAACAGGTAAGGAATTGGTTTTTACGAACTAAATCCTCTTATATCAACAGTCATTCTCGTTTGAGTTCCACAAACGGAAGCAGAAGCACAATTTCCAACTATTTGTCATGCAGAACGATGATTTGTCCACGCCTTTTGCGTGGCAACAAATCGAAGTGTGGCATCTTCTTGTTTTGGAAGGACATTACTAAACCAAAGCATACAAACTATTAAGTTAGAAGATATTTCGACATCATTTTTCTCCACGCAAAAGACGTGGGAAAAATTTTGCTCAATATGACAAAAGGAAAACTACAAAACCTCCCTCAACATCCCCAAAGCAGCAACGGCAGAGCGTTCAATGTTAACACTTCGTAGTTTTCCAAAAGTAAATTGCTTACTTATAACTCTATTTTTACTAGCTACTGCTATCCAAACAGTGCCTACAGGTTTTTCTAAACTTCCGCCAGTCGGACCTGCCACTCCTGATGTGGATACAGCATAATCTACCTTAAACTTTTTAAGTACTCCTAATGCCATTTGTTCTACCACCTGTTGACTAACTGCTCCATAAGTTTCAATATCAGTAGGGTTTACGCCTAACTCGTTAATTTTAATTTCGTTAGAATAACTTATTACTGAACCTTTAAAGTATTCCGAACTTCCCGAAATACTGGTTATTAAATGAGCAATATAACCTCCTGTACAGCTTTCGGCAGTAGCCAATGTTGCTTGTTTATTTAATAATAATTTTCCCACCAACTCTTCTAAATTAATGTTGTCGGTAGAATAAATGTATTGCGGAATAAGTTGAGTTAACTTTTCTACTTGTTCGTCAATGCCTTGTTGAACTTGTTTGCGATTTGCCCCTTTTGATGTTAACCTCAATTTAACTCTTCCTGGAGAAGGTAAATATGCCAATTTTATGTTGGTTGGCAAGTTGTTTTCCCAATCGGTTAATACTTCGGCTAACTTTGATTCGGGCAATCCTTGGATTAAAACCATTTGATGCACAATTTCGGGCAACACATATTTTTGTTTTAACCACGGAATAACAGAGTCGGTTATCATGGCTTTCATCTCAAATGGCACGCCAGGCATGGCTGCCACCACTTTATTACCTCTTTCAAACCACATGCCTGGAGCTGTTCCGTTAGGGTTACGAATTACTTTACAATTATCAGGAACTAAAGCCTGACGTTTATTGTTTTCATTCATTTCAAAGCCCCTGCCCAAAATTAATCGCTCAATATCTTTGTAAACATCACTATCTACCACTAATTTTCCGCCAAAATATTCATTCAATACAGGCATGGTTAAATCGTCGTTGGTTGGCCCTAAACCACCAGTAATTAAAACCACGTTGCTATTATCCAAAGCATCGGTTAATGTTTTTACAATATGTTCTTTGTTATCGCTAATAGAAGTATGTTGTCGAATGGTAAAACCAATTTTATCTAATTCGGCAGCAATCCAATGTGCATTGGTATTTAAGGTTTGTCCAATAAGTAATTCATCACCTATGGAAATAATGTCTAAATTCATGTGGCAAATTTAAGATTAAGAAATTGCTCTAATTTACTGTGTTCAAAAAATATCTTTTACTTACTTTTGAAAACATTCAAAAATTTAAAAAAATGAAAAAAATTACAATAGCAGTTGTTTCGGTATTGATGTTGGCGGGTTGTGGCGATATGGCTTCGGTAATGGAACAAGTAAATACCGTAACTGGTAACACAACACCAGCATTAACCAACGACGAAGTAATTCGTGGTTTACGTGAAGCATTAACTGTTGGCACGAACAATTCGTCGAGTTTAACTTCTAAATTAGATGGTTTTTATAAAAATCCTGAAATTTTTATTCCTTTTCCTGCCGAAGCTATAAAAGTGAAAGAAAAAGTGGAACAGTTGGGCATGAAAAAACAAGTAGATGAATTTGTAATGACCTTAAATAGAGCTGCCGAAACGGCAACTGCCGAAGCTACTCCCATTTTTATAAATGCCATAAAAGAAATGACTATTGCCGATGGTTTTGCCATTTTAAAAGGAAACGAAAACGCTGCAACCCAATATTTAAGAGACAAAACAACTGATCAGTTAAAAATTAAATTCAACCCAATTGTAAAAAATGCTATTCAAAAAGTTGAAGTAACCAAGTATTGGAATCCAGTAATTAATACCTACAACAAAGTTCCGTTTGTTGAGCCAATGAACCCTGATTTAGAAGATTATGTTACAACAAAAGCAATGGACGGCTTGTTTTTAATGATAGCTAAAGAAGAAAGTAAAATTAGAAAAGACCCCATGGCTCGTGTAACTGATTTATTGAAAAAAGTTTTTAAGTAATTAGTCGTTAGGCGTTAGTCAAAAAAAACTTGAAACTATGAACTAGAAACCTGAAACCAAAAAAATGGAAAACCCTTGGAAAACAAAAAGTAGCGAATTAAAATACGAAAATCCATGGATTAGTGTAACCGAACACCAGGTAATAAATGCTGCTGGAAACGATGGAATATATGGAACGGTTCACTTTAAAAACATTGCCATTGGAATTATTCCTTTAGATGAACACAACAACACATGGTTGGTTGGTCAATACCGCTATCCTTTAAATCAATACAGTTGGGAAATTTGTGAAGGCGGAGGAAAAATAGGTATAGATACTCTTGTTTCAGCTAAAAGAGAATTAATGGAAGAGTTGGGTATTAAAGCCGAAAGCTGGCAAAAATTATTGGATATGCACTTGAGCAATTCGGTATCAGATGAAGCGGGTATTATTTACATTGCAAAAAAACTCACGCACTTTAATCCCGAACCCGAAGAAGATGAAGTGTTAAGCATTAAAAAATTACCCTTTAACGAAGCTTACGAAATGGTTATGAAAGGAGAAATAACCGATAGTTTAAGTGTTGCTGGAATTTTAAAAACCAAAATTCTTATCGACTCAAAACTACTTTAGTTGAAAAGTAAACTCAAATTGTTTAAAAAACAACAAATATCTGCTCATTATCATATTTTATATCACACTTAATTTGGTAACTTCGTTGGCAAAAAAATAGGAATCAAAAAATCTACATATATGAAAATTTTAGTTTGTATTAGTAAAGCACCAGATACCACATCAAAAATTGCTTTTACCGATGGTAATAGCAAATTTGATGAAAATGGTGTTCAATTTATTGTAAACCCATACGACGAATGGTACGCATTAGTTAGAGCACTAGAATTAAAAGAAGCTAATGGCGGTAATGTTACCGTTTTAAATGTTGGTGGAGTTGATAACGACCCAATCATTAGAAAAGCATTAGCAATTGGAGCAGATGACGCTGTTCGAATTGATGCTAAAAGTGAAGACGCTCTTTATGTTGCAAAACAAATTGCGGCTTATGCAAAACAAAATGCTTTCGACATGGTGTTTTGCGGTAAAGAAACAATCGATTACAATGGTTCTCAGGTTGCTGGTATGGTATCAGAATTAATGAATGCTCCATACATTTCATTAGCTTGCAAGCTAGATATGAGCGGCAACAATGCTACCATCGAAAGAGAAGTTGAAGGTGGAGTTGAAGTAATTGAAACCTCTATCCCTTTTGTAATTAGTGCTGCAAAAGGAATGGCTGAAGCTCGTATCCCAAACATGAGAGGAATTATGGCTGCGAGAACAAAACCATTAACTGTGGTTCCTGCTTATGAGGGAAGTGCTTCTACAAAAGTTAAATCATTTACCTTACCTCCAGCAAAATCGGCTTGTAAATACGTTGATGCTGCAAATGTAGATGAATTAGTAAACCTACTTCATACCGAGGCAAAAGCAATTTAATAAATAAATTAACAATTTTAAAATGTAACAATTTAGCAATGAGTAAAAACTAAAAAACAAATTTTAATTTTTACATTGTTACATCAAACCATTAATAAATTAAATATATGTCAGTTTTAATATATGCCGATGCTAACAACGGAACATTAACTAAAAATGCATTTGAAGCCGCAAATTACGGAGCACAATTAGCTAGTAAAACAGGTGTTAAAGCCATTGCAGTTGTTGCAGGAAATGTATCTGGATTAGAACAATTAGGAAAATACGGAATTAGCAAAGTGTTGCACATTGCTGATGCAAGTTTAAATAGTTTCGACCCACAAAAGTTAGCTCACATCGTTGCTGAAGCAGCGAAATCAGAAAATGCATCAACCATTGTTTTTGCTCACGATTACGCAGGAAAAGCAATTGCTCCCCGTTTAGCGGCAAAACTTGATGCTGGTTTGGTATCTGGAGCTATAGCTTTACCAAACACAGATAGCGGTTACACCGTAAAAAAAGCTGTTTTCTCAGGAAAAGCTTTTGCTGATGTGGAAATTCTTACTTCAACAAAAATTATTTCAGTATTACCAAATGCTGTTGAGAAAAAAGAAAACCCTTCAACACCCGAAGTGGTAAAATTCTCAGTTGAAATACCATCAACTAACTTAAAAGTTAAAGAAATTAAAAAAGAATCAACCGAATTATCATTAACCGAAGCAGACATCGTTGTTTCTGCTGGTAGAGGATTAAAAGGTCCTGAAAACTGGGGAATGATTGAAGAATTGGCTCATGTTTTAGGTGCAGCAACAGCTTGTTCTAGACCTGTAGCCGATATTGGTTGGAGACCTCACCACGAACACGTTGGTCAAACAGGTTTAGCAATTCGTCCGAACTTATATTTTGCTATCGGAATTTCGGGTGCTATTCAGCATTTAGCTGGTGTAAACGGAAGTAAAGTTATTGTTGCAATCAACACCGATGCTGAAGCTCCTTTCTTTAAAGCTGCCGACTATGGTATTGTTGGAGATGCTTTTGAAGTAGTACCAAAATTGGTAGAAGCATTTAAGAAGTTTAAAGCAGCGAATAATTAGCCTCCCCAACCCCTCCGAAGGAGGGGCTGATGTTGAGGAGCGAATAAAAGTAATGATAAAGTTTAGTATAAACAATTAAAAAGAACCATCCAACAAAACTTACAATTTTAGGCAAGTGCGTTGGAAACTCCTCCATGCCAATGGCGTGGGAGGTCGGGGGGCTTTAATATGGAAAAAATAGCGTTAGAAATTATAGGTCTTTCTTACAGTCAAACACAAACTGGTGCTTACGCATTGGTTTTAGGAGAAACTTTAGGAGAAAAAAGACGTTTACCTATTATTATTGGAGGATTTGAGGCACAAGCTATTGCTATTGAGTTAGAATCGATGACCCCAACCCGACCATTAACACACGATTTATTTAAATCTTTTTCTGAGGCATTTGATATCGAAATTAAAGAAGTAGTTATTTACGATTTGCGTGAAGGCATTTTCTTTGCAAAATTAATTTCTGAAAAAGATGGAAAAACCATTGAGATAGAAACAAGAACATCTGATGCTATTGCCATTGCTGTTCGTTTTAAATGTCCGATTTATACTTACGAATTTATTCTCTCTAGTGCAGGAATAATTTTAGACGAAACCACTAAAGATAGTACAGAAGAACTAGAACAACAAATTGAAGAAATAGAAGAGGAATTAAATAAACCTGCAAAAGTTTCTAAACCTAAAGGTTATGACGAACTTTCGATGGATGAACTCAATAAAAAATTACAAAAAGCCATCGAAAACGAAAATTACGAAGAAGCTTCGAAAATTAAGCAAGAGATAGACAATCGAAAATCTAACTAAACCCAAACACCATGTTATTATTAACCATTAGTGCTACGGCAATTTTAAAAGGATTTTTAGGAATGGCTGTTTTGGTTGCTATTGCTTGGGTTTTTAGTAACAACAAAAAAAAAATCAATTGGTCGTTGGTAGGTAAAGGATTGGCTATTCAATTCATTTTTGCCATATTGGTATTAAAAGTACCTTTTGTAGAGCAAGGTTTCGAGTGGGTGAGTAAATTATTTACTAAAGTTATTGGTTTTACCCAAGAGGGAACGATGTTTCTATTTAAATCATTTGTTAGTGGCGAAATTGAAACACCACTATTAAACTTTGTAATTATGGTTTTGCCAACCGTAATTTTCTTTTCTGCACTTACCAGCTTACTTTATTATTGGGGCATTTTACAAAAAGTAGTTTATGTATTTGCTTGGGTAATGAAAAAAGCCATGAAACTCTCAGGTGCCGAAAGTTTAGCTGCTGCAGGAAACATTTTTCTTGGACAAACCGAAGCTCCTTTATTAGTAAAACCGTACTTAGATAAAATGACCAATTCCGAAATGATGTGTTTAATGAGTGGTGGAATGGCAACCATTGCTGGTGGTGTTTTGGCAGCTTATGTAGGTTTTTTAGGTGGAGACGACCCAGTTCAACAACTTTTTTATGCTAAACATTTATTAGCAGCATCAGTAATGTCTGCTCCAGCAGCTGTTGTAGCTGCAAAAATTTTGGTGCCTGAAACCGAAAAATTTGACGAAAAACTAGAAGTTAGCAAAGATAAAATAGGTTCAAATGCATTAGAAGCTATAGCTGAAGGAACAACACAGGGAATACGTTTGGCGGTAAATGTTGGTGGAATGTTATTGGTTTTTATTGCATTTATGGCAATGTTTAATTACATTTTATTTAAAGTTGGTGATTGGACAAGTCTAAATCAGCTGATTATTGCAAACACTAACTTTGATGGATTATCATTTCAGTTCGTATTAGGATATTTATTTGCACCCATAGCTTGGCTCATGGGAGTTTGTTCTCAAGATATGGTTTTGGTTGGTCAACTGTTAGGAGAAAAAACCATTTTAAATGAGTTTGTTGCTTATGTTTCGTTAGGTGAAATGAAAATGGCTGGAAAATTCGCAGAAGAAAAGTCGATAATTATGGCAACATACATTTTGTGTGGGTTTGCTAATTTTGCATCCATAGGAATTCAAATTGGCGGTATTGGTTCTTTAGCCCCTTCAAAAAAAGGTGTACTTTCTAAGTATGGCTTTCTAGCATTAATTGGTGGAACACTGGCTTCTTTATTTACAGCCGTAATTGTTGGAATGATTCTTTAGAAACTCATTCTTCATTTTAAATTCATCATTCTTATTTGTAAATTTATAGTCCATAAACTATTGATTTGAGCAATCACATTTTAGATACCAAAATTGAATTTTTAAAAGGAGTTGGTCCTTCGAGGGCTGAATTGCTAAACAAAGAATTGGGTATTTTCACTTTTGGTCAGTTGCTAGAATACTACCCTTTTCGGTATGTCGACAAATCAAAAATTTATTCCATTAGCGAAATCAATTCCGACCAAGCTTATATTCAGCTCAAAGGTAAAATAACATCGTTAGAAACCATTGGTGAAAAACAAGCCAAACGAATGGTCGCAAAGTTTAAAGATGCCACAGGAGAAATTGAATTGGTATGGTTTAAAGGCATCAAATGGCTTTCATCGTCTGTTAAGGTTAATCAAGAGTACGTGGTTTTTGGAAAACCAACTATTTTTAACAATAAATACAATATTACTCATCCAGAAATGGAATTGGTTGACCAATCTTTAGTTGCTAAATCGGTTGGTTTAGAAGGTGTTTATTATTCCTCAGAAAAATTATCAAACAAAGGCTTATCAGCAAAAGGGATTCACAAAATTCAACAAAATTTAATTCAACAAATAAAAGGAGCAATAACTGAAACCTTACCCAACGATTTGACTGAAAAACTTCGTTTAATTTCAAAAGAAGAAGCCCTAATTAATGCTCACGCTCCAAAAAATGAACAGCTACTTCAAAAAGCGTTGTTTCGATTAAAATTTGAAGAACTCTTTTTTTTGCAATTACAGCTTTTACAACAAAAAGTAATTAAAACACAAACCATTAAAGGCTATGTTTTTGGAGAAATTGGTGAGCATTTCAATACATTTTACAACAATTACTTGAGTTTTGAATTAACCAACGCCCAAAAAAGAGTTATCAAAGAAATTAGAAAAGACATTGGTTCGGGAAAACACATGAACCGACTGCTGCAAGGTGATGTGGGTAGTGGAAAAACTGTTGTTGCTTTGCTTACCATGTTAATAGCTATCGACAATGGTTTTCAAACATGTTTAATGGCTCCAACCGAAATTTTGGCTACACAACACTATTTGGGATTAAAAGAAATGCTGAAAGAAATGAACATTTCTATTGAATTACTTACAGGTTCAACCAAAACTGCCAAACGAAACGAAATACATGAACAACTTCGAAATGGAAGTTTAAACATTTTAATCGGTACTCATGCTTTGTTAGAAGATACGGTTCAGTTCAACAAATTAGGATATGTAGTGGTCGATGAACAACATCGTTTTGGTGTGGCACAACGAGCAAAATTATGGAATAAGAGCCCCTCCAACCTCCCCGAAGGGGAGGCTTTAAAAAAGGTGCTTTATAAATACCAAACAACTAGACCTTCAACTTATGCTCTTCTAAAGGCGAATCAAATTGAAAGAAAAAAACAAACAACTGAAGCTGAACAAGTATTGTGGTTGTGCCTAAAATCTAAAAAACTTGATTCAAAGTTTAGACGTCAACATATTGTCGACCAATTTATTGTTGACTTTATTGGATTAGAAAAGAAACTTATTGTAGAAGTTGATGGAAAATACCATCAATCTCCATTACAAATTGAAGCTGATAAGTTGAGAACCGAAATACTTATCTCATTGGGTTATAAAGTTATTCGTTTTACTAATGAAGAAGTACTACACAACATTGAAGAAGTGATAAAGAAAATTAGCAGCACCCTAAACTCCCTCCCCTTCGGGGAGGGTCGGGGAGGGGCTTCCCCTCCACACATTTTGGTAATGACTGCTACTCCAATTCCTCGAACACTTGCAATGACTTTTTATGGAGATTTAGATGTTTCTGTAATTGATGAGTTGCCTGCTGGAAGAAAACCAATAAAAACCATTCATTGGTTCGATTCATCGCGATTACGAGCATTTGGACTAATGGAAGAAGAAATTAAAAAAGGACGACAAGTTTATGTGGTTTATCCATTAATTAAAGAGTCGGAGAAAATGGATTACAAAGACTTAATGGATGGTTTTGAGAGCATTTCTCGCCGATTTCCTATTCCTCAATATCAAGTAAGCATTGTTCACGGGCAGATGAAACCCGATGCTAAAGAATTTGAAATGCAACGATTTGTAAAAGGAGAAACACATATTATGGTTGCAACCACCGTTATTGAGGTTGGTGTAAATGTTCCCAACGCTAGTGTGATGATTATTGAAAGTGCCGAACGATTTGGGTTAGCTCAATTGCATCAATTGAGAGGTAGAGTAGGTAGAGGTGCCGAACAATCGTATTGCGTTTTAATGAGCGGAAATAAACTAAGTAGTGAAGGCAAACTACGTTTAGAAACCATGGTAAAAACCAACGATGGTTTTGAAATAGCGGAAGTGGATTTAAAACTAAGAGGACCTGGCGATATTCAAGGTACTCAACAAAGTGGTTTGCTTAATTTAAAACTTGCCGATTTAGCAAAAGATGGACAAATTTTACAAATGGCTCGTAACGAAGCTGTCGAAATTTTAAAAGAAGACCCTAATCTTCAACTTCAAAAAAATACTCGTTTAATAAATGCTCTAAATGAATTAAAACGAACAAAAGTAAATTGGAGTAGAATTTCATAGTTTACTTAATTTATTAAAAATTACTTTTTTACAAATTTGTTTCCTATTTTTATAAATAAAACTTAGTGTATATGAATCTAAATCAAAAAGTTGAACAACTAACTACCGAAGGTTACGAATTTAAATTTGGTAAGTACTTATCAGATGGATTTGATTATTTTAAAGCACAAGCTGGTTTATTCATTGGCTTTTTTGTATTGTCAATTGTTATGATTATTGCTGGTTCGTTTATTCCTGTAATTGGTAGTATTGCTAGTCAAATACTTAGTGTTACCTTTTTTGTTGGGTATTTTATTGTTTGTAATAAAATTAAATTAGGTTCAACCGTTTCGTTCGACGACTTTTTTAAAGGTTTTTCCTCGATTGGGCAAATAGCAATTATTCAACTCATCATTTTTGGATTCACTTTATTAATTTTTAGCCCATTATTAATTTTTGGATTTACAGTATTTTTTTCAGGATTGTTTGGTTCAATAAAATCGGGCGAATTTAATGAGCCTCAAACTCCTCAGGAATTATTACAATTGTTTGATGTTGACGGGTTAATTCCGCTATTTATTATTACCGTTATTTTGTTAATGTTTATGCAAACCATTTATACATTTGCAGCTGCAAATACCCACTTTTTTAAAGAAGGTGCTTGGCAAAGTATGGAAGCTAGCAGAAAAGTTATTCAAAAAAAGTTTTTTCACTTTTTTGCCTTATTCATTGTAGTATCATTGATTAATTTATTGGGAGTTATGTTTTTATTGGTTGGAATAATAGTAACTGTACCTTTAAGTTACGCTATATTTTATGCTGCTTTTGATGACATTATGCAACCAAACGGCACCCATCTCAATGAAAATGAAGAAAACTTTGAAATAAGAAGCAATTAAACAGCTTCTTCTACTTTAAATGGTAATGAAACTAACGATTTTAAATCGTTACCAAGAGATTCCATATCTTCGTCATCTTCTTCAAAATTCCAAAGAATACTTACATCTGCTTTTGTGGATAAATAATAGTCGTCCAATTTTTTAAAAAGCGTTAACATACATTCTGTCGAATGAGTGTTAAGGTAATCCAAATGAACTTTAAAATAAATTTTAATGGGTGAGGTTGAAAGAAACTCTACCAACCAATCTTCTAAAGGTTTATAAAATTTTAAAGGATGTTCAGGAATAGATCGTCCAGAAATACTTAACACGCCACCTTCGCTAAAAGCTACTGCTGGAGTATTTGCTTTACCTTCTATAAATAACGAATTCATTCCTAAAATTAAATTTGTAAAAACAAATATAAAATTAAGGAAACTAACAAAAGAATAAAATCAAAGTTTTTAGACGAACAGCCTAATTATTTCTTTAACTTGTCTTTAAATACCTTTCTAAATTTTTCAAGTTTGGGTTTAACAACAGCTTGACAATAAGGGTTGTCACCGTTTAATTCAAAATAATCTTGATGATAATCCTCAGCCGGAAAAAAGTTATTAATTGGAGTTATTTCTGTTACAATTGGATTTGGAAATACTTTTTCATTATTAAGTTTATTTAGAAAGTCTTCAGCAATTTGCTTTTGTTCATTGGTGTGATAAAATATTGCCGAACGGTATTGTGTTCCAATATCTCCACCTTGTCGGTTTAAGGTTGTTGGGTCGTGAATTTGCCAAAATACTTCTAGCAATTCCTGAAAAGAAATAACTTCAGGATTGTAGGTTATCTGACAAACTTCGGCATGTCCAGTATTTCCTGTGCAAACTTCTTTGTACGAAGGGTTTTTAACTGTTCCACCAGCATAACCCGAAACAACTGTTTCTACTCCTTTTAAATCGGAATAAACTGCTTCAACACACCAAAAACATCCTGCTCCAAAAGTTATTGTATCCATAGTTTGATTAATTGCTATTTGTGGTTCTTTTGTCTCAACCGAAATTGAACTACACGAAATTAGGTAGAAAAACAAAACGATAATCGAAAACCGATAAATCATTAAACAATCTTTTTAATAAGATTTTCTAAAGCGGTATATGTTGTTGTTGTTACTTTAACCAAAGGCAATCTTAACGTATCGCCACAAATTCCTAAAATTTTAAGTGTTGCTTTTATTCCAGGAGGATTTCCATCAACAAACATGTAATGAACCATGTCAAAATACTTGTAGTGAAGTTGTTGTGCTTTTTTAAAATCGCCAGTTAATGCTGCTTTTACCATGTTACTGTAATCAGCAGGAAACGCATTGGCAATTACAGAAATAATTCCATCACCTCCGCTAGCTATAATAGGCAAATTCAAAATATCATCTCCTGAAATAACTAAAAATCCTTCAGGTTTATTTTTTATTATTTTCATGGAATTAAAAATAACTCCTGATGCCTCTTTAACTCCAATTACATTTTTACAATCTTTTGCCAAACGCAAAACGGTTTCTGCTTCCATGTGCGAACCTGTTCGAGCAGGAACATTGTATAATATTAAAGGCAAGGGGCAAATTGTAGCAATTGCTTTGTAATGTTGATAGATTCCTTCCTGACTTGGTTTGTTGTAAAACGGACTTACTGATAAAATTGCATCAACTCCAGTAAAATCGTAGGTATGAAAACAATCTAAAATATCTTGTGTATTGTTTCCTCCAATTCCAAAAACTATTGGTAATCTTCCTTTGTTTACTTTTATTGCAAAAGCTAAAACATCTAACTTTTCTTGTCGTGATAAGGTTACGGATTCTCCTGTTGTTCCGTTAACTACCAGATAATCAACACCACCTTTAATTAAATGTTCAATTAATCGTTCAAGTCCAATGTAATCAACACTTCTATCGTCGTTAAAAGGAGTTACTATGGCAACACCTGTTCCTTTAAATTTGCTCATTTGTTAATTTTTAGCAAAGTTTGTTAAATTTTATGAATTGTTGTTATTTTTTACTAAGAATATTTTCTTTAAATACATCAATCAAAGTTATAAATTATTTTATACAATAGCGAAAAAGAAAATTGAGGTTATGAGCAAAGTATTAACCAATTATAAAGCATATTTTGGAGCTAACTTTATTACTTTTGCTGAATGAAAATTAATACAAGAAAAGCAGAGAAATCTGATTTACCCGCCGTAATTGACCTGATTAAGGAATTGGCAAGCTACGAAAAAGCTTCTCACGAAGTAAAAATTACTTTAGAAGAATTGGAGCAAGATGGTTTTGGAAATCATCCCTTGTATTGGATAATTTTAGCAGAAACAAACCAAAACATTGTAGGCATGTCGTTTTACTACATTCGATACTCTACATGGACGGGTAAAAACATCTATTTAGAAGATATAGTGGTAAAAGAAGAATATAGAGGAAAAGGTATTGGAAAATTATTATTTGAAGAAACAATAAAAGAAGCAAAGAGGTTAAAAGTTCGTCAAATGATTTGGCAAGTACTCGACTGGAATGAACCTGCAATAAACTTTTATAAAAAATTTAATGCAGAATTAGATGATGAATGGATTAATGGAAAATTGAGATTTTAGAAATAAGCGTTGGGTATTAGGTATAATTCGAAAATATCGTCAAATACTTAATTCCTAACCACTAACTAATAGGTTATGAAAGTATTTAAGTTTGGTGGTGCATCGGTTAAAAATGCTGATGCAGTTAAAAATGTTGGAAAAATCATCTCGCTTTTTAACGATGATTTAACTGTGGTAATTTCTGCAATGGATAAAACCACAAATGCACTTGAAAAAGTTGTAGAATCGTACATGAACAATGATGGTAAAGTAGTTGAACACTTGCAAGAGGTAAAAGATTTTCACCACAACATCATGAACCAACTTTTTGACAATACCAATCATCCCATTTATGAAGATATTCACAATACTTTTGTAGAAATTGAATGGGAAATTGAAGAATCTCCTGAAAGACCTTACGACTATGTGTACGATCAAATAGTTTCTATTGGAGAAGTTATATCAACTAAAATTGTAAGTGCATACCTAAATTCAATTGGCATTAATAACAACTGGTTTGATATTAGAAATGTTATTAGAACCGATAACACTCACCGAGATGCCAGAATTGACTGGGATATTACCGAAAAATTAGCTCAAGAACAGCTACTAAAAAAGCTAAACCCTAACAGTAAAACTATTATTATTACTCAAGGTTTTATTGGCTCTAGTTCAGAAAACTTTACCACCACTTTAGGCCGTGAAGGTTCCGATTTTAGTGCAGGAATACTTGCTTATTGTTTAAACGCAGAAAATGTTACCATTTGGAAAGATGTTCCCGGAATGCTTAATGCCGATCCAAAGTTTTTTAATGATACTAAAAAACTCAACAACATATCCTATCGTGAAGCCATTGAACTTGCTTATTATGGGGCATCAGTTATTCATCCCAAAACCATTAAACCACTACAAAATAAAAATATTCCTCTATATGTAAAATCGTTTGTTAACCCAAACGAACCAGGAACATTAATAAATGAAAATACTGCAGAAGACTCATTAATTCCAAGCTATATTTTTAAAAAGAACTTGGTTTTAATTTCCATTTCAGTTCGCGATTATTCTTTTATTATGGAAGACCATTTAAGCCACATTTTTGGTTTATTTTCTTCTTTTGGAGTTCGTATTCATTTAATGCAAAACTCTGCAATTAGTTTCTCTGTTTGTGTTGATAACAACCCTCAAAAGCTAACCAATTTAATGACTGCCTTAGGCGAAAAATACAAGGTAAAATACAACGAAAATGTAGAATTACTTACCATTCGACATTACGATGAAGAAACAATTGCTAAAACCACTATAGGCAAAGAAATATTGTTGATTCAGAAAAGTAGAAATTCAGTTAGAATGGTTATGAAATAAATGATTTCCATTTTTATACATTTTTGCTTGTGAGCTATTGAATTGAAACTCTTTTCAAAATTCTAATTTGATATTATACTATAAATGGCACAGTTTTCGTTAACCATGTAGTATAATCATAAAACCATAAAGTCATGTATAAAAAAACAGTATTAATTACAGCTATAGCAGCTTTAACTCTTAATGGATTTTCTGCTTTTGCTCAAGCACATCAACCAAAACAGTTACATCATGTTAAACCTATTAACGACGAGGATAACGACTCTGTTGAACGATTTAAAGATCAATTGAATTTAACAGAAGACCAAAAAAATCAAATTAAAGCTATTCGCGAGAAAAGAGCTGCTGAAAAAGCAGATTTAAAAAACAAATTAAAAGAGTTAAGATTGGCTGAAAGAACTGAAATTGACGCCGTATTAACCGAAGAACAACGTGCGTTATTGAAAGAGAAAAAGGAAGCCAAAGAATTTAAACACCATGAATTAAAAGGTAAACGACCAATTCAAAAACCTGAGTAATTTTTCAGTAGTATTAATTAAAAATAAAATGTAAAAAAAGTCCTCTGTTATTTAACAGAGGACTTTTTTCTTATCATTGAATTTCTAATTTTTAGTTAACAGCTGATTGGAATTCAGCATCTTCTCTAAATTTAATAAACTCAGCATCGTTTTTAGCTTTTGCTTTTAAGTTAGCATCTTTACTAGTTGCTGTTTTTAAGTTGTTTACTAAAGCATTTTTGTCGTTAGCACGAGCACCAGCAATAGCTTTTAAGTAGTAAGCTAAAGCTTCGTCTTTATCAGTTGAACCATCAATGATTCCACCAATAGAGTTGTTTCCGCTTAATAAGTTTGCTAAAGCTGCATTGAATGAGTTAACACCTGAATAGCTAGATTTTGCAGAAGCGTAATCTCCTTTCATAATGTAAATGATACCCATGTTTTCGTTAACTTCAGAACCAGCACCAGCAGCACTTTTGTAAAGTTCCATGGCAGCATCAACATTGCCGTTTAATCTTTCGCACACACCTAAGTTATTTTTAACGATTGGGTTGTTTGCAGATAAACCATCAGCTTTTTCGAACTGAGCTTTTGCGTCAGCAATCTTATTTTGAGCTACATATAAATAACCTAAGTTGTTTGCACCTCTCCAATCTTGAGCAAATTTATTTGAAAAGCTTTTGTAGATAGATTCTTTTTTAGCATCATCAGTATATAATGTAGCAGCATATAACATTTGTTCTGCATCTAATGAATCAATTTTAGAATCAACTAATGTTTTGATTTCATCATCAGTTAAGTTGTGGTGTTTCATTACCACGTTAACTTCTGATCTTCTTAATTCTGGTAATACTTTTTTAGCAACTTCAGTATAAGTAGCAGCTAAATTTTTAATTTCAGCTTCTCTTTTAGTTAAATCTGAATACGTTTCTAAAACTCTAATGATTAATTCTTTGTCTTTAATATCAGAAGCAGTCATTAAATTTTTAAATCCATCCCAATCTTCACCTCTTCCATTTAATTTAGAACCTTCAGCAATAGTTAATTTAGCTTTTTTAAATTCACCAGCCATTGCTTTATCAGCAGAAGCAGCTCTTTCGTTAGCTAAGTTGTCGTTTTTAGAAATTTCACCTTCTGGAGAAGCATAAGCATCAACTACAACGCCATTAACTTCCATTTTTGGGTTTTTAGACCAAGCTTTTAAGTTAGTAACTAAAGCTTTAACATCTTTGTCAGACATTTCAGAACCTCTAACAGTAGCATTGTTAACTAAATAGTTGATTACCACTTTATTGTCAACTAAGTTAAATTTTTGAAAATTATCTTTTGCAGCAATTGCTTTTTCAGCAGACATCACCAATTTAGGAGTGATGATTGTTCCATCAGCAACTTTACGTGGGTCTAACGATTTAGTTTGTGTTTTGTATTTACCATCAACTCTTAATTCAACAGTTGCCACATCCATACCATCTTTGTAAGGAATTTTAGCTGTATGACTAAAAGTACCACCTTTTTCGAAGTTAATTACTGTTCCTTCTTCTTCAGAAACTTCACCTTTTAATTTTAATGGTGCAAAAGCTTCTTCACCAGCACCATATTTAATAACTGGAGTAATTACAGCAGATACTTTTTTGTTAAAATATTTAGTTGGAAAACTACCGTTTAATGCAATTGAAATTGAATCTGCATGCATTTCAACTGGATTTGGAGTTAATGTAAAATTAACTTCATTTTGTCTTTTTACCATTTTAGATAATGGATTACAAGCAATAAATGCAGTAGAAGTAACAACTGCAAGGGCTAATAATTTTGCGTTTTGGTTTTTCATTTTTATAGAATTTTTCTTTAAAATCTAGTTTAGTTTTTCGGTTGCAATGATAACCATTACTTTTTACATATAAAAATTTTTATACAATATATTGCTTTCATATTTAAACTTTCTGAACATCAAGCTCATCTGTGCATTTTTTTAACAATATTTCTATGCTTGTGTTAAATATTGGATGTATAAATTTTGGAGCTACTTCGTTTAATGGAATCAACACAAATTTTCGTTTATGTAGAAAAGGATGAGGCACTTTTAAATCATCATGTTCAATTATTTGCTGATTATAGAATAAAATATCGATATCTATTGTTCGTTCAATCCACTTTTCTTCGGTTCTTATTCGACCAAGTTTTTGTTCGATATTTAGGACTTTTTTTAAGCAGAATTCTACTTTTTCTTTTGTATCTAAAATCAACACCATATTTAAAAAATCGGGTTGATTGGTATTTCCCCAAGCTGCGGTTTTATAAATTGATGAAATGCTTTTTATTTCGCCAAGCTCTTCTAAAATAAATTGTTCTGCTAATTTAAGAGTTGTTTTAACATCACCTTTATTTCCGCCCAATCCTAATACTAATGTGTTCATTTTTTTTGTTTCTGGTTTCTTTTCACTTGGCTCACTACCCACCACTCACTACCCACCACTCATCCCCATTCATTAACCATTGGTGTATTTATAGTTATACATCGTTTTTTGTTAAACTACTTTTGTAAAAGTAAATACTTTAACCTTATTTTAATATTATGAAACAATTTTTTAAATTTATGTTCGCCAGTATGTTGGCAATGTTGGTAACCTTTTTTATTACCATGATTATCTTTTTTGCTGTAATAGGCACTTTAATTTCTTCGGCAACTTCTTCTTCTGAAAAAATTGTTAAAATAAAAGACAATTCTGTACTTCATTTAAAATTTGATTACCCAATTAAAGATAGAACTTCAAACAATCCTTTTGAAAATATTGATTTTTCTACATTCGAAACTCATGAAAATTTAGGTTTAGATTTAATCTTAAAAAATATTGCCAAAGCAAAAGACGATGATAAAATAAAAGGTATTTACCTCGATTTAACTTCAATGAATACTGGAATGGCGTCTATCGAAGAAATTAGAAATGCACTTAAAGATTTTAAAAAATCTGGGAAATGGATAGTAAGTTACTCTGAAGTATATACTCAAAGTACATATTATTTAGCTTCTTTATCGGATAAAATTTACCTAAACCCAGCAGGCTTGGTTGAAATGAGAGGTTTATCAACTCAATTGATGTTTTTCAAAAATGCGTTAGAAAAATTAGAAGTGGAAATGCAAATTATTCGTCATGGTAAATTTAAAAGTGCTGTTGAACCTTATATGTTGGAAAAAATGAGTGATTCAAACCGTGAACAAATGGAACTTATTTTAAATACAGCTTGGGGAAGCATGCTAAAAGACTTATCGGAAAGTAGAAAAATATCTATAGAAGAGCTAAATGCAATTGCTGATGACATTAAAATTCAAACTGCTAAAGATGCTTTAGCTCACAAGTTTGTAGATAAATTGGCGTTTAAAGATGAATTTTTAGATGAATTAAAAAAACGAGTTGGTGCAGAATCTTATGATGATATCAACTACATTTCATTAAGCAAATACAACAATTCTACTCCTGAAAAAGAAGAAAATGTTTCAAAAAATCAAATTGCTGTTATTTATGCAAGTGGAGACATCATTAGTGGCAAAAGTAACGATGGGAGCATGGGCTCTGAAACCATTTCTGAAGCAATAAGAGAAGCTCGATTAGATGAAAATGTGAAAGCCATTGTTCTTCGTGTTAATTCTCCTGGAGGAAGTGCTTTAGCTTCTGATGTTATGTGGAGAGAGGTTGTTTTAGCTAAAAAAGTAAAACCAGTAGTAGTTTCTATGGGCGATGTTGCTGCTTCGGGTGGTTATTATATTGCTTGTGCTGCAAATAAAATTGTAGCCAACGAAAAAACCATTACAGGTTCAATTGGTGTTTTTGGAGTAATTCCTAATGCTCAAGGAATGTTCAACAATAAATTAGGAATTACTTTCGATTTTGCTAAAACCAACAAACATGCTGATATTATGACCATGTTTAGACCACTTACTGCCGAAGAAAAAGATATTATTCAAATAGGTGTAGAAAATATTTATGATGATTTTATTACCAAAGTTGGTGAAGGAAGAGGAATGACTAAAGAACAAGTGGATAGCATTGGACAAGGTAGAGTTTGGACAGGTTTAGACGCTAAAAAAATTGGTTTAGTTGACGAAATTGGTGGAATTGATGAGGCTATTGCAATTGCAAAAGATTTAGCAAAATTAGACTCTTACAGCTTGGTTGATTATCCAAAATTAAAAGACCCAATTGAACAATTTATGTTAAGTATTACTGAAGGTGCTGAAACAAAAATTTTAAAAACGTATTTGGGAGAAAACTACAAATACTATCAAAAAGTTCAAACCATGACCACTCAATCGGGTTACATGACTAGAATGCCTTACGAAATAGATTTTCATTAAACCAAAAGCAAAGCTTTTTAATAAGCTTTGCTTTTCTATTAAAAAAGGAGTAGGATTTTTTCTACTCCTTTTTTTTGACCATAGAATAGTGTAATTTAGCCTCATGTTATTGTTTTATACACCAACAATTAGTTTAACCGACACTGCTTTTATACTCGACGAAGCCGAATCGAAACATGCTATAAAAGTTTTGAGGCTAAATGCAGGTGATAAAATTAATTTGGTTGATGGAAATGGTCATTTTTTTGAAGCTGAAATAACACAGGCACATGCAAAAAAATGTGAATTAAACATTCTGTCTTCTCATAAAGAAATAAAAAACAAAGCAACAATTCATATTGCCATTGCTCCAACAAAAAACAACGACCGTTTAGAATGGTTTGTTGAAAAAGCTACTGAAATTGGAATTACAGAAATAACACCACTAATTTGTCAGCGTTCGGAACGAAAAATGCTGAAAACTGACCGTTTAGAAAAAACTGCCATAGCAGCAATGAAACAATCGTTAAAAGCTTCTTTACCAAAAGTTAACGAACCCATCACTTTTAAAGATTTTATTAAAATCACCCCAAAACAATCTAACTTGTTTATAGCTCATTGTTTGGATAATACAGAAAAACATTTAGTTGATGTTTGCACAAAAAACAAAGAAACACTTGTTTTAATTGGCCCAGAAGGAGATTTTAGTAAAGAAGAAATTGATTTGGCTATAAAAAATCATTTTAAACCAATATCTTTGGGAAAAAGTAGATTAAGAACCGAAACTGCTGGAATTGTTGCTTGTCACACCATAAATTTGCTAAATGAATAAATTCATTAAAAATATAATTTTTGGTCTTGTGTTGTTATTTACCTATCAAGTTTCAGCACAAAAATCGAGTTTTCAAATAGCTTTATTAAAATACAACGGCGGAGGCGATTGGTATGCCAATTTAGAAACTTCGTTACCTAATTTGATTAAATTTTGCAATCAAAATTTAAAATCAAACATCAATCCCGAACAAGCCATTGTTGAAGTTGGTAGCCCCGAAATATTCAATTTTCCCTATCTTCATTTAACTGGTCATGGAAACATTATTTTTAACAGCGAAGAAGCTCAAAATCTAAGAAATTATTTAATTGCTGGTGGTTTTCTACACATTTCTGATAACTACGGATTAGATAAATTTATCCGACCACAAATGAAATTAGTGTTTCCAGAACTCGACTTTGTTTTATTACCTAGTTCGCACCCTATTTATCATCAAAAATACAATTTTAATGGGTTGCCAAAAATTCATGAACACGACAATAAACCTGCACAAGGTTTTGGTTTAATTTACGAAGGCAAGTTGGTTTGTTTTTACGATTTTGAGTGCGATTTAGGCGATGGTTGGGAAGATGCCGAAGTGCATAATAATACCGAAGAAAACAGAAGAAAAGCCTTGCAGATGGGGGCAAATATTTTGCAATATGCTTTTAGTGAGTAAATTATAGAACGCTGATGACGCAGATTGAATCAAAGATTAGTCTTATGAAAAAAATAATCCTTCTATTTTCGATTTTACTCACTAAACTAGCCTTAGCTGAAGATACAACAAAAGTCATAATTGGGTATGATTACATGTCAAAAACTAATATTTATGGAGATGTAAGGCAAATGCCTAAAAATTTTCACAATATTTTTGTAGATACTATTAACAATAATCTTTACGCACATTATAAAACGAACGATCTTGTAGTAAAGAGTCAAGTTGTCTGCTATGATTTAATTACCTTAAAAGAGAAATGGAGTAGATTATTTGAACACCAAAATATTATTTTCTATCATGATAAAATATTTTATTTCACATATACAAAAGCATACCGAATAAATCCTAATACTGGAAAAGATATTTGGGTAAAAAACCAGAGAATTGTGATTCCAAATAAAAAATTAGATTATGGATTAACGTTTAATAAATCAGAAACGTCAGATGGAATACATCTTGCTGGTGTTAATCTTGAAGACGGCAACGAAATTTGGTATAAGGAGATACCTAATGCTGTAATTACAAATGATATTTATCACCAAGAAAATGACATAATACTTAATATCTCAGGTTTATTGAAACTCAATATTAAAGACGGTTATAAATGGCATTTTGAAGCAGAGAACTCACTTAATAGTTTTAGTTTTTCTAAAATTCAAAATAGATACTATGGGTTTTATTCAAACTTAGAGGCTGATTCAAATCATTATTATCAAGCATTCTTAAGATTTTTGGTTTGTTTGGATAAAAATGGTAATACGATTTGGAAATCAGAAATACCAGAAAAAAATGTGACAGGATATCATCTTTTCTCATCTAACTCTTCACTATACTTAATTGGCTTAGGCAGGAGTAATAGTCATAGCTTATTTGTCAATGACAATATAAAAATAAATTCTCCATTTATAGCTGAATATGATAAAACTACTGGTCAAAATATTTTTCTTATAGATACTATTCCCATTTCAAAAAAAGAGTATATAATTGATTTCATTAAGGTTGATAGCTTAATTTACCTTCGTACAAAGAATAATCTGATTCAATTTAATATTAATTCAAAAACTTTTAAGGTTAAAGCCCAATATAACAAAAGGCTGTTTTACAAAGTAAAAGGTTTTTTACCCAATAATACATTTATTGAATTTGACTCAAATTTAGTATCTAGCTCAAAAATAAATCAATCAGGAATAGTTATGATTGCATACGAAGACGAGTCTGAAGCATCAACTTATGCCTTCAATAATTGGGGTAAAGTTAAATTCTACCAAATTGATGAAGATTTAAACGTAGTTAAAGAAATTGTTAATCCTAAAATATTCAAGGAATACTTCGACAACAATGATAATAATATTCAAACTTTGTTATATTCAAATAATGAGTTACTCCAAGTTAATAAAGACATAAGTATCATAAAAAGATTTTATTTTACTTCCGTTCCTTTTCATTTCAAAGGAAGCTTTTATGCATTTAATCAGAACAATTTAATCATCGGAAAATCCTCTGATTATACAGAATGACAAATCAACAATTCATACAATCCTACCAACATAAACCACTTTCAGAAATTGCTTTAATGTTAAGCAAACACCCTGAATTGGATAAGCATTTTATCCTTAATCAAATCAACGGGTTACAAAAGGCAAAATTAAAACTACCTTTTTTTTATCAAAACAAAGCCATTGTTTATCCCGTTGGATTGTCAATGGAACAGTGTTCATCTGAGCAAACTGCATTATTCAAAAGCCAATTGGTAAATGGTAAAACTGCGGTAGATCTAACGGGTGGTTTTGGTGTTGATGCCTTTTTCTTTTCAAAGCAGTTTTTGGAAGTAAGTTATGTAGAACAAAACCAAGAGTTGTTTGAAATTGTGCAACATAATTTTGAAGTGTTAAATGCTCCAATACAATGTTATCAAACTAGTTGCGAAGATTTTTTATCAAAAAACACCAAAACATTCGATTTGGCTTACATCGACCCAAGTAGAAGAGATGAAAATAAACGAGTGTTTAAATTAGCTGAATGTACTCCAAATGTTATTGAATTGTTGCCGCAATTACTCAAAACTGCACAACAAGTTTTAATAAAAACTTCTCCTTTTCTAGACATTAAACAAACCCTCAGCGATTTAAAATCGGTTAGTAAAGTTTGGATAGTTTCTGTACAAAACGATTGTAAAGAAGTGTTGTATTTAGTTAACAAAACAGCAGATAACAATCCTGAAATAATTGCTGTAAACATTGCCAAAAATACGTCCACATTTGTTTTTGATTATGAAAAAGAATCAACTGTTTTTGTTGATTTTTCGGAACCCCAAACTTACCTATACGAACCAAATGCTTCGATTTTAAAAGCTGGAGGTTTTAAAAGTATTGCGGCACAATTTGGATTAAACAAACTTGCTGTAAATACTCATTTATATACTTCAAACGAGTTAATTACTAATTTCCCTGGTAGAGTTTTTAAAATAACCAACACCTTAGATTACAACGAAAAATCGGTTAAAACCTTAGGATTAAAAAAAGCGAACATTGCTACCCGAAATTTTCCTGATAGCATAGAGCAAATTAAAAAGAAATTAAAAATAACTGATGGAGGTAACAATTATCTTTTCGCTACAAGAAATTTGTACGACAAACTAATTTTAATGGTAACCGAAAAAGCAGAATTGAATTAATCGATAATGTTTGCTTCTCTTGTTAATGCTGGAATATTAATCAGTTTAATATTTCTACCATCAATATCAATTAATTTGTCTTTTTTGAATTCAGAAAGTAAACGGATTACCGATTCGGTTGCAGTACCAATAATGTTGGCTAATTCTTCTCTCGATAATTTTACTTGAATATTTTTATCTTCGTCTAATTCAAAGGTATCTTTTAATAATAGAAGAGATTCTGCCAAACGTTCACGAACCGGTTTTTGAGCTAAATCGGTAATAATTCTAGCAGCTTCACCTAGCTCATGGCTAAGAATTTTTAGCATTTTAAAATTAAAACTTGGGTTGTTTTGAATAATTTTTAAAACTTGAGATTTTGGAATAAAACAAACAACGGCGTCATCTAAAGTTGCAGCCGAAGCTGAAAGAGGCTCTTCACTTAATAAAGCCCTATAGCCAATAATGTCTCCTTCTTTAGCAAAACGTATGATTTGTTCTTTACCTTCAGAACCTGTTTGATAAATTTTAACTTTTCCTTTATTAATGCAATAAATACCGTTAACTCTATTGCCTTCATGGAAAATAACTTGACCTCTGTCAAAAAAATTACAGCCTTTAATGTTGTCAATTTCTTTAACTTCTTCACTCTCAATGCTACAAAAAACAGATTTGTGTCTTGAGCCACACGTGCTACAATGAGGACTTTCTGGTTTATTCTTCATGAATTTAAAAAATCTAAATTTGTACAAAAATATGATAAAATTCATGTTTTTAAAAGGATTTTAATATAAATTTTGCGAAACTTCGTATGTTGAAAACTTCTTCAAATTCTAATTCAAATTGTTTCCACTGTGGTGAAGTTTTAATCGAAAAACCTATTCTTTTTGATGAAAAAAACTTTTGTTGTGAAGGCTGCAAAACCGTTTATGAAATATTAAATCAAAACGATTTATGTAATTACTACAACCTAGAGAATACTCCAGGAATAACTCCGCCAAAAAACCTTTCAAAAAAATTTGAATATTTAGAAAGTGAACAACTTATTGATACTTTGGTCGATTTTAAAGATGAAAACACCAGTGTTATTACCTTTTATATTCCTCAAATCCATTGTAGTTCGTGTATTTGGTTATTAGAAAATTTATACAAACTAAACCACGATATTAATTCTTCGCGAGTTAATTTTTTAAAAAAAGAAATTAAAATTGTTTTTAAACACAATCAACTTTCTTTACGTCAGTTGGTTGAATTATTAGCATCTATTGGTTACGAACCTTCTATTAACTTAAACGATATAAAAACCGACAAAAAGAAACCCATCGACCGAAGTTTAATTTTTAAATTGGGTGTTGCGGGTTTTTGCTTTGGAAACATTATGCTCATTAGTTTGCCCGAATATTTTGGGTTAGACAGCATCAAAGAATCGCATTTTGCAAAATTTTTTGGATACATCAACATTTTGCTTTCTTTACCAGTATTGCTGTATAGTGCAAGTGGATATATTCAGTCGGCTTACCAAGCTATAAAACACAAAACCATTAATATTGATATTCCAATAGCTTTAGGAATTTTTGCACTATTTTTTAGGAGTACTTACGAAATTGTAAGTCATACTGGAGCTGGTTACCTCGATTCACTTGCTGCTTTAATATTTTTTATGCTGATAGGCAGAATTTTTCAGCAAAAAACATACGATATTCTTTCGTTTGAACGCGACTACAAATCCTATTTTCCTATTGCAACAACTTTGGTTACCGAAAATGGTATGGAAAAAAATATTGCTGTAGCAGAATTAGAAGTAGGCGATATCATTTTAATACGCAACAATGAGTTAATCCCTGTCGATGCCACATTGGTAAAAGGCTCGGCTAACATCGACAATAGTTTTGTTACAGGCGAATCGAATCCTGTTCGTAAAGAAATTGGCGATAAAATTTATGCAGGCGGAAAACAAATTGGACAAGCCATTCAACTTAAAGTAATTAAAAAACTGTCGCACTCTTACCTTACTCAATTATGGAACGACGAAGCTTTTACTAAGGCTGACGAAGATAAATTTGAAGGAATAATGACCAAAATGAGCAAGTATTTTACAATCATCATTTTGTTTATCGCATTGGGCAGTATGGTGTATTGGTGGAACATTAACATAAAAACAGCTATCAATTCATTTACGGCAGTGCTTATTATTGCTTGCCCTTGTGCTTTAGCCTTATCTGCCCCGTTTACTTTTGGTAATGTGTTGCGTATTTTAGGCAGAAACCAATTTTATTTAAAAAATGCTTCAGTAATTGAAAAAATAGCAAAAATTACCACCGTTGTTTTTGATAAAACTGGAACCATTACCCAATCATCAGAAAGTAATGTTTCGTACCACGGAACAACATTAACCAACGAGCAACAGAGTGCTGTTGCTTCCGTTTTAAGGCAATCATCACACCCATTAAGTAAAATGGTTTTTAATTACTTTGCTGATACTACCATTGTAGATGTAGATAACTTTAAAGAATTGATTGGTAAAGGTTTAGTTGGCGAAGTTAAAAACAATACCATTCAACTTGGCTCCGAAAAATTTGTGTGTAATGTTGCTGAAAATTCTACAAAAGCAACAAGGGTTTACCTTAAAATAAACGATAATTTTTTAGGTTATTTTCAATTGGAAAACAGCTACCGAAAAGGATTAAATGAATTGATTAGAAAATTAAAAAAAGACTTTAAACTCAACTTGATTTCGGGAGACAACGATAGTGAATTAGAAAACTTAAAAACCTTTTTTGGGAATGAAGGCGAATTTCTATTTAACAAAACTCCAGAAGACAAATTATCCTACATTAAATCGTTACAAAAAAAAGGTGAAACAACTTTAATGATTGGAGATGGATTAAACGATGCAGGAGCATTAAAACAAAGTGATGTGGGTATTTCCATTTCTGAGGATGTAAACACCTTTTCGCCAGCTTGCGATGCCATTTTAGATGCAAAGGTTTTTAATCGATTACCCGATTTTATTGCCTACTGCAAAAGCAGTATTACCATTATCATTTTAAGTTTTATTATTTCATTTGCATATAATATTGTAGGATTATTATTTGCTGTAAGCGGAATGATGTCGCCAGTTTTTGCAGCAATTTTAATGCCTATTAGTTCAATTACAGTGGTTATTTTCACTACTATTGCAACTAATTTCATGGCTCGTAAATATAAAATATAACGTAAATCGTGTCAAAAAACAAATCAATAACTGATATTCATCATAAAATATATGTTGTATAACATATTATATTTGTCGAAACTTTTTATTCATGAGCGTTTTATTCATTTTAATAATTGTAAGTTTAGTTGTTGCAGCAAGTTTTTTGGTTGCATTTATTTGGTCGGTTAAAGCTGGTCAGTACGAAGACGGCTATACACCTTCGGTTAGAATGTTGTTTGACGATGAATTACTTTCAAAAAATAAAAAAAGTGTAAAAAAATAAATTATATAAAATCTAACTAAAAAAACAAAAAAACATGTCAGAGCAAATTGAAAAGTTTTATTACGACAACAAAATCGTAAAAATGTTTGCCTATGCCACTGGATTTTGGGGTATAGTAGGAATGTTGGTTGGAGTGCTAGTAGCTTTCCAAATATTTATACCAGGATTAAATTTCGAATTGGAGTTTACTACCTTTGGTAGAACACGTCCTTTACACACCAATGCTGTAATTTTTGCATTTGTTGGTAACGGTATTTTTACTGGAGTTTATTACTCGCTACAACGCTTATTAAAAACCAGAATGTGGAGTGATAAGCTAAGTATGATTAACTTTTGGGGTTGGCAATTAATTATTGTTGCTGCCGCAGTAACGCTTTTAGCAGGGTTTACAACTGGTAAAGAATATGCAGAATTAGAATGGCCTATTGATATAGCAATTGCTGGTATTTGGGTGGTTTTTGGTTGGAACATGTTTGCTACCATTTTAGCCAGAAGAGAACGCCATTTGTATGTTGCAATATGGTTTTACATCGCTACATTTGTTACTGTTGCTGTTTTACATATCGTAAACTCTTTTGAATACCCTGTTAGCTTTATGAAAAGTTACTCTTGGTATGCTGGTGTTCAAGATGCTTTAGTTCAATGGTGGTACGGACACAATGCGGTTGCATTTTTCTTAACTACTCCATACTTGGGTTTAATGTATTACTTTGTTCCAAAAGCTATCCAACGTCCGGTTTATTCTTATAAATTATCTATTATTCACTTCTGGGCGTTAATTTTCTTATACATCTGGGCTGGTCCTCACCACTTGTTATACACTTCATTACCCGAATGGGCTCAAACACTTGGAGTTGTTTTCTCTGTAATGTTAATTGCTCCATCGTGGGGAGGTATGATTAACGGTTTATTAACCATGCGTGGAGCTTGGGATAAAGTTCGTGATAGTGCTGTATTAAAATTCTTTGTAGTGGCCATTACTGCTTATGGTATGGCTACTTTCGAAGGACCAATGTTGTCGCTAAAAAACGTAAACGCTATTAGCCATTTTACTGATTGGACTATTGCTCACGTGCATGTTGGTGCATTGGGCTGGAATGGATTTTTAACTTTTGGTATGTTGTATTGGTTAATACCTCGTATGTTTAATACTAAATTATTCTCCGAAAAATTAGCTAATGCTCATTTTTGGATTGGAACTATAGGTATTTTATTGTATGCTATTCCAATGTATTGGGCAGGATTTACACAATACTTGATGTGGCAAGAATTTACTCCTGAAGGTTTCTTGGCTTATCCAAACTTCTTAGAAACGGTTACTCAAATTGTGCCAATGTATGCCATGAGAGGCGTGGGCGGATTATTGTACCTTGTAGGTGCTATTCTTATGGCTTACAACTTAATTAAAACGGTTAAAATGGGAACATTTGTAGCTAACGAAGAAGCTGAAGCTCCTGCCTTAGCTAAAGAATATGCACCTGTTCACAAAGACGATCACTGGCACAGAGTTATTGAACGTAAACCAGTTCGTTTGTTAATCTTCGCTTTAATTGCTATTTTAATTGGTGGAGCAGTAGAAATGATTCCTACTTTCTTAGTAAAATCAAATGTTCCAACTATTGAAGCAGTAAAACCTTACACTCCACTTGAGTTACAAGGTAGAGATATTTACATCAAAGAAGGTTGTTACAACTGTCACTCACAAATGATTCGTCCGTTTAGACACGAAACAGAGCGTTTTGGCGATTACTCTAAATCTGGTGAATTTGTTTACGACCATCCATTCCAATGGGGTTCTAAACGTACTGGTCCTGATTTAGCTCGTGAAGGTTCTAAAAAACTACGTAAATCTCACTCATGGCATTACAACCACATGCAAAACCCAACATCCATGTCGCCTGGTTCAATTATGCCGCGTTACCCTTGGTTATTGGTTAAAGAAATTGATGTGAAAAGCACTACTTCTAAGTTAGCTGTAATGCAAAAATTAGGTGTTCCTTATACCGACGAAGAAATTAAAAACGGAAAAGCGGCTTTAGAAGCTCAAGCAGAACAAATTGCTTCCGAATTAAGAGAACAAGGTATTAAAGAAGCCGATGCTAAAAAAGAAATCATTGCCTTAATCGCATATTTACAACGATTAGGTGCTGATGTAGAGAAATAGGTAAAAGGCTTAAGTCAAAAAGCGTTAGATACTTATACCTTAAGCCTCAACTAATAACTAAAAGATATGCTAAAATTTGTAAAACATACCATGGATACTATATCGGGAATAGAAATATTTCCGATAATATCCCTCATCATCTTCTTTACCTTTTTTATGGGATTGTTGCTATGGGTAAGTAAATCAAGTAAAACATATATCAATCATGTAGAAAATCTCCCGTTTGAGGACGAAAAATAAAATGAATTAAAAAATTGAAGTCATGGACTATAAAAACGAAAAAACAGAACTTATTGAAGGTTTAGACAGTAACGCCTTAGACCACAATTATGATGGCATTATAGAATTAGACAACTCTCTACCGCCTTGGTGGTTATATATGTTTTACGGCACCATAATTTTTTCAATAGCTTATTGTATTTATTTCTTTGCTTACGACGGTTTTTCGCAAGAAAAAGAATTAGCCAGAGAAATGGAGGCAGCAAATGCTCAAATAGCTAAATTTAAAGAAGAAAATGGTCCAGGAATTGACGAAAATACAGCTACATTATTAGTTGATGCAACGGCAATAGATGCTGGTAAAGCTATATATGAAAAAAACTGTGTTGCTTGCCACGGTGCAAACGGTGGTGGCGGAGTTGGTCCAAACCTAAGCGATGATTATTCTATACATGGAAACTCAATTAATGATGTGTTTAAAGTTATTAAATATGGTGTACCAGAAAAAGGTATGATTCCATGGGAAAGTCAATTAACTCCAGAGCAAATTCAACAAGTAGCAAGTTTTATTCTAAAAGAATTTGCTGGTAAAAATGTAGCTGGGGGCAAAGAACCTCAAGGAGAAAAAATCTAAACCTAAAAAATCCCTTACTTTGTAGGGGATTTTTTTTATTACATCAAAACATTATTAAGTAAAATGGAAGCAGCAGAAGGATATCATCGAGACGACTCGTTTAGAAACAAAATAACAACTGTAAATGAAGATGGTAAAAGAAAATGGCTTTATCCTAAAAAACCAAAAGGAAAATTTACCAATTACCGAACTTATTTAAGTTACTTATTACTTGCCATTTTATTTGCTATTCCTTGGATAAAAATTGACGGCGAACCCTTTTTAATGTTTAATGTGGTTACCCGAAAATTTGTATTGTTTGGGCAAGTTTTTTGGCCTCAAGATTTCCATATTTTTGGATTAATCATGATTAGCATGATTATTTTTATTGTGCTTTTTACAACCGTTTATGGTCGTGTATTTTGTGGCTGGATTTGCCCTCAAACCATATTTATGGAAATGGTTTACCGAAAAATTGAATATTGGATTGATGGTGATTACAAAGAACAACAGCTACTAAAAAAGCAACCTTGGGACCTTGAAAAAATTGGGAAAAGAGGCTTAAAATATTCTTTATTCTATTTAATTGCCGTAATTATTTCTCATACTTTTTTAGCTTACATTATTGGCTCCGACGAATTATTAAAAATTCAACGAGCTCCAATTAAAGAACACTTGGGTGGTTTTATTGCAATACTAGCTTTTAGCTGGGTGTTCTTTTTTGTTTTTGCTTGGTTTAGAGAGCAGGTTTGTTTAATTGTTTGCCCTTACGGCAGACTACAAGGTGTTATGCTCGACAGAAACTCTTTAGTGGTAGCATACGACTACATTAGAGGAGAAGGAAGAGCAAAATTTAGAAAAAACGAAGATAGAAAAGAAGCCGGAAAAGGCGATTGTATTGATTGCAATCAATGTGTAAATGTTTGCCCAACAGGTATCGACATTAGAAACGGTACACAATTGGAATGTATTAATTGCACGGCTTGTATGGATGCCTGCGATCACATGATGGAAAGCGTAAAACAACCCATCGGCTTAATTAGAATTGATTCTGAAAATGCTATTGCAGAAGGTAAACGAGTTAAATTTAGTACCCGTTCAAAAGCATATACTGTTTTCTTAGTATTGTTGTTGGTGTTTATTGGTTTCTTGTTTAAACTACGTGGCGGTGTAGAAACCATTGTTTTACGTACCCCTGGAGTGATGTATCAAGAAAATGAAAACGGTACAATAAGTAATTTATTTAATGTGAAAGTAGTTAACAAATCGTCGGGCACGTTAAAACTTACTTTCGATTTAATTAATCCAAAAGGTGTGGTAAAAATGGTTGGACAAGACACGTTAATGGTTAAAAAAGGAGAAAGCAGCCAACAAGCCTTTTTTATTGAACTAGATAAAAAAATGATTACCGAGAAAAATACTCCGTTAGAAATTGGAATTTATGATAATGGCAACCTAATCGAAAAAGAAAAAACAACCTTTAATGGTCCAATAAACAAATAATATTAAAGAACTTTGAATTGATTAAAATGAACTATCTTCTAATCCTTCTCTTAAAAAAAGAGGGGTTAGGATTAACGGAGTTAATCAGTGGTGATTCAAAAAAAAATAAACAGAAAAAATGAAATTTAATTGGGGAATTTTTGCTTTTAGCTTATTTGGCGTTTTTGTTGTTTTTATGTTAACCATGGTTTTTTTTGCATCAAAACAAAACAATGAATTGGTTACCGAAAATTACTACGAGAAAGAGCTAGAATTTAAAACTATTTTAGAAAAAAAAAACCAAGCAAACAATTTAACTGAAAAAGTTATTTTTAACATTGATGCAGATAATCTCAACCTTATTTTTCCAAAAGAAATTGTAGGTGAAATTTCGGGCGAAATCGTGTTTTATAAACCATCGAACCAAACTGCCGACAAAACCATTGTGTTTAATACAAAAAATAATATACAGCAGTTTAAGTTAACCCTTTTCGAAAAAGGAATGTATCGTGTAAAAATTGATTGGAATGCCAGCGAAAAAGAATATTACAACGAATTGGATGTAGTTATTCCTTAGAAAATTTAATATTAATGCCCAATTAATGGAACTTTTTATTACCGCATTTACCATAGGTTTAGTAGGCAGCTTGCACTGCATTGGCATGTGCGGCCCAATAGCTTTAGCTTTGCCATTGGGTAATAAAAGTGCTGTAACAAAAATTGTTAACGGGTTAATTTATAACCTTGGACGAATTTTTACTTACAGTTTTTTTGGACTATTTTTTGGCTTTTTTGGTGAACGTATTGCTTTAGCTTCAACACAACAACATCTTTCTATTGTTATTGGTAGTTTATTTATTTTATCAGTTCTTGTTCCAAAAAAAATAACCAACAAGTTAGAAGTTAGCGGTTGGGTGGGCAGTTTTGTTAATCAAATAAAACAACGTTTAGCAAAATTAATACGCTCCTCAAATTGGAGTTCAAAGTTTTTGGTAGGAATATTAAATGGGCTTTTACCTTGCGGGTTGGTTTATGCTGCCATCGGAGGTTCTATTTCTACCAGTAGCCCATTTGCAGGAGCATTGTTTATGGCTAGCTTTGGTTTTGGCACTTTGCCCATGATGTTTTCAGTGTATTTTTTTGCCAATATGGTTAGCATTACATTGCGTAACAACATTAAAAAATTAATCCCCGTGTTTTTAATTGTTCTGGGATGTTTATTTATTTTGCGTGGATTAAACCTAGGAATACCTTATTTAAGCCCTAAAATTGATGTGGCTCGACCATTTATTCAAGATTGTGATTAATCATTTTGATTAACACATTGCAACAATTATTTTGTAGTTCATGATATTCTTAAACATAAAAAGGGTTTCGCATTGCTGTGAAACCCTTTTTTATGTGGTAATAGTGATTAAACTATTATTCTCCTTTTTTCTCTTCGGTTGGTTTAGCTTTGCTAGCACAACAAGATTTTCCTGCAGCTTTATCTGATGAGCAAGATGATTTTGCATTAGCTGTAGTTGTAGCTTTGTCTTTTGAGCAACAACCTTTTTTAGCGTCTTTTGAAGAACATTCTTTTTTGTCGGCTTTAGCGTGTGTACATTCTTTTTTGTCACATTTTTTACCGTCTTCGCATGGGTTAGCATAAGTTAAGCCAACAAAGCTAAAAAATGCAACTGCTAATAATAATTTTTTCATGATGATAGAGTTTAGTTTTAGAATGTCGTAAATGTAGCATTTATTATTTTGGCAAAATATAATTTAACGGAATTTAACATTTATTTTAATCTAATTTAGAAGGAATCTAAAATAATAAAACAGCTTAAAATTCGGCTAATTTGGTAATTCCACCTTTTACTTTTTCGTTAAGTTGTACATTTAATTTGGTTCCAATAGGTAAATATAAATCTACTCTCGAACCAAATTTAATAAAACCACATTCGTCGGTTTGGTTTACTTTTTTACCTTCTTTATCGAAAAATACAATTCGTTTTGCTAACGCACCAGCAACTTGTCTAAATAAAATACTACGTCCTTTTTCGTCTTCTACAACAATGGTTGTTCGTTCGTTTTCGGTTGATGATTTTGGATGCCACGCCACCAAATACAATCCTGCATGGTATTTAAAGAATTTTACCACACCAGCAATAGGGTAGCGGTTGATGTGCACATTTACTGGCGACATGAATACCGAAACCTGTAAACGTTTATCTTTGAAATACTCGTTTTCTTCCACTTCTTCAATAACTACAACTTTGCCATCGGCAGGAGAAATAATTGCGTTTTCGATGGCTTTAAAATCTCTTGTTGGGCTTCTAAAAAATTGAAGAATAACCAAAATAAGGAAACCAGTAACAAGGTAACCTATTATTTTAATAATTTGATAATCATTTAAAAATAAGTAAATTAAACCATTAACAACAATGGCAAACAACAAAACAATAATTAGTGAGGGATAACCTTCTTTATGAAATTTCATTTGTAAAAAAAATAGTGTCCAAAAATAGTGTTTTTTTAGAAGCCAACAGAAATAATTTTTTAAGCTTCGTTTTTAATCATTTTACTAATTTCCATCATTTCATCACGTAAACGTGCGGCTTCAATAAAATCTTCTTGTTTGGCTGCTTTTTTCATTCTACTTTGGGTTTCTTCAAGCAGTTTTTGCAGTTGTTCTTTATTCATGTATTTTACAACTGGGTCGGCAGCTAAACTTGGTTTTGGGTCGTAGTTTTCAATTAAATAAGCATCGTCAATAACTTTGGTCTGTCCTAAAATTTCGCTTTTCGATTTGTTTAGTGCCTTTGGAGTAATGTTGTGTTCTAGATTGTATTTTATTTGTTTTTCGCGTTTTCGGTTGGTCTCGTCAATGGTTTTTTGCATCGATTTGGTAATTTTATCGGCATACATAATTACCCTGCCTTCAATATTTCGTGCAGCTCTACCAGCAGTTTGAATTAGCGAACGTTCTGAGTGTAAAAAACCCTCTTTATCAGCATCTAAAATAGCAACCAGTGATACTTCAGGTAAATCCAAACCTTCTCGTAATAAGTTTACTCCAATCAACACATCAAACAAACCCAAACGTAAATCACGCAATATTTCTACTCGCTCAATGGTATCTACTTCGGAGTGAATATACCTGCAACGAATACCGTTATTGTCAAAATATTTATCCAATTCCTCAGCCATGCGTTTGGTGAGGGTGGTAACCAACACCCGTTCGTCTTTTTCAGCTCTAATGGTAATTTCTTCCATTAAATCATCAATTTGGTTGAGGCTTGGACGAACTTCAATTTCTGGTTCGAGTAAACCTGTTGGGCGAACCACTTGCTCTACAACAATTCCTTCACTTTCTTTTAGTTCGAAATCGGCAGGGGTAGCACTAACGTAAATGACTTGATTTATTAAACTATAAAACTCATCAAATTTTAATGGTCGGTTGTCCATGGCTGAAGGCAAACGGAAACCATATTCAACCAAATTTTGTTTTCGGGAGCGGTCGCCACCGTACATGGCACCAATTTGCGAAACAGTAACATGGCTTTCGTCAATTACCATTAAAAAGTCTTTTGGAAAATAATCTAACAAACAGAACGGACGAGAGCCTGGAGGTCTTCTATCAAAGTATCTCGAATAGTTTTCGATACCCGAACAATAACCTAATTCTCGCATCATTTCCATGTCGTAAGTTACGCGGTCTTCCAACCGTTTGGCTTCAAGGTGTTTGCCAATTTCTTTGTAATATTCTACTTGTTTGCCAAGGTCAATTTGTATTTCGTGAATGGCACTGTGTAAGGTTTCTTTGGTGGTATTAAAAATGTTTGCAGGATAAATGTTGAGGTAGTTAAACTCCTCAATTTTTGTTCCGTTTATGGGGTCGAACGATTCAATATCTTCAATTTCGTCGCCAAAAAAATAGATGCGGTAAGCAATTTCAGCATAAGCAGGATACACATCAACGGTATCGCCTTTAACCCTAAAATTTCCACGTTGAAAATCGGTTTCGCTTCTTGAATATAAACTTTGAACCAGTTGAAGTAAAAATTTGTTGCGAGGAATACTATCACCCACCTTTATTTTAATAATGTTTTCTTGGAAATCGGCAGGGTTTCCAATACCGTAAATACACGAAACAGAGGCTATAACCACCACGTCTTGTCTGCCCGAGAGTAGGGACGTAGTGGTACTCAATCGTAATTTTTCAATTTCGTCGTTAATCGACATGTCCTTTTCAATATAGGTGTCGGTAACAGGTAAATAGGCTTCGGGTTGATAATAATCGTAATACGACACAAAATACTCAACAGCATTGTTTGGAAAAAACTGTTTAAACTCGCCATATAATTGTGCAGCAAGGGTTTTGTTGTGGCTTAAAATTAATGTTGGACGTTGAATTTGTTCAATTACGTTGGCAATGGTAAAGGTTTTACCAGAACCTGTAACACCCAATAAAGTTTGGGCTTTCGAGCCATTGTTTAATCCTTCAACCAATTGTTTAATTGCTTCGGGTTGGTCGCCAGTGGGTTTAAAGTCGGATACAATTTGAAATGCCATGTGGCAAAATTAAGCAATCAAGCCTTTAATAGTACGCTCCACTAACAATAAATTAGCATTCAGCGTAGCATCTTTTCTTAATTCGGTAAGAACAGCATCTAGCTTTTGTTGGTATTGTTTTTTGCCTTGAATTTTTTGTTGAGCAATATAGTACAATGCTCTTATAATTAAATCGTTTTCAACAATGGTAACATCATCTTTTACCAATTTTTTGTATCGGCTAAAGGTTGCAGCAACTTCATCAAACAAATTGCCTTGCAAGTATGCCATAACAAGAATTACAAACAAGCCATCGTATAATTTTTTAAACGATTTTTGTTGATATTGATGTAAAATAGATTCGATTAATTTAATGGCTTTTTTTTCTTGGTTTGCAAGGATTAAAAAGAGGGCATAAACATTACAAAAATTGAGGTGTTTTAAAAAACCTTCCTTGTCCCAATCAATTTTATGAAGTAACGATTCGCATAAATCAATGGTTTCTTTAATGTTGTGGTTGAGTTTTGCCGGAATTTTATTGAAATAATAACTGGTAATGAGATAGCTTCCTTGCACACTAAGAGCAAGAAATAACCCTGTATCTATGGTGTTTTCAGCAACATAATGCGTTTTCCATTTGTTTATTATTTTAGAGCAAGCCGAGTTAATTTCCTTTTCATCAATTATTAATCGGGTATGTTTTAAATACATATAGTCTAAACTCATCATTTTATCTTTATGCCTAACTATGGAAAGATAAGGATGTGATTCAATTTCGTTTAGAACATATTTTATTAAAGTAAGCGTTTCTTTTTTATAAAAATCAGGATGGTTAAAATGGCTAAGCAGTTGCAAATAAGATTGTTTGGCGAGCAACTGAACCGATTTTGTTTTAGAACCAAAATAACTTTTTAAAAACAAAAGCTCTTTTTTTATGTTGGTGTTTGTAACCGAATGTTCGGCATTTCTAACCAAATTATCCTGTACAGCTAAAATTGAAAATAGCACATCTTGTGTTTTCACACTTTCGGTTAAATAATTTTTAGGCAATGTTTTCGAAAACCCATAAAACTGTTGGTTAGCAATTTCATACAATACAATAAGAGCATGAAAGTCTTCAATTTTTTGAGCCACTTCAATGGCTGTTTTTAAAAGTTCTAAAGCTTCGGTTTTTTTATTTTCGACTTGCAACACATCAAATTGTTCAAGTACATTTAATACATAATGAGGAAAGTGTTGGCTTAAAAAAGAACTTAATTTAAACGTATGATGAGCAAGTTGGGTTATTTTTTTTATTGCATCAGCATTATGGTTTTGGTATATTTTATTTGCATAAAAAGAAGAGTTTTCATGTGGAAATTTTCGAATGGTTTTTACCAGTAAAAGAGGCAAGGTATGATTTCTTAAATCCAAGTATTGCTCAAACATGTCGAGCTGTTTTGTACTTGCAATAGCTATTGTTTTTTCAATTAAAAAACCCATTTTTTCATCTGATAATGATAAAAGTACGAGAATTTTTTTTAACAAAAAGTTAAGATACTTTTAACATCGTAAAATTAAACTAAATTCTCATGGAAAAAAGTATCATTAAAAAAGGATCGAAAGAATTCATCATGTTTGTTATTTTGTTTGCAATGATGTTCGCTGCATCTAGCTTGTTTGCTCAACATCAAGTTGGTCATACGCAAATAACATTTACCGACCCAGCACGTGGAAATAGAGCAATTCAAACAGAAATATATTACCCAGCGAATACAACTGGCGACGATGTTTCAATGGTAGCAGGTCAATATCCTGTAATTGTATTCGGACATGGATTTGTGATGGCATGGGATGCTTATGAAAACTTATGGGAATCTTATGTTCCAAGAGGTTATATTATGATGTTTCCAAGAACAGAAGGCAATATGTTAAGTACCAATCATCAAGAATTTGGTTGGGATTTGCAATTTTTAGTAGGTGCAATTCAAGCAGAAAATACCAAACCATCGTCGATATTTTTTAATGGAGTTGCTCCAGAAACAGCTTTAATGGGACACTCAATGGGAGGGGGGGCTTCCTTTCTAGCCGCAGATTCATTAGTTGCAAATGGAAACACCAATCTTAAAACTTTAATTGGATACGCTCCTGCCGAATCTACTACCAATGGAGTGTCGTCAATAAATTCAGCATTAAGTATTACGGTTCCTGCAGTTATTTTCTCAGGAAGTAATGATGGAGTGACGCCTGCTGTAGATCATCATACACCAATGTATAATAATTTAGCATCATCGTGTAAAACATTTGTTAATGTATTGGGTGGCGGACACTGTTATTTTGCAAATAGCAATACCAATTGCGATTTTGGTGAAAGCACATCTTCAACAGGTATTTCAATAACTAGAGAAGAACAACAAGACGTTGCACAAGATTTAACCAATTTATGGTTGGATTATATGTTAAAAGGAGATTGTGATGCGTTCGATTATTTCCAAGATTCGTTAGCTAATTCTACTCGTATTTCTCACTTACAAGCTTGTGCAGTTAATCCAACTCCAGCAATAATTGATAATGGTGCTTCTTTAACTTCATCTCAAACAGGAGTGAGTTATCAATGGTTTTTAAATGGAAATCCAATACCAAGTAGCAATTCTGTAACCATTCCAATTACAACTAATGGTGATTATGTTGTTGAAGTAATGTTTGCAAATGGTTGTCCAAAAACCTCAGCACCATATACAGTAACTGGAGTAGGAATTGAGCGTTATGAGTTTAATAACTTTAATGTTTATCCAAATCCAACCAAAGGATTGTTAAACATTAAAGGTGCAAATTTAAAAGGTAAAAATGTTCAAATTTTCAGTGTAGTTGGTCAGGTAGTGGTTGATTTAACTTTAGAAGGAGAAACAACTCTAGACCTAAGCAACATACAAGAAGGTGTGTATTTTATAAAAATAAATGGAATTATAAAAAGGGTGGTACTAACAAAATAATTCACATTTTTTAAACAAGTCGTTATAAAATTAAAGTTTCTTTTCTTTTATAACGACTTGTTTTATTTTTGCAAGCAATTTAATTATTATGAAAAAGTTATTGATTTTATTAATATTTGTTATAAATCTAAGTGTAGTTGGTGCCCAAACTTATACCTTTTCGAATGCTACAGCTAACGCACATGATTCTTGGAATTCAAGTAATAATTGGGCAACACCATTATCTAAAACAATAGCAGTTTCTGGAGTTCCAACATCTGGTCAGGTATTAAGACAAATAAATTTAAATTTAGGAAGTGCAAATAGTACAAATATTACAACCCTACAAGCAAGATTAAGAGACCCTGCAGGTAATACAGTTAATATTATTGGTTCTGGATATTTCTATAGTACTGATTATTCTAAGTATGTTACTATAAGTTTAAGAGATCATTCAAAGTTGAAACGATTGAAAGATTATACCAATTCTTATTTAGGAATGCCATACAATCATGGTTATTATAGAGTAGAAACAGCTGGTAGTTTTGCTAACTTTAATACCACAACTAATGTAAATGGAAATTGGGTGTTAGAGATTATAGAAAATACAGGAGTGGAAATAGCTTTTATTAGTGTGGAACTGGTTTTTGGGCCACCTTTTACTTATGTTGATATTACTGGTACGTCAACAAATAACAATTGTGCTGGAGCTCAATGTTTACAAAGTGCTAATAATGAAATATTGTTAGGAACAAATAATTCTTATCCTCAGAATCAAGCAATTTATCCACCTTTAAACATAAGTGGTTGTAATTGGAATGCAGAAAAAAATAATACATCATGGTTTTTCTTTCAACCAACTTCAACCAACGTAAATGTATCAGTTTCTGGTTTTAATAATAATGTTCAACAAACAGTTGTATTTAAAATAGATGGTAATTGTAGTTCACCAACCTATACAATGATTGCATGCCCAACAAGTATGTTTGTGGGAGGGTGTAATACAACTACTGGAAATCAATTTTTATATCATAGAGGTTGCTATGATGGAGGAACTAAATTTAATCACGAATACAATTTAACAGGTTTAACTGTTGGAGACAATTATTTGTTTGTTATTGATGGACAATCGGGTGCAAATTCAGATTTTTATATAGAGTTATCTTCAGGGGCTGATAATGGTTGTAGAGGACCTCTTCCCGTTAAACTTTCAAATTTTGAGGTAAGTTGTCAATCAAATTTACCTGAACTCAAATGGACTACTTTAACCGAAATAAATAATGATTATTTTACAGTTGAACGAGCAGAGGGCTTGCCTAACTTAAAAGAACTTCATTTTATTGAAATTGCTAAAATTCAAGGATATGGAAATTCTAATATTGAACAGCATTATTCCTTTATTGATGATTCGTTTAAAAAAAATAAAACTAATATTAAAACCTATTATAGATTAAAACAAACCGATTTTGACGGTCAGTTCGAATATTTCTATCCAGCAATGGCAAATTGTGATGTTGAACAAAATGAAATTAGCATTTACCCCAACCCTAATGAAGGGAAATTTATCATTAGTAGAGTTAAAAAAGGTGACGTTGTTGAAGTTTACAGTCAGCTAGGAATACCTATTTTACATGATAAAGTTTCTGAAAATGCTTTGTTTGACGTTGATATTTCTGCTCTTGCTAAAGGAATATATTTTGTAAAAGTTCAAAATATGTTATCCACTTTTACAACTAAAATTCAAGTTAAATAGTATTTTATACTACGCTAAAAAGGTTTCTTTATGTACTTTTGACTCCGTAAATTATTTAAAAAATGGAGTTAGAAAAGCACTTTAGTTTTTATCGAAAAAACATTATTGGTATTGATAAAACTTTTACTTCACCTTTTGGTGAAAAAAAAATTATTTATACCGATTGGACAGCAAGTGGAAGATTGTATCAACCGCTTGAAGATGTTTTTATAAAAAACTTTTATCCTTTTGTTGCTAATACTCACACCGAAACAACACAAACGGGTTCGAGTATGACGGTGGCTTACCACAAGGCACAAGAAATTATTAAAAAACACGTAAATGCTTCGTCTAATGAAGTTTTAATTACCTGCGACTCCGGAATGACTGGGGCAATCAATAAATTTCAACGAATTTTAGGATTACGAATTCACGAAAAATTTAAAAATAAAGTTTCCATTGCTGAAAGCGATAAACCAATTGTTTTTGTAACTCACATGGAACATCATTCCAATCAAACATCGTGGTTAGAAACCATTGCTGATGTGGTAGTTATAAATCCAAACCAAGAGGGCTTAGTAGATTTAAATCACTTAAAACTACTTCTCGAAAAATATAAAAATAGAACAACAAAAATTGCAGCTATTACCTCTTGCTCTAATGTTACGGGTATTTTTACTCCTTATCACGAAATTGCAGCCATTATGCACCAAAATAATGGTTTGTGTTTTGTCGATTTTGCTTGTTCTGCTCCATACATTAACATTAACATGAATCCTGAAAATAGTGATGAAAAACTAGATGCCATTTATTTTTCGCCACACAAATTTTTAGGTGGTCCTGGTAGTTCGGGGGTTCTTATATTTGATAGTAAACTTTATACCAATAAAATTCCTGATAACCCTGGTGGTGGAACAGTTGAATGGACTAACCCTTGGGGAGAACATGCTTATGTTTCTAATATTGAAGCAAGAGAAGATGGAGGTACACCGGGCTTTTTACAAACCATCAGAACAGCTCTTTGTATTCAGTTAAAAGATAGCATGGGAGTTGATAATATTTTAAAAAGAGAGCACGAGCTGATTGATATAATTTGGGACGAGCTAAAAGCAATTCCTAATCTACATATTTTAGCCAACAATATAAAAAACAGGTTGTCGATTATTTCATTTTATGTTGATGATTTGCATTACAATTTAGCTGTTAAATTGTTAAATGATAGGTTTGGAATTCAAACTAGAGGAGGTTGTTCTTGTGCTGGTACTTATGGGCATTATTTGTTAAATGTTGATAAAGATTTTTCTCATTCTATAACCAGCGAAATTTCATGCGGAATCTTGGATAAGAAACCAGGTTGGGTTAGATTGTCGTTGCATCCAACTACATCAAACGAAGAATTAGATTTTGTGATACATGCTATTAAACAAATGTGTCAAAATCATGTTGAGTGGAGTAAGGAATACCGTTACGACCCAAAAACTAACGAATACACTCATTTAAACGAAAATAAAGATATTCTTTATAAGGAAGTGAGTAGTTGGTTTAATTATTTGTAAAAAAAAAAAGAGAAGCAACAAGCTTCTCTTTTTTTTTTTTACAAATAATTTTTTTCTATCTAATTAAAGTTAAATAACCTGTTTTAGTTTCGGTAGAAGTTGTTGTAGTAACTTCTATTACAAAATAGTAAGTTCCTTCAGGAACCTCAGTACCTGAGTTGGTTCTTCCATCCCAACCATCGTTAAGCTGGTTGGTGTTAAACACTTTTTGTCCCCAACGGTTAAAAACAGTAATTGAAACATTGGTTATACCAATACCAGATACTTTAAATAAATCGTTTTGTCCGTCAGCATTTGGTGAGAAAACATTTGGAATAACAACAACTGGCGTTATTTCTTCAGGTACATTACACGAATCAACAGTTATGTAGTTGTCTAAAAATAAAGAGTCTGTTCCAAAAGCATTAGAAGAAACCAAAGCAACATCGAAAGAGCCAACTGACGAATAACAGATGTTTGTAGGATTTTGGTTGTTGTCGGTTGGGGTATCAGCACCAAAAAAGTACCAAGTCCAACTGGTTGGTGTATTGGCACTTAAATCAGTAAAACTAATGCAGTTGTTTATACATACGGTTGTATCTGAAGCAGATAAATTTACTACTGGAGGCACACAACTAATTACCGTTACCGTTACTTGACTGGTGTTAATACATCCATTTGTGTTGGCAGCAGTAACTGTGTAAGTTGTTGTTATAGTAGGTGTTGCTGTTACATTTGGATTAATGGATGGATTTAAACTTAAACCATTATCCCAACTGTAAATATTAGCTCCAGAAGCAGAAAGGTTAACTGAATTTCCTGAGCAAATTGTAGAGCTACTTGCTGAAGCTACAACATTTGGAAGACTTAAAATGGTAACATTTACTTGATCGCTATTTGAACAACCATTTGCATCAGTTCCAATAGCGGTATAAGTTGTATTTACCGTAGGAAATACATCGTGGTTTGCACCTGCACCTATACCATTGTCCCACACATAAGTTAAATTACTAATTCCTCTCAGGTTTAACGTATCTCCTAAACAAACTGAAGTGTCGGGGCTTAAAACAATAATTGGAAGAGGATTAATAGCAACATCAACAGAGGCACTATTTGAACATCCGTTAACATCTGTTCCGACAACAGTATAAGTGGTAAAAATGGTTGGTGAAACCACGTGAGATTGTCCTAAACCAAGACCATTGTCCCAAGTGTAGTTAACTGCTCCATTTGCCATTAGGTTTAGGGAGTTTCCTAAACAAATTGCTGTATCGATATTTGCTGTTACAGTTGGTAAATTATTAACGGTAATAAAGTTTGGCATAAACAAAGAGTCTGTTCCATTGGAATTGGTTGTAACTAAAGCAACATCAAAACTTCCAGCAGTATTATAACAAATGTTTGTTGGGTTTTGGCTTGTTGAATTGGCTGTAGTTGAGCCAAAGAAATACCATTTCCAAGTGCTAGGTAAATTTTGTGAAAGGTCAGTAAAATTAATGCAATCGTTTACACAAATAGTGCTGTCTGATGAACTGAATTGAGCTATTGGAGCTACTCCACAAACACCAACGGTAACAATTACTTGATCGGTATTAGTACAACCATTTACATCTGTTCCAACTACCTGATATGTGGTGTTGATAATTGGAGTAGGAGAGTGAGATTGACCTGCTCCTAAGCCGTTGTCCCAAACATAAGAAACCCCTCCGTTTGCTGATAAATTTACAGCATCTCCTGTACAAATGGTGGTGTCGTTGCTTGCAGTAATTGTAGGTAAACTGTTAACCGTAACGATTACTTGTGCAGAATCTAAACATAAATTAATATCTGTAACATAAACGGTATAAGTGGTATTTGTTGTTGGATTAGCTATTTGGTTTGCACCAACTCCTAATCCATTGTTCCAAAGGTAAGTTGTTCCTCCGTTTGCTGATAAGTTTACCGTGTCTCCAACACAAATAGACGTGTCTGGGCTAGTTGTAATAGTTGGCAAAGCATGAACTGTAATAAAATCAGCTAAAAATAATGAATCAGAGCCAGAAGGATTTGAAGAAACTAATGCAACATCAAAAGTACCAGCAGAGCTATAACAAATGTTAGTTGGATTTTGTGCAGTTGATGTTGGGGTATCAGCACCAAAAAAGTACCAAGTCCAGCCCGATGGTGTATTGCTGCTGAGGTCGGTAAAATTAATACATGAACCTAAACAAATAGTTGAATCGGAACTGCTAAAACTAGCAACTGGAGGAACTCCACAAACATCAATAAAAACAGTTACAGGAACAGTAAATGAGCCTGGACAAGTTTTTACATAATAAGTTGTTTGGCTATTTAACACTGGAGTTGTAAATGAATTTCCAGTTTGTAATAATGTTCCATTAAATTCAGCGTCGTACCACTCAATAGTTACTCCTGCTGGAGCTGTTCCTGTTATAGATGCAGTTAAAGTTGCTGTGGTGTTTGGACAAATGGTTTCATCATTTGCTTCCAAATCAAATGTACCAATGGTTTCATTAGCTAATCCAACACCACCCATGGTTGCTCCGTTTGGCGGAAAATTAGCCACATAAGGGCTGTTTGTTACACCATTAACACCACCGTTTGCAACTCTTGTTGGCGAACCTGCAGAAATAGCTATATAACCACCGCCACCACTACCACCAGGACCTTCGCCTTCATCAATTGTTGCAAATAATCCAGCAGTAAGAATTTGATTTCCTCCATCGCCACCATTTGCAGCAATTTGTCCAGTTAAAGAAACAGTTGATGTGGTTTGTAAAATTATAGTTCCGCCAGCACCTCCGCCACCGCAACCGTCTTTTCCAGCAAGCTGACCAACAGAAGCTGTTCCGAAAGAATCTCCACCATCCAAACCGTTTGAAATAATGTTTCCACCTCCAGAAATCACATCGTATGATTTAATATAAATTAAACCACCTGCATTTCCTCCATTTCCAGCTTGGTTGTTGTTGCCGTCTCCAGCACCTCCGCCACCACCCATAAATATTCTTCCGGTTGAGTAATCTAATGGTCTTCCACCTAAACCACCAACGGCTTCACGTTTTGAGCTTCCCCATGATGGGTCGCCAGGAGGTACCGTTAATTCATTTCTGTTTTGTGATAAAAAGGAATAACCACCTTTCCCTCCACCAGATGAAACGGTAGAAGAAGTTAAACCAGTAATTGTTGCTTCTAAATTCCATGCAGTAATATAGTTTGCATTACTGATGTCGGGGTTTCCAACACCATTATTCCATGCATTAGCACCTGCATTTCCTCCGCCTCCTCCACCAGAATTATGAGCATTTGCACCGCCACCAGCATTAGCTGCCGCTCCTCTTCCAAACATTCCTTCATAATTGGCTTGGTAAAAAGCCTGACTTCCAGCAATACCTTCTCCTTTTTCAGCACCTTCAACTCTAGAGTCATCTGTATATCTATCACTTCCTGTAACTACGCTAGGCGGATTGTATGCTAATCCTCCTCTAAATCCAAGTCCTGACACATCAATTAAGCCACCTGTATTTACAATTGTTGCACCCAATACTTCAACAGCCAAAATTCCTCCCGATGAACCGTTCCAAGCCGATGTTGTTAATACTCCTCCCGAGTTTATGGTTAGTGTATTATATCGTGGAACTCGAACAATTAAAACAGTTCCGTTTGATGTGTAATTGTTTATTAATGCACAGCTTAAGTTAATAGTAGTGCCATCTGGAACGCTCTCTACTTCTAAAAATTCGTAATTGCCACAATTGTTGTAATTGGTTATTTCGCCCCAAGTAGGATTTTGACCAGGATGAGCCATGTCAATAATCGAAACTCCTTGAAGTTGAATAATCATGATTAAATCACCAGCAGCTAAATTTCCTGAAAAGTTGGTATTTAATGAACTGTTTGTAACTGTAATAGACGAACTTCCAGTAGATGCATCGCTAGTTAAAAGCGTATAGGCATTTACAATTTCAGTTCCCGTTACGGTTTTATTACCATCTTTTCCTCGTTGAGCTTGTATATTAAATAGGGTAAGTAACGAAATTGATAAAAGAACTATTTTTTTCATGTAAGTTTTATGATGTATGTATTATTGACGATATAGACTTTGCCATGACCATTATGGTTGCATTTGTTAAAAAATCACACAAAGTTGATTTATTAAATAAAAAATACTGATGATTGTTAAAAAAAAACTAAAGGCTTGCCAACGCTTTTGCGTAGTTGGGTTCATTAACAATATCTTCAACTTGTTCAGTGTATTTTATCGTTCCATTTTCATCAACGATAATTACACAACGAGAATGTAATCCTTTTAAGGCACCATCAACCATTTCTAAACCGTAATCTTTGCCAAAGGCTCCTGTGTTAAAATCAGATAACATTACCACATTTTCGATGCCTTCAGCTCCACAAAATCTTTTTTGTGCAAAAGGTAAATCTCTCGAAATACATAGCACTATTGTATTGCTAAGGTTTGCGGCTTCTTTATTAAAATTACGAACTGATGCTGCACAAGTTCCTGTATCGATGCTTGGAAAGATGTTTAACACCAATTTTTTACCTGAAAAGTCAGCTAACGATTTTGTGCTTAAATCTGCAGCAATTAAATTAAATTCTTTCGGAACTCCTTAGATGATGGTAGTTCAATAAATTAAATGTATTTTTGGGTTAAACTAAAACTCAAAAATCATGGAAAATAAACAAGAAAAATTCTTTACAAAAGAAAGATTATATAAAATAATATGGCTTATAGTAGGACATGGAAGTTTGTATGTTTTAAAAGTAACACTTAAACCATTTATTAATAATACTAATGTTATGATTCATTTTTTAATAAATAATTTCGGGTTAATAATATCAATTTCAGTTGTTACAATTGGGGTTATACTCTTAGCTTATTGGAAGATTAAAGATATAATTTCAAATTATATTAATTGGTTAAATTTAGCTATTTACGACCATGCTTTAAGAATAAGTTTAATTAATGCTATAATATCAAGTAACCCTAATATTACAGGGGCTTATTTAAATGAATTAAATAACAGATTTACTCCAAGTGAGTTAGCTTATTTAGGATTTACATCTGATGAGATAAAAGGCTTAAAACCTATTCCAAAAGACTTGAATGAAAAAATTAAAAAAGTAATTATGGATTACAATAATACACAAACCTAACTTAAATGAATATCCACGAAATATATAAAACCTTTCCAACGCAAAAAGATTGCTTAAACCACCTTGAATATTTAAGGTGGAAAGATGAGCCAGTTTGCGTAAACTGTGGCTCTACAAATGTTACTAAATTTAAGAGTGAGTTACGTTGGCATTGTAACGATGAAAACAAATCTTTTAGCGTACTGAAAGATACTATATTTGAGGGTACTCGCTTACCATTGCAAAAATGGTTTTATGCTATCCACTTAATGTTGTCGGCTAAAAAAGGATTGAGTGCAATGCAATTGTCAAGAAACTTAGATGTTTCATGGAATACAGCATGGTACACATCAATGCGTATAAGGTGTGCTATGCAAGACCAATCATATATTTTAGAGGGTATCATACAATCAGATTCTACTTATATTGGAGGTAAACCCAGAAAAACCAATAAAAAAGTAGATAGGATAAAACATAAGCGTGGTAAAGGAGCAGACAAAGAACAAATTATTGGTTATATCGAGAAAAAACCAAACGGTAAAGTAATAGCCAAACACGTTAAAAAAGATACTGAAACACTAGAATTATTAAACCTACTGAAAAGTAATATAAAAGCAGATAGGTCTGTTTTAATAACTGATGAGGGAAAAGAATATACCCAAGAGTTTGATAAGATAATTCAACGATACATGGTTAAACATAAAGATGAATTTTCAAGTTATGGCTTAAATACCAATACTATTGAATCATTTTGGGCTATTATAAAAAGAGGTATAACAGGGCAGTATCATCATTTATCAAAAAGGTATCTACCTTTTTATATTTCTGAATTTGCGTACCGTTACAACAACAGAAATAACAAACAAATGTTTCACGATTTACTAAACGAAGCAGTTGAAGATGAAAAATGCTTTATAAACATGAAACCAAAGAAAGGAGTAAAAAGTGAATTATAGCAATAAAAATAGTGAACTACCATCATCTAAGGAGTTCCGAATTCTTTTGCTTTTGAACCTATAACAGGAAGACTTCCTGAGGTATTTATTTCATTTCCTTTTAATGCTATTTTTGTCATTTTTGTTATGTGTTTATTGATAACTATTGAGGCTAAATTAATTATTCTACAAACAAAACCAAACCTTTTAAATATTCACCCTCGGGATGAAAAATATTAACTGGGTGGTCGGCTGGTTGCGATAAATGATGTAAAACTTTTACATTTCTTCCCACTTCAATGGCAGCAGCCATAATGGTGTCGTAAAACATTTTTCGATTGATGGCTTGCGAACATGAAAAAGTAAATAAAATTCCTCCTGATTTTATTTGTTGCAAAGCCATTGCATTTAATCTTTTATAACCTTGTATGGCATTGTGTTTTGCTTTTTGGCTCTTGGCGTATGCGGGAGGGTCTAAAATAATTACATCGTAGTCTTCTTGGTTTTGTTTTAAAAAAGTAAGGGTGTCGGAAGTAAACGATTGGTGGTTCTCATTAAATCCGTTTAGTTTTACATTTTCGTTAACCAAATCAATTGCTTTTTGAGAGCTATCAACCGAATGAACTAAAGATGCACCTGCTTTTAGTGCGTACACCGAAAATCCTCCTGAATAACAAAAGGTGTTGAGTATTTTTTTATTGTTCGAAAAGTCGGCTAATAGTTTTCTGTTTTCGCGTTGGTCGAGAAAAAAGCCAGTTTTTTGCCCGTTGATCCAATCCAAATTAAACTTGCAATCGTTTTCTAATCCAATTAAATTAGGCTCTTTGGTTTTATACAAGTATTCGTTACTAAAGCTATCTTGGTTTTGTTTTGCTAAACTTTCGGCACTTTTATCGTAAATGGCAATTAAATCTTTTTTAGGATAGGTATTTTTTAATGCTTCAACTATTTCGTTTCGGTAGTTGTACATGCCAATGCTATGACATTGAATTACAGCTGTTCCGTTGTAATAATCGATAATTAAACCTGGCAATCCGTCTCCTTCGGCATGCACCAAACGATACATGTTGGTGTGTTTGTTTTGGGTTAAATTCAAACTCTCGCGAACTTGGTAAGCCGCTTTTATTTTATTGTTCCAAAAAGTTTGGTCAATGGCTTCATCGTTAAATGAAATTACACGCACAGCTATCGTTCCGTCGCTAAAATGACCTAAAGCTAAAAATTGGTTTTTTGAATTTACCACACGAACCAGTTCACCATTTTTGGGTAGTTGCGGTGGTTCGTTTATAATTTTGTGAATTGCTCCAGAAAACACCCAAGGATGTTTACGTTCTATCGATTTTTCTTTGTCTTTGCTTAATACTATTGTAGGTGTTTCCATACGATGTTTTTGTTGTTGCAAAGAAACGCAAAATGAAAGCAGAATTTGTGTTGGTAGGTTATTTGTTTATGAATTCTATTGCTTTTTCCAAAACTTCGTCCTTTCCCTGTCTAATTCCTTCAATCGTTGGATGTATTGTTATATCGGGAACAATGCCAATACGTTGTGTTTCTCGTTTGTCAGGATAAAATACCCCAAGTCCAGTCATGTTGGTTTTAAACCCCCCTATAAATTCAAATGGATTTATATTTCCATCAGCACCAGAAGTTTGACTTCCGATAATGGTAACATTTTCTGCTGTTTGTAAACTCATGCAGGTAAATTCAGCATGACTTTGAGTGGTTTCATTAACTAACAAGATGATTTTACCTTTATAGTTGTTTTTATTCTTATTACCACAGTAATAATCACCAGTCCATTTGTATTTTCCTAAATATGAAAAATCAGGTTTAATAAATTTGGCAAAACTTTTTTTACTATTATTTAAATACCTTGAGATTTTATACATGGTTCCATTGGGGTAGTTTCTAATATCAAAAATAATGGCTTTGCAACTCATTAAACTATCCATCATGGATGAAACATCATTTTTGTTTAGTATTCCCATATTAACATATCCAATATTGTTGTCAATTATTTTCCATTTTGGAAGTATTAGATTATATATTTTTCCAAATTCTTGAGGAGAATATTTTTTTACATCTTTTTCTATAATGCTGCCATCTCTTTCTATGGTTAGTTTAATTTCATCCGTTTTTCCTCTATAAAGAAGATGTTGGGAGTTTCTGTTTTTTACACCAATATTTGAGGCAGGAATATATTTGTATATACTTGATAATACTGTTTCTATATTCTCACCATTGATTTTTGTAATTACGTCACCAATTCTTAAATCATTAATTCTAGCTAATGAGTCATTATAAAAACGAGTAATAATAGCTTTGTTATTAATAATTTTCGTTGCAACAGGTATGAATTTTACCTTGAAATATTGAGAGAGATGTTTACTCACAAAGTATCCATGACTATCATCAATTTTCGTAACTACTTCAAGCATTGCTAAATGATAATCGATGGTATCTTTAGCATATTTAAATTTGGGTATCATTTCAACTAAAACATCATCCCATTTTTGGTCTGTTTGATATTTATAAGGGAAAAAATATTCAATAATATTCCAATACTTAAAAAGACTAAGTAATCGATAATTCTCGTTGGGATAATCAAAGTTGATATATTCTGGCTCATTTTTTATTTTTAATGTGCCGAGCATATTTTTTCCTGCATAATGATTGTTTTTCTTTAATCGGTTGTTTTCAATAAATTTGAGTTTATCTGATAATTCAGGGGTAAATAATTGTTTGTTTTCTAACCATGAAAGATCAAAATTTTTAGTGAAAAGTTTTGAAGTGTCTTCTTGTTTTTTATTTTTTATCGTTTTTACTTTTCCTAAATGGTTTAACCATTCTATATAGACTAAAGACAATTCTTCTTTTGTTGTAGCTTGTTCAACTTTCGGAATGACTTGAATGAGTTCATCGTCCCAATTGAATTTTCCTGAACCCACATGAGGGTGATAATATTTTAGAAATCCCCAAATTTTGGCTGTTGAGGCAAGTTTTTTGTTTTCATTTAACTTTTCTTGGGCAGTAGATAATTGTACTGATACAATTAAAGGTATTAGGATTAAAAATATCTTTTTCATCTTCTTATACGTATCTAATATTAGGCTAGTTATTTTATAATTTAGTGAAAGTTATTGTTGCAATGCTTGGCGAAACAACTGTGTCGTTACCAAGTGGAGCACTCACAAAATACGAAATGGCTCGACGTGGATAGGTATTGGCATTTGCAGAAGTATAGGTTAAACCATCATCAGTTCCTGCATCATACACAATGCCATCAACGGTTTTAGTACTTATAAATTGATTGTTTTCTAATAAGTTTACATTTACTACAGCCAAATACCAATCGGGGCTAGGAGCTAGCATGGTTGCCAAAGTAACTGATGGATGGTATTTATCTACCTCAACATCAATGGTAATTTGCCCAACACCAGTAGCAAGATTATTGCCTATATATATACCTAGACCTTCTTTTGTAGCAATTCGTTCATTAATTTCAATATCGAGCGGAGTGGTGGCACCCAATTCTGCCATTTTACGAATACCTTCTGAAGCTAGTGTGCCTTCCTTAAAAAACTCGGTATTGGGTTCGTGTGTCCACCCAATTAGTTTAGAGAAATGAGCATTTGTTGGGTAATCGGTAGGATAATCGGTGCTGTTCCAATTGATGTTAAAGGTTACTCGATAATTGGTGGTTTGTAAATCATCAGGTTTTTGCGGTAAATCTTTAACATCTTTTTTACAGCTAAATAATACCAATAACAAAATGGCTAATAATGAAAATCTACCCATGCTCTTTTATAAAAGTTTGTAGTTGAACGACCAAAAAAATAATCTATTGTTTAAGAGAAAAATAAACCTACTTTTTCTTTTCTTTTTTAGCCGTTTTAGCAGGAACAGCCAAACTAATTAACCACAAGAGCAACAGAAATCCTAAATTAAAGAAAATCGACATGAATAATATTAAATAAAAACCCGAAGCTAAGTTGGATAAAGTGGTGAAAATAATAATGGCAAAATCGCCCAACCAAAGTGTGGTAAGGTTAAATAATAAAATGAGTGCAATAAATAACAATAATCCTGAAAAAGAACCTTTTATGTCGGATTTGCTTAATGAAATGGAACTGCCAATGGCAAAAAGTAAGTAGAAAAACAACAGGTATTTCCACCAAACAGTTTCGTTGTTGTGAAGTATGCTTTTTATCAAGTGCATCAATGCATCGTAAAACGAATAAAACACATTTTTAATACTTTCAGAAACACTCGAATTAATTAATTTTAAGTTGTTGTTTGTTATGGAGTTAAAGTTAATATCAAGCAGAAAATAGCCAATAATAAATAGGGCAGAACCACCCAATAATATTGGTCCAATTCCGATAAAAAAATTGCCCAAATTTTGGTAAATATTTTTTTTGTTAAACGTATGTTTTACATAACCCATTTCAGGGTTGCTGGCATTAAACGAAAATAGTTTTACATTGGAAATATGGTGTCCAAAAATCAAAGCAAAAATTAAATGACCGAGCTCATGAACGGCTGTTCCTATCCATCCAAAAAGATATAAATAGCCATGCATTCCAATAATACCAACCGTTAGTTTTTCTATTTGCTGCGAAATAAGATGCATAATTAATCCCAACAACAAAATTGGAGCAAGTAATATGGCTAAGTGAGTTAGCGTTGCCAACAACACATCTAATAAATATTGAAGAGCCGTTTCCATTTTTTTATGGGAAAGTTATAATTAATTTGAACGCAGATAACGCAGATTGTTATGATTTCCGCAAATATATCCCGACAAGTCAGGATAATAGCTCTTAAAAACTATCACTTTTATCATATTCATCAGTGTCATCAGCGTTCTATACTTTGTAACCTATTTTTGAAACAATTAACTCGCTGCGTTTATTAGCTTGCAAATGAAATGAGAAAATGTTGATGTCGCTCAAAACCAACAAACTTTCTTTTTTAAGGTTATACAATTTGTTGTTTATTTCGGCATAAATGCTGCCCGAGTGTAGATACAAACAAACGGTGTGAAAGTTTTCATTGATGATTAATGTTTTGTAATGGTTTGCAAGCAATGACATGTGGCTTAGTTCGCTGGTTAGGTTGCCTGTTGTCATTAGGTTAAAATCGGTACAAATGCCTTTTGCTGAGGTGTTCCAATCGCCACTAAAGGTATCTATTTCAAATGGTTTTAGTGTTTTACTGTATTTATCTCTATGATTTACAGTTACTTCTCCTTCCAAAACCATCAGTTTTCGGTTAACTCCTGGCAAAGCTGTAAAAGTAGATTCTGGAGCTTCCACCTTTGCTGAACTGATTCGAAAATCAAAATTACGTTCGGCATACGACGAATTTACTGGGGAAATGTACAATTGGGTGGTGCTGCCGCCCGACCATTCACTTGTTTGATAATCCTGATTAGTTAGTAATGTTATATTCATCGTTAGCCCATTTTTGTGGATTGTTTGAAATGTATTCCTGAATGTTGCTAAATTCGTTAAAATCACGAATTATTCTATCGTGGTATCTTTTATTTTAACTCACCCCTGATTGCCTATAGCAATCTTTCCCCTCTCTTAAAAGAGAGGGGGCAGGGGTGAGTTAATAAAATCAATTGTTTATATTGTTTCCGCCATTACGTTGTTGGTTGCTTTTTTCTTTTGTATTAAACGTAAGGTTTATAAACGATGTATGTTTTTTTTACTGGGCACGAATGATGTACTGGTATTCCAATAAATCGGTGTTTACCTCAAATTGGGTAAAACCTGCTTTTTTTAGTTCTTCTTGCATTTGTTGTTCATCAATTTTGTGGTCAACGGGCGGACCAACAGGCAGTTCTTTTTTAAAGAAATCGATAAGCACCAGCTCTCCTCCGGGTTTTAAGCCTTTTAGCACTTGTGCAAAATAAGCTTCGCGGTTTTCGATGTGGTGGTAGGTGTTTACAATCAGTACTTTATCTACTTCTTGGGGTTTTAATTTGGGCGAATCGTAAGGTAATTTGCGAAGCTCCAAGTTGGGGTTGTTGTTAAACTCGGTTTCTTTTTTGTTTTTGATGTAAGCCAAAAACTCGTCGTTTACATCGCCAGCAATTACGTTTGCACCTGCGGTTAACAACCTAAAGCTAAAATAACCCGAACCAGCTCCAATGTCTAATATGTTAAGCCCTTTTACATTGCCTAAGTATTCCAATACTTTGGTTGGTTGTTGGTAGGCATCACGCTCGGGCGATTCAAATCGGTCTATTAGTTCCTTTGTGGTGCTTTCATGCATGTGCTCGTTGGCATTGTTGTGCCCATCGTGGTGGGCGTGTTCTTCGTGGTTTTCGTTGTGCTTATGCTCGTTTTTACAAGCTACCAAAGCTGCTATAGTTAAGATGGTAAGTAGTTTTTTCATGGTTTATTTTTTTTTTTACAAATTCACAATAATAGTTATTTTATTGTAAATCAGGGTTTTAGGTAATGATTGGTTTGACTATTCGATTAATACTAGAAATTCTATTTTCTGTCAGTTTCATTGTCAAACAGTTCGTGTAGCTTTTGTTGAAGTAATTTCTTGTCAGGCAGTTGTGTTTTATATTCTGAAACCATTGTAGGAGAAAGACTCCTGCTTAATGCATATTCAACAACTTCGCTATCTTTGTCTTTACATAATAAAATTCCAATACTCGGATTTTCATTTGGCTTCTTAACGTCTCGGTCTAAGGATTCTAAGTAAAAATTCAGTTGTCCTACATGCTCTGGTTTAAACTTGTCTGCTTTGAGTTCAAAAGCCACCAAGCATTGCAGTCCACGGTGATAAAAAAGTAAATCAATAAAAAAATCGCTGTTACCCACTTGCAATTTGTATTCTTCTCCAATAAACAGAAAATCTTTTCCTAGTTCTAGAATGAAGTTTTTCATTTGTTTTATTAGTCCATTTTGTAATTCTTTTTCGCTATGTAGCTCAGGTAAGTTTAGAAATTCAAATACATAACTATCTTTGAAGGTATTTGTTAAGTCATTGTTGTTTTCTCTCACCAGCGGTGAGATTTGTGAATTACCAATCATTGTCCGTTCGAAAAGGCTTGCAGAAATTTGTCGGTCAAGTTCTCTTTTGCTATAACTATCTTGATTAACAAGTTTAAGATAGAATTCCCTTTCTTCAATTGTTTTACATCTTGAAAAAATAAGCATATTGTTTGTCTAACTAATTTCTCTAACCAATGGAGAGAGTTTTGGAAAATCCTTGTATGTTTCGTAAAACTGTTTCATTCTCCAAATATTTTTGTCGGAGAATCCTTTAATCTCAGGTTCGTTGTACTGTATATATTTTGCTAATTCTGTTACGACAGAGTCGCCCCATTCGGATTGTGCAATTTTCTTACTAATATATTCCCCTATATTCCAATACAGGTTAATTAATTCAGTGTTTACTGCTCTTATAGCATTAGTTCGAGATTGCTTTATTAGTTGAATTATGACTGAAAATTGTTTATCCATTTTTTGTTTGTAAATGCTACAAATTTATGTTTTTAAGGTATTAATTATCTGATATATCAGGATTTCAACCATTACTGCCAACACACAAATACCTGCCCCATTAAACTTATCCGTAGTTTAACTTAACTCAAAGTTAACGCCAAATCAAAACATAAAATAAGTGGAATTGTCAAACTTATTAAATGTTATTAACACGCTGTAAATTAAGTAAATAAATAAAAAAGTTTTATAATTACTGCAACAAAAAACGAAGCCCGCAAGTTAAATTTATTCTCGAAATGTTTTCTTTGTCTTCTGGTTTACTTAGGAAGTATGTTTTGTTGTTTACCACCAAACGGTCTAAAGTAGCAACATACATATCGTAACCAACACCAATTGCTAAATAACTGGTTACTTTAAAATCGTAGCCAATTCCATAACCAAAACTCATTCTATCGCCTTTTATGTTGTAGTTGTAAACCAACACGCTGTTGTTTTGGTAAAATGTTTTTCCAACTGAAACTTCAATATATAAGCCGCTCACTTTGTTTTTCCCTAAAAAACGATATAAAATTGAGGCACCAATGTAGTTTACCTTAATGTCGTCTCTTAACAAACCTTGGTCGTAAGTGCCATCAGGGTAAAATAAAACAATGTTTTCGAATTCATTTGCTGTTTTAAATAACGAATATTTAAGACCAAAACCCCATTTTTTTCGGGTAAAATAATTCACTCCCAAAGCAAAGTGAGTACCGCTTTTTAAATCGTTGTAGTAATCTTTTAAAAAATCAGGATTATTAGGATTTGTAGGTGCTGTAAATCGTCCATAACCCGCATCGGCAGCAATTCTAAATCGCTGAATTAATTCTTTACCTTTTAGTAAATCTTCATTTTTGTTTACATATTTTTCTTCAGGTTCGGTACGCGATATAATAATTTGGTCGTTAGAAGTTGCTTGAGAAGTATTAAAATAATACGAGCTAACCTTTGTTAAAGGCATAGATGATTTAAGGGGAACATTGTTTTGGATTAATGTAAAAAATATAGTGCTAGAGCTAATTTCATTTATTTTACAATGAATGGTGTCTCTACCATTCACTACAATATAATCCTGAGCATTTAAATTAAAAAAAAGTACAAATACAAAAGTAAAAAGATAGAGTTGCTTCATGTTAACAAATTTTAAAGCGGCTAAAGTAAACGAATTAAAATAAAACAACAATGATTTTAAATAGCCTCTAGTATTATTTTGCAAGCCCATTCAATTTCTTTATTGGTAATAATGAGTGGTGGTGCAATTCGCAGCGATTTGTCGTTAAACAAAAACCAGTCGGTAAGCACTCCTTTTTCAATACATTTATCAATTATGGCTTTGTTGGTTTCAAAACTATCAAATTCAATTGCCAGCATTAATCCAAAGCTTCGTACTTCTTTAATTGATGGGTGAACCAATAATTGTTTAAAAAGTTGTTCTTTTTGAGCAACCGAGCTAATAAGTTCTTTGTCGGTAAGCAAGGTGTGAAGGTTTGCAAAAGCTGCGGCACAACTAACTGGATGTCCGCCAAAAGTGGTAATATGCCCCAAAATAGGGTTGTTTTTTAAGCTACTCATTATTGCATTAGAAGAAACAAATGCACCAATAGGAAAACCGCCTCCCATGGCTTTGGCAAGGGTTAAAATATCGGGTACAACGCCAAAATGTTCTAAAGCAAACAGTTTGCCTGTTCGTCCAAAACCTGTTTGTATTTCGTCAAAAATGAGTAATGCACCAGTTTCGGTACACCGAGCTCTTAATTTTTGTAAAAAATTGTTTTGTGGAGCAATTATTCCTGCTTCTCCCATAATGGGTTCAACCACAACACAGGCTGTTTTTTCGGTTATTTTAGCTAAATCGTTTTCGTTGTTAAATGCAATTTGGGTAATGTTTGGCAATAACGGTTCAAATGGTTTTTTAAAGTCGTTGCCACCAATAATACTTAAACAACCTTGTGTGCTGCCGTGGTAGGCGTTTTTGAAACTGATAATTTCTTTTCGCCCAGTGTATCGTTTTGCCAATTTCATGGCTCCTTCGTTGGCTTCGCTACCTGAGTTTACAAAGTAACACGAATTGAGTGGCGAAGGCAATTGGCTGCATAGCAGTTGTGCTAATTTTACTTGTGGCGATTGCACAAATTCGCCATAAACCATTAAATAGGTATATTTTTCTAGTTGTTCTTTTACTGCATTAATTACGTTTGGGTGGCGATGCCCCAAATTACTAACCGAAATTCCCGAAATTAAATCTAAATAGGTTTTGCCATCAACGTCGGTCATGTACATCCCTTCGGCTTTTTCAATTTCTAAACAAAGCGGAAAATCGCTGGTTTGAGCTACGTGTTGTAAAAATAATGAGCGTTGAGTTGGCATGGTTACTTTGGGATTACATTAAATAAACTATCTACACTCCAAGCCTCAGCATCTTTTATAAATAGCGGTTTTGTTACAGCCCAAACGCTTTTAAATAAAGCAGAATTGCGGTAGTTTTCTAAATCTTGTTCCGATTTCCAATGGCTGTAAGTAAAAAATATGTTTGGATTTTTTTTATCGCGAAGCAATTCTAAATGGGTAACACCTTCAAAATTTCTGATGTCGTTTTTTCTAGCATTAAAATTTTTAATAAACTCCTCCACTTTGTCAGGGGCAAAAGTCATTTTAACAATTCTAATCATAAAACTCAATGCGTATTAAATCGGTTTCTTTTAATCCCAACAATTTGCTTGCATGTCCTTTGCTAACAGCAATTTCGATAAAACCAGTTGAGCTAAACATGGCTAAGATATTACCTGCCGAAATACGATTGTAAGTTGGCGTTATTTTACTTACTTTATAAGAGCCTCCTCTTAGGTAAATGGTGAAATTTCTGCCTCTTCCAAAACTTTTAAATAACGATTCTGATACGTTGGTAAGCAAGTTTCCATAATGATCAACATACGTTATCATTCCTTTAATGTAGTTGTTTTCTGAAGTTGCCTGAAATGGTATGCTTTTGTTTAATTCTTCTTTTATTTTTCCAATCAATTCTAAAGTGCCGCCTCGTGCAATGTGGCAAGCAGCTTTAACAAAAATATCTTTTGTTGGAAATGTTTTGTTATCAGTATCTTGAGCAATGTTTAACTCAACAATTTTGTCAGGAATAGCTTCAAAAATTAATGAAAACATGCCGTTATCTGCTCCAATAAAATAATGCCCATCGTAATAAATGGCAAGATGAACCGTGTTTTCATCTAATTCGGCATTTAAACCAATAATGTGAATGGTGTCTTTTGGAAAAGTTTTATAACATTGTTTTACAATAAAAGCGGCTTTTGGGGCATCGTAAGGATTTACATTGTGGGTAATATCAACAATATTAACATCAGCTAATTGGCTTAAGATGTTGCCCTTTAATGAAGCAACATAGTAATCTTTTAGTCCCAAATCGGTTGTTAATGTTATTATTGGCATTTGTTAAATTTGTTGATAATTAATAAGAATTGATTGCATTTGTTTGAATCAAAAGTTTGAAATTTATCCAGTCAATTAACAAAATCAAAGTTATCAATTAAAAAATTAATATTTGAACGAAAAGATTATAGAAATTTCTGGTGTAAATCCAGTTGAGTTATTCGGTGTAAACGAAGTTAAATTAAGTTTAATTAAAACTTATTTCCCTAAACTAAAAGTGGTTTCGAGAGGCGATACGCTAAAAGCAATTGGTGATGACGAAGAAATAAAACTTTTTGAAAGCAAAATAGCCCTCTTAATTGCTCACCTTTTAAAATACAAGCAACTTACCGAAAACAACATTGAGCGATTAATGGACGAAACAACCAACGGAGAAAGTCAAACATTAAAGCACGACGACGATATTTTAGTTTTTGGAAATGCAGGATTAATTGTAAAACCTAAAACAGCCAATCAACGCAAGTTAGTTAAGGAAAGCGAAAAAAACGATTTAGTTTTTGCTGTAGGTCCAGCAGGAACAGGGAAATCATATACCGCTGTTGCATTAGCTGTTAGAGCCTTAAAAAATAAAGAAGTACGACGAATAATATTAACCCGTCCAGCAGTGGAAGCAGGGGAGCATTTGGGTTTTTTACCTGGCGATTTAAAAGAAAAGCTCGACCCATATTTGCAACCGTTGTATGATGCACTTCGCGACATGATTCCTGCAGAAAAACTTAAAGAAATGCTCGAAGATGGAACAATACAAATAGCTCCTTTGGCATTTATGAGAGGGCGTACATTAGACCGAGCTTTTGTAATTTTAGATGAGGCTCAAAACGCCACCAAAAGCCAGTTTAAAATGTTTTTAACTCGTATGGGTAAATCGGCAAAGTTTATCATCAATGGCGATGAAACTCAGGTAGATTTACCACGAAACCAACAATCGGGATTAACACAAGCCATATCGCTTTTAAACAATGTTAAAGGAATTTCTATTGTTCGCTTCGATGAAAAAGATGTAATTCGACACGATTTGGTAAAAAAAATAATTATTGCTTACAAAGACCAAAAAGAATAGCTTGTTTAATAAAATTTCTTTTTTTACATTTGTTTACCATCAATAGAATAGAACATGAGTTTTGAAAGTACTAAATACGATAATTACACACTAATCACATTTAATTCAGAAAAACTAGATTCATTGGTTTCGCCCGAATTAAAATCGGCTTTGGTGCTTGTTAACAAAAATGGCGAACGAAATATTTTAATGGATTTAAGTGCAGTTAAATACTGCGATTCATCAGGCTTAAGTGCCTTGCTTATAGGAAATCGCTTGTGTAAAGAAGCCCAAGGTTCGTTTATCGTGTGTGGCATTCAGCCCATGGTAAAAAAACTATTAAAAATATCTCAACTCGATAACATTATTACTGAAACGCCTTCGTTGCCAGAAGCTATCGACTATTTATTTATGGAAGAACTCGAAAGAGAAATGGGTTCAGAAGATGTAGATGACGAAATTTAGTATTTTAATTTTAGGTAGTGCTTCGGCAGCTCCAACTCTAGCACGAAATCCGAGTGCTCAGCTAATTAACATTAACGAACAATATTATTTAATTGATTGTGGCGAAGGAACTCAAAACCGTTTACGTCAGCACAAAATAAAGTTTCAACGATTAAACCATATTTTTATTAGCCACCTGCACGGCGACCACTACTTAGGTTTGTTGGGTTTGCTACAAACCATGAGTATATTGGGAAGAACATTGCCATTAAATTTATATGGGCCAAAACAACTCAAAGAACTAGTTGACATGAATTTGGCGTATTCGCACAGTACATTAAAATACCCGTTAATTTTCCACGAAACACAAACCAACCAATCGGAAGTGTTGTTTGAAAACGAACACCTAACCATATCAACCATAATTCTCGATCATCGAGTACCATGCACTGGATTTTTATTTAAAGAAAAACCGAAACCACGCAAAATAAATCCAAAAGCAATAAAAAGATACGAGATACCAAAATATGCTATGGACAACCTAAAAAGAGGATTGGATTTTAGTTTTCCTGATAAAAATGAAGTGATAAAAAATGAACTGCTAACACTAAACCCTGATGAATCTTATAGTTACGCTTACTGCTCTGATACCAAATTCAATGAGCGTATAGTGCCTCAATTAAAAGACATTGATATCCTTTATCATGAAGCAACCTTTTTGCATAGAGATGAGAAAAGAGCTGAAGCAACCTACCACAGTACCGCTAAGCAAGCAGCCACAATAGCCAAGCAAGCAAATGCTAAGTTGTTGATTATAGGACACTTTTCGAATAGGTACAAGGATTTGAACGTATTATTGGATGAAGCCAAAACCATCTTTGCTAACACCCAACTTGCACAAGATGATGCCGTATTCGAAATGGTGTAAACTCAATAATAGCAATGTTAATAGCTTGTTGATAACTAATGATGCTGCGTGTTTGTTGAGTTTGTAAAACTCCTATATTTGATAGGTAAACATTAATATTAACTTTTAAAATTTAAAAACATGAACAAAGGAGAATTAATCGACGCAATGGCTAAAGAAGCTGGTTTAACTAAAGCTGACGCAGGTAATGCATTAAATGCATTTGTTTCTGCAGTATCTAAATCTTTGAAAAAAGGTGATGCAGTACAATTAATCGGATTTGGAACTTTCTCAATCTCTAAAAGAGCTGCTAGAACAGGAAGAAACCCACAAACTGGTAAAGAAATCAAAATTGCAGCTAAAAAAGTTGCTAAATTTAAAGCTGGTAAAGCTTTAGCTGACGTTGTGAAATAATTTTTCCAACAAAAAAATTAAAGCCTCAACAATTGTTGAGGCTTTTTTATGCTCAAAAAAAGCTTTCAATTTGTTTTGAAAGTCTTTTTTTAGTTTTAAATTACAGCTTAACCTTTATTTAAATTCTTTAAAATAGTAAACGCCCTGTCAATACTATCATCGTCAACAATAATAGTAAATTCGTGCATGGTAGAAATAATATCTAAAATATTAATGCCTTCCCAAGCTATTTTTTTAAGAATAAAGTAATAAATACCCGAAACATCAGCATTTTCGCTTGGTAATTTAATGGTTAACGACGATAATCCTTTAGTTTCCTGAATTAAACTTTCGTTTTTAAACAAATTATCAATATCATCATGTTCCGAATCGCTTAAAATGATAGTGGTTTCGTAAACACCTTGCGAAAAAGCAAAAAAAGTATCTTTTTTACCTTTTATCTTTTTAAGTAAATCGGCTTGTCTGTCAACAATTGTTTCCGAGTTTTTAAATGTGTAATAGGTAATTCTCGAGCGAACAGTAATATCGCCCAGCTTATTAATTACCTTTTTCACTTTAATTTTTAAATTGGGGTCAAATTTTGGAGAAAGCCTTTTTAATGCCATCACTATTGCTCCAATCTGAACATCTTTTTTTGTTAATTCGTCAATTTCGGGTTTTATTTGTCGCGAAAGAGAAGATAAATTAATGATGTTTTCGGCTAAAGCTTCTTCCAAAAATGGCGATTTTTTGATAATTTCTTCTACTAAAACGTGAGTTGCTTTCATAAATATTTTTATATAGCAAACAACTTAATTTAAATAAGTCGAGTTGTTTGTTTGTAAATAATTTTTTTTTAGAGTTTTATGTTCTGACACAAATATATAAAAAACATTAGCAAAAGTTAAAAATTTAACAAAGAATTTAAATAAATAATTTGCTTACTGTTGTTATTCTAAATGAGCATTATGAATAGTATTTATTCTTCGTTCAATTCTCCTACGTTGTTTGGCTTTTTTATCAAGTAATTTATCATAGATATATGAAATAGGATTGGTTAAAAGATGAACGGTTTTAAATTCCCAAGGTTCAATATTTCTGTCTTGATATAATTTAACTCCTTCCATTTTAATTTCGGGCTCGGAAGGTTTCAGTTCCATAAATGCTTTTTTAAATTCGCTGTAACTGGGCCAAGGAAAAATTTCAACTTCATTAAGTGTAATAGAATCGGTGTAGAGTTTAAATTTAATTAAATACTTTCCGGTTTTTTGATATGGTGCAACATAATAATAGGTTTTAAAACCGATGTAAGATATTTTTAAAGTATCGTTTTCTTTAATGTTGATATTAAAATTTCCGTTTTCGTCAGTTTTGGTGGCAAAAGAACTACTCGAAACCAAATGAGCTCCGCTTAGTAGTTCATTATTTTCTCCATTCACAACAGTGCCAGAAAGAGTGTAATAAGAAGAATCAATTGTTTGGCTAAAACCAAATTCAACTATTATTGTTAAAACAAAAAGTAAAATACTATTTTTGAAAAAAAACATACCATAAAGGTATTTATTAAGTTAAATGGAACAAGCTAAAAAACGTTAAATAAATTTAAAAACTAATAATGTATTTAAATGCATTGATTTAGAGTTTTTAAACAAGATAAAAGTGAACATGGATTATATAGAATTAAAAGTTGAAGTTAACCCAACTGATTTAGGCAGAGATATTGTTATTGCCGAGCTGGCTGAAATAGGTTTTGAAAGTTTTGTTGAATTTGAAAATGGCGTTGATGCATACATTCAAGCACCACTTTTTAATGAAAATGAGATGAAAAATTTATTTTCATTCAACCACAACGAGTTTAAAGTAACTTATACAGTTAAAAAGATTGAAGACCAAAATTGGAATGAAGTTTGGGAACAAAACTTTGAACCCATAAATGTTGACGATGTTTGTTATGTTAGAGCATCATTTCACGAAAAGAAAACGGCTTTTGCTTACGATATAGTTATTGAACCAAAAATGTCGTTTGGAACTGGTCACCACGAAACAACTCATTTAATGATTCAAGAATTGTTGAAATTGGATGTAAAAAACAAATCAGTTCTTGATATGGGATGCGGAACTGGCGTATTAGCTATTTTAGCAGAACAGTTAGGAGCAAACAATATATTAGCTGTTGATATTGACGAATGGGCATATCAAAACACGTTAGAAAACGTTATTAGAAACAATTGTAAAACGATTCATACAGAAAAAGGTGGTGCAGAGTGTATTCAAAATCATATATTTGATGTTATTATTGCAAATATTAACCGCAATATTTTACTTCAAGACATGAAAAACTACGCAAATTCACTAAAAACCGAAGGACATTTGTTGTTAAGTGGTTTTTTTAGTTCAGATATGGATGTGTTGCTTGAAGAAACTTCTAAATATGATTTAAAGTTAATTAACGCTAATCATAAAAACGATTGGACGTTATTGCACTTAATAAAAAAATAATATGCGAAAAATATTCTTATCATTTTTGTTTTTATTCTTGGTTTTATCAGGGTTTTCGCAAACCAAAATCAAACAATTTTCAGCCGATTCTTCCGCATTTTTTAAAGAAATGGAAGAGTTTTTAACTGCTTCCAGAAAAGAAGATGGAAAACTGGTAATGGACGAGTTTTCTTGGGATTGGTTTGGAGGTAAATTTACTCAGGACCAGCGAGATGGAGTTTACATGATGGCTAATTTAATGCTTAACAAAAAAAAGAAACCTTTTCCTGATTTTAAAAATTACCTTTTTACCATTTCTCGATTTGTAAATAGTAAATATCAAACCCCAGAATCATTTTCTGCTTGGCAAGATATTTTAGCAAAATTGGTTGACGATAAAGATAAAAATAGCTTCTCCAAATACTTAGAATCGTGTAACTCGTTGTTTGAAGAAAACGCCTTATACAAATCAGAGGCAAATACATGGAAAGCAAATAACAACAACTATAAATTTGGCTTTGATAGCTTACCAACAATCGAATTTAATGCACTTCATTTAACCTGTTATTCAAAAGGAGACAGTTCCGTTATTTTAAATACCAAAGGAATTTATTATCCTACTTTAGGAAAATGGGTTGGTACAGGTGGTAAAATAACTTGGGAAAGAGCAGCTTATTCTCCCGATTCGGTTTTTGCCGAAATAAACAATTACACCATTGCATTTAAAACCCCTGCTTATGAAATTGAAAATGTAACTTTTTACGATTATTTACACTTTGCAAAACCATTAAAAGGAAAATTAGAAGAAAAAGTATTAGCAGGAATTACTGAAGAAAAAGCATCTTACCCAAGATTTGAATCGTATGATAAAAGATTGAAAATTAAAGATATAGCTAAAGACGTGGATTACATTGGAGGTTTTGCAATGCACGGAAGAAAGGTTATTGGTAGGGGAGATCAAGAGCAAAATGCCTTTTTAATATTTTATAAAAACGATTTGCCTTTTATCAGAATTGGCTCAAAAGCATTTGTTATCAGGCCAGAAAAAATTGTTTCAGATATTGCTGCAACAACAATTTTTATTAAAAGCGACTCCATTTTTCATCCAGGTTTATCATTTAAGTTTTTTATCGACGAGCGAAGAATTACTTTAATTCGAGACAACCAAGGGATAAAAATAACACCATACTTTAATTCGTATCACCAAGTTGATATGGATTTTGAAATGCTTACGTGGAATTTGGGCGATCCGCTTATTCAATTCGGAAACTTAGTGGGAGGTACAAAAACCGATGCAACATTCTCTTCTTCTAACTTCTTTAAATTAAATATTTATCAGGATTTAGCAGGAATGTCCGACCAAAATCCATTGTACTTAATAAAAAACATGGTTGAAAAATTTGATACTAATTTTTTAACAGTCGAACAGGTTTCAAATTTCATGAGGCTTTCAAAAGAACAATCGGTTTCGTTGTTGTTAAATCTTACCTATGCAGGCTTCATTATTTTTGATTATGATAACATGAATTTTATTGTAAAAAATAAGTTAATTGATTGGGTTAAATCAAGTGCAGGTAAGCTCGATTATGATGTGATAAATTTTTTTTCCAACATAAAAGGTACTTCAAATGCAACGCTAAGTTTGTTAAATTATGATTTAACATTGAGAGGTGTAAACAGCGTTCACATGAGCGACTCTCAGCAGGTTACCATTTATCCCAATAATCAAGAATTAATATTAAAGAAAAACAGAGATTTTGATTTTAGTGGAGTTATTCAAGCAGGTCGATTTGATATCATGGGAAGTAATTTTTCATTTATTTATGACGAATTTAAATTTAATATGCCCAATGTAGATTCGTTACGAATTTATGCAGAAACTGGTCAGGTTGATGATTTAGGGAAACCAATTATTAAACCTGTAAAAACGGTAATTAATAAAATAAACGGAGATTTATTAATTGATAAACCCAATAATAAATCTGGTATAAAACCTATTCCTCAATATCCAATATTGAATAGCTTTAATAATTCGTATGTTTTTTATGACAAAAAAAATATTCAACAAGGAGCATATAACCGTGATAACTTTTATTTTGATGTAAAACCTTTTACTATTGATAGCTTAGACAATTTTACCAACGCATCATTAAAATTTGATGGAACATTTATTTCGGCGGGTATTTTCCCAGATTTTGAAGAAACGCTAAAACTACAACCAGATCATTCGCTAGGATTTATTAGAAAAACTCCCCCAGACGGTTATCCAATGTATGGAGGAAAAGGACAATTTACCAACGAAATTAACATGAGCCACAATGGATTAAAAGGAGATGGGAAATTAGATTATGTTGCATCAACCACATATTCTAATGAGTTTATCTTTTTGCCCGATTCTATGCATGCTGTAGCTCAAAAATTTATTATAAAAGAGAATCCTGTTGCTGTAGAATTTCCACCTGCGGAAGGGCTTAACGTAAAAACAGTTTGGCATCCAAAAAAGGATTACATGATTCATAAACAAATTACTGAACCCATTAGGATGTACGACATGAAATCGGTAATGCATGGACAAACTAAAACCACACCTGAAGGGCTTTTTGGAAAAGGAATTTTTGAGTTTGAAAAAGCCGAAATGGAATCCAATGAAATTAAATTTAAATTTAATGAGTTTTTTGCCGATACAGCCGATTTCAGACTTAAAGATGCTGAGTTGGCAGGAGAACTTTCTTTTGCAACAAAAAATGTAAATGCTTATGTAAGTTTTAAAGAGCGATTTGGTCAGTTTAAATCAAACGGTGAAGGTTCTGTTATAGAATTTCCTCAAAATCAATACATCTGCTATATGGATGAGTTTAAATGGTTTATGGATACCGATGGCATAGAACTTAGTGCTGGCGAACAAAAAACAACCGATGCAAGTGGAGTTAAACTTGATGGAGCTCAGTTTATTTCGGTACATCCGCAACAAGATTCGCTTAGCTTCTTTTCATCAAAAGCAACTTACGATTTAAAAAAGAAAGTAATTGATGCAAAAGGTGTTAAATTTATGAATGTGGCAGATGCTATGGTTTATCCAGATAGTGGAAACGTAATTGTTGATAAACAAGCTAAAATGAGAACATTAAATAACTCTAAAGTTGTTGCAAGTTATGTAACTCAAAATCACCACATTTACAATTCAACAATTAATGTATTTGGTAAACGAAAATACGCTGGTAGCGGATACATCGATTATATCGATGAACTGGAATCTTCACAAACCATTTATCTCGAAAACATTGGTGTAGATACAACAGGACAAACCTACGCAACTGGAGCAATTGCCGATACGGCTAACTTCAAACTCAGTCCATTTTATGAATACCGTGGTAACGTAAAATTATTTGCAAACAACGAATTTTTAACTTTTGATGGAAGAGGTAGAATTTTTCACGATTGTAACTTGTTGAATAAAGATTGGTTCACTTTTGAATCGCAAATTAATCCGAAAGAAATTTACATTCCAATTGATAGCACAACTCAAGATGAAATTAAGAATAAATTGTATGCAGGTATTTATTCTAGTCCAGACTCTTTAGGAATATATACTTCATTTTTAAATCACAAAAAGAAATATAGTCATTTAGAAGTGATTAGAGCTACAGGTTATTTGTATTATGACAAAGAAAATAGTGAGTACAAAATTTCTAATAAAGACAAACTGCAAGAAATGTCGTTTGCAGGAAATTACTTGAGTTTAAATACCAAAAATTGTAAGTCGTACGCAGAAGGTAAAATAAACTTAAGTGCAGAACTCGGTCAAGTTGATATTAGCTCTGCAGGTACAATAACCCAAAATTTAATTGATAATGATGTAGTTTTTGATTTAATTATGTTAATCGATTTCTTCTTTAACGAAGATGCTCTTCGAAACATATCTAAAAAAATGCAACAAGCAAGTGCATTAGACCCTGCAAAACTCGACAGACCTGTTTTTGAAAAAGGCTTACGCGATGTTATTGGAAAAACAGAAGCAGATAAATTGATTGCTCAAGCAAATTTATACGGCGAGTTCAAAAAGCTACCTGATGAATTGAAAAAAGCTTTAGTGTTTAACGACATTAAATTTAAATGGGATGATGTAAACAAAAGATACAAATCAATCAGCAAAATAGGTATAGGTAATATTGGCAAAGAGCAAGTAAACAAATACGTTGATGGAAAAGTTGAAATAGTGAAGAAAAGAAGTGGCGATATACTTAATATTTATTTAGAGATTGATAAAAACAATTGGTATTTCTTTAATTATACCAGAGGAATGATGCAAGCAATTTCTTCTGATGCTGATTTTAATACCTTAATACAAGAAACAAAACCAGACAAACGTAAAGCAAAAGCTGAAAAAGGACAAGAACCTTATCAATTTATGTATTCGTCTGACAAAAAGAAAATAGATTTTTTAAGAAAATTTGACGAATAATTTGGTAAAATGTTCGATTATTGCATCAATACAATATATTCGTAAATTTGTTGATTGACTTGATTTTTAATGACACTAAAAACAACTTCTTATAAATACCTCTGTTTGCTTTTCGCAATACTGATTTCATTGACAAAAGTTAGTGCTCAGTATGCTTCGCAAGAAGAATTGAAAAAAGCAGCCGAAACTTTCTTTGCAGAAGAAGATTATATTAAAGCATTGCCGCTTTATTCGCAATTGTTGAGTTTATATCCAAAAGACCCCGATTACAATTACAAGTATGGAGCCTGCTACTTTTTTGGAAATAGAGAAAAAGAAGATGCACTAAAATACTTAACTTTTGCTACCTCAAAACCAAATGTTAATCCACAAGCGTTTTATTTTCTTGCTTTAGTTCAACACCATGAGTATCAATTTGCTACTGCCGAATTAAATTATAAAAAATTTAAAGAAAAAGGATTGCCAAAAGATGTGCAGCATTTTCAGGTTGATAGAAAAATTGAAATGTGTAGAAATGGCGTAACGCTGCTTCGAAGCATGACTGATATTGGAGTTTTGCAGAAAAAAGAAATACGGGCAACCGAATTTTTTAGAAGTTATGATTTAAAAGGAATTGGAGGAAAAGTAGTTGTAAAACCCGATGAATTTAAAACCAAACTTGATGTTAAGAAAAAAGAATCATCTATCATTCACATCGGCGACAACCCAAAAATGGTTGTTTTTTCGTCTTATGGAAACGATGAAAAAACAGGAAAAGATATTTTTAAAGTAGTAAAATTACCCAATGGTGAATGGAGCTCTCCATCAATGTTTCCCGACATTAACACTAATTTTGATGACGATTATCCTTTTCTTCACCCCGATGGAAAAACGCTGTACTTTAGCTCTAAAGGCTACAATAGTATGGGTGGATATGATATTTTTAAATCTACATTCGACCAATCGACTGGAAAATGGTCGTTACCTGAAAATTTAGATTTTCCAATTAATACACCCGATGATGATATTTTGTTTATTTCTGATATTGACAATGAACTGGCATATTTTGCTTCATCAAGAGCTAGTAAACTAGGTGAATTAACTGTTTATAAAGTTCAGGTTGATAGACAACCTTCTGAAAACACCATAATTAAAGGGTTTTTCTTAGCCGAATCAAACCCTAACATGAAATCGGCAACCATTTCCATTTTAGATGTAGAGAAAGATAGAAAATATGGAGTGTATACAACCAACAGAGAATCAGGAGAATATCTTCTTGTTTTTCCTGGTAATGGCGGAAAATTTAAATTGTTAGTAGAAACCACCAATTCGGCACCCGTGCATTCAGCAATCATTGAATTGCCAACAATTGATGGTTTTAGAGCTCTTAAACAGGAGTTGCGTTTAGTAGGAGAGGGTAGTAGTGAAAAATTAGTGGTTAAAAACTTGTTCGACGAATCGGATGAATTTGAAATTACAGATCCTTTAATTGTTCAGAATTTATTAAAGACCAAAGCAAAAATGGATGTTAATTTATCAGAAGAAGAGTTGTCTGCTGATAATTTTAATACCACCAAGTTAAGCACAATTAATGCTGTTGCAAACCTAAATAATGCTGAACTTTCTACTGAAGCAGTTAAAAATTCTACAACATTAGCTGATAATGCTAAAGTTTCGAAAAATCAAGCAAATTATTCGTATGATTTAGCTGCACAAAAATCCGCAGAAGCAAAAAAACTGTTTAACCAATCGGAACAAAAACGAAAACTTGCCAATGAAAGTGTAAATGAAAGTGAAAAACAAAATTTATTGGTTGAAGCAGAGCGATTAAAATTTGATGCAGCAAAATTGGTAAATGAGGCTGTAGCTTCATTAAACATGGCAAAAACATTAGAAAACGAAGCTACCGAAAGAGAAAGTGATGTTAAAAAATCTGCCGAATTAAGCTCTACAGTTGTAAGTAAAATAAATGCTGGAAATAGAAGTGAAGCAGAAAAAGCCTATGTTCAACTCAACGAAATTTCGAGTGCTACTTACCACAAAGAATCGGCTTTAGATAAAGAAAAAGAACTTATTGAAAACAAACTTGCTGATAAAGAAGCTGAATATACCAAGGTAAGAAATAATGCCATTGAATTAAACAACCGACAAACTGAATTAGTTGAACAAATTGATGCATTAAAAGATAAAATCAGTAAAACATCTAAAAAAGCCGATAAAGAAGCTTTACAAGGAGAAGTTAACGCTCTAACTGTTGATTTAGAAGATGCTAAATATGATTTAGGAGTTGCTGTAGATAACGAGAAAAAAATAGCTGCTGAATTGGCAGAAATTAAAAACAATTACAATACCTCAAGTAATGTTATCGAATCTATTAATTCAGTAAATAAATTAACTGTTACAAAAGCAACAGATAAAACAGCTTTAAATAATGATATTGCTTATTTTGAGCAACAAGGCTTAGTTGGATTATATCCTTCAGCTGAAACAGAAACAACTGCTCCAAAAACTTCAGAAACATTTGTTTTAGCTGAACACAAATCAGAATACAGTATTATTTCTGATGAAGGTAAAATAATGGATTACAATTCTAAACACAGTTCAAAAATTGTTGATGCTCAGCAAAATACAAGTGAATACCAAAAGTCGCTTGAAATGGCAAAAATTAACCAAGAATGGATTGCTGATATTGACGAAGAAATTGAAATTAGAGAAAAACAACTCGCATCTTCAACTACTTTGAACGAAAAAACAAAACACAAAAGCAGAATTGAAGTACTAAACAGTTTAAAAGCTGAAAAAGAAAAAGAAGCAGAACGATTATTGTTATTGGCTGAAGAACAAAAAACATCGGATGATAACTTGGCTGTTAATCAACCAAAAACCAATGCTAATGTTGAAAACAAATCATCAAACCAAAGCATTACTGATGCTGACGGAAATATAGTTGATTACGCTTCAACTTACGAAAACGAATTGGCTCAATTGGATGAAAAAGAAAGCAGTCCAGTTGTAATAAAAGACAAAATTGCTGTTTATGAAAATTGGAAAAATGCAAATGAACAGGAATTGTTATTGAAAAAAATTGAGTTAAACGATGCTCAAGGCGACGATAAAGTTGCTATTGAAAACAGAATAACTGAACTAAACGACCAAATAAAAAGCAACGAAGAATACATTGCTTTGTACACCGATAAGTTGCCAGAGTTAGAACAAAACGAATTAGCACAAGCAAATACAACTTCATCAAATACAACATCGACAAATGTTACGACAACAAATACTACATCGAGTAATACTGTAAATAACCAGTACGATGAAAATATTATTTTGCCAAACGGTGAAGTTGCCGATTATTCAACCGACTACAATAACCAATTTAGTAAGGCAGATAATATTGTTGACCCTTTAACTTCGAGCAGAGAAAAAGAAAAAATTACTCAAAATTGGATAAACGCTGTTGATCAGGAAATTGCTTATCGAAACGAAAAATTAACTACCGCTAACGAATCAGAAAAATCAGAAATTGCTCGAAGAATTGCTGAATTGAAATCCGAAAAATCGTCCTTAGTTGAACAACTTTCTGAAATTCAAACTGTTCGAATACAACAAGAAAACATGTTGGCTTCAACTAATACGCCAAAATCAAACACCAACAAAACTGATGTTTCAACCAATTCTTCAACCAATGTCGCTCCAATAAATAATTCGGTTTCATCAACAGCAGAAACTACACAACTTGTAGATGCAGGTTATAACTATACTTCAGAACAAGCTAAAAAAGAAATAGCTCAAGTTACAACTTTACAAGAAGAAGTTAAACAATTGAATTTGCAAGCTGAACAAAAAACTACTCAAGCAGCAACCATAAAAAATGAAACCCAAAAACAACAATTGTTAGCGGAAGCAACTGATTTAAAAACACAAGCTGAAAACAAAGAATTAGAAATAGCTAAAGCAATCGAAAAATCGAACAAAGCTGAATACTACAACAACCAAGCAGCACTTTCAAAAGTGAAACAAAATTCTTCAACAACAGGCAACAATGCAACCATTGCTGAATTAACTGAAGAGGAATCGAACACTTATTTTGATAAAGCACAAGAAGAAAGAGAAAAAGCTCAAAATGCACAAACAAATAGTGCAAAACAGAGCAGCATGGCAAAAGCTAAAGAATTAGAATTGACAGCTATTGAAAAACAACGTAAAGCAATAGAATTGTACAGCAACCAACCAGCTGATGTGGCTATTGCATCGGCTCAAAACCAAATGAGCTCAACTTCAAACAATGCTATAACAACCAATTCTTCTTCAAGTTTAGAAATTGAAGGGTTAACAGCAGAAGAAGAACAATTAATTGCACGATTAACTCCTCAAGAAATAGAAACCATTAAAGCTTCGCCAGAATATGTTGAATATGCTGCTGCAAAAGAAGAATCGAGAAGATTGGTAAAAGAAGCTGAGGTAGATTATGTGAAGTCTGCCAACCACAAAGAAGATGCTAACGACCAAAAAATATTAGACGGAAGTTTAAATAAAATGGCATCTGCTACAACCGATGAGGCTGCAAAAACTAAACTTTTAGGTCAAATTCAAAAATTAGCAACCATGATTGCTGATAATGAAACAAAAGCAAATGAATACAATAATCAGGCTACCGAAAAACAAGCAAAAGCAAACGAATCAGCCCAAAAAGCCGATGCAATTTTAGCTTCAAGTTCAAAATCGGAAGAAATAAAAACCATTGAAAAAGCTGAATCTATTAACAAAGATTACTTAGCTAATGCTTTAGCAAACAACGAATCTTCAACTACAGCTCAAGTACAGCCAAATAATGTTTTGAATGAAAATAGTTCGAATACATCAGCACCTGAAAATGAAGTATCAACCACGAATAAAGTTGCAAATACAACAACAAATGAAGAAGAAAACATTACTGCTAATAATACAGTAAAAACTACAACTTCAACAACAAATAACGAACCTGTTACCAATAAAGTAGAGGAAGAAGTAGAAAACAATATTGCCGAAAATACAACATCAACTACAGCTGCAACTAATTCGCAACCAACTGTTAAATCAACTGCTACAACAAACGAAGAAAATGTGGCTGAAAATAATGAAGAGAATGTAGCTCAAAACACAACTTCAAATACAACGCAATCGTCGCCAACAACAAATCAATCAACCAATTTACAAGAACCGTTAAACAACGCTATCGAAAATTCAACTACTGAAGAAAATGTTGTTGCAGAAAATACTGTAAACAATTCATCAACAACTAATCAATCAACTTCAAGTAATTTACAAGAATCGTTAAACAATTCAATAGAGAATACTACTACAGAAGAAAATGTTACAGCAAATAATAACGCTACAACTCAACAACCTAAAACAAGCAATACAACAACTAATCAGCCCAAAACCAATACACAACAAACACCTACTAAATCACAACCTGTAGCATTAAATAAAATTGACGAAGTTCCAGATGTGTTAACAGATCAAATATTTGTATTAACACCTAATAAAGCACCAGCTTACAATGCAGATAAAAAAATACCAACAGCTTCAAAATTACCTGAAGGTTTAGTGTTTAAAGTTCAAATAGGAGCATTCAGAAACCCAATTCCACAAGACCACTTTAGAGGTTTTGCTCCAATTATGGCAGAAGATGCTGGAAATGGAATTACTCGTTACACAGCTGGTTTGTTCAATACCTTTAATATGGCAAACGAAGCTAAAAATGCTATCAGAACCATTGGTTATCCCGATGCTTTTGTCGTAGCTTTTTATAATGGTAAACGAATTAATATTAACGAAGCTAGAGCTATGGCTGGAGGTACTGATTTTGCTTCAAACGAAACAACAACTTCAACAACAAACCAAACATCTACCGCTTCTAATCAAGCAAATGCTTCAAATACAACATCAAACAAATTACCAGAACCTAAAGCAAATGCTCAATTGGTTGAAGATGGAATTTCTACTGATGTAAATAAAATTCAAGGTGTGTTCTTTACAGTTCAAGTTGGTGTTTACTCAAAACCAATTACAGCCGACCAATTAAATAACGTAACACCATTAAATAGCGAACGTACTGCAAACGGACTGATTAGATATACTTCGGGAGTTTACACCAATTTAACTGACGCAAATGCTGCAAAAGAACGAGTGATAACTTTAGGAATTACCGACGCCTTTGTAATTGCTTATGCAAATGGTAATAGAGTTTCGGTTAATGATGCAGTTAATTTTATTGCTGTTGATAATAATGCTGCAGCAACACCAAAAACTAATGCTTCAACTACAACTCAGCCACAACCTGTAAACAATACTTCTTCACAGCCAGTAAATAATGTAACCGAACCAAAATCATCTAATTCAGTATCAACGGCAAATACTACCAATGAAAATAGAAACGTAACTCCAACAACACAACCTGAACCTGTTGTTGCTGAACCAAAAACACCAATCAATCAAAAACAAGTAGGAGAGGAGTTAAATTTAGAATTCCAGGTTTTATTAGGAGAATATGAAGAAGAAGTGCCAGTTGATGAAGCTGCAATTTATTTAAAAATATACAGCAAAGGAGTAAAAATTAAAGAAGAAAACAATAAAACCATTTATACCATTGGTTCTTATCCCGATTACCCTTCGGCATTAGATATGCAAATTGAAATGAAAACAGAAGGAGTGAAAAAACCAAAAGTAATTGCCTTTAAAAATGGCACACCAATTGAGGTAAACGAAGCTCTTGAATTAGTAAAAAATAACGCAAAATGAGTACACAAACATTAGAACAAACAAGTTCAACAACCGAAAAACAAGAATTACATCATTTAATCCTTTTTAACGACGATGTGAATACTTTTGAGCATGTTATTGAAATGCTTGTTGAACATTGTAATCACGATTTTATTCAAGCCGAACAATGTGCTATGTTAGTCCATTTTAAAGGAAAATGCGATGTTAAAAAAGGAGCATATAAAGAATTAGAAATGATTTCAAACAAGTTGTCAGCAAACGGACTTTCGGTAGAGATTAATTAACAATTTAAATCTTCAAGGTTTTTAAAACCTTGAAGATTTTTAAATAAAAATAGAAAATAAAAACCATCATGAAAATCACCAGATTTAGTTTAGTATTATTAGCTTTCTTAACAGTATTAGCTTGCAACAAAGTGCCTATTTCGGGCAGAAGACAAATGAACCTTTTGCCAGAAAGTCAGTTGTTGGGCATGAGCTTAACTCAATACAATACTTTTTTAGGTGAAAACCCGCCCATGTCCGACCAAATTGAAGACACTAAATTGGTGCGTAAAGTAGGCAATAGAATTGCTCGTGCAGTAGAAAAATACATGAAAGACAACAACATGTCGAATAAAATTGCAGGGTATAAATGGGAATTTAACTTGGTAAACCAAAATGTAATAAACGCTTGGTGTATGCCTGGCGGCAAGGTGGTGGTTTATACTGGTATTTTGCCAGTAACCAAAACCGAAGCTGGTTTAGCGGTGGTTATGGGACACGAAATTGCACACGCAGTTGCCCGACATGGAAACGAGCGTATGAGTCAAGGAATAGTTGCAGCTGTTGGTGCAGCAGGTTTAGCTGTGGCGTTAAAAGAAAAACCAGCAGAAACTCAAGCCTTGTTTTTAAGTGCTTACGGTGTTACTACAGGTGTTGGTATGCTTGCATTTGGTCGTAACCACGAAAGTGAAGCCGATAAATTAGGTATGGTGTTTATGGCTATGGCAGGTTACGAACCAAAAGAAGCCATTCCATTTTGGGAACGCATGAAAGCTGCTTCTGGAGGAAGTGGAGGAACACCAGAGTTTTTAAGCACACACCCAAGCCACGATACCCGTATTGAACGCATTACCGAATGGCTACCCAATGCCGAATCGTATTTTGTTAAGGCGGTGGATTAAAAATATATTTAATGAATGTTGTAAAAGAGATAGCTAAGGATTTTATTAGAGATAATTTTGATGAAGGGGAAAGTGGGAAAAAATTTAGCTGATGAAGCCCTACATAAATCATATGATTTAAAAAATGATAATGATAGATTAATCTTCTTTAACATATTTAAAGATCATGCTAAAGAGGTATTTGAGTTACATTTTAAATCCTGTAAAAGGGATAATTGTAATTATTCAAAACAATTTAAGCTATTAAACTATTATTTAGACAAACATATCTCAGAATTAGAAATAAACTCAACTGATTTTTTTACTTATCAAGAGCAGGATGAAAATAATGATAGACTAGATAAAATCCTATTTGAAATTGAAAAATTAAGAAATGGTCAGGAATTAATTTATGATGATTTGATTAAAGAAATCAATGATTTGAAAGAAATGTATCACTTAGGAAAAAAGACATGGAGTCAAGTTTTAAAAGGCAAATCTTTTGAGATGTTAATTAGTGGGGTTTTAGACAAAACTATAATTAAGCATTTAGTTGAGATTGTTGAAAAAGATGTAATTAAACTTATTAATTAATACTCTCCAAAACAACTTTACAAACCATTTTCTTCTAGCTAGTTTACTAACTTTTTTCCATCAATTTAAAAAGCTTTACCACTTCGTCGGCTTCTTTTACATCGTGTACACGTAAAATGTTTGCTCCTTTAGTTAAAGCCAACGTATTTAGTATGGTTGTTCCGTTTAAAGCCTCTTTCGAGCTGATGTTTAACGCTTTGGTTATCATCGATTTTCGCGAAACCCCAACCAACACAGGCAATTCAAAAATTGAAAAATGGTTCAACTCTCGCAGCAATTGGTAGTTGTGTTCAATGGTTTTACCAAACCCAAAACCCGGGTCTATAATAATGTCGTTTACTCCTTTTTGGTGCAACACATTTACTTTTTCAGCGAAGTAGTTCATCACTTCTTTGGTAACATTTTGGTAAGTCGGATTTTTTTGCATGGTTTGAGGAGTGCCTTGCATGTGCATCATAATATAAGGCACACGAAGTTCCGCAACCACATCAAACATCTTACTATCTAGTTCTCCAGCCGAAATATCATTGATAATGGCAGCACCATGTTTTACGGCTTCTTGTGCTACTTGGCTTCTAAACGTATCGATAGAAAGTACAATGTCTTTAAATTCTTGTTTTAACAATCGTATTACAGGAATTACGCGATTTAGTTCTTCTTTTTCCGATACTTCGGCTGCTCCTTGTCGCGACGAATAACCTCCAACATCAATAATTGCAGCACCATCAGCTAATTGTTGTTTAACAAAAGCTATGATGTTTTTTTCATCGGTATGTTTGCCTCCATCAAAAAAAGAGTCAGGAGTTGCATTTAATATCCCCATAACAAGGGGTTCGTCTAAATTTACAATTTTCCCGTCGCAATTAATTGATTTTTTTTTCAAAAAAAATGTATCTTGCACGGTTTCTTTAATGGACATATTTTAGATTATAGATTTAATGAATACTACTTCAAAACAATACGATTCAATAATAAAGATTTGTAGCGACATTTTTACAAAAAAAATGAAAGATTATGGTAGTGCGTGGAGAATTCTACGTCCAAGTTCAATTACTGACCAAATTTTTATTAAAGCAAAACGTATCAGAAGTATTGAAGAGAAAGGGTTTAGCAAAGTAGATGAAGGTATTCGTGAAGACTACATTGGCATAATAAATTATTGTATTATGGGATTAGTGCAGTTGGAATTGGGTTACAATGAAAATACCGAATTGAAATTTGACGAGGCAAAACATTTGTACGACAAGTATTTTTTACAAGCAAAAAGCTTGATGGAAAACAAAAACCACGATTACGATGAGGCTTGGCGTGATATGCGTTTGAGTTCGCTTACCGATTTGATTTTAATGAAACTGTTGCGAACTAGACAAATAGAAGACAACAAAGGAAAGACATTAATATCGGAAGGTATTGATGCAAATTATTTAGACATGATTAATTATGCTGTTTTTGCCATGATTAAAATTGAACATAATAGTTAAAATAGTGTTAAACCAACAATTCGAGTAAGTTTAGAAATTAATTTAGATTTTTTTTAAACAACAATAAGATGAAATGGATTGCAAACATATCTAGGATTTTAGTAGGCTCGCTGTTTATTGTTTCAGGTTTAATTAAGGCTAACGACCCGCTTGGTTTTAGTTACAAACTAGAAGAATATTTTGAAAACGGAGCATTGGCTTATCGTGTTAGAAACCTATTGGGTTGGGATTCGTTTACGTTGGAGTTTTTAGCAGAATATGCACTTGCTTTTGCAGTGGTATTGTGTGCATTAGAAATTATCTTAGGGTTTACCGTGTTGTTTGCCACACGAATTAAAATCACTGTATATTCATTACTGGGGTTAACCATAATTTTCTTCTTTTTAACTTTACACACAGCAACTTGCGACACCGCAGCTACTTACAATCAACTAACAGAAGTGGTAAAAGATTCTCCCGAACACCAAAAAATGCTGGAAAAAATGGAGTCGAATACCCAAATTTCGATTGCTGAAGAAAAAGGAAACAATATTGTATTTAACGAAAAGTTGCCAGTACAATGTGTTACCGACTGCGGTTGTTTTGGCGATGCAATGAAAGGGTCATTAGGTAGAAGTTTAACACCTTGGGAATCATTTGTAAAAGATTTAATCTTAATGGTATTGATTATTCCTGTGTTTTTTCAACGCCATAAAATTAAAATAAACACCTTGCGTGATGATGCTTTTATTCTAATTCCAGCGTTTGCAATGGTTGGATTTTATTCATGGGTGTTTAGTTGGTATTTCCCATTACTATTTACAGCAGTTGGTTTTGTGGGGTATTTATTGTCAAAATACTTTATTAAATCGGTTGCAACTCAATTTATTCCAATTACTTACATTACTATATTAGCATCAGTTTTTATCTATTACACCATTATTCATTTGCCAATAAAAGATTATCGTCCTTATGCAATTGGTAAAAGTATTCCTGAGCAAATGACATTGCCTCCTGGAGCTCAACCAGATGTTTTTGAGAACATTTTCTTTTACAAAAACAAAACAACTGGAGTAGTAGAAGAATTTACCGAAAAAAATTATCCTTGGGATAATCCTAATTATGAATTTGCTGACAGAACCACCAAATTAATCAAGGCTGGAGAACACCCTACCATTACCGATTTTACTATTATTGCTGACGATGGAAACGATTATGCACAAGATTATTTAAACGAAGAAGGATATCTTTTTGTGTTGGTTGCTTACGACATAAACAAAACAAAGCTTTCAACATTTAAAAAGATTAATACTTTTGTCGACCAAAGTAATTTGGAAGGTCATTATTTTATTGGGTTAACTGCTTCATTGTATGAAGATGTAGAAAAATTTAGACATGAAAATCAAACCATGTTCGACTTTTTTACTTGCGATGCCATAACACTTAAAACAATTGTTAGAGCAAATCCAGGCATAGTG
>JABTUP010000001.1 GCA_015075325.1 Flavobacteriales bacterium | reverse complement strand
CCATCAATAATTGCTACTTTACCAGCATCACGCATAATTACACCAAAGTAGTTGTCGATGTTTCTTTTGTGCATTGGTTTTGTTGGTCGGTCAGCAACCGGAACAATAACTTTCCAAGTTTCTTTGATTTCTTTCATGCCAAATGCTGGTACTGCTGGAGGGTTAACTTGTAAGAATTTAACCATTAAGCTAATTTCTTCATCAGTCATTATTCCTTTCCATTCTGGCATACCACCTGGTGTACCGTTTTCAATAAATGCTCTTAAACCAGCATCTCCTAATAATTTTGTTCCTGGAGCTTTATCTCCTTCAGGAGCATCTGGTAACAAGTGAGGACCAGTTGCACCTTTACGAGATGATCCGTGGCAACCAGCACATTTGTCAAAATATATTTCTGATGCTTTTTGCATTTCTGCTTCGCTAAGTTGTATTCCTTCTGTTTTTGTTTCTACTGCGTCTTCTTTAGGTTTTTCATCACCTCCGCAGCTGTACAATACCATTGAACCTGCAATTGATAAGTACAATAAATGCTTTTTTTTCATGTTTTTTAATTTTTTTTATTGATTAGATTATTGATTTAGTTTTACGTTTTTTAGCATGCTTTAATTTACGATATAAAGATATTGAGGTCTTTTATTCTTGTAAATGATTGAACTCAATATAGGTTGTGCTTTTTGGAAGAAAAATTTATGACTATTATCATGTGTTTTTACTAAGAAATTAAAAAGATTACTGATAAGTATGTGATAATGAATAAAATGGAAATAAATTTCCAAACAAGGTGAGCATGTTTAACTTCCATAAATTGAAATGATATGGTTGCGAATTTTATTGCTGAAAGTAAACTAATGATTAAAAATAAGTGAGTTTGATGTGTTTCTGCAATAAAAAAACTAACTACAATTAATGCTACTAATGTTAACCAACTTATGGTGTTTATTTTTATTTCTTTGTTCATGGTTATAAAAGATAAAGTATGGGGAAAATTAATATCCAAATTAAATCGCACAAATGCCAATAGGTTGCCGAACTTTCTACATCAAACATGTTTTTGGCATTGTATTTTTCATTAGAAATGGCTTTTTGCATATATGCTAATAAACCTACACCAAACAATACATGAACATAATGAAATCCTGTCATTAGCCAATAAAAGGTAAAAAAAGTGTTGTGTGTAAAGCCTATGCCACTGCTTATTTTACCATAAAATTCAACACTTTTAATAATTAAAAACAAAATACCCAGCAGCATGGCTATTTGTGTCGATTTTTTTGATTGTAAGTTTTTACCATCTTTTAATTGATGTATGCTGTTTGCCATAAAATAGCCGCTGGTAATTAAAACTAAGGTATTTATTGTTCCAACTAATGGATTTAACAAAGCTTGTGCTTGTTTAAATTCCTCTAAAGCGTCTTTTCTGTATAAAAGAAAAGCGAAAATACCGCCCAAAAAAGTAAAAATTTCTAAAAGAATAAGAAACCAAATAAGGATTCCTCCTGGCGGATAATAAATTGATTTTTTATCTGTAATGGTTGTTTCTGTCATGATAATTAACTATTTAAAATTTTTTTATAAAACTTTCCAAAAGCAAAAGGCAAATCGGAGGGTTTGGGCAAGATATTGTAATTGTTGTGTCCAAACATTTGTGGCAAATAGTATTTTGCTTGTGCCTCAATAGCTAGTGAAAATGAATGAATATGTTTATTGTTTAGTTCTTGAAGTGCTTTTTTTACATCTTCAATTCCATAATTTCCTTCGTAGGTGTCATAATCGTTGGGTTTTCCATCCGATAAAAGAATAATCCATTTTCTGCTGGTTTTTTCTTTTTCAAGAAGTTTTCCTGCATGCCGAAGTGCTGTTCCAATTCTGGTGTAATCTTCGGCTTCAATGGCTCCAATTCTGTTTCGAGTTTTTATCCAACTTTCGTTAAATGTTTTAATGCTTTTGTATGAGCAATTGTTTCTTGTTCGTGATGAAAATGTATCGATTTGAAAAGAAATTCCAAATTCACTTAGCACTTCTCCAAACAACAAAACAGATGTTTTTTCTACATCCAATACTTTTTCGTTATTGGTATATCCTTCTGATGAAAGGCTGGTGTCCATTAAAATAAGAACCGATAAGTCTTTTTTCTTTTTGCGTTTGGTGATATATATTTTATCTGATGGTGTTTTTTTTGAATACATATCAGTAAAAACATCAACGACAGCGTCTAAATCAATTTCTTCGCCACTAATAACTCGTTCAACTTTTTCATATTCGTTATGAATTTGTGTAAAAAGTTTTAGCAATGCCCTTTTTGTTTTTTCGTTTTTTTTCAGTGTTTCCACAGCATAGTTCGAAAATTTTTCATCAACCTTTTTTGGGTAAACTTTACAGAAATTAGGTTTGTAAACTCTGTTTTTGTAATCCCACTCATCATAATGTAAAAAGTATCCAGCATCTAATTTATTTTCAACAATAATGTTTGCTTTGCTGTTTACAAATTCTGCTTTATAAACCGAATGATTTTTTTCGTCGGTTCTAACGGTATGTTTTAAATTCAGTTCTCTAATGGCTTCTTCATCGTCGCTTAGTGTATCATCACCATCCATTTCTTTAAAAGTTCCGTTAAATTCGGATAGGGTATCAACTTTTTCAAAATTATTTGTGGCAACATTATCTTCCATTTGTTTTTGGTTTATAGCAACCGTTTCTACTTCATCGCTCGGATTGGCATCCATTTCGGTAGTAATATCTGGTTTTTCAATTGCTTCCGTATTATTGTCTAAAGAAGAGCTGTTAGCTTCAAATAAATGTGGATTTTTTTTCATCCATCTTCCATAAAGCCAAGAAAAATCGGGTTCTTTTTTTTGTTGAGCGTAAAAATTGGTAATGTTTTCTTTCTGTTTTTGATATATTTCTTCAATATTTGGGTATTCAATAAACAATTGTGTGAGTACCTTGTCAGCACTTAATAAAGCCTGCTGTTGCGATTCACTGTCTTTGTAATTTTTAGTTGTATCCCAATTTAAATTCAATTTTTGTTGAACAGATAAATAGAGCACCCTGAAGAGGTAATAATTTACGTTATCTTCAATGGTTGAATTAAACGAAATGGATTTTGGTAAGTAAAAAGTTAAACCCGACCAACCGCCTTCTCTTTCTGAAGTAACAATTTCGTTTTGTTTTCCAGTTAATGCTCTTGATAAAATGGTTAAACGAGGTTTTAAAGGTTCAAGAAAAACAGTTCGTTGCACTACCTCCTCATCAACTTTTACAGTTAGTTTTTTGTAGAAGTCGTAAATACCTTTAAATATGAGCTGATCTATTTCCATTTAGTGATTAAACGATGCTGTTAATAAATCTTTTTCTTGAATGTGTCTGTCATTTTTTCCAATAATTTTATTTAATCGGTCTATCTCTTTTGGTGATGCTTCAAACACATGTGATAAAATACACCATTCAACATTTTCTGAATAGGGTTCGGTTGTTAAAGAACCGTTATAGTGATACAATTTTTTGAGTGTTTCTTTTTCATTGCAAAAAAATTCTTTTAAGTGAAAATTTTTACCTTCTACATTTTTTTTGGTGTGTTCTTTTTCAGGAATCAATTGAATAAAATCTTCAATAAATTCATTTTGATTTCCCATTTTAAAAAATGCACCAAGTACCAATAATTTTTTATCTTCTTTTTTGTCCATTTCAGCACTTACAATGTGCATTTCCATTGGATATTCAATTCCGTCGATGTGATGTTCGGATGGGGTGTGAAAATGAATCTGAATAATTTCATATTTTTTACCATCAGATTCAATATAGTTGCCATTTTCCAACTCTAATTTTACGGTGTGTTCTTCGTTCTCAACTTCTTTAACTTTGTCGTTAATCATTAATTCAAGCGTATGTTCTTTTTCTTGAGTTCTGTTTGTAAGCAGATTAATTGGTGATTGTGTGTTTCCAATATAATAACTGCTAAGGTCTAAAAAAGTTTGATGTTCAGTGGTAGGAGTTTCAATAACGTCTTCTTTTAAACAGTAAACGGATACTATTAAAGAATAAATAATTGAGATTATTAATACAATATATAACAAATATTTTTTCATAATAATTACATACTTAAACTAATCAAATCTTTTAAAGCAGATAACGTATCTTCATCATCAGTTAATGGTTCAGCTATAGCAACATCACACGAAAGGCGATGAGGTAAACCACTTTTAATTAATAAAGAAGCATCTACCAATAATCGGGTTGAAACAGTTTCTGCTAAACCTAATTCGGTAAGGTTTCTTATTTTACTACCTAGTTTCACTAATTTTTTTGCAACATCTTCTTCAACGCCTGTTTCTTTAATAAGAATATCTGTTTCAACCTCGTTTTCAGGATAATTAAATGAAAGAGAAATAAAACGTTGTCGTGTTGAAGGTTTAAGTTCCTTAAATCCTTTTTGGTAACCAGGGTTATAGGTTGCTATTAACATAAAATTTTCATTAGCAACAATGGTTTCTCCAGTTTTATCAATAAAAAGTGTTCGTCTGTGGTCAGTTAACGAGTGAAGTGCAACAATAATATCTGGTCGAGCTTCAGCAATTTCATCTAAATATAAAAATGCACCTTCTTTAACGGCTCTAGTCATTGGTCCGTCCACCCATACTGTTTCGTTTCCTTTTATGATGTATCTTCCAATTAAATCGGTTGATGAGGTTTCTTCATGGCAAGCAACGGTATATAATTTTTTACTCATTTTTTCAGCCATAAACTCTACAAATCTCGATTTACCAGTTCCTGTAGGTCCTTTTAAAAGCAATGGTAATTTGTTTTGGTAGGCATGTTCAAAAATCTCTTGTTCTTTACCTATTGTTTTATAAAATGTGGTTTGCATTTGTTTTAATTTTAGTTGAAAAAAAGGGTTGGAATATTTTTCCAACCCTCATAAAATGAATTTGATTAGAAAATTATTCTGAAACTAATGCTTCATCAGTTGGTTTTCCATGTTGAAAGAAATTAACTATGTATAAGATAACACCAGTAGTAAAGCCAGTAGCACATAATACTAAAACTAAAAAGTGTGGTTCAATTTCTTTTTGTGTTTCCATAAAATCAACACCTAATATTCTTTCCATATATACCTGAGCAACTCCAGCAACACCAAAAGCTACAGTCATTCCAATCATACCAATGTTACTTAACCAAAAAGCGTATCTAGTCATGTTGTTGTCGTATAATTTTCTTCCTGTAAGGTTAGGCATAGCATAGGCAATAATTGCAAGTACTATCATTGCATAAGCTCCCCAGAAAGCCATGTGTCCGTGCATTGCAGTAACTAAAGTACCATGTGTATATAAGTTTACATTTGGTAAAGTATGTGCAGCTCCTAATAAACCTGCTCCAACAAATGAAGTTATTGCAGCACCTAAAGTCCAGTTTAAAGCAGCCTTGTTTGGATGTTTTTTCTCACCTTTTCTGTACATGTTAAGAGCAAATAAAGCCATAGCTAAGAAAGCAAGAGGTTCTAATGCTGAGAAAATACCTCCAATCCATAACCAATATGATGGAGCTCCAATGTAATAGTAGTGGTGACCTGTTCCTAAAATACCTGATAAAAAGGTTAATCCTACAATTACATACAACCATTTTTCGATTACTTCTCTATCAACACCTGTAATTTTAATTAATAAGAACGCTAAAATACCACCCATAATTAACTCCCATACTCCTTCAACCCAAAGGTGAACAACGTACCATCTGTAAAATGAATCTAAAGTTTGGCTATCAAACCAAATCATTCCTGGTAAATAAAGTAGAGCAGCAAATAATAAACCCATTGCTAATACTAAAGAGGTAGTGGTTTGTTTTTTTCCTTTAAATAAAGTCATTAAGATATTGTATAAGAAAGCCAATACATTAACAACAACTAAGTAATCTAATGGACGAGGAATTTCTAAGAATTTTCTTCCTTCCCACCAGTTTAGATGATAAGCAATAACTGCAGTAACCCCTACAGCTAAGAAGCTAATAAGTTGAATGTAAGCTAATTTTGGTGAGAATAATTCGTTTTGAGATTCTTCTGGAATAATATAATATGCAGATCCCATAAAACCAAGTAGAAGCCAACATACCAATAAATTGGTGTGAACTGCTCTGGCAGTATTAAATGGAATAAAATCATGCAAGCCATCCATGCCCATGTGAGCAAAACCCATGATAAAACCATAAATAATTTGTAATGTTAAAAGTCCTAATGCTGATAAGAAAAACCAGTAGGCTATTTTTGTGTTTTAAATTTCATGACTATATATTTTTTATGGTTATTAATTATTTATTTGCTTCAATTTTATATTTAGGTTTTGCTGGGAAACCATTTAAATCGACAGTACCAGCCCATTTAAAATATTCAACTAAATTTTGAGCGTCTTCATCTGAAAACCCGTAAGCAACCATTTTTCTGCCGCTTGTATGTTCTCCCCATGGGGTTGGCGACATTAAAAGACCTTTTACATAGCCTTCACCTCTTCTGTCAATTACTTTTGTTAATTCAGGGGCGTAATATGCTCCTTCTCCAAAAATAGTATGGCATCCCATACAGTTGTTGTCTTCCCATAAGTGTTTACCTGCAATTACTGCGGGTGTTATTGTTTTTTCATAAGGCTGGTTTGCAACATGGTTTACATGTGTGTCATACGATAACCCCAGAAACAATACTGAGAAGATAATGGTTCCTGCTAAGAAGAACAATTTTGCTTGACTTTTTGTTAACATAATTTTTTTAGTTTTTAGTTAGTAATTAATAATAGACAACTTTGTCCTTTATTTTGTAAAAATACAGTACTTCTCCTATTTGTAGCTTTGATTTTAATCAATTTTAAATCTGTTTTTTGGAATGTAAAAATATGATAAATATCATATTATTCAAATTAAAATAATTTTTTCGAGTTTTTTAAGGTCGATAATTTTTATTTTTTTATTATCGGTTTCAATAATGTTGTCCTCTTTAAACTCGGCAAGTATTTTGGTTACTTGATTTGGATTTAAACCAACAAGCTCAGCAATATCTTGTCGGGTAAATTCTTCCAAATAATTTATTTCGTTAGCGTTATTTAATCCAAATTTTTCAATCAACATGATAATTGCTTTAGCAACTTTTTCTCGCACATTAAAAACGGCCATATCTCTTAATCGAGCCTCTTCGTAGTTGATTTCGTCTGCTAAAAAAAGCATTAAATTGATGGTTAGTTTTGGAGTTTCTTCTAATATTTTATAAAAAAACATTTTTCCAACAAAACATACCAAAGAATCGGATAAAGATTCTGCAGAAACAGGGTAGGTGTTGTTTGTTGAAAATCCTCTGTGTCCTAAAAAATCACCTTCGGTACTAATTCTTACAATTTGATTTTTATTAAAAGCTCCTTTTTTAAATACTTTTATTATTCCTTTTTGTATAAAATATATTCCATCCGTTGGATTTCCTTCATGAAAAATAAGCTGTTTTTTACTAAAACGATTGATTATTTTTATTTCATCCATTTTTTGGATTAATTCCGTAGAACAATACTTTTTTATAAAGCAATTGCTGTTGGGGCAATTAAAACAAGATATGTTGTTTTTTATCATTAATACTGAGGAAGGTTTCTAATAAAGGCATTTCCAGCTTCAATTTTAGTAATTAAATCTGATATTTTTTTTTCGCTAAACAAAAAATAGAGACCATCTCGATAAATTTTAAAATCATCATGCAACGGACAAGGATGTGTTTCCGAACATTCCTTTAAACCTAATCCACAATTGGTAAAGAAAGCTAACCCGTCAATTACATCAATAATACTTAACAGGTTAGTTTCTTTAGATTTATCATTCAAGAAAAATCCTCCATGAGGACCTTTAACAGATTGCACAATGTTATGTTTTACCAATCTTTGGAGTATTTTACTTAAGAAATGAACGGGCAAATCAAGTTCGTCAGCAATTTCTTTGATGCCTAATTTATGTTCTACTGTTGCATGGTGTCCAATATAAACGATAGAACGAAGTGCGTATACACAAGATTTTGATAGCATAAAGCAAATTTACATTAGTTCTTGTTCAAATTGAATAGCTTTAGGAAATAAAATATTATTTTCTAAATGGATGTGTTGAAACAAGTCGTTTTGATACTCTTCTAATTTTGAGTATAAAGCTTTAAAAGTGTTGCAAGCTCCTTCTGGCGGAGTGTGGTTGTTTGAAAGATCTTTTATTTTAAATAAAATTTCACCAGCATCGGTATGTTCCATTTCCATCATATTTATTGGATTTTGTATTGATCCAAAAGGAGGTGGAGCTAAACGAACGCCTTCTTTTTTAGCTTTAGCTATTTCTTTAATAAAAGGAAACAATATTTGTTCTTCTTTTTGCATGTGCATATTTAACTCATTGGCTATTTCATGAAAAAGTTTGTTTATTTCAATGGTTTCAGTAAAATGATGTCCATGAACTTTTGCAACTTTATCAGAATATTGAATAATAAGTTCGTTGGCTTCTTTAACGTATTTGTGATGGGTATTAATGATGTAATCAGTTAAAAAATCCAAATCCCAAGTGTTAAAGTCGCTACTGCCTTTTGGAGCTATACCTATATTAAGTATGTCTTCCTTTAATTTGGAGTAGTCAACTCCTTTTTTAGCACAAATTTCTTGAACTTTTACGTTTCCGCCACAGCAAAAATCTATTCCATTTTTTTTAAAAACGTCTGCTGTTTTAATGTTTTCTGTAACAATTTCTGCTACTGTTTTGTCATCTATATTTTCCATAATTTTGAGTTTTTATGATGCAAATATACAACTTTTCTGAATAAAAAGAATAAAAGACCTAAATATCTTTTATTTATTTTTTTATAAATTCATTTTTATAAAATGAGTTAAAAAATTGAAAACCACCACCAACACTCAATAAGTTGTTTTCTGCTTAACAAAATTTGGAAATTAAGAATGAGTTGTTAATAAATTTTGTCAAAATATACTTCAAGTCGCGGTATTAATGACTTAACTTTCTGTTGAAAAAAATAGCTTTAATTTTTGATGAAAGAAGCGAATACTCTTTCTAACTTGCACAAGCATTTTTACAGAAAAATAATGTAAAGAAGTAATAACCTACAAACCCTTACAAACAGATGAAAGAAGCAATTAACGAAATTAGTGAAACAACAAAAAAAGTTGATGAATTGGTGGTAAAAATCGACGAAACAGGAAAAAACGACATGAAAACCTATTCATTTGAAGAGGCATTAAAAGATGCTACAAAATATTTTAAAGGAGATGAGTTAGCTGCCAATGTGTGGATTAATAAGTATGCATTAAAAGATTCAGATGGAAACATCTTTGAAAGCAATCCTGATCAAATGCATAGACGTATAGCAAAAGAAATTGCTAGAATCGAAACGAAGTATCCAAACTCTTATACCGAAGAAGAAATATATGAGGTATTGAGCGACTTTAAATATATCGTTCCGCAAGGAGGACCGATGACAGGTATTGGAAACGATTTTCAAATTGCTTCACTATCTAACTGTTTTGTAATCGGAAATGAAGGGGATTCTGATTCATACGGTGGAGTAATGAAAATTGACGAAGAACAAGTTCAATTAATGAAAAGAAGAGGTGGAGTAGGCCACGATTTATCTCATATTCGTCCTAAAGGAAGCCCTGTAATGAACAGTGCATTAACTTCAACAGGTATTGTTCCTTTTATGGAAAGATACTCTAATTCAACTAGAGAAGTTGCTCAAGACGGTAGAAGAGGTGCTTTAATGCTTTCAGTATCTATAAAACATCCAGATGCTGAACATTTTATTGATGCTAAAATGGATGGTACCAAAGTTACTGGTGCAAACGTATCAGTACGAATAGACCATGATTTTATGAAAGCTGTAAAATCAGAATCAAAATATATTCAACAATATCCTATCAATTCTACTAGCCCAAAATTCACTAAAGAAATTGATGCAAAAAAATTGTGGGATAAAATCATTCACAATGCATGGAAATCTGCTGAACCAGGTATTTTATTCTGGGATACTATTATTAATGAATCAATTCCAGATTGCTATGCTGATTTAGGTTTCAAAACAGTTTCAACAAACCCTTGTGGTGAAATTCCATTGTGCCCTTACGATAGCTGTAGATTAATAGCTGTTAATTTATATAGCTATGTAGAAAATCCGTTTACTCCACAAGCTACTTTTAACTACCAAAAATTCAACAAACATGTTCAAATGGCTCAGCGTATTATGGATGATATTGTTGATTTAGAATTGGAAAAAGTAAATAAAATTGTAGAAAAAATAGAGGCCGATCCAGAAAACATCGAAATAAAAAGAACAGAATTAAACCTTTGGAAAAAAATTAAAACCAAATCTATTCAAGGAAGAAGAACAGGTGTTGGTATTACTGCCGAAGGCGATATGTTAGCTGCTTTAGGTTTAAAATACGGTACACCAGAAGCTACCGATTTCTGTGAAGATATTCATAAAAAATTAGCTTTAGCAGCATACCGTTCATCGGTTGATATGGCTAGAGATAGAGGTTCTTTCCCAATCTATGATTCAATTAGAGAAGAGAAAAACCCAATGATTATGCGTTTAAGAACTGAAGATGAGCAATTGTATCAAGACATGGTAAAATACGGAAGAAGAAACATTGCTTTATTGACTATTGCTCCAACAGGAACAACAAGTTTAATGACTCAAACCACTTCTGGAATTGAACCTGTGTTTATGGTTTCTTACAAAAGAAGAAGAAAAGTTAATCCGAACGACAAACAAGTAAAAGTTGATTTTGTTGATGAAGTAGGCGACTCATGGGAAGAATACCACGTATTCCACCACAAGTTTATGACTTGGTTAACTGCTAATGGATATGATGCAGATGCAGTATCTAAAATGGAAGAGGAAGAATTGAATAAAATTATCGAGAAATCTCCTTACCATGGTGCTACAGCTAACGATGTAGATTGGGTTGAAAAAGTTAAATTACAAGGAGCTGTTCAAAAATGGGTTGATCATTCGATTAGTGTAACAGTAAATGTTCCAAACAGTTGTACTGAAGAATTGGTAAGTAAAATATACCAAACAGGATGGGAAAGTGGTTGTAAAGGTATAACCGTTTACCGTGATGGTTCAAGAAGTGGCGTGTTGATTTCGAACGATAAAAAAGAAGATAAACAAGAAGTTGCTAATACTTTTGGAGAAACAATGGCTCCAAAACGACCAGAAAAACTAGAAGCTGAAATTATCCAATTTAATAACGAAAGCGAAAAATGGATTGCTGTTATTGGTTTATTAGATGGTCGTCCTTATGAAATATTTACAGGTGCAGCTAAAGAATCATTCTCTATCTTATCTCAAGTTCAAAAAGGTTGGGTTATTAAAAGCAAATCGGACGACGGCAAAACTCGTTACGATTTCCAATACGAAGATAGCCATGGTTACAAAACCACTATTGAAGGTTTATCAAGAACATTTAACGAAGAGTACTGGAACTATGCAAAATTAATTTCAGGAGTTCTTCGCCATGGTATGCCATTGAGCTTTGTGGTAGATATGGTTGAAAATTTACACTTAAACGAAGAAACCTTAAATACTTGGAAAAAAGGTGTGGTTCGTTCGTTAAAAAGATTTATTGCCGACGGAACAAAACCAGCAGAAAATACTTGTCCAAACTGTAAAGAACCTTCGTTAGTTTACGAAGAAGGTTGCTTAAATTGCAAAAGCTGCGGACATTCAAAATGCGGTTAGTATTTTAGAAAACAGAATAAGTAAAAAAAAAGCCCTTCAATTTCTTGAGGGGCTTTTTTTATAACGACGCAATAGGAAGTGTTGTTGTTGCAGGTGATTTTACGCCAGAAGGACCAGCAATTTCACCTTTAAAAAAGATGGCGTTATTTTTTGAAGAAACATTTAAGCTGTATTTGTGTGCTTGATAAGGAGTAGGTTTGTAATGTTCAACTTTTCCTACAATATTATTGTGGTAATAAACAATGAGCTTCTGTTTGCCAGACACCGAAGGAATTTCGTTGATTTCTTTTCCAAAAGCATAAATCAGCAATTCATTTTGTTCAGCATCTATCCAAACCACTTTTAATTTTTCGGGTTCTATTTCGGAATTAATAATAACACGAAACGAATTACCGTAAACTGCATGCTGAATTTTAGTAATAAAATTATCTCCTTCGTTAAAACTAGGATGCAACAAAAATAGTCCTGAGATGCATGCGTAAGCCAATATGTTTTTAAAGAGATTCATTTAGTTAATTGATTGCTAACACTAATAACACGATTTAGTGATTCAAAAGGTTGGTTGGTAATTAATTTTTTTTCAAAAAGATGTATTTAACACCAATATTAAACTCGAAAGTAAAGGTGTGTGCAGATTCAAATCCGCTAGAAGTGTTACTAATATTAAGTAATCCTTGTTGGTACCGAATACCAGGAGTAATAATCAATTCTTTAGTCAAGTAACGGTCTTGCTCAATTCCTAAAATAATTCCTAAATCAGCAGATTTAAACTCATTTTTTGTATTAAAAGAACTATTGTTTGATAAAATTTCGGCAGAAGTTAAATATCCACCATAGATACCACCAATAAGGTTAGTCGAGTATTTTTTATTGTCGAATGTAGATTTGTTGTTCATTTTTTTAGCCAACAAACTAACTGTAGTATAATTTAGGTTAAGTTCTTCAGAATAACTCAATTCATCTGATACAAAATTTCTTTTGTAACCATTGGTTGAAATAAAGTTTACGTTGGTTTCAATATTTAATTGGTCGGAAACAATTAATCCCAAAGTAGCTCCAGCAGAGTAACCAAAATCTAAGTATGATTTTTGTTTTAAATTTTCAGGCAATGTTTTATTGGTTGAGGTTATTAATTGTTGTTTTTTTAATCCAGCATTCAAACCAAAATAAAATCGTTTGGCATACATACCAAAAACAAAGTGCGAAGAAAATCGTTTGTCGTTAAAAATAATTTTGTTTTTATCTTTTTTCACTAAAAAGTCTTTCGCCTCTATGGTTTTAAATATAGTATTTACTCCTTCTAGGTTACTGAAATGAATAGTTTTTTCAGTTGTAGAAGAAGAAATTTGTTCAGCTTTTTTTGTTGTAAATCGTTGTAAATTTGGTTTATCCTTGCTTGCATAAATTGGAGTGTTTTTAGTTGCGTTGTTGTTCTCAAATTTTCTACTTTGCAGCGATTCTTTTATAATTTCTTTTTCAGTTGATGTGTTGCTATTATCTTTAGAAAATGGTGTTTTGTTGCTATTATCAAGCAAATCAGCAGAAACAGGTGAATTGTATTTTTCCAGATTTTGCTCACTTAATTTTTTGCTTGAAAAATGGGCATTGGCCTCAAAGTAATTTTCTTGATAACTAAAATAGGTTAAATAACTACCATACAAAAGTGCAATTATGGCTGCCGTTCTTAAGCCAAAATTTCTCCACCAAATCATTCGTTCGTATTTGTTTAATGAGGAAAGAACACGCGTCCAAACATTTTCTAAATCGAGTTTTGTAGAGAGTTTATCCCAAACTTCTTGAGTAGGTTTCGCCTCAAACTTATTGATTTCGGTTTTGTACCAACTTTCAATATTTTCTTCGTTAATGGTTGTTGGTTGTTCGGCTTCATTTAATTTTTTAGAAATATTTTCCCAGCCGTTATTGTTCGGGTTAACTTCAAAGTTCGATAACTCGTCTTTGTACCAATCTTCTATGTTATTGTCGTTTATCATCTAACATAGTATTTGTTAACCAATTCTTTTAATACACTTTTTGCTTTAGAAAGTTGCGATTTTGAAGTTCCGTCGCTAATGTGCAACATTTCTGCAATTTCGTGGTGTTTGTATCCTTCAACTACATAAAGGTTGAAAACTGTTCTTGCTCCAGTAGGAAGCATGTTAATGAGCTGTGATAAGTCGGCTGTTTTATAGGTTTCAGACACATCGTCGAATGAACCTCCGATGTATTCGTTTTCTTGAAAATCAACATTGCTAATTCGGTTGGTTTTTCTAAAATGGTCGATAGCAGTATTTACAATTATTCTACGAATCCACGAAAACAAGTTCCACTCGGTATTGTATTGGTCAAATTTTTTAAAAACCTTAAAAAAACCATCATGTAAAATGTCTTGAGCCAATTCTCTATCATTGGTATAAGTAAGGCAAACACCAAGCATTTTAGCAGCGTACAAATTGTACAATGCTTCCTGATGTTTTCTGCTGTTTTGATAACAACCTTCTATAATTTCTGAAAGTTCCAAGCTATTAAATTAACCAAGTTAAACAATAGACGATTAAGTAGTTGAAAAGGTTGGTTTATTGAATAAAAAGATGGAAGTTGGAAGACCGTAGTCCGAAGTTGGAAGAATTGATATTCCATTCAGGCTTCTAACTTCCATCTTCGAACTTCCTTTTTTGTTGATATCATTTTAAAAAAAACACCAAGTTTACTACCATAATTTTAGCTTCTTTCTAACTTTGCAACTCCAAAAATTATTACATAAAATGATTGTATTTTTTAAGAGCAAAGCCGACAAAATAATAGCTGTTCAGTTTAACGGAAAATTAAATGATGAAGATTTGCCGAAACTAAATTGGATATTGGATTCAGCAAAAGTAAATGAAGAAAAATTAACTGGTTTTTTTGTTGGACCTCGAAAAGAAATGGTTTCGCCTTGGAGTACTAATGCGGTTGAAATTACCCAAAACATGGGAATTAACAACATTATTAGAATGGAAGAATATAAAGTGGTAGAAAGTAAAAATGCAGCTTTCGACCCAATGTTAGAAATTTTGTACACCGAATTAAACCAAGATTTATTTACCATTGATAAAAAACCAGAAGAGGTATTGTTTATTGATAATATTAAGGAATATAGTGATAAGGAAGGTTTGGCATTAAGCGATGATGAGGTACAGTATTTAGAAAATGTGGTAAGCAGAATTGGTAGAAAATTAACTGATAGCGAAGTTTTTGGATTTTCGCAAGTAAACTCAGAGCATTGCCGACACAAAATTTTTAACGGAACATTTGTAATCGATGGTAAAGAAAAATCCTCTTCGTTGTTTAACTTAATTAGAAAAACATCGCAACAAAACCCGAATTCGATTGTTTCTGCTTATAAAGATAATGTAAGTTTTGTTAAGGGACCAAAAGCAATGCAATTTGCTCCTACAACTCAAAACAAAGCCGATTTTTTTGAAGTAAAAGAAATTGATACCGTTTTATCGTTAAAAGCTGAAACACATAATTTTCCTACTACAGTAGAGCCATTTAATGGTGCAGCAACAGGTTCGGGTGGCGAAATTAGAGATAGAATGGCTGGCGGACAAGGAAGTGTGCCAATGGCAGGAACAGCAGTTTACATGACAGCTTATTCTCGTTTAGAAAAAGATAGAGCATGGGAAAAAGCAATGGAAGAACGCCCTTGGTTGTACCAAACTCCATTAGATATTTTAATAAAAGCATCAAACGGAGCTTCTGATTTTGGAAATAAATTTGGGCAACCGTTAATCAATGGTTCTGTTTTTACTTTTGAACATACAGAGGCTGGAAGAAAATTAGGTTTCGACAAGGTTATTATGCAGGCAGGTGGTATTGGCTACGGAAAATTAAATGACGCACAAAAACACACTCCAAAAAAAGGTGATAAAATTGTTGTTTTAGGAGGTGATAATTATAGAATTGGAATGGGTGGTAGTGCGGTTTCTTCAGTTGCTACTGGCGAATTGAGTAATGCCATTGAATTAAATGCCATTCAACGTTCCAATCCAGAAATGCAAAAACGTGTTTCCAATGTAGTTCGGGCATTTTCAGAATCTACTAATAATCCTATCATTTCTATTCACGACCACGGTGCTGGTGGACATTTAAATTGTTTGTCAGAGTTAGTTGAATCAACCGGTGGAATTATCAATTTAAGAAAATTACCAGTTGGAGATCCAACACTTTCGGCAAAAGAAATTGTTGGGAACGAATCGCAAGAACGGATGGGCTTGGTAATAAGAGAAGAAGATATTGCTTTGATGCAAGAAATTGCAGAGCGTGAAAGAGCCCCAATGTATGTGGTTGGTGAAATTACTGGCGACCACCGTTTTACTTTTGAAGACAAACAAACTGGTCAAAACCCAATTGATTTGAAAATAGAAGACATGTTTGGAAAACCTCCAAAAACTACGATTACCGATAAAAAAGTAAATATTAAATACAAAGAAGTTGATTACGACTCTAATAAAGTTAAAGAATATTTAAATCAAGTATTACAATTAGAATCGGTTGCATGTAAAGATTGGTTAACCAATAAAGTTGACCGTTCGGTTACAGGTAAAGTTGCTAAGCAACAAACCATTGGCGAAATACAATTGCCACTAAATAATTTAGGAGCTGTAGCTATTGATTTTAAAGGTAAATCAGGTATTGCAACTGCTGTTGGTCATGCTCCAGTAGCCTCATTAATTAGCCCAATAAACGGAAGTAAACTGGCAATTGCTGAAGCGTTAACCAATATTATTTGGGCACCAATGCCAGATGGGTTAAAATCGGTATCGCTTAGTGCAAACTGGATGTGGCCTTGTAAAAACGAAGGAGAAGATGCTCGATTGTATGAAGCAGTTGAGACTGTTTCTGATTTTGCTTGCGATTTAGGAATTAATATCCCAACAGGAAAAGATTCGTTGTCGATGGTGCAGAAGTACAAAAACGATAAAGTTGTAGCTCCCGGAACGGTTATTATTACCGCATCGGCAGAAGTTACTGATGTAAAACAAATTGTTGAACCGCTATTAGTGGTTGACGAAAACACCTCATTAATTTACATCGATTTTTCTGAAGACAAGTTTCATTTAGGAGGTTCGGTATTTGGACAAATCGTTAACTGTATTGGAACAACGGCTCCAACCATTAATGATAACAAGTATTTTGCTAGAGCATTTGATACGGTTCAGAAACTAATAAAACAAGGAAAAGTATTGTCAGGTCACGATATTTCATCGGGTGGTTTAATTACAGCTCTATTAGAAATGAACTTTGCAAATACAACTGGCGGTTTAAATGTTAATTTAGATTCGTTTGATGAAGTAGATTTTATCAAAATTCTGTTTAGCGAAAAACCAAGTATTATAATTCAGGTAAACGATAGCGATAAAGTAGTTTCGGAGTTGGGAAGAAATGGAATACATGCTCACATTATTGCAAAACCTACATTAAACAGAGAATTGAACATCAAACACAAAGGTGCTCAGTTGAATTTTAATATCAATGAATTGAGAGATGTTTGGTTTAAAACTTCGTATTTGTTAGATAAAAATCAATCAACTGAAAAATATGCAACAGAGCGATTTAACCATTATGCAACAAATAAATTAAACTATCAATTCCCTAAAACTTTTGAAGGAAAGTTGGCTAGTTATGGAGTTGAACATGGAAGAAAAACCAAAACAGGAGCTAAAGCAGCTATAATTAGAGAAAAGGGAGTTAATGGAGATAGAGAAATGGCTTATTCACTGTTTTTGGCTGGTTTTGATGTAAAAGATGTTCACATGACCGATTTAATTTCAGGAAAAGAAGATTTATCGGACGTAAACATGATTGTGTTTGTTGGGGGCTTCTCTAATTCTGATGTGTTGGGTTCAGCAAAAGGGTGGGCAGGAGCATTTTTATTTAATCCAAAAGCAAAACAAGCGTTGGATAATTTTTATGCACGAAAAGACACCTTGAGTTTAGGAGTTTGTAACGGCTGCCAATTGATGATGGAGTTGGGTTTAGTAAAATCGAAAGGAAAAACTCAACCTATGCACCACAATGTTTCGGGTAAATTTGAATCTACTTTTTTAGGTGTAACAATTCAAGAAAATAATTCGGTGTTGTTGTCGTCGTTGGAGGGCAGTAGTTTAGGTATTTGGGTGGCACACGGCGAAGGAAGATTTATGTTTGAAGGCGAAGAAATCGACTACAACATTGCGTTAAAATATAATTACGATAATTACCCTGGAAATCCAAATGGTTCGGAATATAATACAGCAGGTATTGTTTCTGATTGTGGACGACATTTAGCCATGATGCCCCATTTAGAACGAATTATTTTTCCTTGGCAAGCAGCTTATTATCCGAGTGATAAAAGAGGCGATGAAGTTACACCATGGTTTGAAGCATTTGTAAATGCTCGTAAATGGGTAGAAACAGTAAGTAAATAAGTTGTAAAATCAATTTTACATAAAACAAAAAAAACCATCAGTAGTTACTGATGGTTTTTTTGTTGTTTTTCGCAGCCCGTAGGGGAATCGAACCCCTGTTTCCAGGATGAAAACCTGGCGTCCTAACCCCTAGACGAACGGGCCAAAATGTGTTCCTTTTATTTTAAGGAGTGCAAATGTAAATTTTTTTCTTGTCCCTACAAATAAATTTTGAAAAAATTATTCGAAATTATCGCTATCTGATTGAAATTTAAAGCCTAAACGTTTTCCAGTTTTAATTTTCATGGCATTGGTTACTTCAATAATATCCATTACACTTACTTCATTCATACTACTATATGGCGGTGTAAGTAAATCAAAATCAAGTGAATAAAGTATGGTTGACTCAATTAACGAACGAATTTTTTGGTTGTCGATGGTTTCATTAATAAAATCATTAAACAATATTCCTAATCTTTTTTTTCCTTCAACAAAATAATGTAATTCGTTATTTACAAAGCAACGAGCAACCAAATAGCCTATGTCGTTAACTCTGTTGTATTTAAATGAATCGGCTAAAAAATTATATACAGTTATCATACCGCAATACGCTCTCAATTCATCTTCTTTTACATAAGAACTTTGCCATACATTGTGATTTTTTGGGAAATCAAATACATTGGTATGCATAAAAAACACCAAAATATCGCCACCAAATTTAATATGAAACTCAAAATCGCCTTTTAATTGGTATTCTAATAGAACATTGTCATCGATTTCGCACATTTCTACTTTTAGCTCCTCTACCAACTTTTCGGCTTCAACTTTAAATTCGTTGAAAACATCAATTGTTTTTCTGAAAACGCTTTGTTTTAAACAAGCTTTTTCTTTTAGTACATCTATAATTTGCTGTTTCGAAGGTTTTTCTGACATAAGTTTGATTTAGTAAGCTCTTGCAAAAACAACACGTTGAGAAGATGGGTTGCCTGTTAAAATGCATTTTCCGTCTTCTTTTTTATTGTTTAATGGTACACAACGAATAGTAGCTTTGGTTAATTCTTTTATTTTATCTTCTGTTTCTGGTGTTCCGTCCCAGTGAGCCAATACAAATCCACCCTTATCCAATAATTGTAAAAATTCTTCCCAACTATCGGCTTTATTAGTGCTTTCGGATCTAAAATCTATAGCTTTTTGGAACAGATTGTTTTGTATGTTTTCTAACAAATGTTCAATTTTAGTTGCAATATCTAGCTGTTGAAGTACTTCTTTTTCTTTGGTGTCTCTACGAGCAACTTCAACCGTTCCGTTTTCAATATCACGAGGTCCGATAGCAATTCGAACAGGAACTCCCTTAAATTCGTATTCAGCAAATTTAAAACCTGGTTTGTGTGTATCTCGGTCGTCGTATTTTACTGAAATACCTTTAGCTTCCAATTCTTTTTTTATTTTGTTTGCATGAACTGAAATTTCAGCTAATTGTTCTTCTCCTTTGTAAATAGGAACAATAACTACCTGTATTGGAGCTAATTTTGGAGGTAATACCAATCCTTCATCGTCGGAATGAGTCATTATTAAAGCACCCATTAAACGGGTTGAAACACCCCAAGATGTTGCCCAAACATATTCTTGATTTCCTTCTTTTGTAGCAAATTTTACATCAAAAGCTTTTGCAAAATTTTGTCCTAAAAAGTGAGAAGTACCCGCTTGAAGAGCTTTTCCATCTTGCATAAGAGCTTCTATGCAATAGGTTTCTAATGCTCCGGCAAAACGTTCGTTTGGAGTTTTTACTCCTTTTATTACTGGAATTGCCATAAAATTTTGAACAAAATCGGAATATACATTTAGCATTTTTTCAGATTCTTCGATTGCTTCTTCTCTGGTTGCATGAGCAGTGTGTCCTTCTTGCCAAAGAAACTCTGCAGTTCTTAAAAATAAGCGAGTTCTCATTTCCCAACGAACAACATTTGCCCATTGATTAACTAAAATAGGTAAATCTCTATAGGATTGAATCCAGCCTCGGTATGTATTCCAAATAATGGTTTCGGAAGTTGGTCTAACAATAAGCTCTTCTTCTAATTTGGCTTCTGGGTCAACAACAACACCACTACCGTCTTCTGCATTTTTTAAACGATAATGTGTAACCACAGCACATTCTTTGGCAAAACCTTCAACATGAGAAGCTTCCTTACTTAAATATGATTTTGGAATAAAAAGGGGGAAATAAGCATTAACGTGACCAGTTTCTTTAAACATTTTGTCTAATTGTGCCTGAATTTTTTCCCAAATTGCATAGCCGTATGGTTTAATTACCATACATCCTCTAACAGCCGAATGTTCTGCTAAATCAGCACGTTCAACTAACTCGTTATACCATTTGGAGTAATCTTCTTTTCTTGTTGTAAAATCTTTTGCCATCTGTTTTTAGGTATAGTTTTTGATAATCAAAATTGATTAATTTTAGGAGGGTAAAATTAAGCGATTTTTACCTTTTAAATAACGCCACATGAAAACTATTCCATTTTATTTACTCATCATCATTTTCTTCGGAAGTTTTACTACAGTTTTTGCTCAAGACGAATTTTACTCAACAAATAAAACTACTGAAACTAAAACTGTATCGATTGATACAGTTGATTTAGATAATTACACAACCGAACAAGATTACTTGGAAGCAGTTCAGGAAGTTGAAAACTATAGCGTTGCTGATATTGAAACTGAAGAGGAAAATGAACGAATTAAACAAAGAAGAAACATAAGAGCAGAGGTTGTCGCAGAAATAGTTGTAGATGTATTTATCAATACGGTGTTTATTATTGCAGCTTTTTGGCAATAGAATATGGCATGGTATTTGTCTTTTTTAAAAACAAGAGGTTGTTTTAACACTTCATTAACAAATACCCTAGTAAAATATAGGAGGACTTATTATGAAAACTTTACTTAAAATAATGGCTACTGTAGCAACAATAATTGCTGTAACCAATGCAAATGCACAAGATGATTTTTATCCTTCAAAAAATAAAAAATCAAAAGAAGTAAGTGTTCAACCTGTTGAAGAAAAAATAAATGACAGTCAATATTCTACTGCAACCGATTATTATTACGAACAAGAAGAGGTTGCACGCCAAAATCAGTATAACCAAGAAATGGGTATAACTGATAGTACTACCTATTATCAAGATGAAAATGGTAATACTAGAATCACTAATAATTATTACAGCGGCGATCATTACGATTACAATAATGAATACTATGATTATGAGTATTCATCGCGTATCAGAAGGTTTCATAGACCTTATGGTAGATATGGATATTACGACAACTGTTATACGAACTACTATTGGTACGATTACAATCCTTATAACTATGGAGTAAGCGTTTATACGAGCTACAACTGGTGGTATCCACGTCCTTGGGGTTGGAATGTTGGTTGGTCGTGGGGCGGTTGGTATACCAGCTGGGGTTGGAATACTATAGGTTGGGGTTGGAGCCCTTATGGATGGTACGGAAGCTCTTATTGGGCAGGGTACAACCATGGATACCATGATGGTTTTTATGCAGGAAATTATTACAACAGTTACGATAGAAACAGTTATTACTACGGTCATCGTGGAAACACATCATCTGGCTATGCTGGTTATGGAAGAGGTGACAGACCAAGTAATTCTTCTGCTGCTGCAATAACTAGTAGTCCACGACCTGTTGCTCCAGTAAAAACATTTGGCGAAAAATACGAAACCGCAGTTAGAAACAATACCTTAAACACTAATGGAAATATAGGTACTAGTGTTCCTCGTCCGATGAATAATAATGCGGGTAATGTTGGTGGTGTAAAAGAATCAACAATAATGGGAACTCAACCAAGTAAAAATACGAATAACAATGTTGGTAATTCTGTGCCAAGACCGATGAGTCCTTCGAGTACAAATCCGGTTTATCCTAGAACTACAACCGACCCAAATCCTAGTATTGCAACTCCAAAACCGAGAACTCCTCAACCGACCAATCCAAATGTGGGAACACCAAAACCAAGAACTCCTCAGCCAACTAATCCTGGTGTGGGAAATCCTCGACCAAGATCTTATGAGCCAAGTACAGTTCCGTCAAACCCACCGTCATATTCTCAGCCAAGAACACCACAAGGGGGTTCGGGAACAAGTACGCCAAAACCAAGAACTTATACTCAGCCAACTACTAAACCTTCGTACAACAAACCTAGTCAGCCGAGCTATAGCCAACCAAGCAATAACTCATACAGCCGACCATCAGGAAATAGTTACAATAGAGGAGGAGGGGCTGCACCAAGTGGAGGTGGAGGAAGAAGACCTCGATAAACAAAGCATTTTATTTGTTAACTAAATGTTGTAGCCATGAAAAAATTTATAATACCCATACTAGGATTCCTCTTTTGTTCACAACAAATAGTTGCACAAAACGAATTTGATGCTCTTCGATATTCAAACTTGGAATTTTATGGTGATGCACGATTTAATGCAATGGGAGGTTCTTTTGGTGCTTTAGGTGCTAACATGTCGTCGTTGAGTGTAAACCCAGCAGGTATTGGCGTGTATAAAAGCTCTGATATGTCGTTTACTCCAGCATTTCATTACAATTATACCGATACCAAATTAGATGGAAATAGCTTAACCGATGGAAAGTTAAACTTTCATTTTTCAAACATTGGTGTAGTGGGCAATTTGCCAGGTTCTGGAAATTGGGAAAGTGTAAGTTTTGGTATTGGATATAACAGAACATCAAATTTTAATGCCAGTATTTCTGCAAAAGGAAAAACAGATTGGAGCATGTTAAATAACTATACAAACGAACTGAATGCAGGTGAGGGTACAATTGGTGATGATATTCCAAATTTATATCCTTTTACTTCCAATTTAGCCTATCAAAATTATTTAGTAAACCCAACAATTACCGATACGTTAAAATATGATCATGTTTTTCAAAATAGTGTAAACCTTACACAAAACACCAATTACGAAACCAGGGGAGGAAGCGGCGAGGTATTTTTTACTTTTGGAGGAAATTATAACGACAAATTGTTTATTGGAGCAACAATGGGAATACCTACTGTTCGGTATATTTACGACAGAAACTATTCTGAAACTGCTGATGTTAACGATACGCTTACCGATTTTAAATCGTTTGTAATTCACGATTATGTTAAAACTTCAGGAGCTGGAGTTAACTTTAAATTAGGAATGATTTATAAACTCACCGACTGGGTAAGAATTGGTATGGCTTTTCATACTCCTACAATTTATGGATTAACCGACAGCTATCAAACTACTATGAAATCGGAATTAAAAAACGGAACAACCTACGATTATTCATCTCCGTTTGGAAATTATAGCTATTTGTTAACCACACCTTATCGGTTTATTAGTAGTGTGGCTTTTGTGGCAGGAGAACATGGTGTAATTAATGCCGATTATGAATTGGTTGATTATGCAATGGCACGATTAAAACACGATAATAGTGATGTGGAATTTTATGATTTTTCATCAGAAAATCAAAGCATTAGAAACAATTTTCAAATCACTCAAAACATTAGAGTTGGAACCGAGTGGAGGCTAGACCCCTTTAGATTACGTGCTGGTTACCGTTTTCAGGGCGACCCTATTAAAAACTCATTTAATGCCAACCAACAATCGAATACTTATTCGTTTGGTTTTGGTATAAAACAAGACGATTATTATTTTGATATGGCTTATGCTCTAAAAATGTATAGCAGCCAAACCTTATTAGTTACAGAAAACAACGATTTTGCTTCAACCGATTTAAAAGACCATTACATTACATTTACCTTAGGTTTTAGGTTTTAGTATTGTAATACTGCTTGTTTTGCTGGTTGCAATTCAGTTATACAATAATAAGTTGCCTTCGCTTTTGTCCTTAATTCAAACTACGAACAGAAGAGTTCTATTATAAGTTTATAATTTTTTCTGCAATTCTTTCACTAAATTCCAAATTACTTTCCATTCCCATTCTTTCTGTTACCACTTCATCAAGATATTTTGCAATTTCGACTTTACTTGCACCACTAATTTTTAGTTTGTAAACTTTGGGGATATAGCCAGAATATTCATCACGAATTCCATGTTTATTTATTCCAATTGGATCCCAATCAAACCATAAAATTTCGTCAATGCTTTTATATATTTTGAGTTGTTCAGTAGTCATTTAGTTTTTCTACTTACTATTCAACAAATTCATAATCTCATCCAATTTTGGTCTGTTATGGTTACCCATGTTATTTTCTAATTGCCTTTCAAAAATTGTTCTGCGGTCATCACTGTTATTTCAGCACTCTTGTAGTCTTTTAAATTTCTTGTAAGCAAAGTTTTTAAATTGTTTTCAATTGCAGTAAAATATTGTAATCCATCTTCAAAGTCTTTAAAGTCCGACGATAAAGCAAGTTCAACAACTTTGTCAGTAACTGCTAAAACAGTAACAAGTGTTTTAAACTTAAGTAGTTTTTTTCTTGCTTGATCAGCCGAATATTGCCTAGTTAAAATGTAATTTAAGTTAGAAAAGGATAAAGAGGAGACATGTATTTTTATCTTACCCTTATCAGCTTCTGAAAATAAGTGGGCGGAATAAGTATAAAATGGTTCTCGTTTACTTAATAAATCAAGAATGATATCTGTGTCTACAAATACTTTATCCATTATTTGTATTTATTAATTAAAAAGTCGGAGTATTCTTTTTTGTGGTCGAACTCTTTTGGAAGATTTATAATTCCTGATAAACTTTTAACTAAGGGGGTTATTTTCTCTTCTTTGTCTTTTTCACTAGTAATATTAAGCAGATAGTTTTCAATTAATTTTGAAAGGCTTGTTTTATGACTTCTTGCATAGTCTTTTGCCTTTTCAATAATTGTTTGTTCAAGCTTAAGGGTCAGTTTTGTGTCCATGGCATATTTTGTTTACGTACAAATATATGAAATTTATACGTATAACACAAGGTTGATTGTCGATTTTTTTGCCAGAAACAATTGAATTCAACTCAATATTATAATAGATATCAGTATTAGTTATCTCATGTATTTAATGCATCATATCTGCCATATACACCTTTTCAAAGATAAAAAAATAAATACAACAAATAAAAGGTGTTGATTATCAAATTATTAATTTATAGAAATATGCCACTATTGATTTAGCAATTAACGAATGTTCTATAATTGGTTTTGTCTATAACTACTCCTGTTGCGTTGTATGTTTCGATAAAAGTTTTTGGTAAATTAATTTTTTTTAAGTTGTTCCATTTGAATTCAAACCCATAAATTTTACCATCTTTTTCTTCAACAAAATCAACCTCTTGTTGTTGTTTTGTTCTCCAAAAATAGCCTTTCGCCAAGGTGTTTTTATAGGTGTTTTGTTTTAAGCGTTCCGATATTAAAAAATTTTCCCACAAAGCACCTTTGTCTTGCCTTAAGTCTAAAGGAGTGAAATTTCCTAAAATCATGTTTCGCACTCCATTGTCATAGAAATATATTTTTTTATTTGTTTTTATTTCATTTCTAAGGTTGGAGCTGAAACTATCTAATTTAAATAATACATAACCTTTTTGCAGTACATCAATATATTTGCTTACTGTGTTTTTGTCAACGCCAACAAGCTGAGAAAGTTCATTGTAACTAACTTCGCTTCCAATTTGTAGAGCTAATGCTTTAACTAATTTTTCAAGTACTTCTGGTTTTCTGATATCTGAGTAGGCTAAAATATCGCGATACAAGTAGCTGTTTACTAAATTTTTTAGCACTTCTTTTTCTTGCCCAATATTGTTAAGTACATCAGGATAAAATCCATACAACAATCTATTTTCTAATTGTTGTTCAGCTACCAAAAATCCATGATGATTTTCATATTCTTCCCAACTAATTGGAAACAATTCATATTCCCATTTTCGACCAGTTAATGGTTCGTTCAATTCATTGGCTATATCAAACGAGGAAGATCCACTAATGATTAATTGTACATCTTTAAATTGGTCGGTTATTATTTTTAACGTAATACCTATTCCTTTTATTCGTTGAGCTTCATCAATAAAAATTAATTTATGCTCTCCTATTAGCCCTTTTAATTGTTCCGTATTTGGATTGGTTAAAAGACTTCTTACTGTTGGGTCATCACAATCTAAAAAGAAGTGAGGTTTATTCTCCATCAGTTTTTTTATTAAAGTGGTTTTCCCTACTTGTCGAGGTCCTATAACAACAATTGCCTTTCCTTTACCAATTTTAGCTGAAATGAGATTAGTTAAACTTCTTGAATACATGACGTTTTTTCTTCAAAAATAATACTTTTGGCGGATGTATTCACCAAAAGTTATGCTTTTTAGTGAATATAATCTCTAAAAAGATAGTGCTTTGATAAACAAAAGCCGTAGAATAGCTATTCTACGGCTTATTTTTTTATTGTTGAAATGACTTACTTACTATTCAGCAAATTCATAATCTCATCCAATTTTGGAGAGAGAATAATCTCCGTTCTACGGTTTTTTGCTCTTCCTTCTGGTGTTGAGTTTTCTGCTTTAGGAAAAACATCGCCTTTACCCGAAGCTGTTATACGAGTAGCTGCTACTTTATAATCGTCGGTAAGGGTTCTAGTAATTGATGTAGCACGAATAACACTCAAATCCCAGTTGTCTTTAAACAACGCCGTTTTAATTGGAATACTGTCGGTGTGTCCTTCAACTAAAATATCGATATCGGCATTTTTGTTTAATACATCAGCCAACACTTTTAAGGCTTCAACACCTTTGCTTTCTACCGCTGCACTGCCCGATTTAAACAACAACTTATCCGACATCGAAACATATACTTTTCCGTTTTTAATTTCAACCGAAAGCTCGTCGGAATTAAAACCAAGTAAAGCGTTTCGTAAAATATCGTTTAATCGATTAGTAACAGAATCTTTTCTTGCAATTATTTGTTGCATTTCTTTCAATGCTTTTTCTCTGTCGGCAAGCAATTGCTCTTTTTTAGCCAATTCTTCCGATTTTTCTTTCAAATTTTTGCTGTATTGGTCAGCTTGCGACATGTTTTCGTCAATCAACCCTTTGTATTTAGCGTTTAATTTTTCGTGGTCGCCTTGTAAGGTTTTGTGTTCGGTTTGCAAAGCTGTTAAATCGCTAGTTAATTTAGCATTTTCGGTTTCTTCGGTTTTAAGGTTTGTACACAATTCGTCACGTTCTTTTACTAAGTTTTTCAACTTTTTTCCACCTATAATTTTTTTCTCTGGAATAGGGTCTCCACATTTATAAGTTGGTACACAAGAGCTTAATAATAAGGCTGATGAAACTACTATTAATCCTACTGTTGATTTCAAAGTTTTCATAAATGACGTTTTTTTGTTTCTTGTAAAAATACAATGGTTACTACCATGTTATAAACAAGCAAAGAAGTATTTTTCAACAACGAATTTTTATATTAATTTCGCAGTACTGAAAATAATGAAAAGTTATGTTTGATAATTTATCCGATAAGTTAGAGAGAGCCTTTAAGGTATTAAAAGGACAAGGACAGGTAACCGAAATTAACGTTGCCGAAACAGTTAAAGAAATTCGTAAAGCATTACTCGATGCCGATGTTAGCTATAAAGTAGCCAAACAATTTACCGATACGGTTAAAGAAAAAGCCATTGGAGCAAATGTGTTGAATGCTATTTCGCCAAACCAATTGATGGTTAAAATTACTCATGATGAGCTGGCTTCATTAATGGGAGGAGGAATGCAGGAAATTAGCTTGAAGGGAAATCCAACTGTAATTCTTATATCTGGTTTGCAAGGTTCGGGTAAAACAACTTTTTCTGGAAAGTTAGCCAATTACTTAAAAACAAAAAAAGGCAAATCGCCTATGTTGGTTGCTGGCGACGTTTATCGTCCGGCCGCTATCGACCAATTGCATGTGCTTGGAGAACAAATAGGAGTTGAGGTTTGGAGCGATAAAGAAAATAAAAAACCAGTAGATATTGCACAAAAAGCAATAGCTCATGCAAAAAGTAAAGGCTACAATGTGGTAATTATTGATACTGCTGGTCGTTTGGCTGTTGATGAGCAAATGATGAACGAAATTGCTGAGGTTAAAAATGCCGTTAACCCTCAAGAAACTTTGTTTGTTGTAGATTCAATGACTGGTCAAGATGCCGTAAATACAGCAAAAGCATTTAACGATAAAATTAATTTTGATGGAGTTGTATTAACCAAATTAGATGGTGATACTCGTGGTGGAGCAGCCTTATCTATTAGAACAGTGGTTGATAAACCAATTAAGTTTGTAGGTACTGGAGAAAAAATGGACGCATTAGATGTGTTCTATCCAGAACGTATGGCAGATAGAATATTGGGAATGGGTGACGTGGTAAGTTTAGTAGAGCGTGCTCAAGAACAATACGACGAAGAAAAAGCTCGTGCATTACAAAAGAAAATTGCAAAAAACCAGTTCGATTTTAACGATTTTATGGATCAAATTGGTCAAATCAAAAAAATGGGTAATGTTAAAGATTTGATGGGAATGATTCCTGGAGTAGGAAAAGCAATGAAAGATATTGATATTGATGATAACGCTTTTAAAGGAATAGAAGCTATTATTCAATCAATGACGCCAAAAGAAAGAGCCAATCCACAATTATTAAATGGTAACAGAAGGAAACGTATTGCAGCAGGTAGCGGAAATACAATTCAAGAAGTAAACAAACTCATCAAACAATTTGAGCAAACCAGCAAAATGATGAAAATGATGGGAGATAAAAAGAAAATGGCTCAATTAATGAAAAATATGCCGAAACCGAGGTAGTACTCAGTCGTCAGTTCACAGTTATCAGTCTTCAAAAAGGTGAAATGTGAAAGGATAAATGTGATAATTACTTTGCGTGAATTTGCGAACTCTGCGAGAAACCAGTAAAAATCAACTAACAACAATCAACCAACAACAATCAACCATGAAAATAATTAGCGGAATAGAAGTTTCAGATAAAATTAAAAGCGATATTGCCTTAGAAGTTGAAGCTATAAAGTTGAGAGGCGGAAAAGTTCCACATTTAGCTGCTGTGTTGGTTGGTAACGATGGTGCTAGTCAAACTTATGTAAATGCAAAAGTTAAGGCTTGCGAAAAAGTGGGTTTTGGTTCAACTTTAGTAGAATTACCAGCAACTATTTCTGAAACTGATTTATTGAATGAAATAGAAAAACTAAACAACAATAAAGAAATAGATGGTTTTATTGTTCAGCTGCCATTACCTAAACACATTAACGAACAAAAAGTAACCGAAGCCATTTCTCCATTAAAAGATGTAGATGGGTTTCATCCAGTAAGTTTGGGTAAAATGGTGTTGAACTTACCGAGCTTTTTACCAGCAACTCCTTACGGTATTGTTGAAATGCTCCGCCATTATAACATTTCAACCGAAGGAAAACATTGTGTGGTAATTGGAAGAAGCAATATTGTGGGTTCGCCCATGAGCATTTTAATGGCTCGTAATACTTATCCAGGCAACTGTACCGTAACACTCACACACAGCAAAACCCAAAACTTAGCAGAAATAACCAAACAAGCCGACATCCTAATTGTTGCCATTGGTAAACCTGAATTTTTAACTGCCAACATGGTTAAAGAAGGTGCTACAGTTATTGATGTGGGTATTCATCGAATTGAAGACGCTACCAAAAAATCGGGTTTTCGATTAATTGGTGATGTAAAATTTGATGAAGTTGCACCAAAATGTGCTTTTATATCGCCTGTTCCTGGTGGAGTAGGTCCAATGACAATAGCGAGTTTATTGAAAAATACGTTGTTGGCAGTTCGTAGAGACGCATAATTATGCGTCTTATTTTTGAGATAGTTAATTGTCTTATTTTTGAGACAGATAATCATCTGTCTCTACTTTTTCAACTCAGCAATTTCTTTTTCTAACTTATCAATTTTTGTATGTAATTCAGCCAAAGCATTGATAATAATGATGTGTGTTTTTTTTGCATCAATTCCTACAGGTCCATCGCTTTCAATCAATTTTGCAATTTCGTTGTACTTTCTTTCTTCTAAATTGTAGTTCATGGTTTAAATTTTAAATAGTTAATAAATTACCCCTATATATTCCATTTTCGTTCCTCTACATAAGCCCCTCCTTCGGAGGGGTTGGGGAGGCTAATAATTATACTTGTCTTTCCAATTGTCTTTTAAGAACTTTCTGATGCTGTCTTCTTTTGCATTTTTACCCGGTTCGTAAAACTTGGCATTTTTTATTTCATCAGGTAAATATTCTTGTGCTTTAAAGTTTCCTTCGTAGCTGTGTGAATAAGCATAATTAGCACCATAACCAATGTCTTTCATCAATTTTGTTGGTGCATTTCTTAAGTGAAGAGGAACAGACAAATTACCAGTTTTTCGAACCAAATCCATCGCTTCATTAATGGCTTGGTAAGACGCATTGCTTTTGGGTGAGGTAGCTAAATAAATGGTGGCTTGTGATAAAATAATTCGTGCTTCGGGCATGCCAATTACATTAATGGCTTGAAAGCAATTGTTGGCAATAACCAATGCTGTTGGGTTAGCGTTTCCAATATCTTCTGAGGATAAAATCAGTAATCTTCGTGCAATAAATTTAGGGTCTTCACCGCCTTCGAGCATTCGAGCCAACCAATACACTGCTGCATTTGGGTCGCTACCACGAATGGATTTGATGTAGGCAGAAATAATATCATAATGTTGGTCGCCAGTTTTATCGTACCGAACCATGTTTTGTTGTACAATTTCAATTACCTTGTCGTTGGTAATGTCTATGGGTTCGGTTTCAAAATTATTGACAACAATTTCTAAGGTATTGAGTAGTTTTCGAGCATCTCCACCCGAAAGTTGCAGCAAAGCCTCGTACTCTAAAATGTTGATTTTTTTCTTATTTAGAAATTCGTCTTTTTCTAAAGCGATGTGCAATAGTTTGGTTAAATCTTCTTTGGTTTGTTCTTTTAGTATGTAAACCTGACAACGCGATAGTAAAGCAGAAATCACTTCAAACGAAGGATTTTCGGTAGTTGCACCAATTAAAGTAACCGTTCCTTTTTCTACTGCACCTAGTAATGAATCTTGTTGTGATTTACTAAAACGATGAATTTCATCAATAAACAACACCGGGTTTTTTGTGCCGAAAAGTTGTTGCGATTTGGCTTTGTCAATAATCTCACGAATGTCTTTTACTCCAGAGTTGATTGCACTCAACGTATAAAAAGGTTGTTTGGTGTAGTTGGCAATAATGTTAGCCAAGGTAGTTTTTCCAACTCCAGGTGGACCCCAAAAAATCATGGAAGGAATAATTCCTTTTTCGATTACATTACGTAATGTGGAATTTTGTCCAATCAAATGTTCTTGTCCAACATAATTATCGAAAGTAGTTGGTCGTAACCGTTCTGCTAATGGGGTTTGTGGAGTCAAAAAATTAAAGTTTGTTTAGTGCTAAATTAGAAAAAGAAGTTCTGATTCTAAAGATTATTAATGCTTCAAGATAAATAGATTAATTCACATTCATTAATAAATTCAAAATCCTCTTTGTTTTTAATAATAAAAAAATACTCAAAATGTTTATTGGTCGACAAAGTAAAAGAAATCTTATTTTCAAATCCTTTGCTAATTAAAAATGAATCATATAAAAAGGTTATTTGATTTGTGTATCCATCTATTAGAATAATAAAATCCTTCAAATTATTTTTTTGATACAAGTTTCCATCAATATTAATAATAATATCATTTTTAGAAATCTGAAAATCACCAAGTACTTTAATAACATTACTCTTTCTTAAAATAACTGAGAAAATAGCACCTAAAATCACTAAAGAAATAAGCGATTTACCAAAATAGATAGAGACATCATTAATAAAAAGATAAATTGAAATAATAAAATTGAATAACAATATTGAATGAAATAAGTATTTAACAATCTTATTTAACTTATTTGTCACTACAACAATTTTATATTCTTTCATCGTAGTTAAAAGTATGCTTTTTTTTAATGAAACAATTTAAAAATCATCACTTTCTTCGTACTCTTCAGCATCAGGTTTGGCAATCTTATCTATAAGTTTTCCTAAGCCTTTTTTCTCCTCTGGCTTACCACTTCGGTCTTCGGTCTTCGAACTTCCCACTTCCGACTTTCTCGTATCTTCTTCCCACTCAATTAAAAATCCATCTTTTTTAGGTTTTTTGGGGTCGGTAAGTGTGCTGTCTTTTTTAAACCAACCAAACTCATCTTTTAAAATCTGTTTTAAGGTTCGTTTTTCTTCTTTAATATCATCGCTCCATTTTTCTTTTAAACTTTTGGTGTCGTAGCTAATTTTCGGGTTTTTAACTGTTCCAGTCATTCTTAAAAACAGTACTGCTTTACCTAAGCCATCTTCTTCTTCATAACCGAATTCTGAGTTTTCTTTCTTTTTCGATTTTGCCTTTTTCCATAACACATCGCTCATTAATAATTTAAAACGATAGTCAATTTCGTTGTCGAACGTGTGTGTTCCAGAAATGGTTAAATCTAATGCCGATGATTTTATTTCTGTTTTTGGAATAGATATGATTTGATTTTTTATTTCTAATTGTGTTTGTAAGGTCGAAAATTTAATGTGTTCCAATTCATTTATTTCAATAAATTTACTCAAAGCCAAAGCAGGTTTATAGTTAATCAACTCTCCTTTTTTTATGGTTAAATCGGCTAAAACGTAAAGTTTATCTTTGTTGAGTTTTAAATTTTTGTCCCAAACAGATGCAAATTGAATTGCTGAACTAACATTGCCTTTAATGTTTTCAGCAACAAAGTAGTTTTGCCCGAAGTTTTCAAATTGATAAAACAGTTGATTTATGTTTATGTTTTCCAGATTTGCGGTGCTGGTTATAATGGTTTTAGTACTGTCTGATTCATCAATGTAAAGTTCGCCCTTTGCTGAACCCTGCATGGCGTTAAACTGAATGTTGGAAGCAGTAAATTGTTTGTTGTGAAGTTTAAGTTGTGAGGAAAAATTTTTGGCTTCAAATTTTCTAAAATAAAATGAATCAATTTTTGTATTGAGTTGAAATGAAATGTTTTGAGGAAGAATTAAACTATAATCGTTATTGTTTTTAGTATTGTTGTTACTCGTCAACAAATCATCAAGAATAATTTTTTTTGCATGAAAATTAGCATTTACCAATAGTTTTTGGTCTTCGATAAAAAGGTATGCCAACAGGTTTTTAAAACTTCCGTTTAACGAAATTGCACTTTTATTAAAGTTGGTTTGAAGCGAGTCGATAATTATTTCGTTGTTGTTAAACTGAAATGAAGCATTTAAATTGGAAAGCAAATGAGGATAGTTAACTAGCTTTAAATTGGTTTCGGAAAGTTTTACATTTCCTGTTGCAGCTAATTTTTGCAAATCTTGTGCTTTTATATTGCTCAATTCACTAATGTATCCGTTGTATTCGATATTTAATTCGAGTTTTCCTTCGGCAAGTTCAAGGGTGTCAATTTTAAAAAAACTTTTTGCCGACAAAATATCAATATTTGCAACCGATTTTAAAACCACATGAGGATTGTTTAAATCAGTAATAGTGTAATCTCCGGCAATGTGACCAGCACCAAAATTGGCATTAAAATTTTTCAATTCTAATTTTGTGGGATTGCTTTTTACGTTAATAAACCTTCCATTTACGCTCAATTGTGTTAACGATAATTCAGAGTTTTGCTCTACAATTTCTCCGTTTAAAATGCTGAATGAAGCTTCAAAATTGGGGCTTTCGGTAAATGAATAGTTTCCTTTTATGTTTGCGTTGTACGTAATGTCTCCTGTTGTTTTATACGATTTTAATTTTTCTTGTTGTTCGGGTGGAAATAACGAAAAAATAGATTCAATTGATAGGTTGTTACCTTTCGATACAATGTCTAAAACCGTATAATTTTTCTTGTCGATAAAATTTCCCGATAAGTTGAAACTCAAATCTTCAATTGCAACCTTACCATTTTCTATGGTGTATTTTCCTGTTTCTTGATTTACAGCTAATGCAGTAGACAACTTTATTTTTTTATTTTTTATCCATTTTTGGTTGTTGCTATTGAGTTCTTGTAAAAGCAATTTCGCATCGGTGTTAAGCGTGTAGTCTTTATCTGAAAAATTTCCTGATAAATTGAGTTGGTCAACCAAAACAAAAAAATCGAGTTTTTTAAAATCGTTAACCATTGAAATGGAAATGTTTTCAAAATCGAGTTTTGATAGTTCTATTTGAAAAGCATTTGCAGTTTGAGCGGTGTCTTTTTTCCAAAAATGGAAATTATCGTTTCCTTTTTTGTCGATAGATAAATTAATAAAACCATCTTCAACTGCAATTTTTTTAATGGTATAGTTTTCTTTAATGATGTCAATGATGTTGAACTGCAGAAAAATGGATTTAATTTTAAATAAATCGTCTTTTTTTTCTTTCGATATTACTTCATCGGCACGAACATTTTTTAATTCTAACGAGGCGTAAGGAAATTTTTTAAAAACGGAGAAATTAATTTCCTCCATGTCCACTTTGGTGTTTAGGCGGTTGTTTATTTCGGATAAAATAAAGTTCTTAACTTCATCTTCGTAAACAGACGAAATGTACCATCCAGCACCAAACAGTAAAGAAATGATGATGGAAAAGGTTATGGCAACTTTTTTATATACCGACATTCATTTAGGTTCTTTCTCGCAGATATCGCTGATTTCCGCAGTGAAAAGTTAAATCAATAAAACGCTATTACAAACAAAAAAGTATAGTTTGTATTTTACTCAAAGGTAATGTTGTAAAGGTTTTGAGAAATACTAAAGAAAAATAGTAATTAACAACAGAAAGTTATTTCAAATTTATTAATGTTCTTTTGTCCGTTTATTGATGATTTTTTCTTGAAGTTTAATCATGTCGTTGGTGTATTTTTCAACGAATAAAAATTCCTTTTCTTCTGGAAAGTATTCAATCTTGGTAATTGGAAAATCAATATCATCAGCATCTATTCCTTCAACTTTGAGTAGCATTACAATTTCAAAATTAAATGGGATGTAATTTTTACCATAGTCAATGTTTTTGTTTCTGGTGTCAAACAATATTCTTTTTGTTAGAAAACCTTCTTTTAAGAATTCCAGCATAATGTAAGAGTTCATGTCAATCTCAAATTCAAATTGTCCTTTAAGATTCGATTCATAAGAAGCTATTTTGTCGTTGTATTCGTATATGTTTATAGTAACATTTTTCAACGCACTAGTATTTATCGTTTCTCCATTTGTAGTTATGCCTTCTATTTTTAATTTTTTTTGTGTTTGAGCCATTAAAAACGAAATAGAAAAGATTAAATATGTTGTTATTATATATTTCATCGCTTATTTTTTTTAGACTAAGTTAGACGTTAAATAAGTTTTTGAAAAGAGTAATACAACGGTTATTACAGTAAGTAAATGCTCTGATGTTTTAGGTAATTTCACTTAAAACGTGTTGTGTGAGCATGGTATGCTTACTTTCAAGTAGAGTAAATTAAAAAATAGGATTTTATCCTTAAAACAGAAGTTCTAAAATAGTTTTCGTTAAAGATTATTGCGAAAAACTTAAAGCACCATGTGTTTACGGGGGCGTGGTCCATCACCTTTGCCTGTTTTGTTTGGTTTTTCGTAAAGGTGTCTGCCTTTGTTGGTTCTTTTTATTTTAATGGTTGAGGAGCCTTTTATGGGTGCTTTTTTCTCTTCTTCAACTTGTGTAGCAATTTGTTGTTCTACTTCTTCTTTTTCTTCGAGTAAAACTACTTTATTTTCAGCACGTTCGTCTTCTGCTTTTTTAGCAAGGTTGGCAGCTTGTTCTTTTGCTATGCGTTCTTGTTCTTCTTTTTTAGCTGCGGCTTCTTTTTCTTCTTTAGCTTTGGTTTCCTCAGCAGCTCTTTTTTCGGCTTCTTTTTGGGCAATAAGTTTCTCTTTTTCTTCTTTTTTAGCATTGTTGGTGGCAATTACTTCATCTTTTTTTGCCTCCACTTCTTCTTTTTTGTTGCTTGCAGCTTCTTTTTCTAGTTTTGTTTTTTCGGCAAGTGCTTTTTGTTTTTCAGCCTCTTTTTGTGCAATTAGTTTTTCTTCTTCTTTCTTTTTTATGGCCTCGTCTTTTTCTAGTTGAGCTTTTGCAGCTGCTTCTTGGGCAAGTTTAGCTTCGGCTTCTTTTTTCTCTTTCGCTAAACGCTCTTCTTCGGCTTTTTTAGCAGCAGCTTCGGCTTTAGCAAGTTCAGCCTTTTCTGCTTCGGCTTTGGCAAGAGCTGTTGCTTCGGCTTTTTCTTTGGCTAAGCGTTCTTGCTCTTCTTTTTTAGCAGCAGCTTCTTTTTCTGCTTTAGCTTTAGCTTCGGCTTCGGCTCTTGCTTTTTCTTCTGCTCGTTGTTTTTCGGCTTCTGCTTTTTTTGTTAATTCGGTTTCAATTAGTTTTAATCGGTCTTTTGGTTCGGGTTTATCGGCAAATATGGTTAATGCTTTTTGGTAACCTATTTTTGCATTTTCCCAATCTCGTTTTGCAAAAGCTTGGTCTGCCAATTTCATGGCTGCAGCATAGTCTTTTTCTTGTTTTTCAACTTGTTTTGAGCAATCGTCGAGCATTTTATTTAATGCAGCTAATTTATCCATGGAGTAATTCATGTCCCAATCCATTTCGTTTCTATCAACAAAATAAATGGCTTTACCAACAGGAGCATTTAACATTTCCGATTTAATACAATCGTTGGGCTTAAAAAGAGTAATCTCTGCACCCATATCTGGTACTTTGTGTTTTTTATCGTCAGGAACTCCAAATGTGGTTACAATAATGGTTTTTCCAATCAATCCTGCTCTTGAAAAGGTTATTTTATATTCTTTATCAAACTCTAACACCATTTTGTATTCGCCTTTTCCGTCAGACGTTCCTGAAGCAACTACTTTTCCGTCAGCAACAGCTTGAATGCTTACATAGGATAGTTTTTCTCCAGTATAATAATCAGAAACTACTCCGTCTAAAAATACGTTATCCTGATCAATAACATCTTCTTGTTTTGTGCCAGAAAGCTGAGCAAAAGCTATTACTGAAGTAATGAAAGTAAGTAGAAATAATATGGATAACCTTTTCTTCATAAAATAATTTACCTTCAATTATGTTGTAAATGGTTGCCACTGATTACACAGATTTTCGCAGATTTTACCACGCTAATAGCGTGATAATAATTAAAATTAATTTGTGAAAAGTAATCGGTGTAAATTGGCGTAATCTGTGGCATAATTTTTTAAAGTAATTAAAATTAAATTTACTCTTTTTGGTTCATAGGGTCAATACCCATAGGATTAAATACAGCCGGACAAGAGGTGGAACCTTTCTTTAAAATCATAAATCGTATTCGAAAAATAATTGGTCGTGAACGGGTATTGAAATAATCGTGGGTTGATTTAATGTGATTAAATTCATAGAGTGCAAAAATGGGAGTTTCTATCATGGGCATTATCATTAATCGTTTACCTGTTTTAAATCCAACGCCAAAAAAGTAATGAGCTTCTCCAACAAAATCGGATACAAAATTATGTGGTTGATTTAATACATTTCCGCCATCAGCTCTACTTTTAATAATAAAATAATCAGCATTTAAACCTAATCCGTTTACTATAAATGTTTTGTCGGATACATCAACACTATGTCCAATATTGTAATGCAATGAAATGGCATGGTCGCTGTATGAACCTTGAGTAGAGGTAGTTGTATACGGATTGTTGTTAAGTAAAGTGGTTGAAGTAAAATCTTCTCCACCACGAAACCATTTGTACGATAAGCCAAAATCGTGGTAATTAATGATTCGTCGGCTGTTTATTTTAAACTTTCCAATTTCGGCAAATAACCCAATTTTGCCAGTTGGGTTTGCTGAATAGTTTTGTGTATATGTTTGATTTAGCGTGTCGGTAAAATTTATGGTTTCACTTTCTTCTAAATAGGGCAACATGTAAGTAATACCAATACCAAAAAACCAGCCTTTATCTAATTTTTCGTCACCTGTTCGGTAAAGTCCACCAGATTTTCCTGGTTTATAGGTTTGTGCAGTTAATGTTGTAGAACCGAGTATGATAAAAATGATGAATATGTAGCGGTTTTTCATTTATAAAAAAATAAGTATTGTAAAAATAATAAAATAGGTTTTGTTTTTGTTTGCAAGAAGCAAAGCTTTTTTAAAAAGCTTTGCTTCTTTAAATTTTTTTCTTTTTCCAGTTTCCGTATTTTAAATAAAGATAAGAAAACAAGCCTAAAAACCCAAAGTAGATAAATTCGGAAGCCCAAACCACAGGTAAACTTGATTTTAATACAATGGCAATAAAGTAGGCAGAAGACAAATAAATAACAATATTTGTTGCCTCAATTACCATCGAAGTTCTGGTGTTACCCGTACCTGTTACTCCATTGAAAAGGATAAACGAAATGCAAAAGAAAAACATGGTGAAATTAATTACGTGTAGCGATTCTGCTGTTCTAACAATTATATCAGCATTTGAGGTGTAAAAGCTGGCTAAAAATTCGGGAATAAAAAAGCTAATGAATGAGAGAATAAACGTAAATCCTAAACTCATCCAAATTATTTTTTTAATCATGGAGAGTACTTCGTTGCTCCGTCCTTCACCAATTAAATTACTTACCAAGGTGTTGGTTGCGTTACTAAAACCGAACAATGGAATCATCAGTACCATGTATATGCTTCGAACAATGTGTGAAATGGCTAATTCGTCTTCCCCCATTTTTTCAATAATCATAAAAAAGATAAACCAAGAACTGAGCGATAAAAAGTTTTGTAACATGATGGGAAAGCTCACATTAAACATACGCGATAGTATGGATAAATTGAAGGGTTTAAACCCAAACAAATCGTATTTGTTGAGGTCGACGGTTTTGATGGTGTAAATTAAAAAAAACAAAAAGGCACAACCTTCAGAAATAACCGAAGCTAAAGCAGCTCCTTTAACGCCCATTTCGGGAAAACCAAAGTGACCAAAAATAAGTACGTAATCGAGTACTACATTTACCAACATCATTACAATGGTTACATAACTCAAAATTTTAGTTTTGGTAATACCCACATAAAAAGCTATGAATGTGAAGTTTAAGAAAGCAAACAAAATACCCCAAATTCGGACTTTGGTAAAATCATTAGCTAAAACTAAAATAGTTTCGGATTGTACAATAGCATTAAAAAAATGATGTGAGAAAAGCTGTACCAATCCAAAAAGCAGAACTGCTAATGGTATTATAAAGTAAAATGCATGGTCAACAATTTTTCCAATTTCTAGTGGGTTGTTTTCTCCATTTCTTCGTCCTATTATTATTTGAGCTCCAGTGGTAAAACCCATGCCGGTAATAATTAAAACAAAATAAAAAATACCTGCATTTCCTGCTGCTCCCATGGCAGCATTACTAACCTGACCTAAAAAAGCAGTATCAGTAACATTTACCACATTTTGAGCAATTCCACTAATAATAATTGGAAAAGCTATTTGCCAAATGGTTTTATAGGAATAGAGTTTAGTCATTTAGTTATTAGTAGTCAGTTCATAGTTTATAGTAATCAGTTCTCAGTTCACAAAATACCCATCACTCAATACTCATCACCCAAAAAAGCTATAGTTTACGTGCCCGTATTTACGATGTTGTAGAAAGTTGGGATGTTTACTAAAGTCGGTACGTTTATCGTGTTCAATTACCAACCAGCCATTTTCTTTTAATATATTATTATCGAAAACCAATTGAGCAATTTCAGGAATGTTTTTTAGGTCGAACGGTGGGTCGGCAAAAATAAAGTCATATTGATTTTTGTGGTTGTGCAAGAATTTAAAAACATCAGCTCTAAACACCTGAACTGAATCGAAATTCAATTCTTTTGTAGTTCGTTTTATAAAGTTGTAACAATTCGAGTTTTGGTCGATACTTGTTACGGTTTTTGCTCCTCGCGATGCAAATTCGTAAGTAATATTTCCTGTTCCAGCAAATAAATCCAATACATCTAGTTCGTCAATTTCAAAGTTATTTTCAATAATATTAAACAAAGCTTCTTTCGCAAAATCGGTAGTTGGTCTTACGGGTAAGTTTTTAGGAGCTTGAATAGCCTTTCCTTTATGTATTCCTGAAATTATTCGCACAAATATTGATTAAATAATGCATAATGGTAATGCTTTTGGGTTTGTTCGAAAACGTAACTATACTTTAGTTCGTTTGGTGTTTCACAAAATTCGATGGTTTGAATGTATTTGTACAACATGTCGTAAATCGCCGAATTTTTATCTACTTCTCCAGTTAATCGAATAGTTGCTTCGTTGCCTTTGGTATTAAGCTGATTCAGTACAAACAACAAATAATAAATAAAGTCTTCGCTGGTTTGGTAGTTAAAAGAGTTGTAAAGCTCTAGTGTTTGATTTTTTACTGAAATAATTTGAAACGATTGGGGCAAAACGTGAACATCAATTAGCGATAAGGCTGATGATTTTTTTGCATGCAGCAACGATGCTTCAATTAAAGCAGTAGAAAAATGATGAAAGGTAAAATTGTCAATATTTTTAAATGTATTTACAATAAAATCAGGAATACTGTAAATATTGTATGCCGAAAGGTTTAAAACAAAATCTGATAAATAAACATCTTCTTCTTGTTCGGCAAAATTGAATAAATGATATTTTTTAAGTTCGTCGGCTTTGTAAAGAGGTTTTGGAATTAATGTAGAACGATTGTTTACATACGAAACCACAAATTTGCTGAACGATTTTTTAAACAATGGAGTTTGTTCAATAACTTGGTTTAGTGGGTTTAAAATAGAGTAATCGTTGTAAACATCATTAAACAAAAAGCTTTCAAAGCCAATATAAGTATTGGTTTGTGTGTTAAAAATGGTGTAGCTCAAACCGCTTTTACTCAATTGTAAAAACAACTGATAATCCGAAGTTTTTGTATCGGAAAACGATTTATCAAAAAAACTGGTTTGTTTTTGTTGGCTAGCCATTTCTAGTTTTTAATTAAAAAAAAAGGATATGAATTTCATATCCTTTTAAATTCATTTTTTATAGCGATTAATCCCAGTTACCATTAATAGAAGGCTCAGTCATTGAACCAAGAATCATGGATTGAGTCATATCAATACCTTCGTTATCTGTTTTTAAACCTTTAAAAATTTCGGTATAAGGAGCAGTAACTTCAAATACTTTTACTTTTACTTTACCTTTTTCTACTTCACCTGCATTTATTCCAAATTTTGTTCCACCTGAAAAAGGAATAATATCTAAAGAATCAACTACTTGTTGGAAATTTTCTTTAAATAATTCTTCTCTTACAGCAATTTTGCTAGTATCACGAACAATAATTCCCATTGCTAATGCTTTTGCTTCTTGTCCAATTAAACTATCTGGCACAACTCCAATTGCTTTTACCACAATAAGTGAATCGTTTAATAAAAAATTTCTTAGTTGCTCAAACGATTTAGCATATTCGCCACGTACTTTTTTGTAATTAATTTGAGCTTCTTTAACTTGCTCTAATCGTTCAATAACTACTAATTTACGTTCTTTTACTTCTTTTTCTAATTGAATTTTACCGTTAATGCTATCGTAAATTAAATAACCCATAAAGGCTGAAGCTACAATAAGAACAAGTTGAATTACTAATTTCATAAGTCTAGTTTAAGTTGTTTTTTAATTGTACACAAATCTACAATTTTTTTTATCCTATTAAAACGCTTAATTAAAAATTAATATTCGATTAATTATATTAATTCATATTAGGTTGAATTTTTATAATTAACGGTAACTTTAGGCTCTGTTTTTTCATTATGCACAACCTGTTTTATCAATCGCTACTCTCATATTTTGGTTTTAAACCAACCAAAAACCAGCAAAAAGTTATTGGAGAACTTACCGATTTTACTTTTTCTACTACTCCCAAAAGTACTTTTATATTAAAAGGTTATGCAGGAACTGGAAAAACCTCCATTGTTGGTGCTTTGGTAAAAACACTCCCCGATTTTAATTTTAGTTCCGTTTTGCTTGCCCCAACGGGTAGAGCAGCAAAAGTACTCTCCAATTATTCTGATAAAACTGCGTTTACTATACATAAAATGATTTATCAGTTAAAAACCAGTGGCGATGGTTACACTCGTTTTGTGTTAAACGAAAACAAATTTGAAAACACTCTTTTTATTGTTGATGAAGCTTCAATGATTGGTGATGGATCGGGTTTAACTCAGGCAAGTTGGGGCGAAACCAAAAGTTTGTTAGACGATTTACTCAGTTATGTTTTTGCTGGGAAAAACTGCAAACTTATTTTAATTGGCGATACAGCTCAGCTTCCTCCTGTTGGAACAGATTTAAGTCCTGCTTTGGACGAAGATTTTATGTATAAAACCTATTATTTAAATCTTATTTTTTTTGAGTTAAACGAAGTTGTTCGACAACAAAAAACTTCCGGAATATTAAAGTTAGCCACATCACTTCGTCAAAAAATTCAGGAGAAAAATTATCAATTGCCTCTTTTTAATATCAAATCATCTGGTATTGATGTAAAAATTATTTCAGGAATAGATCTTGAAGACGAGTTAAACACTTCTTATGGCAAATTTGGAGATGAAAATGTAATGGTTATTTGCAGAAGTAATAAACGAGCAAATTTGTTTAATCTTCAAATTAGGTCGAGAATAAAATGGTTGGAAGACGAAATTGCTTCGAGTGATTTAATGATGGTTGTAAAAAACAACTATTTTTGGTTAGATAGTTCTTCTAAAGCTGGTTTTATTGCTAATGGCGATATTATTGAGATTTTAAAAATTAGGGGAGAGGAGGAGCAATATGGGTTTCGATTTGCAACCGTTACAGTTCGAATGCTCGATTACCCTGAGGAAAAAGATTTGGAAGTAAAAATTTTATTGGAAAGTATTTTAGCAGAATCACCATCACTTTCATCAACTCGTTTTAGAGAATTGTATGATGCCATTTCGGAAGAGTACAGTTATGAGCCCAATCGAAAGAAACGAAACGAATTGATTCGTAAAAACCCATATTATCAAGCGTTACAAGTAAAATTTGCAAATGCTGTTACTTGCCATAAATCGCAAGGCGGGCAATGGGATGTGGTTTTTGTTGAACAGGGTTATTTAACCGAAGAAATGATAAACATGGAATACCTTAGATGGTTGTACACGGCAGTTACCAGAGCAAAAAAAACACTCTACTTAGTTAATTTTAATGAGGAATTTTTTAAAAATTAATTTTCTCATTCATTAGGCGTTCCAAATTCTTTTACAACTACTTTTTTTCTGTTTTCTATGATGTAAAACGAAACATAAACACCGTCTTGAGTGTTTTTTAATGTAATAGGAATATTGTTTCTTGTTAGTTTATACTTATTTCCTAAAATACTCTCATCCATGGTTATGATGTAATCACCATTTGGCATATAAAATTCAAATTTACCTTTGATATCGGTAAGTGTATTAAAGGTTTGTCCGTTGGTTGCAGTAATTTTTATTCTTGATAAATCAAACGGTTTACTAGTATCGGCAACAGCAATTTTTTGACGATCTAAAACAACATCTCCATAAACTTTAACTCCTCTAACAAAAGGAATGTAATGTACAGCATTAGCAATAATTTGAATTGAATCTTTTGCGTTTGGAAACCATCCTGTTAAATCGTCTAAAGACTTAACAAAAAGAGGATAGGTTTGCATTGGAATATTTTTAATATCGGCTTCTCCTTTGTTGTTGGTTAAAACTTCTTTACCTCCCATTCTTACCACTACATTTTCTATTGATGGTTCGTCTTTGTCTTTAAAGCCATTTCCGTTAATATCATAAAAAGAAATAAAATTAACTGAAGCAGCCATTTTTTTAATAAATGGGATAGGAATACCAAACTCTTTTCTTACGGTTGCTCCTAGAGTGAAATTTTGAACAAAATCTCTTTCCCGCTCATCGTAGCTTGCTATAACCAATGTGTCGGTAGAGTAAACCGAACCATAGTTGCTTGTATTTATAGCATAATTACCTCTTATGCTAAATCGCCATCCTGAATTGGTGAAATAAAAAATTTCGGGAAACAATCCAATGCTGTGCGTTTTAAAAACATTTGAATAATTATAAACCAAGTTAGATTCAAGAACCAAATGTTTATTTTTAAACTGATGTTGATTTTGAAGAGATAATCGAACCATTTGAGGTGTTATTCCTTTGTAATTTTGGTTTTGAAAAGCAGTTGTAGATAATGCTCCATAATTATATCGAGTTGAAAAATTCCACACCTTATAACGTAAAAGTGAACTAAATTCAAATGTGTAATAGTTTTTTCTTTCTTCAAAATCAATAGGTAAACTATAACCTGTTTTTATGAATGCCGATGCTAGCATATTTTGAAGAAAATTATAGGTTGAGTATCTAAAAGTAATACCTCTAGCATGGATTCTGTTTGCTAAATAATCTCTGTAATCGTAATAAATACCAGGTTGATAAGAACCTCTGTTTGTTCTTGTAGAAAAAACCAAATTGTTAAACAACATTTCTTGTTTAAATCCTGGTAAATTAGTAAACGTATTATAGGTTTGAAGATTTTGATAATTGTTAGATAAATAGGTGTCCCATTTATCATTAATGTTGTAACTTGTTCTATGATTAATACTAAACCGTTGAAATGCACCTGTACTAAAATTTCTATCGTTAAATCTACTACCTAAATTTACTCGTAATTTTTTTTCTAAAAACTGACTGGAATAATTACCACCAATTAAATAACCATAAAAAGGTTTGTTAGAAGTGGTTGGATTATAATCTTCACGAGCAGTTAACGCTCCAACAAAACTAAAAAAATGCCTACGTTGAATATTGAAATTTGGTAAAAGCGAAAACGAGTTAATTGATTTGTTGCTAATGTATGAGGTTTGTCTGCCAAACTTACCTGTTACATTAAAATATTCGTTGTGAGTGTAGGTATGAAATAATCCATACGACTCTGTTCTAACCTGACCAAAAAAGCCTGGAGATTTTACATAAAACACACCTGTTTTATGTTTTTGTAAATAGGAATATGAAGCTTTAATTCCTTTTCCATAACCTGTAATTCCAATAACATTTCCGCTAATTTGTCCTACCTCTATTGTTTTGTTGTGATCGAAATAACCAACATACCATGGTGAATTAGTTAAGAAATTGTTTGTGTAATAATTTTGGTTGTAGTTGAGTTGTGCGAAATACGATAAACTTGCTCTTTGATTCAATTGCTTAAAACCACGCATGTTAAGCGACATAAACGAATTTACATCTAATAGATTTTGTGCAGTAGCCTCAACAATTAAAGGAAGGTGAGGGTAACCAAATTCTTCTACTTTTGTTTCGTTTGGCAACTTTACAAAATCAACTTTATTCCCCTTTTTAAAGGTAGTTTCGTCAACACCTTTTGGCTCGCTACTGTTTACATATAAACTGTATTTTTTATAATATAAATTGGTGTTTGGAATATAGGTGTTGATTGGAATTTTTCTAAAATTTCTTTCTCTATCGGTAATTATTGATGCTCTATATTTTAATGTGGTATCTTCATGACTTTCCAAACTCATGGTAAAGTTTGGATTTTTAATTATTAAGTCGTTTGTATCATTCAACATTAAATCTCCTCTAAGAGTAGAGTAATTAACAAATATATCTTGTTTATAGTTTCCTGTATTTTCAATTCGGTAAACAAAATCTTTGGTTGTTTCACCGTTTTTAAAATAGAATGTATTTGAAGGTTCAACTTGCACATCCCATGAAATTTTTTTCTTGGTTCGAAGGTTGAAATAATTATTTGCAATTTGTTGTTTATCGAGGTTAATTAAAAATGCATTGATAATAACCTCTGTGTTTCCATTAATTAATTTATTCGGAATTAAAACAATAGGAATGTAAATGGTGTCGCCAACAATAGCTTCGTATTCGGTTGAAGCATCATTTAGTTGTTGCCAACTTCCTGGATAAATTAAATCGAGTGTAAACTTTATATTTTCTCTTGAATTATTATATACTTTTAAAACATTGGAAATAATTTCTCCTTGTTTTAATTCAATATTTTTGGAATTAAATCCTGTTAACAGTAAATCGGTTTCTCCGCCTTCTAATACAGAATTATTGTTTGCAGTATCGGTTTTATTTAATGGTTGAGATGGAGTGTTGAGTAGAGAGTCTTTACCCAATAAATCTTCAATTGGAGAACCTAAAATGGAATCGTTTTGAGTATAACTTATGCCTAAAAAGCACAAGTTCAGAGCAAGAACTAATGCTATTCTTATAAAGTGAGTATGTGTTTTATTATTCAAGCTACACTAAGGATTTTCTTCTAAATGAAATCTTATATTTAGCTGATAAATACCTGGATTATAACTAAAGTTTGGTTTAACCCTAATATCGATATCAAAATTAAACTCATCGTAATTTGATAAAAAGCTTCCAGGCCCATTAACATTTAATCCACAACTACCAGCTGGGGTAATTGGTAGCATAGGAGCAATGATGTCAATTATATCTCCATGGTTATTAAATGTTTGAAAAACACCATCAATAGGAGATGTTGTACATGAATTTCTAACTTTAATTTCTAAAACATCAATAGGAGGGTTTGTTCCTAATCCACTTCCGTATTGATTTAATTCTTCCCATTCATTGGCAGGAGTTCCTCCTCCTGGATTGTTATCTATGGTCATTATTAAACTCCAAGAACAAAGTGGGTCTGGAATAGCTTGGTCTTCTACTTTTATTCTAATTTTAGCTACACTATTTATAATCATTCCTCCATTGTAGCTGGTAAAATTATCAAATGTCATCAGTGCATTAACAGAAGTGTTTGGAGTAATTTCTACTAATCCACAATGAATTTGAGCTTCAATAACATTTGAAGCTATAAGAAATAGAAATGAAAATAAAGTTGCTTTAGAAATCATTTTTATAGAATTATTAAAGGATGTGTTTGAAAAACAAACACATCCTTTAAAATAATTGCTTGCCTATTTTATTGGTCTTCTAATAAAATGTATTGAACATACATGGTGTAAACACCTGGCTCAGCATAAGCTCCAGCACCATTAACAGTTATTAAATCCTCAAAAGTAGCACCATCAGCGTCTGCTGCATTTGGGAAAATTGCAGGTAAACCAGGTAAAATTCTGTAGTCGATTACATAAAAATAATCAGAAGTTACACCTGTTTGAGTTAAGTAACTACCTCCTGGTAAGAAATCTTGCCCAGGTACACCCGAAGTACCTGCGTGACCGCCAATGTACTTGTCGTTAGTTGTTGGAGGTGTATTAGTACCACCATTTACATACAAGCTGTTTCCTGCACTAGGAGCTGTTGCTGGAGAAAATGCTTGAGAATAATCTGCAAACAAACCAGCAGCAGCAGCAGCACCGTTATTTGGTTGTGCTTGACGTAATTCTAATAAGCTTAAAGGTAAATCTGGAATTGCATTCGGGTTGTTGTTACCGTATTCAATTTGTTGATCCCAAAACTCAGGACCATTAGTACCTGTTGAACGACCAACAGCGTATAAATCCCAGCTAACTGTTGAGCTAACTCTTAAAACTGTAGCACCATACTTAGTAATACCAGCATAGTACTCATTAATTTCATCGAATACAAATTCGATTTGATCTGGTGTAGTCATATCCAGCTGCAAAACAGGCTGAAGATCCATTGTCACAGTAACATCTTTTTCATCGATTAACTGTGCTTTTAAACTACTTGCAGAGCCTAATATTAATAAAGCACCGCACAAATAAGATAGTTTTTTCATAATTGTTTGATTTTGGTTAATAATTGATTTTTAATTTATAATGGTTATTTAATTTCAAAATTGAGTTTGGCTGCTTGTATTTCTTCTGAATTTTCATAATCTAATACACCAATAGCCAGGTATTTACCCTTTTCTAAATAGTTGGGCAGAATAAAAGTAAAGTCGCGTACTAGTTCGGGTAAAATGGTGAACTTTTTTACTGTAACACGTTGTTGTTTACCGTTAGAAAGGTTTGTTAAGTCGATATAAGATGTGCAATATGCTATTCCATCTCCTTTATTAGCCGCTTCAATAACAATTGATTTTGTAGTATCTTTTTCTAGAAATTGGAAGTTGGTAATTTCGACATTATTAGTAACAACATTTGGAGGGTTTTGATATATAAAAACACCGAAAGCAAATGTTGGAATAACTCCTAGAGCAACTGTATTTTCTGATTTTGATGCTGGTTCTAATGTTTTTCTTGGTTCTTCTTGTTCTATCATTATTATGCTCCAAGCCGATTTATTTCCTTTTTCATCATTTGGAACGCTTACCGTAAATTTTACTTCTTTCTTTTCTCCAGGTTTTACTTCTATAAATGTGGGTGAAATATTTAACCATCTTGATAACGAAAATTTACCTTGACCGGGTTGAATAAAACTACTTTTACCCTTACCGTTCATGTCAAAATCATAAATATTTACTTTAAATTGTTTTGCTGATTCAGTATCGTTTTTTACAGATATTTTGTATGTTTTAACTTCGCCTGGTTTTTGAGTTAAATGAAAATGCGATGGTGAAACTGAAATTCCTTTAGTTTGAAAATCTTCGTTGGAACTCCTAGTTTTTTGAATATTCGTTTTTGAAGTGTCAGGTAATGTTGTAATTGCAGAATCTGTTTGAGCAAAAACAACTGATGAAACTAGAACATAAAAAGTAAAAAAAGTAAAAAATCTATTCATTTAAATATTGAATTTAAAAGTTATCCGCTAATATAAGTTTTTTTGATTACTTTGCTAATACGCAAGAGATAATAAAAAGTTTCTTTTTAGTTGATTTTACTAGACTTTTTTTAAATTTTAAGTTCTGTTTTTAATTTAACACGATGGTAATAATTTTATTTACAAGCTTTTACTTTCTTTTCGTGTGCTTGTTTTGCCTCTAATGTTGATTGATTTCCTTCAAACAAAATTTTACATTCGCCCGTTTTCATAGCATTAAGTTCTTCCAATGCTTTGTCAGATTCGGCTTCATCTTCCGATTCTAATACTATTTTTTCTAATTTTTGTTGTTTTTTAACACAATCGCAAAACGACATTCCTCCTTCTTCCACTTTTGGTTCTGCATTATTTGCCTTCATGGCTTCTTGCAAAGTCATTTCTTTCGAATCGTCAACCTCTTCTTGGTAAACACCTGTTGAACTGGTGTCGGCAGCTGTAAATTCTGCGTTGGGGTCGTCAACAACAACCGCAGTTGAGTCAGTTAATTCAGCTTCAACAGTAGTATCTGAAGCACATGAATATACAGTAAAAGCAAGGATGCAAACGAAGGTTAATTTTTTAAGCATGGTTTTAAGTTTTTTGATTTAAAAGTAATAATTATTTAAATGATACGATAGTTTTTGTATTCGCCAATTCGTTTTCCAGTAGTTTTTTCAATAAAGTGAGTTAATTTAAGTTTTAACGGAAGTTTAATTTGAGTGGGGTCGAATGAGAATTTCCAATTCATTTTTTCAATTCGGTTTTTCATTACTTCTGGATGATTTCCATTAAATTTTGTGAGCAAATCTACTCTTGAATAATCAAATTCATCAACATCTGCAACATGTTCTTTCATCCAATTATCGTCGTGCCACATTTTATTAAAACTTTGTTGTTTGGCTTGTTGAAATTTTGGATGTTTTACCCAGCCGTAGTGATAAATTGTTGCATTTATTTGTTTTACAGCAAGTTTATCATTGTTTTTTCTAAAACCTTGGGCATCTTTGTATGAACGAATGATTTTATTGTTTTTGATGATACGAATTTCTTTTCGATACCATCTTCTAGAAACACCTACATAATCGTACGAACCATAAAAATGAATATAATTAAACAATAATCCATCTACTTCAGTTGAGTTTTGGTATTGTTTCATGGCATCAATTATTGTTTTGTGGTCGTTTTCATTAACCACTTCATCGCTTTGTATGTAAAAACACCAATCAAAATCTTTCGAAATGGCATCGAATGCTTTATTGGTTTCGTTAGCTAATACTTTTCCTCCTTCTCGTAAACTGTCGTCCCAAACGGTTTCAATAATTTTAATTTTTGGTGAATTGATGGATTGTATGAGTTGTAGTGTTTCATCATCAGAATTTCCAACAGCAACCAAAAACTCGTCGCAAATGGGTAAAATGGAAGTAATGGATTCAATTACTGGGTAATCAAATTTAATGGCGTTTCTAATAATGGTAAATCCACAAACTTTCATTTTTTTAAGAATTTTATTGACTTATTATTAGAAATTTTATTTATCTACTCGTTCAACTCGAGTAACACCGTTTATTTTTTCTAGTTTTTTGATTAGGTTTTTTAAATGTTCAGTATCGTGAACAAAAACCGTTATCATTCCTTCAAAAATACCGTCATTGCTATCAAAACTAATAGAACGCATGTTTACGTGCAACTCATTTGATATTACTTGTGTAATGGTGTTAACAATACCAACATCATCAATACCTAATATTTTTATACCTGCTAAAAATGCTAATTTTTGTTCGTCTAACCAACGGGCTTTAATTACTCGGTAAGCGTAGTTAGACAAAAGCTGAACAGCATTTGGGCACTTTGTTTTATGAATTTTTATTCCTTCGTTTACGGTTACAAAACCAAAAACCTCATCACCAGGTATTGGGTTGCAACAAGTTGCCAACTGGTAATCTAATTTTTGCATGTTGTCGCCAATTACCAACATTTCGTTTGGAGTTCCTTCTTTCTTCTCTTTTCTAACTAATCGCTGTCCTAAATAGCTGGTAACTCTTGTTTTAATTGAACGTTTTGGCTGCAATACACCGTTTTTAACTTCAAATGCTTTTAAATGGTTTAAGTCGATTTCTCCTTTTGCCACTCGATAATATAAATCGGTAGGAGAGCTAACTTTATAATAACTTTGAAGCTCTTTTAGACTAATGTTTTGATAGGCAATTTTTAATCGTTTAAATTCTTTTTCTAGTATTTCTTTACCCAAATCGGCAGTTTCTTTTTTCTCATCATTTAAAAAAGCTTTTATTCGAGTTTTTGCTTTATGGGTTTTAACAAAATTCAACCAATCTTCTTTTGGTTTTTGGTTGTGTGAGGTTAAAATCTCAACCTGGTCGCCACTTTTTAGTTCGTAACTTAATGGAACTAATTTGTTGTTTACCTTTGCTCCCAAACAATTTACACCGAGTTCGGTATGTACTGCAAAAGCAAAATCTAATGCACTTGCTCCCGACGGCAAACCTTTCATATCACCATTAGGGGTGAATACAAAAATTTCATCGTCGTACAGATTCATTTTAAAATCATCAATAAATTCAAGTGCATCGGCATTGTTATTTTCTAACAATTCTCTGATTTGTGTAATCCACTTATCAAACCTACTTTCCTGATCTCCTTCTTTGTATTTCCAATGTGCTGCGAATCCTTTTTCAGCAATTTCGTCCATTCGTTTGCTTCTAATTTGAACCTCTACCCACATTCCTGTCGGACTCATTACTGTTGTATGAAGCGATTCGTAACCATTTGCTTTAGGTGCTGAAATCCAATCCCTTAATCTATCAATGTTTGGTTGGTAATAATCAGTAACAATTGAATAAGCTCTCCAGCAATCTGTTTTTTCGTTTTGAGGTTCAGAATCTAAAATTATTCGAAGTGCAAAAAGGTCATAAACTTCTTCGAAAGGCACTTGTTTTTTTTGCATTTTATTCCAGATGGAATAAATCGACTTAGGGCGACCTTTAATTTCGAATTTCATTCCGCTTTGCTCCAATGCTTTTTTAATGGGCAGCGAAAATTGTTTGATAAATCGTGTGCGTACTTCCTCTGTTTTTTCTAGTTTGGTAACAATTTCGTCATAAGCTTCGGGTTCTTGAATTTTAAGCGACAAATCTTCCAATTCGGTTTTCATGCTATGTAAGCCCAAACGGTGAGCCATTGGAGCATACAAAAACAATGTTTCAGAAGCAATTTTTAGTTGTTTATCTCGCTTCATCGAACCCAATGTTCGCATGTTGTGCAAACGATCGGCAAGTTTTATTAAAATAACCCTTACATCTTCCGAAAGTGTAAGTAATATCTTTCTAAAATTTTCGGCCTGAATGGAAACATTAAAATCCACTACGTCTGAAATTTTAGTTAACCCATCAATAATTTGGGCTTCTTTTTTGCCGAACATTCGCTCAACATCTTCCAAAGTAAGGTCGGTATCTTCAACTGTATCGTGCAACAAAGCACAAATAATTGAAGTTGCTCCTAAGCCAATTTCTTCAGTACAAATACGTGCAACAGCTATGGGATGATAAATATAAGGTTCTCCCGATTTTCTTCTAACATCTTTGTGAGCTTCATAAGCTACATCAAAAGCTTTTTTAATTCGTGCTAAATTTTCGGGAGTTTTTTTACAATGTTTAGCCGATTCAAGCATGGCTTGAAAAGCTTGTTCTATCTCTAATTTCTCTTTTTCTAAATCGATTTCCATTTTTTAGTCTTCAGGTGTCAGTTCTCAGTCCTCAGTTTTCAGCTTCCATCTTCCAACTTCCAACTTCCAACTTCGGGCATCTAACTCTATACTCTTTCTATAATAGTTGCATAACCTTGTCCAACACCAATACACAAGGTAACTAATGCGTATTTTTTGTTGGTTTTTTGTAATTCCAACGCTGCCGTTTGTAAAATTCTTGCACCTGTCATTCCAAGCGGATGCCCTAAAGCAATTGCTCCTCCATTTGGATTTATTCTTGGGTCGTTATCTGCCAAGCCCATTTTACGTGTGCAAGCCAAACTTTGAGCAGCAAAAGCTTCGTTTATTTCAATAATATCCATGTCGTTAAGCGTTAATCCTGCACGTTTTAACGCTTTTTCTGAAGCATAAACTGGGCCTATCCCCATAATACGAGGTTCTACACCAACAATTGCACTCGAAACAATTCGTGCTATTGGTTTCATGTTGTATTTTTTTAGAGCATCGGTAGAAGCAACCAACACAGCAACAGCTCCATCATTCAATCCAGAAGCATTTCCTGCTGTTACTGTTCCACCTTCTTTTCTAAAAGCGGGTCGCAATCCTGCCAACACATCCAATGTGGTGGATGGTTTTATAAATTCGTCGTTCGAAAATAGTATTGGGTCGCCTTTGCGTTGCGGAATTGCTACAGGTACAATTTCTTCAGCCAGTCGTCCATTTTTTTGAGCTGTAGTGGCTTTCATTTGGCTCCAGTAGGCAAATTTGTCTTGATCTTCTCTACTAATTTTATACAAATCCACTAAATTTTCGGCAGTTTGCCCCATGCCATCTACACCATATAATGCTGCCATTTTTGGGTTAATAAATCGCCATCCAAAAGTAGAATCGTGCATTTCTACATCGGTTCCAAATGGTTTTGATGATTTTGAAATTACCCACGGCCCGCGAGTCATGTTTTCAACTCCTCCAGCAATGTAAACATCGCCATCGCCTAATTTTATTGCTCTGGAAGCATTAATAACCGATGCCATACCAGAAGAACACAAACGGTTAACTGTTTCGCCACCTACTTGCCAAGGCAATCCTGCCAACAAACCGCACATACGGGCAACGTTTCTGTTGTCTTCTCCAGCCTGATTGGCACAACCTAAAATAACGTCTTCAATTTCTTCGGTAACTAAATTGGGGTTTCTTTTTATTAATTCGCTAATAACCAGAGCTCCCAAATCATCTGTTCTTACTAATGCTAACGAACCACCCAAACTCCCAATTGGAGTTCTTACGGCATCAACAATAAATGCTTCTTTCATGCTTTAAATACGTTTATGTTAAAATAGTGAGTAAAGGTAATAAAATTTTGAGGCTTTGAAAACGAGTTTAATTTGTTGAAAAAAAAACTGATTGGGTAACTTCACTTATTAAAACTACATAAGTTTGATTGATTGTTTATTGTTAGATGTAGTTTAATTCAGCGTTATCTTATAGAAGGCTAGTTAAATTTACTGTTTAGCTTTTTTATTACCATTTCTTTTGCTTCTAAATTTCTTTTTGATGCTCTATATTCTTTAAAAATTTCTGGATAGGATTTAGTTATGTTGGTAATATAATAATCTGTAAGTCCTTTTAATTCGCCAGTTTCTGTATCTAAAACCAATCCGTTAATTGGTGCATTTGAGTTTCCTGTTGGAATAATAACAAAACCACCTAACACACCTGTAATAATACCTGCAGCAACATAAGCCGCACCTGATGCTAAGTTTATTTCAGTATTTGAGAATGGTTGAAATTTGCCTCGAAAATAAATGTATTTACCAAGGAATGTTGATTTAGCAAATTCATATTTGCTAAAATGTAGATAAATATTTTCGCCATCTGAAATATATTGAATTTCTCTTGGAAGATCAATTTTGTTAGATTTTGCTGCATAAATAGGATTTTTTTGTGACGAATTGTATTGTCTAATATCTATTTTAAAAGTGTCAACTGGTATTCTTCTAACCATTTGTTCAAAATTAAAATATGCACCTTCTGGAGGAACAGTTTTAAAATCATACATCAATTTACGATGAATGTCTTCAATTATAAATTCTTCGGCATTTTCCCAATTGGTTTCGTCTAGTTTTTTAAAACATTCTTCTAAGCCGAGTAATATTCTTTTATCATGAAAATTTGTTACATCATTGCCTTTTCCAATAATGTTTGCATCAAAAACACCTAATGAATACAGTGTTGAATCAACTTTTTTTGCAAATTCTATTTCAACTTTACAAAATGCCAGTTTTTCAGTTGATTCTGTTTTTTCGGTAATCGATAAGTTTCTAACAATAATTATTAACCTTGGTTTACCTTCGTCCTGAGGCAGCATTTTGTTGATTGCGGTTGTTAAATGCGAAACAAAATCTCCAGCTAATTGTGCTATTGCATTTGCATTACCAATAGCAGAACCAATATTTTCTTTATTGATTCGGGCATCCATTACTTCTAAACAAGAAAATCGTCTGTTTTTAAGAGCAGAATCGGGATTTAACTTAATAACATGAACTATATTTTGGGCATAAGCGATTGACGAAATCGTTATAAAAATAAGGAATACAATTTTTTTCATTTAACTGTTTTAATACTAAACCAGTTGCGAATTTAGGTATAATCTTAGTTTAAACTTATGCTTAAAATCACAAATCGGAATTTATTAATTGATGAGTTTAACATTGCATTTCAGAAAATTATTCATTTAACCCGTTGGGTATAATTAAAAATGAATTGACATTTTTAATAATTACATCCAACGGGTTCATTTAACAAAAACAACCAAAATTTGTTTTAATTAAAATATTGTACTTATATTTGTACATGATAACGTACAAAATAGTAAAAATATGTTAACAACAACCATATCCGATTTTAGAAAAGATATAAAAAAATATCTTGATAATGTAACGACCAACTTCGAAACACTGATTATCAATAGAGGTAAAGATAGTGGCGTTGTTGTGATGTCGCTAGAGGAATACAATTCATTATGTACAACCCAGCATGAACTTTCTTCAAAAGCAAACGAAAAAAGACTCGATTCAGCCATTGAAAAACTAAAAAATGGTACTTCATTCCAAAAAGACTTGATAGACTAATGAAATACATATTTGTTGATGAGTCGTGGGAAGATTATTTGTATTGGCAAAAAATCGATAAAAAAATGGTAAAACGAATTAATGATTTATTAAAAGATATTTCAAGAAATCCGTTTACAGGTATAGGAAACCCCGAGCCTTTAAAATATAAATACGCAGGTTTTTGGTCTCGAAGAATAAACGACGAACATCGGTTGATTTATCAAGTTAAAGATGATGAAATTTTAATTGCAAAATGTAGGTTTCATTACGATTAAAAGAAGTTCCCTTTTAAAATCCTTGTGTCGCTGGTTCGATTCCAGCAGGCACCACTTGCTAAAAGTCCTCCGTTAACTAACGGAGGACTTTTTAGTTTTATATATTTCTTTTTTTTAAAAACGAATTTATTTTACCACGAGTTACGCGATGCTAAACTCGCGGCAGCGGGGAAAAAGTTAATGAATTTGAAAGATGATTTTAAGCCAAAAAAAATTATCTATCTGTTTTCTTAATTGGCTGACCAAGCATTTCATCCATAAAGTTAACCAACGAAATTATCTTCAAGCTATTTAGCTCGGTATCAAAATCTGTTACAGCTCCATGAAGAATTTCGTGTCGGTTTAGTTTCACAGGGTAATCATGTAAATATTCTTCTGAAGCATTTATAGCAGTATACTCTTTAAATGGTTTAATTAATAAATCCACTAAGCCAGATTTAATGATATTAAACTTCTTAATTTCCGAAGACCTATCTTTAGAAAAATACTTCTTTTTTGTCACATCAAAAAATAGGCCATCAACTTGAGTTAATAAGATAGTAATTGATGATATATAATCCGATTTGAAATGTTGTTTAATAGCCGTTTTAATAATCTTTTCTCTATTTGGGTACTTCTCAACAAGTCTTCTTTCTATTGATTTAATTCTCTTTCTATTATAACGTGAGTTCGATATAAGATTAACCGATTCTTTGAAGTTTATCAATATTAATGTTTGGTTTAGTAGGATAAAAAGAATAAGCAATAAGACCTGATATCAGATTGATTATGAAGTTGTTAAAACTTCTGTGTCTAGTGTGTTCAATTTGGCACTGGTTCTTTAAGATGTCATTAACACTTTCAACAACAGCTCTTTTTCTTAACAATATTTTATCGTAAATATTCATTAAAGCGTTTTTCATATTCTTTTTTATCTTGGTAACAAGATGGATTCCATCCACAAAAAGTTGTTCGAATAAATCCTGTCCCAAATATCCTCTGTCGGCAAATATTTTTCCAAAAACTTTATTGTGAAATGCTTTATCTTTCAATGGCTGCCTATCATCCACATTGCCTTTTGTGATTAAAAAATCAATTATTTCACCTCGTTCATTAATGATAATGTGAAGTTTAAAACCAAAGAACCATCCCATTGAACCCTTACCTTTTTCTGCAATATTTTTAAATACTTTGTTTTGATGTTCTCTTTTTGGATGACATACTTTAATCAACGTAGAATCCATAAAAGAAATACCTGAACACTTACCTAAACAACGCATTTGAAGAAACAGAACCATCGGTACAATAGCTTTTTGCTGTAGTTCTACAAACCGATTGTAGGAAACTGTTTCTGGAAACTCGCTTTTCATGTATTTGCATACATGATTGATGTAGAAGTGTTTTAGACAACGGTAGCCTTTTAAATGAAACAGAAGCATAATTGTTATTATCTCACTTTGAGACATTCGACACTTTTTGTTACGTTTTTTTGTTGATGAACCTTCTTCTATTGAATGTTCATCTATGGTTTTGTTTAATTCTTTACAAAAATCGTCTATTAAACAGAAAATTTCAATAACTTTATCTTTGGATTCCATAAGCAGAATTATTAGTTATATATTTGATTTTGAACCAGTTAAATATACTAATCTTTCTGCTTATTTTCTATTTTTTTTCTCATTTTTTTATATCGAACTCACGTTATTATAACGTTTTTTAAACCATTCATCCACCAGGTCTATCTCACCATTGTTCAGCCATTGGCTAAGTTTTATTGTCTGACCAGGAGATGATTCGCCATCAATGTACCATCCAGATTTTGATAGTTCATAGCTTGCATCTGGCAACTTTTCTTGAACTATTTTAAGAGATTCATTTAATTCTTTTACCCAATCTGATTCCTGAATTAACCTTTTTAAAGCATCCTTTACTGGCTCTCCTTTAATTTTTTCATGTTTAGAATCTTCCATCTTTTAAAATTTCTCATTTTCTAAATTTAGAAATAAACAATTATCTCATCAGTCCTTTTTTATCAATTTTCAATTGACCAAATAGATTCCCACACCCAACAAAGGCAATTTATTAAAAGCCTATTTATCATATTATTATACAATTAAGACCCTACAACAAATCATTCGCTAAGTTTGCCAATTCGCTACGTTCTCCTTTTTCGAGGGTAATGTGTGCAAACAGTTCGTGCCCTTTTAGTCGGTCAATTAAATAACTTAACCCGTTGCTTTGCTCATCTAAATAAGGCGAGTCGATTTGGTGTACATCACCTGTAAAAATTATTTTGGTGTTTTCGCCTGCTCGGGTAATTATCGTTTTTACTTCGTGTGGTGTTAGGTTTTGGGCTTCGTCCACAATAAAATAAACATCGCTCAAACTTCGCCCACGAATGTAAGCCAATGGAGTAATTACAATGCGTTCTTCTTTTTGCATTTCATCAATTAAACGGTAGCGTTTTTCATTTTCGCCAAACTGGTTTTTTATGTATTTTAAATTATCCCAAAGCGGTTCCATGTAAGGACCAATTTTTTCGTTGGCATCGCCAGGCAAATAACCAATGTCGCGATTGCTAAGCGGCACAATTGGTCGGGCAAGAATAATTTGTTTAAACAAGTTTTTTTGCTCTAGCGAACTTGCTAACGCCAACAAAGTTTTGCCTGTACCAGCAACACCTTGCAAGGCAACCAGCTTTATATTGTTGTTCAACAACGCATGAATGGCAAAAGCTTGTTCGGCATTTTTTGGTTTTATACCGTAAACATATTCTTTTTCAACGCGTTCTAAAGCGTTTTCAAATGGGTTGTAATAAGCTAATGCTGAGTTTTTACCGTTTTTAAGAATGTAAAAAGAGTTTTTCTCAAATTTAACTTTGCCAATCACAGGGTCTTCAATTTTACCACCGTTAAATATCTTTTTAATGATTTCGGGGTCAACATCGTCGATAGTTTGTTTGCCAGTAACCACCAAATTTTTTACATCTTGTATTTTGCCTGTTAGGTAATCTTCCGAAGGCAAATCGAGTGCTTTGGCTTTTAACCGTAAGTTGATGTCTTTGGTAACCATTACCACTGTTTTATCAGGGTTTTCTTCCTGCAAAGCAATGGCTGCGTTTAAAATTTTGTGGTCGGCTTTGTGGTCGTTAAAAATAGATTCGGCATCGCGTTTGGTTTTTTCGTGATGCATAATAATTTTAAATCGTCCTTTTTTATTGCCATCTAGCGTAATCCATTGTTGTAAAGTGTTGTTTCCACTCACCTTATCTAAAAAACGAATAAACTCACGAGCTTCAAAATTTTTGGTATCGTTACCTTTTTTAAAGTTATCGAGTTCTTCCAACACCGTAATTGGAATAGCTATATCGTTATCTTCAAAATTGTTGATTGCATTGTGATCGTAAAGAATTACTGATGTGTCGAGCACATAAATTCTGGATTGTTTCTTTTTCGCCATGTTTTTTTTGAGTGTGAAGGTGAAACTTTTATCTTACTTCTAATGAAAATGGAAGTTAAGGATTTATTAACTATCGATTTTCATCGATAATTATAAAGTAATTAACGAGTTACGAACAATTTTAGAAAACAAAAACCTGCAAGGTTTTTAAAACCTTGCAGGTTATTTGGTTTATAGGTAAGACGCACAATCGTGTGTCTCTATTGTTTGATGAATTTAATGGAATGTTTTGTTTGGTTGTTTTCAAACTCCAAAAAGTAAACACCTTTGGTTAATGATGAAATATCTATATTTATTTTTAATGAATTATTCGTTTTTTCAACCAACACTTCTCTATTCAAAACATCTCGAACAATAATATTAGTAGATAAAGGTGAATCGAATTCCACAAAAAGAACATCAGTTGCTGGATTTGGATAAAAACGAATGACATTGTTTTCTGCTTGATTAATGGAAGTAGAAAGCCATTCTACATTGACCAATTGATCAGCTAAAAGCGAAATGTTTTTTGCATTATCAATTACCAACGATTTTACCTTACCTGCTGGAGTTCCTTCAAAACGAATATCACTCAAGGTATCATTTCCAACGGTAACCAATGCTGTATTTGCTCTGTTGTGGTACACTTTTAAATTGTTAACGGTATAAACCGCTTCACCGCTTCTAAACGAAACATAGTCGCCAGTTGTGTAAGCTGAGGGGTCTTGCCATGAGGCTTTAAACACATCGTTTACAAACACATCTATTTCGCCTGTAGTTTTATCAAAAGTTACTTTAAAATCGTACCAAGTAGCCGCATTAAAAGTATAAGCAACATCTTGCTCTAAGGTAAACACATCGTTTACTACTTTGTAAATTTGAATTTTATTGTTGTCTACTCTAAACCAAACGAAATACGAGTTTCCTCTGTTGCTTTGCGAAGCATCATCGCACATAAAATGAAAACCTGCTCTTCTGTTGGTTCCCGTTCCTTCTATTTTCCCTTCCCAATGATACAAGTATTTATCAAATGTATTTTGATTAAGTGCTGCATAAATATTGGTGTTGGTTAATGTGTCGTCGGTTTGAGTTAAATAGCCTCCAGCAATGCTCCAAGTTCCAACAGCAGTAGTCCAATCAGGATGAATGGCTACATCAAAATTATCGCTAAAAAAACCGTTGTTATCATTGGCTCTCCAGTCGGTTCCATCAAAATCAATTACTTGATAAAATTGGTGTAAAATGCCGCTTCCCCCAACATTATCGGCATCGGTAAAAGTAGCAGTAAAATCATCGTTTACAGGATTAGCAATAGGAGTAATTGCTGTAGTAGGTTTAATAGCATCTGGAGCAACTGCATTCCACGAAATTTCAAAACCTGGTGCTGTAGTAGCACAATCGGAACGAAACTCTATCAGCACATTTCCGCTGTTTACGGTTATGGTTGATGGAATTGACGAGCCAGTATAATAACCCACACGAGGACTAAAAGGCGTTGTTCCATTATAAATGTACAAGTAATCCCAATTGTTTTCTACGTTAAAAACATTAATGTTTAATGTAATAGAAGTTGCCCCTGTTGGTTGAATTAAAAACAAACTTCGTTGGTCGTTTCCATAATTTCCAGTTCCACCCAAATCGGTAACAGTTCCTGATAAATTGTTGTTGGTAGTAATTGGAGTTGAATTGTTGATGAGTTTGTAATAATAATCCCAATCCCAATTAGCACCTGGGTCGGTATGTGTTTGATTAGGGTAATGTTGGTGTCCTTTAATTTTTACACAACTACCTGGAGTGTTTGTAACATTGTAGTTGGTGGTTGGAGCCCAAGGAAAATAAGCAGTACGTAACGGGCTAATCCCATAACCACTTTGCGTAACATCAATAGATAAATCTGCCGAAGATTGATACATGGCTGTAGTGTACCAAGCTGGATTGTTTACAAAACCCTCATGTTCCAAACCAATAGTATAATCATTTTCAGAACCTACATGCCAAGCACGATTGCTTTCTAAAACCACTTGTGTTACTTGCCCATCAGATGACCTCAAACAATAATGGTAAGACACATTAGCATCAACGCAATTTGCAGCCCAAGAGATTGCTCCTGAGTAAGTTCCTTGTATAGTATGGACTGTTACGGCAGAGATAGGTAAACTTCTTGAATTATAGTTGCATGGAGTTAATTGAGTTAATGCTGGAGGATAGTCAACCGATTTGAGCGTTTGGTTAGAATTGGTGTATAATTTTCCATCAATGGTGCTTACCGAATTTTCTGTCATCACAATTCTTGATGAAGAAAGTACTTTTAAATTTTCTTCACCAAAAACTCGTTCCAAGCTAATGTTATGATTTGGGAAATGATAGGTTTTTTGAGCTACTTCATCATGCAAAAAGTTAAACACCGAATACAAATGCGAATTCAATGCAAAGTCGTTTTGAATACCATCGTAAGGCAATTCGCTTAAAGCTACCAATATTTCAGCATGATTTTCTACTTGAGTTTTATCAAATTTTGCGAACTGCAACAATTCGTTATAGGCTTTAGCATAAGCTAAAATGTTTTGTGCAGGATTAATCAAAATATCGCTAACCGAAATACCCGACAACTGAGAAACATAATTTAAGTTGTTTCTAAAATAACCTAAGCCGTCTAAAGTTAAACCCATTACGCCATAAGCGGCAGGCAAACCAACACAACTTTCTATTTGGTTGTCTAAATGTTGAAATCGAGATGTGGTAAAAGCAACAGCCTCTAACATGCCTTTAGGAATAGCTGGATATTGTTGGTATGCAGCATCAAATGCTGCTTGGTAGTTGTTTTTTGGATAAATGCTTTGTTGACTATAAGTGTTGAGATTTAGCAATAGAACCGCTAAAAACGAAAGTAAAAATTTAACCATAGTTTTGAATTTTGTTAAAAATTCAAATTTAGGGAATTTTTAGGTGTTGAGGAAAATAAATTTTTCGATGAAAAACTATTTTTTATAGACCAATGGAAATTCCACCTCTAATGATGGGATTTGGATAAAACGAATCTTTCGACTCATTCACATCCCAAAGAATTAAAATGGATAAATACGAGCGACCATCGCCCAATTGTTGTTTTAAACCACCGCCAACAAATACACCAATAGCATTAATTCTTGCTTGTCTGTCCCATGAAAAATAGTTCATTAAATTGGTTTCGGCATGAGCTAAAATGGGCACATCTTTAAACAAATATTGTGTAAAAATAGTTCCTCCGTAAATGTTAGTTTTGTATTTGTAAATGTTATCAGAGTAATAAATGTAAGTTGCACCGATACCAGCAAGAAATTGGTCGGTTAAGTAATAACCAACTGTTGGCGAAATTTCGAAATAAGTTAAATCGCCAAATGTGGCACCTAAACCACCTCCAACAGTAACCCTTTTCCAATCAAATTTTCCAGTTTTTTCCGAATCAGTTTTTGTTTCAGGAGTATCTCCATACACGTAAGAATCTTCATCAGCCTGAGCAAAAGTGATGAATGGAGAAACAATAAGAAGTAGAAGTAAAATTTGTTTTAACATAAACCCAAAAATACTAAATTTTATAACTCTCAATTGAAGTTAACGAAATTTTGGTTTTAACAAATACTCCCGAACCTGTTGCATATAAATCGCCATTTTCGCTATAAAGTTTGGCTCGTGCTTCTAATTTAGAACCTAAGTTTTTAGTCATTTCGCCAATGGCAACCAATTTACCTTGAGTGATGGGTTTTAAAAATTTTATTTCAAATGTTCCAGTAACAACAAAAACATCGTCGATTACCGAATTGGCAGCAAAAAATGCAGCATCATCAAGCAACTTAAAATAAATGGAGCCATGTAAAGCTTGAGCTGCATGAAAAAATTGTGGATTTACATCCATCGTAATTTCTGCTTTTCCGTTAGCCACTTTAAGTTTGGGTTGCATCAGTTTATTGATTGGTGCTTCATGAAACATGGTTTCTAAGCATTTAAAGTGTTGGTTGCTCATGTTGTTTTTCGTTTTTAATGGTTGATGAAGTTATTTTTGTATAAAATTCAACTATTTTAGAAATTACCAAAGGTTGCATTTGTAGGTGTGGCGAATGGCCACAATTTTTAATCATTAACTTGCTGTTTGCTTTGTTTGGCGATTTAGTTACAATTGCATCAACTTGCAATTCTGTTCCATATTCATCATCAAAACCTTGTATTGCAAAAATTGGAGCAATTATTTGTGGTAAATAATGTTCAATGTTCCACTCTTTAAAACTCGGGTGTGTAATAGTGTTCGCAAAAGCATAAAAGGTAGAATCGGTATGGTCGAAATGGTACTTTTCGAAACTTTTCTTTAGTTTATCGTTGCTTTGGTAAGCTTTTTTTAATTTAATAATGCTATCAACACTAATTTGCTCGTTAAATACATGTGCAGCCATGCTTACCACCATTTTAATGTTTTTTGGAAATAATGAAGCATAAATTAAAGCTATACTAGCACCATCGCTATGCCCAACAAGTATTAATTCTCGGTTGGTTAATTGTAAGTTTTCAATTAGTTTAGGTAAAAAATAATTTCCTTCAACGTCAAGGTAATCGGATGTTCTTTCTTCTTGAAGCGAAGTAGCATGCCCATAACCGTAACGTTCATAAACCAATCCATCTAAATTTAGCGTATTGCACAACATTTCAGGAAACTTTTTCCATTGAGCTATACTTCCCAAGCCTTCGTGTAAAAAAACAAGCAATGGCTTAGCCGAGTTTTGCTTGTCAATCAATTGATAGGCTAAAGTAACTTTACTGTCTATTGCTATAAAATTGATTTGTTTTTCCATGATAGGTTCAAAATTAAGTTTTATGACGGTTATCATTTACAAAAACATACCACAAAATAAACCGACCTTTGCTTTAAAACATTAAAAGCAACATGCAATCTACTACTTTAGTTATTTTGGCTCATCCCAACATGGAAAAATCAATTGCTAATAAATACATTAGCCAATTGTTGGAAAAAGAAAACATGGTGATTAGAGATTTAAATCAACTTTACCCCGACTATAAAATTGATGTAAAAACTGAGCAGGAATTTCTTTTAAATGCCGATACCATTATTTTTCAATACCCATTGTTTTGGTACAATGTGCCAAGTATTTTAAAAGAATGGATGGATAGCGTTTTTACTTATGGATTTGCTTTCGGCAAAGGAAATTACCAATTGGAAGGCAAAAAAATTATTGTTTCGTTTACTACAGGAAGTTCGAGCAAAGACTACCCAGAAGATGTTGTAGAAAAAATTGTTTTTCCGTTTAAAGGTTTGGCAGAATACTGTAAAATGAAATTTGTTTCAGCAGTTTATTCGCACGAAATGGCAAACTATTCTGACGAAGCAAAAGAAAAATCAAGAACTAATGCCGAAATTCACGCAAAAAAATTAATTGATTTACTGAAATGAAACGACCTCAAGATAAAACTTCTCAAACTGAGAAATGATTATCAAGGAAGTTCCATCTGACTTAAATTAAAAATAAAGAATAAACAGATGAAATTTAACGAACTCGGCTTTGAACCTCAAGTATTAGAAGCATTAGATGCCATGAGGTTTGATACGCCAACCCCAATTCAAGAACAGGCTATACCAGCCATTATGCAACAAAAAGATGTGATTGCTTGTGCTCAAACAGGTACTGGAAAAACTGCTGCATTTGTGCTTCCCATTTTAAACGAAATTTGTAAAAATCCTTCCAACGGAAAAGTAAATACCATAGTAATTGTCCCAACTCGCGAATTAGCTATACAAATTGACCAACAAATTGAAGGATTGAGTTATTTTACCAACGCAACTTCAATAGCAATTTATGGTGGTGGAGATGGTAAAAGTTTCGATTCTGAAAAAAATGCCTTGTTAACTGGCGCCGATATCATTGTTTGCACACCAGGCAGATTTATGTCGCACCTCAACATGGGTTATTTTGATACATCGGGCGTAAAACATTTTATTTTAGATGAAGCAGATCGAATGCTTGACATGGGTTTTAATGAAGACATCATGAAAATTGCTGAGAAACTTCCTAAAAAAAGACAAAACCTGCTTTTTTCGGCAACCTTTCCTCCTAAAATTAGAGCTCTAGCAAATCAACTATTAAAAGAACCTACAACCATAAACATTGCTATTTCAAAACCTAATGAAGGAATTAAACAAGGTGCTTATTTGGTTCACGACGGACAAAAAATAGCCTTAATTAAATCTATTCTTACCAAAACTAATTTTGAACACGTATTGATTTTTACTGGCAAAAAAATTATGGTAAAAGAAATTACCCAAGCTTTATCGAAAGTGGGGATACAGGCTAAAGGAATTCAATCGGATTTAGACCAAAAAGAACGAGAACAAGTGTTGTTGGATTTTGCCAATAAAAAAATTCGCGTTTTGGTTGCTACCGATATTTTGGCTCGTGGAATTGATATTAAAGGAATTAATTTGGTGATTAATTACGAAGTGCCGAGAGACGAAGAAGATTACGTACACCGAATTGGACGAACTGCAAGAGGCGATAACAAAGGAGTGGCATTAACATTTATAAACGAAAACGAGTGTTACGAATTTTCGAAAATTGAAAAATTAATAGAAAAAGAAGTGCCCAAAATTAAATTACCCGAAGGTTTTGATGAAGGACCTGCTTATAATCCAATCAGAAAAACATCAATTCATAAAAAGAAATTTCATCCTAAGAAAAAATCTCACAAACCAAATTAATGTATCATTACCCGATTAATTACGATGAACCGTTGTTTCGCCCACCCAGTGAGGCTTATTCATTAATTATTCAAGTTACATTGGGTTGCTCTTACAACAATTGTGCGTTTTGCGAAATGTACACGTCAAAACAGTTTAAAGCCCGAAAAGAAGAAGACGTTTTTAAAGATATTGAAGCTTTTTTACCATACAAAGACCAAGTTCGAAAAGTGTTTCTAGCCGATGGCGACCCCATGGTTTTATCAACCGAACGACTGTTACGTATTTTACACAAACTAAAAACAATTTTTCCTAAACTTCAACGCATTTCTACTTATGCAACGCCAACCAACATAATCAGAAAATCTGCTCAAGAATTGCATGAACTAAAAAATGCAGGCTTAGATTTATTGTATGTCGGAATAGAGTCGGGCGATGATGAAGTATTAAACGCCATTCAAAAAGGAGAAACATTTAGTAGTGTAGTTTTAGGTTTAAACAAAGCCAAACAAGCTGAAATTAATAGTTCGGTGATGATAATTAATGGCATTGGAGGAAAATTGTTTACGAAACAACACGCCATAAACTCAGCTAAAGTATTAAATGAAACTCAACCGAAATATGCTTCTACGTTGGTTTTAACAACTTATAAAGGATTAGAACATTTCAAATCGAGGTTCTTGGGCAATTTTCAGCAACTTTTTTTGCCCGAATTGTTTGATGAAATGAAAATATTTATGAATCATTTAGAACTCAACGAAACCATCTTTAGAAGCGACCACGCATCCAACCACTTGGTTTTAAAGGGTGTTTTAGGAAAAGATAAAGAACAATTTTTAAAACAAATTGAATTGGCTATTCATCATCCAGAAATTGCTAATTTGAGAAATCAATATCAGCGTGGATTTTAATTATTAAACTTAGTTTTGTAAAAAAAAAATATCAACTATGAAGAAAAGTATAATTATCGTTTTTTTAGCAATTTCATCTCTTTTAACAGCACAAAACCCCATTGAAGTTGGTCAATCTCAATTGAACGCTGGTTTTGGTTTCTCTAATTACGGGTTACCTGTTTATTTGGGTTTCGATTATGGTGTTCATGAAGACATTACGGTTGGGGCAGAACTCTCTTTTCGTTCATACAACGATGATGTGTGGGGAACCAAATACAGTCATAAAGTTTATGGTTTTGCTGGTAATGCTAATTATCATTTCAACAATTTATTGGGCATAGAACCAACTTACGATGTTTATGCTGGTTTAAATGTTGGTTTTTATGCATGGAGTTCTTCTAGCGGATACAAAGGCAACAGAACCTCAGGGCTTGGTTTGGGTGCACAAATTGGTGGTCGATATTATTTCAACGATAAAATTGGAATAAACCTTGAGTTGGGCGGAGGAAATGCTTCTTCTGGTGGAAAAATTGGAATTTCTGTAAAACTTTAATTTTAAAAATCATTTTCATGTTTAAAATTTCAACTATTATAGTAGTAGTATTTATTTCTACTACCTTAAAAGTAAATGCTCAGTGTCCAGTAACTCCAATTGGCTTAATTACACAAACCGACATTGATAATTTCTCAACAAACTACCCAGGTTGCGATACCATTCCTGTTGGTGCAGATGTTCTTATATCTGGTTCAACAATTACCAACCTTAATGGGTTAAATCAAATAGAAGTTTCTCTTGCAGCTATTGAAATTCGAAACAACTCAAATTTAACTACTACCTCTGGATTAAACCTACTTTATGCTGGTTCTGATTTAATTATCCGAAACAATTCTAAATTAATTGACATCTCTAGTTTTTCCAATTTAGATACCATTTTAGGTGAGTTTACTATTCGTACCAATTCATTATTAACCAACTTAACCGGATTTTCTTCTTTAAAACATGTTGGTATGGGAGCTATTGTTAGAGATAATGCTGCTCTTACATCGTTAAACGGACTAAACCAACTTACCTCAGTAGAAGGAATTTTAGAAATAGTGGAACATCCCAACCTTACTGATGTTTCTGCACTAAGCAATTTGTTGTTGGTAACTGGCGACCCCTTAGAAGGTGCTTTGGTTATTGACTTAAACACCTCACTTACCTCACTTAATGGTTTAGGAAATAATAATACCGAAATTTTGGGCGATTTGTTTATTACTGGTAATACTGTTTTAAGTGATTGTGCTGTTCAAAGTATTTGTAATTACTTAAACAATCCTCCGCTAGGAGCTGTTTCAACAATCAACTTAAATTTAACTGGATGTAATACTGAGGCCGAAATCTTAAATCAGTGTGTTTTTGTTTCTATAATTGAGCAAAACAATTACGACGTTTTAAGTGTTTACCCTAATCCTTTTAATACACAACTTATTTTTGATTGGAATGGTAAAAATTTCTATGAACTAAAGGTTACCATTCACGATTTAACAGGAAAATTAATTTATGAACAGCAATTAAATTCTTCAACTGTTTTAAATACTGAATGGATAAATAAAGGAAGTTATGTAATATCAATGGTTGATGACGACAACTCATTTTCTAAAAAAATGATTTTAATAAAATAACTCAATCTAACTCGGGATAAAAAGCGTCCTTAAAGTGTTCAATTTTTTGTTGATTGTTGTTGAGAATTACAGCAATTACATCAAACCGACATTCTAAGTCAATATTGGTTTTATCAACATAAAAATTTGCACCTTTAATTAGGTGCTTTTTTTTTGTCGGTGTTACAGCTTCAACAGGGCTTCCAAAAAAATCGGTTGCTCTTGTTTTTACTTCAACAAAAACGAGTTGGTTTTGGTCTTGAGCAATGATGTCTATTTCAAATTTTTTTTCTTGCCAGTTTATTGCAAGAATTTTGTAACCCAAGTTTTTTAAAAATTGAGTAGCCAATTCTTCTCCTTTCTTTCCAAGTATGTTGTGCTCAGCCACGTTTTTTATATAAACTCTAATGTTGTCCAATCTTTATCAACCACTAAATTTACTTCCGAACCCATTATTAATGATCGGTTATCGTTTACGTGCCCTGCTGGAAAATCAAAACAAACAGGGTAATGGTATTCTTTTACTGCATCAAAAATAATTTCTAAAGCACTTTTGCCAAAAGGAACGGTATTGTCTTTCATGTCGCTCATTCCGCCAACAATCAAACCCTTTAAATTAGTCAACATTCCTACACGTTTTAAGTTCATCATCATGCGGTCGATATGATACAAGTACTCATCTAAATCTTCTAAAAATAAAATTTTTCCTTTGGTATCGAGTTGCGATGGAGTTCCTGTTAAACTGTAAATGATGGATAAATTTCCACCAACCAATTCTCCTGTTGCTTCACCCAATCTGTTGAGTTGATGGTTTTCGGTAGTATAAATTGGTAACGCTCCAAATAGCGTTTCTTTCAATGATTCTAACGCTTCTTTGGTGTTGGTCGTAAAATTAATGGGCATAGTTGCATGCAGGGTTGATACACCAAAATTTTTATTGATATGGTTATGTAAAACAGTTATATCGCTATAACCAATTATCCATTTTGGTTGTTTCTTAAAAGTGGAAAAATCAATACCATCAATCAATTGAACAGTTCCATATCCACCTCTTACACAAAGTATTGCTTTTATCTCTGGGTTATCTAAAGTTTCTTGCAAGTCAGCAATTCTATCTTCGGTTGTTCCAGCAAATTGGTGGTTAATTTTAAACAAATTTTTACCAAAAACAGGTTCCAATCCCCACAATTTAAGTATTGAAATTGCAGGCTCTATTTCTTGTAACGTAATTTTACGGGCAGTAGAAATCAACGCTATTTTATCGCCTTTCGAAAGAGGTTGTGGTTTTTCCATAGACTTGTTATTGATATTATCAATACTAAATGTACTTTTGCACGAAGTTAAATAATCTTGCTGTATAACAACTACGGCATATTGGTTTTATGAAAGAAAAAAAAAGATATACCATTACTGCAGCTTTGCCTTATGCAAATGGTCCTTTGCATTTGGGGCATTTGGCTGGAGCATATTTGCCTGCTGATATTTTTGTCCGCTATTTAAAAGCAAAAGGAAACGATGTGGCATTTATTTGTGGTTCGGACGAACACGGAGCAGCCATTACTTTAAGAGCAAAAAAAGAAGGTTGTACACCTCAAGAAATTGTAGATAAAAACCACGAAATCATCAAAAAATCTTTTTCCAATTTTGGAATTGATTTCGATATTTACCACCGAACTTCGTCTAAATTACATCACGAAACAGCTTCTGATTTTTTCAAAAATTTGTATGAAAAAGGTTCTTTTACTCAAGAAACTACAGAGCAGTTTTTCGACCAAGAACACCAACAGTTTTTAGCCGATAGATACGTAACAGGAACTTGTCCGAAATGTAACTCGGCAGGAGCTTATGGCGACCAGTGTGAAAAATGTGGTTCAAGTTTAAGTCCAACCGATTTAATAAACCCGATTTCAACTTTAAGTGGTAAAACTCCAGTTTTAAAAGAAACTACACACTGGTTTTTACCGATGAACAAGCACGAAAAATGGCTTAAAACATGGATTGAAACGGGAGTGTTAGATGGCAAACAACAACACAACCCTAGCGAATGGCGTAAGCAAGTTATTGGTCAGTGCAAAAGTTGGATTGACAATGGTTTACAACCGCGTTCGATTACCCGCGATTTGGATTGGGGTGTAAAAGTACCCGTTGATGGTGCCGATGGAAAAGTGTTGTACGTTTGGTTTGATGCACCTATTGGATACATTTCAGCTACCAAACAATGGGCTGCCGACAATGGTAAAAATTGGGAAGATTACTGGAAAGATAACAACACGCAGTTGATTCATTTTATTGGAAAAGACAACATTGTTTTTCATGGAATTATTTTCCCAATTATTTTAAAAGAGCATGGTGATTTTATTTTGCCAACGAATGTCCCTGCCAACGAATTCCTGAATTTGGAAGGAGATAAAATTTCTACCTCACGAAATTGGGCGGTATGGTTACACGAATATTTAGAAGATTTTCCGAACAAACAAGACGAATTGCGATACGTATTAACTTCAATCGCTCCTGAAACCAAAGACAGCGAATTTACTTGGAAAGATTTTCAAGCAAGAGTGAACAATGAGTTAGTGGCTATTTTTGGAAATTTTGTTAACCGCTCATTGGTTCTCACACACAAGTATTTCGAAGGTAAAGTTCCCTCTCAAGGAACTTTAACCGAATACGACAAAGAGGTATTATCTTCAATAACATCTACTCAGCATAAAGTTTATGAACTAATTGCTACTTACCGCTTTAGAGATGCACAAACCGAAGCCATGACTTTAGCTCGATTGGGCAATAAATACCTTGCTGATACTGAGCCTTGGAAATTGATTAAAACCGATGAAGAACGAGTTAAAACCATCTTAAACATCAGTTTGCAACTTTGTAATGCTTTAAGTATAATTTTTGAGCCATTTTTGCCTTATACAAGTAAAAAATTAAAAGGATTTTTAAACAGCAATGCTTCAGAACTAAATAGCGGTCATCAATTAAATCAACCTGAATTGCTTTTTGAAAAAATAGAAGATGAAGCCATTGAGGCACAAATAGAGAAATTAAAGAAAATATCCTCCCCTGCCCCCTCCAAAGGAGGGGAAACTACCTTCCCATTGGGAAGGGTTGGGGATGGGACTAACCCAAAAGCAAAACCAATGAAAGACGAAATAACTTTTGATGATTTTATCAAAATGGACATTAGAGTAGCTACTATTTTAGCTGCCGAGAAACACCCTGATGCCGATAAGTTATTAAAACTTACTGTTGATACTGGCATTGATGTTCGTACGGTTGTATCTGGAATTGCAGAACATTACAAACCCGAAGATGTGGTTGGAAAACAAGTTTCGATGTTGGTAAATCTTGCACCACGAAAAATCAGAGGAATTGAATCGAAAGGAATGATTTTAATGGCAGAAAACAACGAAGGAAGTTTAGCTTTTATTTCGCCCGAAAAAGCCATGGATAATGGTGGAGAGGTGAGATAAGAAGTTGGAAGACCGAAGATGGAAGTCTGAAAACTGTGAACTGTGAACTGAAAACTAATAAAACAATGGAAAACCGAAAACGAAACGATAAACCAAAAGCTACCGACAGAAAAAAGTCATTTACAAATGATAAAGGCAAATCTAAATTTGCTGATAAAAAGAAATCGTTTTCAAAAAGTTCAGAACAATCTGATTTTTCTGAGAACAAAAAAGGTTATTCTTCACGCTCAGGCGAGGGCTCAAAACTACCTTTTAAACGAAAACCACTTACTAAAACCGACCCCAATAAACCTGTTATTAAAACTCCTAAAAGAGTTGATGATGGAACCATGCGTTTAAATCGATACATTGCCAATGCTGGCGTTTGTTCTAGAAGAGAGGCAGATACGCTTATTTTATCGGGAGCTGTTGCTGTTAATGGAGTGGTAGTTACAGAATTAGGTTCGCGAGTTAATGAAGATGATAAAGTAACGGTTGGAAACGAATCGATAAAACACGAGCAAAAAGTGTATATTTTGATGAACAAGCCTAAAAATTTTATTACCTCGGTTAGCGACCCACAAGGAAGAAAAACAGTAATGCAATTGGTTGGAAAAATGAAGCATCGCGTTTATCCAGTTGGGCGATTAGATAGAGATACTACAGGTGTTTTAATGTTTACCAACGATGGCGATTTAACAAAAAAATTAACTCATCCACGTTACGGAATAAAGAAAATATATCAGGTAACCACTGATAAAAATGTACCACAAATTCATTTAAATCAAATTGCTGAAGGAATTGAATTAGAAGACGGTTGGATAAAAGCCGATGCAGTAAATTATGTTGGAAAGGGCGACGATAGAAGAGAAATTGGCATTGAAATCCACTCAGGTAAAAACCGAATTGTTCGACGAATTTTTGAACATTTAGGTTATGTTGTTGTAAAGTTGGATAGGGTTTATTTTGCAGGATTAACCAAAAAAGACCTCTCTCGCGGACAATGGCGATACCTATCTGAAGATGAAGTGAATTTCTTAAAAATGCTGCCGAAATAAGTTTTTGATAATATCATTGCTATAATAAAATTCTAAAAAAAAACCTCGCAATATTGCGAGGTTTTTTGGTTTTTATTATCCTAAAAATGGGTAGCGGTAATCAGTTGGTGGCACAAAGGTTTCTTTAATGGTTCGTGAATTTACCCAACGCATTAAATTTTGTGGTGCACCAGCTTTGTCGTTTGTTCCAGAGGCTCTTGCTCCACCAAAAGGCTGTTGACCAACAACAGCACCTGTTGGTTTGTCGTTAATGTAAAAGTTTCCAGCAGCATTTTCTAGTAAACGAGTAGCAGTGTTTATGGCTGCACGATCTTTACTAAAAATAGCACCAGTTAACGCATATTCCGATGAGTTGTCGAGCATTTCAAGAGCTTCTTCATATTTATCGACTTCGTAAACATAAACGGTTAAAAATGGACCAAAAATTTCTTCACACATGGTTCTAAAAAGTGGGTTGGTGGTTTTTACTACAGTTGGAGTAATAAAATATCCTTTGCTTTTATCGTATGTTCCGCCACAAACAAAATCAGCATCATCGCGAGTTTTAACATATTCAATGTAATTGGCAATTTTATCAAAACTTTTTTCGTCGATAACAGCATTTATAAAGTTGCTGAAATCTTCAGGCGAACCAATTTTAAACGATTCCACATCTTTTTTAACTAAAGCCAATATTTCGTCGGCAGTGTTTGATGGTAAATAAACTCTCGATGCAGCCGAGCATTTTTGTCCTTGATATTCAAAAGCACCTCTAACAATTGCAGTAGCAACTTCGCGTGGGTCGGCAGAACGGTGTGCAATAATAAAATCTTTTCCACCAGTTTCGCCAACAATGCGTGGGTAGCCTTTATACAATTCTAAATTTGTTCCGATGGTTTTCCACAATTGGTTAAAAACTCCTGTAGAACCAGTAAAATGAACTCCTGAAAAGTGTGGGCTTTTAAAAATAGTGTCGGCAATTACCGAGCTGTTTACGTGTACAATGTTAATTACACCATCAGGCAATCCAGCTTCTTTAAACAAGTCCATGATAACATGAGCAGAGTAAATTTGAGTGTTTGATGGTTTCCAAACTACCACATTACCCATTAATGCTGGAGCAGCACATAGGTTGGCAGCAATAGAGGTAAAGTTAAACGGTGTAATGGCAAACACAAAACCTTCTAACGGTCGGTATTCCATTCTATTCCAAATACCAGGAGAAGAAATGGGTTGTTCCGCATAAATTTCAGTCATAAACTGCACATTAAATCGGAAGAAGTCAATCATTTCGCAAGCGGCATCAATTTCTGCTTGAAAAGCATTTTTACTTTGACAAAGCATGGTTGCCGCATTCATTTTTGCACGGTAAGGTCCAGCAAGCAATTCGGCAGCTTTTAAAAAGATGGCAGCACGATCTTGCCAAGGAGTGTTTGCCCAAGTTTTACGAGCTTCCATAGTAGCATTAATGGCATCATTTACATGTTGAGCATCTCCTTGATGGTAATTACCCAAATGGTGAGCAATTTCGTGAGGAGGATGCATACTTACCGTTTTATTGGTTCTAATTTTTTTTCCACCAATAACCATTGGTAAATCAACTGTAGTGTTTTTTAATTTAGCAATCATTTCCTGTAATTCTTTTCTTTCAGGGCTTCCTGGAGCATAAGATTTTACTGGCTCGTTAACTGCTGTTGGTACGTTAAAAAATGCGTTTGCCATGAGCTTTATATTTTTATGTGTGAATGATAAATTTTAAGATGGCTAAATTACTAAATCTCGTTTCAAGTTACAAGTCTGTTTTTTAGAGTTGGAAGACCGAAGACCGAAGACCGAAGTTGGAAGACCGCCCCAGAAAACTTTCGGGGGTGAACTGAAAACTGACAACTGAAAACTGACAACTGAATAACGGTTAAAAACTTTCCACAATCTACATTCCACAATCTACTTTAAAATTCTACATTTGTTTCTTTTAAAATCAAAAAGTTATGGAAGTACTAGAATTAAAAGACATTGCTTTAAAGCAAAAACACATCGATTTGGGAGCTAAAATGGTTCCGTTTGCTGGTTTTAACATGCCATTGCAATACACCGGTTTAATCGATGAACATTTAAACGTAAGAAATAATGTAGGAATATTTGATGTTTCTCACATGGGTGAATTTACAGTTAAAGGCGATGGGGCATTAGATTTAATTCAGCGAATTACTTCCAACGACGCATCTAAACTTGTCCCAGGAAAAGTACAATATTCATGTTTTCCGAATAACGAAGGAGGTATTGTTGACGATTTATTGGTGTATATGATGGGTGTAAACGATTACTTACTGGTAGTTAACGGTGCTAACATTGATAAAGATTGGGATTGGGTGGTTAAACACAACACCAACGGAGTAGATATTAAAAACATTTCTGATACAATTTCATTATTGGCAATACAAGGTCCAAATGCACAAAAAATGTTACAACCTTTAACCAACATGGATTTAGAAATGTCTTATTATACTGTTCAAAAAGGAATTTTCGCAGGAGTTGATAATGTTATTGTTTCTTCAACAGGATATACTGGAGCAGGTGGTTACGAAGTTTATTTTAAAAACAACGATGCAGAAACCATTTGGAATGCAGTATTGAAAGCTGGTGAGGCTGTTGGAGCTAAAATGGCTGGTTTGGCTTGTAGAGATACCTTACGATTGGAAATGGGATTTTGCTTGTACGGAAACGACATTAATGATACCACATCGCCAATTGAAGCAGGTTTAGGTTGGATTACTAAATTCACTAAAGATTTTGTGAATTCAGAATATTTAAAAAACCAAAAAGAAATAGGAGTAACCAAAAAATTAGTTGGTTTTGAATTAGTGGAAAGAGGTATTCCTCGTCACGATTACGAAATAGTTGATGCCAACGGAAATAACATTGGTGTTGTAACTTCAGGAACTCAATCGCCATCATTAAACATTCCAATTGGTATGGGTTATGTAAAAACTGAGTTTTCAAAAGTAGATTCAGAAATTTACATCTTAATTAGAGATAAAAAAGTTAAAGCAAAAGTGGTAAGCATGCCATTTTATAAAGCAAATTAAGAAACTACGTTTTTGGTTGAAATTGAAAGGTTGGTAAAACAACTTTCAATTTTCAACTTTTAACTTTCAACTTAAGAAAATGGGAGAAGAATCATCAGGATTTTCAAATACAGTAGAAGTTTGCTTTTCTCCAGCGTTGTTTCCTGTATATTTTCAGGATAAAAATTGTGTGGTAGTAGTTATTGATGTTTTTAGAGCTACCACAGCTATTTGTGCTGCTATTGATAGTGGTGTTGAAGCTGTTATTCCTGTTGCCACAATTGAAGAAGCTATAGATTACAAACAAAAAGGATTTATTGTTGGTGCCGAACGTTCGGCTGAAGTAGTAGAAGGGTTTGATTTTGGAAATTCACCGTTGTTTTTTAAAGATGGAAAACATGCTGGTAAAACCATTGTGTTAACCACTACCAATGGAACAAAAGCTATAGATATGGCAAAAGATGCTTACAAAGTAGTTATAGGTTCGTTTAGTAATTTAGATGTAGTTTCTGAATATATAGAGCGTGAAGATAAAAACGTAATATTATTGTGTGCCGGTTGGAAAGACCGTTTTAACTTAGAAGATACCTTGTTTGCAGGTGCCTTGGCAGAAAAATTAGCACAAAATTTACGGTTTACCGATTTGGCAGATTCAACACAAGCAGCAATAAAATTATACAATGCAGCAAAAGACGACATGTATGGTTTTTTAGGTGAGTCATCGCATCGAAAAAGATTGAGCAGGTTAAACCTAGAAGAAGACATTATTTATTGTCTTAAATTGAACAAATCTACTAGTGTGCCTGTACTCAGTAATGGTAAAATTGTGAAAGGGTAGTGTAAAGGTAAAAGTCGCTAGGCGTAAGTCAGTAGAAACAAAAATCTAGTAACCAGTAACAAGCAACCAGCAACAAATGAAATTCATAACCAAATACTTTATTGGACTTTTGTTTTTTGTGATTTTGGCAGTTGTTTTTCAACCAGCCATGTACTCTTGGGGTTTTTTCGGTCATAAAAAAATAAACCGAATGGCGGTTTTTACCTTGCCTCCTGAAATGATTGGCTTTTACAAAAATAACATTGAATACATTACCGAACATGCTGTTGATCCTGATAAAAGAAGATACGCTGTTGAAGGAGAAGCTCCTCGTCATTACATCGATTTAGACCATTATGTTAAAGATGGAGAAGACCCATTTGATGTCGTTCCCAAACCATGGACTAAAGCCGTTGAAAAATTTACTGAAGATACGTTACAAGCTTATGGAATAGTTCCTTGGCACGTAAATCTTATGGTAATGCGTTTAACCAAAGCTTTTGAAGAGAAAGATGTAGATAAAATACTTCGAGTTTCTGCCGATTTAGGTCATTACATTGGCGATTCGCACGTGCCCTTACATACCACAAAAAACTATAACGGACAACTAACCAACCAAAAAGGAATACACGGTTTTTGGGAATCGCGTTTGCCAGAATTAAAAGCAAAAGAGTATGATTATTTTGTTGGAAGAGCCGTTTATGTTGAAGATATTTTAGAAGACGAATGGCAATCGGTTAGAGAAAGTTTTGCTGCAAAAGATTCTGTTTTAGACTTGGAACGTAAACTGAATAATGAATTTCCGAACGACAGAAAGTATGCTTTTGAAAATAGAGGAACTGTGGTAATGAAAACCTATTCGGAAGAATATTCTAGTGCCTACCACGACATGCTAAACGGCATGGTGGAAAGAAGATTAACACAATCGATAATAAAGGTGGGCAGTTATTGGTACACCGCTTGGGTAAATGCTGGTCAGCCCAATTTAAATGATTTGATGGGGAAAGAACCTTCAGAACAATTGATAAAAGAAGATACAGAATTGGACAAACTTTTTGAAAAAGATAAAGCAAAAGGTAGAGCATGTGACTAGTTTATAAGGCATTAGGAAACAGTCGAAAGGCTTAAGGCGAAAGGCATAAGAGGTAAGTATTAAGTTACTAGATATCTAAAAAGAAACCCTTCGGATAATTCCGAAGGGTTTCTTTTTTAAATCACACAATTAGACTAAAGCCTTTCGCCTAATTACTAATTACTATTTAATGATGATGCCCACCTTCGCCATGAACATGTCCGTGGCTAATTTCTTCTTCAGTAGCTTCTCTAATATTTAATACTGTTCCAGTAAAATGTAAATCTTGGTCAGCTAATGGGTGGTTAATGTCCATGGTAATAGTTGTTTCATTAATTTTTACAACTGTTCCAGGAACCACATTTCCGTGTTGATCTTGAAGAGGTAATAAGTTTCCAACAAAAACTTCGTCAACTAATTTACCATCTTGAATAAAAATTTCGTGTGGCAATTCAATAATTGCTTCATCAGTTTTTGATCCATAAGCATTTGCTGATTTTATTCCGAATGAAAAAGTATCGCCAACAGCCAAGTTAATAATGTTATTTTCGAAATCAGGAATCATTTGTCCCATTCCAGATAAAAAAGTTAAAGGAGCGTGACCAACTGTAGATTCAATCATTTCTCCTTGTTCATTATCTCTGTGTAAATTATAGTTCACAGAAATTACTTTGTGTTTAATTTGAGTCATTTTTTTAATTTTTTTTTGCAAAAGTACCATTAATATATGGATAAAGTTGTATTTCTTACACTATCTTTACATGAACTAAAGCTCAATAAATGATTTTAATAGCAGACAGCGGCTCAACAAAAACCGATTGGAGATTGGTTAACGAAACTGAACAAGTAAAGTCGTTTCAAACCATTGGATTTAATCCGTATTATATTTCCGAACAACAAATTTTAGACGAATTATCTAAATCGGCACTTACCGAGATAAAGCAACAAGTTACTCAAGTGTTTTTTTACGGAGCAGGTTGCTCGTCGGAGGCTAAAAGTGGAGAAATAAAACAAGCGTTACAACAGTTTTTTACCAAAGCCACTATTGAAGTTGACCACGATTTGCTTGCTGCAGCTCGTTCGCTATCGGGCAATAAAGCTGGGTTAGTTGCTATTTTGGGAACTGGTTCCAACACTTGTTTTTTTGATGGAACCACCATTGTAAAAAATGTGTCGTCGTTAGGTTTTATTTTGGGCGATGAAGGTAGTGGAGCTCACTTAGGAAAAACTCTTGTTACAGCTTATTTAAATAACGAACTAACAGAGGACCTTCATCAGGCATTTCAGCAAAAATACCAACTAACACTGCTCGATATATTAGATGCTGTTTATAAAAAACCATTGCCCAATCGGTTTTTGGCTCAGTTTGCACCTTTTGTGTTGGAACATAAACAGCATCCACAAATAGCAGCAATTATTAACGCATGTTTTAGTCAGTTTTTTGAAAAACACATTTGCAAATACGAAAATTACCAACAATATCCATTAAACATGGTGGGTAGCATTGGTTTTGTATTTAAAAATGAAATTGAACAATTGGCAACTCATTTTGGTGTAAACATGGGTATTGTAATAAAACAGCCCATTGATGGGTTGGTGAAATTCCATACGTAGAGACGCACAATTGTGCGTTTAATTATGCACGATTTTAGGCGAGACGGATAATTATCCGTCTCTACGAATTAAAAACATTCTTTTTTTAACCAACCTTTCATCAATTCAAGCATTTCTTTTTGGAGGGTTTGTCCTTTGTCTTTGGTGTACCAAACCTGAAATTGTTCTTTTAGTTCATCCATTGTCATGGTAGGATTGGCTTTTTCATTTTTCATCCAATCTTGTAAAAATTGAGGGCGTGGACCCCAAGTACCCAATTCGTTTAAATTTTCGTCTAAACAAATCAATTTTGGAATTGATTTTCCTCCATTGGTTAGGTATTGATTCATTAAATCTGGGTTTTCGTCGCGTAATATTACTTTAAGTTCAATGTTGGGATTTGCTTCAGCCATTTTAGCCATAACAGGTAAATTTTGACCTGCATCTCCACACCAGCTTTCGGCAATTACCAACCAAATAATTTTATCATCAAAACAAGTTGTTGTGTTTTTTACTTCAGCTATAACTTCGGTTGTTTTCATTATTCGTTTCATTCTCGAATAATTCAGTTTGGTATAATCAATCATTGCTTGTGATTGGTCGTCGCCAGTAGTTCCACCTTCGTTGGCTAATTTTTCTACTAAATCATAGTATTCGTTAAATGAAATACTTCTTTCAATATCTTTCTTTGTTACCATAATAAATTAATTTTGTACAAAGATACATATATATAAATAATTATATATGATAAATATCATATAAAAATGTTTCATCTCGAATTTAAAATAACAGGCGATAATTCTCATACTTTATTGGTTAAAGAGTTGAATGAAACCTATCATTCAACCAAAGGAGCAATTAACGAAGCCTTGCATGTTTTTATGCAAAGAGGATTGAACGATTATATTGTAAAAACAAATTGTAAAAAGTTAAAAGTTTTTGAAGTTGGTTTCGGAACAGGTTTAAATGCTCATTTGGCACACCTTTTTGCAAAACAACATCAATTGAAAATAGATTATATTTCGATAGAAGCTCATCCTTTAGATTTAAGTATTATCCAACAATTGAATTATTCGGAATTAATACCATCCGAACAATCGTTATTTTTAAAATTACACGAAGTAGAGTGGAACAAAGTAGTTGAAATAGATGAATATTTTACCTTAACTAAACTTCATCAAGAGCTAAAGGATGTGGTTTTGGAGAATAGTATTGATGTGATATTTTTTGATGCTTTTGCTCCCAATATTCAACCTGAGTTGTGGACCAAAGAAGTTTTTGAATCGATGTTTAAAGCCCTTAAACCAGAAGGTGTTTTGGTCACCTATTGTGCAAAAGGAGTGGTAAAACGAACCATAAAAGAAGTTGGATTTAATTTAGAAACTTTGGCTGGTCCTCCAGGAAAAAGAGAAATGATTAGGGCAGTAAAAGTGATTAGTGAATAGTAATTAGTGATTAGAAAAACGGCTTAGCGTCCTTTGCGGCTTTGCGAGAAAAAAATGAAAAAAGAACTTCAACAAAAATTGGATTTAGCGGCTCAAAACAAGCAAGAGTTGGTTAAAACGAACAACAAACTAAAGCGTACTAAACCTAAAAATTTAGATGATGTTACGCATCAAGCACATGAAGCTGTTTTTAAAAAAATTGATTGTTTGCAATGTGCTAATTGCTGTAAAACTACCAGCCCTACTTTTTATGAACGAGACATTGACCGATTAGCAAAACATTTAAGAATAAAACCATCAGCTTTTATTGCTAGTTATTTACAAAAAGACAACGTGGGCGATTATGTTTTGCGAACCGCTCCTTGCCCATTTTTAGATTATGAAAACTATTGTACTGTTTACGAAAGCCGTCCAACAGCTTGTCGTGAATATCCACACACCAATCGAAAACGCTTTTATCAAATTCTCGATTTATCGTTAAAAAACACGGAGATATGCCCAGCCGTTGCCGATGTTTTTGAACAGCTTAAAAAAGTGTATTCTTAGATTTATTGCCACAGATTACACAGATTTATACAGATTAAAATCACCACGTCATGGCGTGGTGATTGTTTGTGTTCTTTCTAGGTTAATTTGTGAAAAAAATCTGTGAGAAATAAGTGAAATTTGTGGCATGAGAAGTAAAATAGAACATTTTTTTAACTAAAATCATTTTTGAATTACATTTATCGTAATATTGCAATATAACAATTAAATAAAAAATGGGAATAACTAAATCAGAATCGTTTACAGTTCAACAAAACGAAACGGCATTACTTTTAAAAGCCATCGCACATCCTGCAAGAATTGCTATAGTTGAACATTTACTTAAAGTTCAATCGTGTATTTGTGGCGATATTGTTAGCGAATTACCATTAGCTCAGGCAACTATTTCGCAGCATTTAAAAGAACTAAAAAACGCAGGTATAATTAAAGGAAGTGTTGAAGGAACTGCAATTTGTTACTGTCTCGAAAAAGAGGTAATAGAAAAGTTGGCTCAATATTTTTCAACGATTTCCAATCAAATCAATAATCAAAAATCAACTTGTTGTTAAATTAAAACATTAAATAAAATGAATACAGGCGAAGAAATTAAAAAAATGGTTCAGGATAAATATGCCGAAATTGCCAATCAATCAAAAGATGATAATACGGTTTCGTGTTGCGGAGTTGGTGGTTGTTCAACCGTTGATTATGCAATTTTTGCAGAAGATTACAGTAAACTAAAAGGTTATAACGAATCTGCCGATTTAGGTTTAGGTTGTGGAATTCCAACTGAATTTGCTCAGCTAAAAGAAGGAGATAAGGTGCTGGATTTAGGTTCTGGTGCTGGAAACGATTGTTTTGTTGCTCGTGCTATTGTTGGCAATTCGGGTAAAGTTATTGGTGTTGATATGACCGATTTAATGATTGAAAAAGCTAGAGAAAATGCCGAAAAATTAAATTTCAATAATGTAGAATTTAGGAAAGGCGATATTGAAAATTTACCAATTGGAGGCAATTCAATTGATGTGGTTATCAGTAATTGTGTTTTAAACTTGGTTCCAGATAAACAAAAAGCTTTTACAGAAACCTTTCGCGTATTAAAACAAGGTGGGCATTTTAGTGTGTCCGATGTGGTTTTAAAAGGTAATTTGCCCGAAAAACTAAAAAATGATGCTGAAATGTACGCAGGATGTGTTTCTGGAGCTATTCAATTAGATGAATATTTGAACATAATTAAACAAACAGGCTTTGTAAATATTGTTGTTCAAAAAGAGAAACCCATTTTACTGCCAGACGAAATTTTAAGCCAATACTTAAGTCAGGATGAAATAAAAAGGTACAAAACCGAAAATATTTTTGGAATTTTTAGTGTTACTGTTTTTGCTGAAAAGCCTTTGTGTAAACCAAACTCTGGCTGTTGTTCTTAGTTATATAGTAAAACATGGGATTTTTTGAGCGTTATTTAACCCTTTGGGTAATTGGTTGCATTGCTTTAGGTATTGCAATAGGTAAATTAGTTGGAAACTCTATTGAAGTTATCAGCAATTGGAATATATCAACAGTTAATATTCCTGTAGCCATTTTGGTTTGGCTAATGATTTATCCGATGATGGTTCAAATCGATTTTTCATCAATAAAAGATGTTTCCAAAAACTTAAAAGGATTGTGGCTAACCGTTGTAATTAATTGGGTGGTAAAACCTTTTACAATGGCATTTTTTGCCTGGATATTTTTTTCCAAACTTTATTCAGCTTGGCTTTCGCCCGAAGATGCTGAACAATATATAGCTGGAGCTATTTTATTAGGAGCAGCACCTTGTACAGCTATGGTATTTGTATGGTCGTATTTAGTAAAAGGCGATGCTAATTACACGTTGGTTCAGGTTTCTGTAAACGATTTAATTTTGTTGCTGTTATTTATTCCCATAGTTCGGTTTTTGTTGGGAATTACTGCTATTGAAATACCTTATGATGTGTTAATTTCTTCGGTTATTATTTTTGTAGTAATACCTTTAGCTGCAGGTTATTTATCCAACAAATATTTAATTAAAGCAAAAGGAATGACTTGGTTTAAGGAAGTATTTCTAGCAAAGTTAAAACCCATTTCTATTCTAGCATTATTAACTACATTGGTGTTGCTTTTTGCTTTTCAAGGAGAAAAAATTGTAAGCCAGCCTTTTGATATTTTGTTGATTGCAATTCCCTTAACAATTCAAACTTATTTTATCTTTTTTATAAGTTGGTTTATTGGAAAGTATTTAAAGTTACAACATAATGTTTGTGCACCAGCAGCCATGATTGGAGCAAGTAATTTTTTCGAATTAGCTGTTGCTGTTGCAATTTCGTTGTTTGGGTTAAATTCTGGAGCAAGTTTAGCAACCGTTGTTGGGGTTTTAATCGAAGTTCCAGTAATGTTGTCGTTAGTTGCATTAGCAAATAAATGGAGGTATTAATAATGAATACAGAACTTGAAAAATTAGCAAAGAAGCTGGAACAAGAATTCGATTTTATTCCTCAAAAACGAAAGGATTTACTTATCAAAATTAGTAACTACATTACCGAAAAGCTTCAAAAAAACGAAACTGTAAATTTGGTTTACATCTGCACACACAACTCACGTAGAAGCCATTTTGGGCAAATAGCTGCTACATTTGCAGCAAATTATTATCAATTGAAAAACATAAATTCGTATTCAGGAGGAACAGAAACTACTGCCTTTCACCCTAATGCGATTGAGGCATTGGTTCAATTCGGTTTTATTATCGAGAAAAAAACGGAAGAAACCAACCCAATTTACCGTGTTTATTTTGGTGAAGAAGAGTTTACTACTTGTTTTTCAAAAGTTTATCATTATAAAACTAATCCAAAAAACAATTTTGCAGCAATAATGACCTGTTCTGATGTAGAAGAAAATTGCCCTTTTATTCCGGGTGTAGAGTTAAGAATTGGAACAACTTATGAAGACCCCAAAATAGCCGATAATACACCAAATCAAAAGCAAGTTTACATGGAGCGTTTTAAGCAAATAGCTACAGAAACTTTTTATGCTTTTTCGCTGGTAAAATGCTAATTACTTTTCTGAGAATGTTTTAAAGTTATCTTGAATGGCTTTAATGATGTCGTAATCGTTTGATTTGTAGATAAATTCATCAGTAAAATTACAATACTTCATAAATTCATCAATTTTCTTCTCATCTTCTAATTTAGTTACTTCAGCAACCAATTTGTTGTTGTATTTTGTTGCTAGATATGATTTGTATTTCTCTTTTGCTAGCAGTTCTTCGTAGCGTTTTTTGCTTTTTCCTCTTTTGCTAAAATAATCGTAAAGCGAAGAAATTGGTCCTTGTACTACAACTCCAAAACGACCGTTGTTGTTGAATAAAAACAAATCTTCTTCAAACATAAACAAGCTCTGGTTCATTTTTAATGTTGTATCGATAATTACCAGATTAATAAAGGCTTCTTTAAATTCTTCAAAATCTTTGTAAGGAATTACGGTAAATTCATCCAACTCATAATTTTTTGGAGATAAATAAATGGTTGAAGGAACCATTTTTGCATTTAATTTGAGTTGCTCATAACCTAAAACTGAAAGTTTAATGGTGTCGTTTTCGTTTACCGTAAAATGAAACTCTCCATTGTAATCGCTAATTACACCATGTTTTGTTGTTAAATTAATAATGTGTACAAAACCAATTACACTCGAATCTTTTTTGCTTAAAATTTTTGAATGGATATCAAGTTGTTTGTATTGTGCTAATACTGGATTTATTGCTGAAACTACAAGTAAAAAGCTCAATATTTTTATTAGATTTTTCATTTGACAAAGTTATTCATTTTATTTTGGCTGTTATTAAAACGGTAGTTAAAAGTAGTTAAACATCTATTTCAAAAGCTCCGTTTTCTTGAACCGACCAATATTCCATCTTTAGTTGTTTGGCTTCGTTTACTAATTTGTCGTTTATATAGGTCGAATTAGAGGAATCAATAATGAGTTTTTTAAACTGAAAGGTTTGTATCAATTTTTCTAACGGAATTTTACAGTTTTGTGTCCATATTATAAAGTCAACATTCAGTTTTTCTTGTGGAATAAATGCTCTAAAGTTTTTATCTATGATGGCAATTTTATGGTTGTAATATTGAAAATAGTTTCGTTTGGTAAAGAGATTTTGGTTGTCAATTTTGTACAGATTTGAAATGAGGTGTTCTTTCTTTAGGTTTTCTAAATTCACTACTTTTTCTGCTTTTATCCCTTTGTCTATCCAATTGTTTTCAACGTGAAATTTTAGTTTATCTTTACTCAACATAATATCAGAAATCAAAATATTATCGTTTCCATCAATAAAATTGATTGCCGTGTGTTTAGGAATGTTGTACACGATTAATTTTTTCTGGTTTAATAGTTTAAATTTATCAAAACCAATGGTGGTTAACAACATAAGCGTTGTTATACTTGCTAAAGCGAAATAATAGAATTTTCGATAAACAAAAAGCAATAAAATAAAGCCAATTATTAAGTAAACAAAAATGGTATCGCTTAAAGTAAATTTGATTTTATTGGTTACTGCATAAGGCAGCTGGTCGATGTAAGTTACCACCCAATTTAATCCAAAGATAGTCCATTTTAATCCCATTCCTATATAAACTGAAAGAACAGGGATAAAGGAAGCTGCTAAAGTAAAAAGACCCAAACAAAGAATAATAACAGCAAAAGGAATAACCAATAAATTAGCTAACAAAAAATAATTGGGGAACTGATGAAAATAATACAATCCCAATGGAAATGTTGCAATTTGTGCAGCTAATGAAACCGTTACCAAATCCCAAGTATAATTTCCAAGCCAAGTAGTTGGAGAAAGCCATTTACTAAACCAAGGTTGAATTAAAACAATGCCGATAACAGCTGAGTAGGAAAGTTGAAAACCAACATCGAAAATCAAAAATGGATTTACTAATAAAAGAAGTAATGCCGATGCCGAAAGGGTGTTGAAAAAATTGGTTCTTCGATTAATCATTTTTGCCGCAACCACAAAACTAAACATGGTTGCAGATCTTAATACAGAAGGAGAAAGCCCAGTAATTAACGCATAAAACCAAAGCACTAGAAGTAATATAATACCTTTAATAATTCCGCCGTATTTAAACTTTTCGGTAAATTTCAGCAACACATTAAAAATCATAAAAATAATGCCAACGTGTAAACCTGAAACAGCCAAAACGTGCATTGCTCCGGCACTCGAATAAGCACTTTTGAGTTGTGCTTCAATGTTGTTTTTGTAGCCAAGTATCAATGCCGAAGCAACGCCCAATTCGTTATTGGTTAACCCTAATTTTTCAAGAGTAAAAATCATTTTTCGGCGAATAACATCGGCAAGTACAAAAATGTTGTTCTTATCAGGTTTATCGAGCAGTTTCCAATTCAATGATTTTAAAAACGCTTGTTGGTTGATTAAATGAAACGATAGGTATTTTTTGTAATCAAACTCCAATGGATTTTTAGTTGTAGGAACATCTTTAAATTCGGGCTGAAATGAAATAACATCACCAACAGTTAGTTTTTCTGATTCGTTATCTTTTTGCAAGAAAACAATAGTCTTTCCTTTGGTAGCTTGCCAATTTTCTTGTTGCTTTGTTCCTGTTATCGATAAAACACACTTTACTATTTTATCTTTTACTACTGGTGGCTCAGCAATTTCGCCTATAACCACTTGTTCGTTTAAACTTGAAAGATTATGTGTGGCTTTTAATGATTGATTATTGGTTAATCCATAACCTAAATTAAAAAACAAAAAGTAAATTAAAACTCCAAAAAACCATCGAAAAGCAAAATTAGAGTTGAGCGGTTTAATAATCAATGAAATTCCAAAGAGAAGAAATAGACTCCCGAAAACATAAAATTGAAGTGGATTTTGTGAAGGAAAATAAACAGCAACAACAATTCCTGCAATGAGAGGTATTAAAAACCTTAAAATTGGGAGTTGGTTTAAATGACTCATGATTCGGCTAATTTATCTTATTTTTGATAAAACAAAAATGATTTTAATGAGAAGTTTTTTTTCTTTTTTATTATTAATACCGATAGTAGTATTTTCTCAAACACTTACCGAGCGAATAACCAAACTTGAACAAGAAATTGAGTTAGTAGGAAATAAAAATGCTAAACTCAATGAAGAATTAAATGACCTCAAACTCGAAAAAATTAGAGAAGATTTACATTTGGTTGGAATGCCCGAAACAACTGTTGGAGAGGAAATTATTTGCCATTCTGCTATGTGTTTGGTTTATGAAGAAAAACACGAACAAGCCAAATGGGTAGCCCACATTATTTTGCCTGATATTGTAAAAGGAAAAGAGGGGAGAACAGATGATTTTAGAAAAGATACTCTAGTGAAAACAGGAACAGCTGATGATGATGATTATTTCTTAAAGATAAAACAACCCGATGGAAAAATAAAATACGATGGTTTTGGCTACGACAGAGGTCATTTGGCTCCATCTGCCGATTTTAGATGGTCTAAAAAAGCATTGTCCGAATCGTATTATTATTCAAACATGTCGCCACAACAACCCGATTTTAACCGACAAAAATGGGCAAGTTTAGAAGCCACTTTTAGAGAATATGTTACCACGCATACCGAAACACAGTTGTATGTAGTAACAGGACCTATTTTGTATGATACGTTACCCAAATTAGAACGTGGAAAAAACAAAGTAACCATTCCAGAATTTTATTACAAAGTAGCGGTTGATTTAACCAACAACAAAGCCATCGGGTTTATTATGCCTAATAAAAAAGTGGAATACCCAATAACTTCTTATGCCGTAACAATAAACGATGTTGAAAAAATTACGGGCATTAATTTCTTTTACCAACTCAACGATTCGTTGGAAGAAGTATTGGAATCGCAGAAAATAATTGCAGATTGGTTACCCGAAAAACAAAAAAATGATGTTGATCCTATTTATCAGCCCTCATTACCGCCAGGAACATTTAATACAGTTGTTGCTAAAAACCATATTAAATCGGGTAAAGCAGTTAGTGTAACAGGAACGGTGGTAGATGCCAAAGAAACTAAAAACGGACACTTGTTTTTCAACCTAGACAAAAGCAGTCCCAACCAAATTTTTAGTGTTATGATAATGGCAAAGAATATTGTCAATTTTAGCTACAATCCGCTTACCGAATTTATGGGTAAGCAACTCACTGTTAAAGGTAAAATAACCGATTTTGATGGTGTTCCCACCATGTTTATTGAAAAAGAAAATCAAGTAGAAGTAGAACAATCGCCAAAAATGAAATTGATTTTGGAATAGATGGTAAAAAAGTATTTTTTGTATATCATGTATATTTTGTATATTTGTGTTAAATTCTTAATAATAACAAAATGAGAAAGAATATAGATATAGATGAAGCAACATTAACCAAATTAAAAATTCTATCTGTTTTTGAAAACAACAGTGTTAAAGGGTTGATGGAGGAAGCTGTAAGTTGGTTTGTTGCATATAAAGAGAAACAGCGATTAGATAAATTATCTCAAGAAGAGAAGGAAGATTTAGGTTTACTACTTTTAATGCAACAAGCCGATAGAAATGATGAAGTTAGTCGTGATGACATCATGAATATTTTGGATAAATAATGAAACGAGCCATGTTGAAAATTTTATCACTTAAGATGATGTATATTGGCGACCTCCATGTGCCATATAAAAAACAACAGATATAACCACATGAAAGTAGTCTTTTTAAATAGTTTTAAGAAAGATTTGCAGCGACTAACAAATGCTAAACTAAAACTACAAATCAAAGAAGTTATCATCGCTGCTGAAAATGCTCAAATCATTAATCAGTTGAATGGCATTAAAAAGATGAAAGGACATCCTTTTGCTTATAGAATTAGAATTGGCGATTATCGATTGGGATTTTATTTAGAAGAAAATACAATTGTAATGACTCGGTTTTTAAAACGAAGTGACATTTATAAAGTTTTTCCTTAAAGAAATTTCAAATTTTTGAACGCCCTTACGAGAATAAAAAAAATTGCGAAAATCTGAAGTATCTGCGAGAAACAAATCTTAAAAATCTTCCTTAAAAAAGTCCAACGCTTGTAAATCAATCATGTGCACATCTTTGTAGTAGTAGTGCAAAATTTCGGCGTAACTATAACCCAATTTTGCCATTCGCATAGCTCCTTCCTGACATAACCCAACACCATGTCCATAACCTTTTCCTTTAATAATTACTTCATTTTCTGAGGTTATTACATCAAAATAAGCCGATTTTAAGTTCCAATCCTTTCGTAAATCTATAAATGGTATTTTAATATTTTGATTTTCAAAATGCTGCTCTCTGCTGCATTGAAAATAATCCAATCCACATTCTTGATGAACTTGTTCTTGCGGAAATTGGTGTTTGTTGGTTAGGTAATTTACCCAATCGGTTTTAGCTACTTTTTTAGTCCAAACAGCATTGTTTTCTTTGGTACAAAAGGTATCTTTTACAGAACGTAGGTAATAAATGGGTTGTCGCCATACATCTTCAGAATTTGCAGTTTGTCCTCCACAATTGGAGTAAAAAGTTGCTGTAATAAGGTTAATGTCGCTATCTACAATTACCACGTTTTTTGTTTCAGCAGCAGCTTGTTTTATTATTGCCGATTTTGGCTCTCCATGGTAAGCTTGGCAATGCACTTGGTCGCACAAACTGAAACCTTCGGGTTGGTGGCGGTCGATGTTTTTTAATGCATACGTTCTACAAATAATGGCTTGCAATTTAAAATATTCTGCCGGAGGGCTTCTACCCACTTCGGCTTCTACCACACCACCAACATAATTATCGATGTCGATGTTGTTAATCAGCTGAAAGTAGTTGTAGTAGTTGTTTATGTTTACCAATAAATTATCTTCGTAATAAGTAATTTTTCCTTCAGGACTATTGGTTTTTATTTTAAAGGAGTTTTTCCACGAAGTGCCAATAAACTTTACCTTTTTAAATGAGCCTAAATCTTTATCCAAACTCTTCAATACAATTTGATTGTTGGAAAACGTTAACTGAACAATATCCTCAATAGAAATTTCGGTGAGTTTTCCGTTTTCGGTGAAAATGGTGTAGGTGCCAATCTGTGGCGAAAAAATAAATGATGTTACTTTTTTACCAGACAATATGCCAATGTTGAGCACTTCAGCCTTTAGTGCAAAAGAGCAGCCGTAAATAAAAACGAGAAATACTATTTTTGATAGATTCACACGGTAAAATTAGGTACTTAATTAAAGAATGTATATTGTTGGTCTAACACTTATTCACATTTAGATATTAATTATAGTGATGTGTCGGAGTTAAAATAATCGTCAAAATAAAGAATTAGGGAAATTCCAACCCACCAAAGTGAAATATTAAAACTAATGGACATAAATTCTCGACCTACTTTTGGTAAGAATGATATATAGGCAATAAAGGCTGAAAGAATAATAGAAAATAATGATATTTTTTTTTGAATAAGATATTTTAACAGAGACAATAATAAGATTGCACCAGTTAATGCTAATAATGATTTAATTTCAGGATTTTTACTAGCATAAAATGCTATAAAAATATAAGTTAACCCACTCAATAAAAAGAATAGTAATAAATTAAATATTTTAGTCTTTTGAATATTTATGTAAAAGATAAAAAGGAGTAATAGGAATATTGCACCAGGTCCAAACATTAAAAAAAGACCGAATATAATTTTTGGACCTGAATTATCTATTGCCCCTTCACCAAAAATTTCAACAAGAATACTTATGAAAAATAATATACAAGAACAAATTAAAGTATAAAATATTAGATTGATTTTAGTGTTTTTAACGGTAGTCATAGAAATTTTATTTTATAATTTTTTAATTTCTTCTAATCGAATTAAACGTTTGTATTCCAATCAATTCATCGTAATACAAAACAGGGTTTCGGTAATAAACCAAAATGGTGTAATCGTTTTCGGTTTCAAAATAAGTGCCTTCGTATTGGGTTAAATCGCCTTTGTTTTTTGCACCATCTTTTACCACGCAATACATGTAGTTGTAGTAGCCTTGTTTTAGTAGTACATCGGCTTCGTAAACATTGTTTAGCGTGTCGTATTTCATTTTAAATTCATCTTTAAACTTCCAGTCGGTCAGTTTTCCAAAAACATACACGTTGCCTTCTTTTAATGCAGGGTATTGTTTTAGCGAAAAATGAACTTTTACATAAGTCGCTTCAATATCACTATCAGTTAAACTTTCATCTTTTTTAATCAAGTAATTTCCGTTTAAATCGGGCATAGAGAGGTAGCGTTTAAACGACCTATTTTCATCATCGTTGATGTAAACATGAAGCAATTTATCTTTTTCGTTGTATTGAATTTGTTTAATGTTAATGGTTTGTGATATTAATGATTTGATATCGAAGTTTCTAAATTCGTTAGTACCGTCAAAAACATTTTCTTCTTCGTAATTGTAATCGAGCAATGAGCCATTAATGTATCTTGGGACTAACCCCGTAATAGCATTGTCCCAACGGTAATTTTGCATTAATACCACTTTAATGTTATCGTAAGGATTTAATATAGGTGTGTTTTGATGATTCACTGTAAAATCAACTTCTTGTCGAGCAAAACGCTCGGTAACGTTAGTGGCTTCTTTTACAGTAGGTTTTATTTCTACTTTGTTGTTTACCACCATAAAACGACGGGTTATTACCACTTCATCACTATTATAGCCATTGTAAACCTTTAAAATGTAGTTTCCACTTACCAGAGGTGTAATAAATTCATTTGGAAATTCAACACTGTAATTAATGTACTGAATTCCACTATTCATAGAATACTTGTAATTTCTAATTTCATCATCAAAATTTCCTGCTAAATATTGTTTTTGAACCAGGTCGGAAGGTTGCCAATTGGCATTGCAATGTATAAGGGTGTAGTGGTAGTATTTTAAATCGATATCTAAATCGTCAAACATCAATTTAAGTTTATCTCCTCCATCTAAACTCATAATCGGATAACTCATGACGTTTTTTGTATTAAAAAACTGTACCGATTTTATTTTATTATGGTAAGTATAATCGTCGAAGCGGAGGTAATTTGATTCAACATAATCGTTAACGCTATCACTTTTTGTGGTTTGTTGAAAAGAAGAAGCAAAAGTTGATTTTAAACAAAAAAAACATGTTATAAAACACATGAAAAACGAATGGAAATTGATTGATTTTTTTAGCACTTTATGGTATTTTTTATCTGTAAAATTAGCACTTTTAGCGATGGTTTATTGTGTCTTGAATAATTTCTATTAAAATTATGCCAAAAAAGTTGCTTACCAATTTCTATTTTATAATTTTGTTCCCAGATTTTATAAAAACTGACACATGTCAAAAGAAATAAAAATTCGAAAAGGAGCTAACATCAAGCTTAAAGGTGTTGCCGAAAAGTTGTACACTAATCCTGTAAATGTTTCTGAAATAGTTTTAAGACCGAGTGATTTTCCAACTTTAATACCTAAACTTATGGTAAAAGTTGGCGATAAGGTTAAAGCTGGTTCTCCATTGTTTTTTGATAAAGAAAACGAGAAAATTTTGTTTACTTCTCCAATTAGTGGTGAAGTAGTTGAAATTAACCGAGCTGAAAAACGTAGAATTGTTGAGGTAAAGGTTAAAGCCGATGGGCAAAATGCTTACGAATCGTTTAAACAAGCAGATCCATCTACTTTGTCAAGAGAGGAAATCTTAGATAATTTGTTAAAAAGTGGTGTTTGGCCATTGGTTCGTCAAAGACCATACGACGTTATTGCAAATCCTAATGACAAACCAAAGGCAATTATTATTTCAGCATTAGATACTGCACCATTAGCTCCAGATTATGGCTTTATTGTTCATGGTCAAGGAGATATTTTTCAAATGGGTTTAAATGCTTTAGCAAAATTAACCGACGGAAAAGTACATTTAAACATTAATGGCAATGATAATGCTGATGAAGCTTATGCAAATGCTAAAAATGTTCAAATAAATAAAGTAGTTGGTCCACATCCTGCAGGAAATGTAGGTATTCAAGCACATCATTTATGTCCTGTAAACAAAGGTGAAGTGGTGTGGGTTTTACGTTCATTAGACGTATTAACCATCGGAAAATTATTTAAAGAAGGAAAATTTGATGCATCAAGAACCATCGCATTTGCTGGGTCAAAAGTAAAATCTCCAAAATACGTAAGAACAATATTAGGAGCAAATATTTCTGATATTGTTAAAGGAAATGTTGAGGAAGGTGGTCGATTCATCAGTGGAAATCCATTAACAGGAAAACAAATCACTGAAAACGGACATTTAGGTTTTTATGATTATCAACTATCTGTAATTCCAGAAGGAGGAAACAATCAATTTTTTGGTTGGGTAGCTCCAGGTTTCGATAAATTTAGTTTGTCAAGAACATTTTTTTCATGGTTAAATCCAAATAAAGAATATGATTTAAACACCAATATGAATGGTGAAGAACGAGCTTTTGTAGTTACTGGTGAATACGAGAAAGTTTTCCCAATGGATATTTATCCAGTTTATTTAGTAAAAGCTATGATTACCGAAGATATTGATAAAATGGAGCAGTTGGGTATTTATGAAGTTGCACCAGAAGACTTTGCTTTATGCGAATATGCTTGTACTTCAAAAATTGAAACTCAAAAAATAGTAAGAGAAGCATTAAATTTAGTTAAAAAAGAATGTAGTTAATAGTTGACAGTTCAAAGTTTTCAGTCAACAAAAACAAGAAACATAATAACTATCAACAAGAAACAAAAAAATAATGAAAGCATTAGACAATTTTATGCAAAAAATAAAACCGAAAGCCGACGGAAAATTTCCTTTGGCTCATGCGGTTTGGGACGGTATGTATACGTTTCTATTTGTGCCAGGTCATACCAACCATAATGGCGTTCATATTAGAGATGGAATAGATTTGAAAAGAACCATGTCAATGGTTGTAATGGCATTAATACCATCTCTATTGTTTGGTATTTATAATGTTGGACATCAACACTTTTTAGCAATTGGCGAAGTTGCTTTAGGTGATAATGTTTGTTCGATGTTTTGGGACAAGTTTATTTATGGAGCAATTCAAGTGTTGCCAATTGTTATAGTTTCTTATGCAGTTGGATTAGGAATTGAATTTGTTTTTGCAGCAATCAATCGTCACCCAATTCAAGAAGGATTTTTAGTTTCGGGTATGCTTATCCCTTTGATTATGCCTGTAGATGTTCCGCTGTGGATGGTTGCTGTTGCTACTGCTTTTGCTGTTGTAATAGGTAAAGAGGTGTTTGGTGGAACAGGTATGAATGTAGTAAACGTAGCTTTAGTAGCACGAGCATTTTTATTCTTTGCATATCCAACCAAAATGTCGGGCGACCAAGTTTGGATTAGTTTAGGTGATGGCAAAGCTGTTGATGGTTTCTCAGGAGCAACACCACTTGGCAATGCAGTAGAAGGAGGAGTTAATGCCATACCTAGTATAATGGATTCGATTATTGGATTTATACCAGGTTCAATTGGTGAAACCTCAGTAATTGCAATAGGATTAGGAGCGTTAATTTTGATTGTTACAGGAATTGGAAGTTTAAGAATAATGTTATCGATGTGTGTGGGTGGTTTTTTAACTGGATTAATGTTTAATAGTTTTGGAACTTCAGTATATTCTCAAGTTCCAGCTTTACATCATTTGTTATTAGGAGGTTTTGCTTTTGGTGCTGTTTTTATGGCTACGGATCCTGTTACAGCATCACAAACAAATACTGGTAAAATTATCTACGGTTTATTCATTGGTATGATGGCAATTTTAATAAGAGTTGCTAATCCAGCATATCCAGAAGGTGTAATGTTGGCAATACTTTTAGGTAATGTGTTTGCACCATTAATTGACAACATGGTGGTATCTGCAAATATTAAGAAAAGATTAAAAAGAGTTAAAACTGCATAATTATGGCTATTAACAGAGAAAGTAATGGATATACAATAACTTTTGCTATTATAATGGTAGTGATAGTTGGAGGCTTATTGGCTTTTGTTTCAATGAGTTTAAAACCTGTTCAACAAGCTAATGTTGATAATGAGAAAATGCAAAATATCTTACAAGCTATTGGTATTTCAGAAACTGATGGAATTTCAAGAGACGAAGCAGGTAAAGTTTTTAATACTTATATTACAAGAAGATTAACGATTAATTACAATGGTGAAATTCTAAGTGACAAATCAGTTAATGACCCAATTGATTCTAAAGATAAATTAGATGCATTTAATATTGATTTAAGAAAAGAATACTCAAAATTCATTAAACCAATAATGAATAAGACAAAAGGAAATCCTGATTTATTGATTGAAGAATTAAAAAAATCGAAAGACATTCATTTCCCAATATTTGTGTGTGAAAACAAAGGAGAAAAATACTATATATTATCTGCTAGTGGAAAAGGGTTATGGGATGATATTTGGGGATATGTTTCAATAAAATCAGATTTTAAAACAATTAATGGTTCAGTATTCGATCATAAAGGTGAAACACCAGGTTTAGGTTCTAAGATTAAAGAAGATTGGTTTCAGGATCAATACATCGGAAAGTTTATAGCTAACGATAATGAATTTACATCAGTTGATGTTTTAAAACCAGGAGCTGTATTAAACGAACACCAAGTTGATGGTATTAGTGGAGCAACATTTACTGGTGTTGGTGTTCAGGAAATGTTAAAAAGAAATTTAGTAGTTTACTACAATTTTTTTAAAGGACACCCTGAATTTTCAGCAAATGAAACAAAAGAAGAAGTAATCATTGATACTACAACAACAGATTCAACGCTTGTTAGTACAACTGATTCTATAAAATAACAATCGCAAAACGTTAATAAACTAAATTATGAGCGAAGCAAAAAAAGAATCTCTATTTTCAAAGAAAAATAGAAAATTAATTACAGAGCCATTAAATACCATTAACCCTGTTACTATTCAAGTATTGGGAATCTGTTCTGCATTAGCTGTAACAGTTCAAATGGACAATGCCCTTATCATGTCTATTGCAGTTACTGCTGTAACAGTTCTTGGCAACGTGGTAATATCATTAATGAGAAACATTATTCCAAGTAGAATTAGAATTATTGTGGAACTTGTTGTAGTTGCATTTTTAGTTATCTGTGTTGACCAGATATTGAAAGCATACGTATATGATGTCTCAAAATCACTTTCGGTTTTTGTTGGTTTAATTATCACTAACTGTATTATTATGGGACGTTTAGAGGCGTTTGCTTTAGGTAACAAGCCTTGGGAATCAGCTTTAGATGGTTTAGGAAACGGTTTAGGATATGGTCTAGTTTTAATTGTTGTAGCGTTTTTTAAAGAGCTATTTGGTTCGGGTTCGTTATCAATACCTGGTTTAGGAAAATTAGAATTACTTCCTGATGCATTTTTTGAGTTAGGTTATATGAATAATGGCTTAATGTTGTTGCCCCCATCATCATTGTTTATTGTAGCAATATATATTTGGGTTCAGAAATCAAGAAATCCTCAATTAATTGGTGAATAATAAGTTTTAAAACTAAAAAAAATGGAATTAGTTAGTTTATTTATAAAAAGTGCTTTCATAGAAAACATGATTTTCACGTTCTTTTTAGGAATGTGTTCATACTTAGCAGTATCAAAATCTGTTAAAACAGCCGTAGGTCTTGGTGCAGCAGTAATATTTGTATTGTTGGTTACTGTTCCAGTAAATTTTTTATTGGAAACCTATGTATTAAAAGAAGGTGCTTTAACTTGGTTAGGAAGCGAATATGCTGATGTAGATTTGAGTTTCTTGAGTTTTATTATGTTTATTGCTGTAATTGCATCTATAGTACAATTAGTAGAAATGCTAGTAGAAAAATTCTCTCCAGCTTTGTATGGAGCTTTAGGTATTTTTTTACCTCTTATTGCAGTTAACTGTGCAATTTTAGGTGCATCATTATTTATGCAACAAAAACAATTTTCTAATGTAGGTGAAGCTACTGTTTATGGAGTAGGCTCTGGTTTTGGTTGGTTTTTGGCTATTGTTTTAATTGCTGCTATTAGAGAAAAAATAAGTTATTCACATATACCTGCTCCACTCAAAGGAGTTGGGATGGCCTTTATTTTAACAGGTTTAATGGGATTGGCATTTTTAGGATTTTTAGGTTTCGAACTTTAATATTTGATATATGGATACAAGTGTAATAATTATAACCATTGTAGTTTTTTTAATTGTTGTATTAGCATTAGTAAGTGTTTTACTTTTTGCCAAAGCGAAATTAATGCCATCGGGCAAAATTAAAATTACTATAAATCACGATAAAGTAATTGAAGTAGATGGTGGAGGTACTTTACTTTCAACCCTTGGAAATTCTGGAATATTTTTACCATCAGCATGTGGTGGTGGTGGCACTTGCTTGCAATGTGTTTGCCAAGTTAATAGCGGTGGTGGAAGCATACTTCCAACAGAAATTCCTAACTTTTCTAGAAAAGAGATTGCAGAAAACTATCGTCTAGGCTGTCAAGTAAAAGTGAAAGAAGACATGGATATTCATATTCATGATGAAATATTGGGTATTAAAGAATGGGAAGCTACTGTTGTTTCTAATTACAACGTTGCAACTTTTATTAAAGAATTTATAGTGGAGATTCCAGAAGATATGAACTATAAAGCAGGTGGATATATTCAAATTAAAATACCAGCTTGTACAGTTAAGTATTCTGAAATGGATATTACAGCTCATCCTCAAGACCATCCGGGTGAACCAGATAAATTTAGAAAAGATTGGGATAAATTTAACCTATGGCCTTTAGTGATGAAAAACGATGAAGAAGTGGTTAGAGCTTATTCAATGGCTTCTTATCCTGCTGAAGGAAGACGAATTATGTTAAATGTACGTGTGGCTACTCCACCATGGGATAGAGCTAAAAACGGTTGGATGGATGTAAATCCTGGAGTTGCTTCTTCATACATCTTTAATTTAAAAGTGGGTGATAAAGCTAAAATTTCAGGACCCTATGGTGAGTTCTTTATTAACGAATCTGATGCAGAGATGCTTTACATAGGTGGTGGTGCTGGAATGGCTCCTATGCGTTCTCACTTATACGAATTATTTAAAACCTTAAAAACAGGTCGTAAAGTTACTTATTGGTATGGTGGTCGTTCTAAAGGAGAATTGTTCTATATCCATTATTTTAGGGATTTAGAAAAAGACTTTCCAAACTTTAAATTTTACTTAGTATTATCTGAACCATTAGAATCGGACAACTGGAAGGTGATGAAAGATATGCAGGATGAAGGTGATGGATTTGTTGGATTTGTTCACCAAGTAGTTATTGATCAATATTTAAGTAAACATGAATCTCCTGAAGATATTGAATTTTATTTCTGTGGACCGCCAATGATGAACAACGCAGTTGTTAAAATGTGCGACGAATGGGGTGTTCCAAAAGAAAATGTGCGTTTTGATGATTTTGGTGGATAATCCAAATCAGAAGATAAATAAAAAAGCTCAACAACTGTTGAGCTTTTTTATTTATTCGCTGTTACTAAATTTATACCTTGCTCAATATTTTACCTTAAACTTAACGTGAGTTCGATATAAAAAAATGAGAAAAAAAATAGAAAATAAGCAGAAAGATTAGTATATTTAACTGGTTCAAAATCAAATATATAACTAATAATTCTGCTTATGGAATCCAAAGATAAAGTTATTGAAATTTTCTGTTTAATAGACGATTTTTGTAAAGAATTAAACAAAACCATAGATGAACATTCAATAGAAGAAGGTTCATCAACAAAAAAACGTAACAAAAAGTGTCGAATGTCTCAAAGTGAGATAATAACAATTATGCTTCTGTTTCATTTAAAAGGCTACCGTTGTCTAAAACACTTCTACATCAATCATGTATGCAAATACATGAAAAGCGAGTTTCCAGAAACAGTTTCCTACAATCGGTTTGTAGAACTACAGCAAAAAGCTATTGTACCGATGGTTCTGTTTCTTCAAATGCGTTGTTTAGGTAAGTGTTCAGGTATTTCTTTTATGGATTCTACGTTGATTAAAGTATGTCATCCAAAAAGAGAACATCAAAACAAAGTATTTAAAAATATTGCAGAAAAAGGTAAGGGTTCAATGGGATGGTTCTTTGGTTTTAAACTTCACATTATCATTAATGAACGAGGTGAAATAATTGATTTTTTAATCACAAAAGGCAATGTGGATGATAGGCAGCCATTGAAAGATAAAGCATTTCACAATAAAGTTTTTGGAAAAATATTTGCCGACAGAGGATATTTGGGACAGGATTTATTCGAACAACTTTTTGTGGATGGAATCCATCTTGTTACCAAGATAAAAAAGAATATGAAAAACGCTTTAATGAATATTTACGATAAAATATTGTTAAGAAAAAGAGCTGTTGTTGAAAGTGTTAATGACATCTTAAAGAACCAGTGCCAAATTGAACACACTAGACACAGAAGTTTTAACAACTTCATAATCAATCTGATATCAGGTCTTATTGCTTATTCTTTTTATCCTACTAAACCAAACATTAATATTGATAAACTTCAAAGAATCGGTTAATCTTATATCGAACTCACGTTAAACTTAAAAAGAATGATTTATAAATTGTTGAATGGAAATATACAAGCAGTGTTAAATTATTAGCAATAAAAAAAGCCACGTATAACGTAGCTTTTTTTACTGGCGGAGGAAGCGGGATTCGAACCCGCGGTACAGTTTCCCGTACGTCAGTTTAGCAAACTGGTGGTTTCAGCCACTCACCCATTCCTCCAATTCTTTTAACGGAAGGCAAAAGTAACAATCATATTCTAAAGAGAAAATAAAATAGTGGTTTTTTTAGCGATTATTTTTTTCTAAAGAGTTCAATAACTTCCTTTACATTAAGTTCATTTTTTCTCATCTTTTGATGTAAATCAGTTTCTTGATAAAAGACCTTTTTGAATTTATTATAGTTCATTCTTTTATAATTTGTTGACTTTTTCGTGTCAATGTAATATAGATTTACTTTCTCATTTTGATCATTAATAAAATAAGGTTCATTTGCTTGATTAAAATCTTGAATCATATAAACAAAAAATCCTCCCATAAGACCAGCAGCGAAAAATCCAGTTGCAACTTCATTTGTAATATTTGGTCTATCGTTATACTGATGAGTTGAGTCAAGTTTTAAGTCAGAAGGTGCAATTACAAATACACAATAATCTCCAATCAAATCAAACTTTACAAAAACTCTATCTTTGGTTTTCTCTCGATAATTACCCATGTGATAATAATAGTCACCATTAAATCTTATTGAGAAGAGATTATAAATATCCATTATTGGTGTTTTTTCACCTGAGTTTTTATTGTAAAAGTTTTCAATAACTAAAATCTTATTATTCTGAAATTTAACAGTAAAGTCAGTGTCTAACGGATAGGGCTTGTTGTTTTTTATTCCCCAATAAGTAGTATATACTTCATTAATTTTTGAAGAAGTATCATTCTTTTCTTGAGCTGAAGAATAGAAGGCAAGAAATAAACAAAAGAATAAGAAATAGAGATATTTTATTGTTCTCATATCAATTTGCTTCAAATTCCAATACATCATTTTCAATTTTGATGATTTTAATGTCGCCATTTATTTCGCGGTAACGTTTACGAGCATCAACCCCATACACACTATCTTTATAATCAAATAATAGTTTTTTGTAAAACTCAGCTGCCTTATTGGGGTCGTTTTTGTTATTATCGTAGATTAGAGCGGTATTGTATACCGCATCGTCGCCCAATAAATCGGTAGGGTAGTTTGTAATTATTTCGTTTAGATTTTCTAATGCAGCATCAAATTGTTGCTGTTTGTAGTTAATCTGAAATCGTTTAAACAACACATCATCGTTAATGGAATGATACGAAAATTCATTTTTTAACGAATCGAGTAGTTTTATGGCTTCATCGTTTTTGTTTTGGTAGCTCAATAAATCGGCTTTAGCAAATAGCAAAAGAGGAGCTTCGTTGGTATCAATGCCAATGTTGTCGGTAATTAATAATGAAAGTTGCATGGCATCATTAGCAATTAGTTTGGAGGTTGAAGCTTTCAATACATCAAGTTGGGCTTTCGACCAAGCAAAATCGCCAGTGTAAAACGAAATTTTTGCATTTTTAAACTTTGCGGTTTCACCCAATTGGTCGTATTTGTAAGCTTTTTCTACTTGCGAATAGAGTAGTGATGCTTCCCAAATTTCACCTACAAATAGGTAAACATCAGCCAATTCAATTTTGGTTTGTGCAATTTCGTGAGCACTTATTCCTGGCATAACCAATACTTCGTTTAATAGGGAAATGGCATTTTCGGGTTGGTGCAGGTAAAACGACTGGAAATTGGCATAACCTCTCAATAATGGAGTGGTAGAAACACTTTTTCCTAGTTCGTTAATACTTGATTGATAACTTCTTTCGAGTTCCGCTAAATCGGTAGCGGTGAAATTGTTGGTTGATGTTATTTTTTTAGTGTAAACATTTACCAATTCCATTTTTGCACTCACGTAGTAGTAACTATCTAATCCTTTACTGATAACGTATTGATAGCATTTTATGGCAGTTTCGTAATCTTTGTTTTCGGTACTTAAATGTCCTAATGCCATTAATCTATCGCCGTATTCTTTAAATCGTTTGTCTAATGCCTTTGCTTGTGTAAAAGCTCCCAAATAATTTTCTTCTTGAATGTACACCCAAATCAACATTTCAGAAAACACTTTTCGGTCGGGGTGAGTTTGAATGTATTTTAACAACAAAGTTTTAAGTAAATCTTTTTTTGTTCCTTTATCATCGTCAGATAAATTGGTTTGAAGAGCATTTTGTACGCTTTGAATATACGATTCTTGCACCACTAATATGTCAAGATATTCATTTAGCATTTGCACTGTTTTTCCACTATTGCTGTACAATTGAGCCAACTCAAAATTGAACGGAAACATGTCTTTTAACAATTTTCTACCTTGTAAATAGGTTTGAATAGCGTAATCGTTTTCTTTTCTAAATTGAAATGCTTGAGCTAAACTAATTACTTGTTGTTGATTTGGGCTAAGTTGTTTTATGGTTTTTTCGCTAAGTTGTTTAGCATCATTTGGTTTGCCAGAAACATTGTATAAATAAGCTAAATCGACATTGTAGTTTAGTTCGTAAGGATGCTTTCTTTGTTGGTTTTTGATTAATTTCTCGGCATTTTTATATTCTTCCAATGCCACAAAACAATCTAGTAATTTAAGGTAATGAGTTTGATTGTGAGATTTATTAAACAACTTTTCGTAATAGATTACCGCTTTATCAAACTCTTTGTTGTAAAAGTATTGGTTAGCCAATTCTTCATCGGAGTTGTTTTGAGCCAAAATCGAAGTATTAGATAAGGTAATTATCAAAAAAGAGATTAATATGTAGATGGTGTTTTTCATTTCTTTTCTTACTAGAAGCAAAGCTTTTAAAAAAAGCTTTGCTTCTCTACTATTGGTTAACGGAGTTGGTTATTTTTATTTGTTTAAAATGCTCTACAATAGAATCTACAATAGGGTAATTGTTTTCGGTTTCAATCATTTTTGAATGTATGTTGGAAAAAGTAGAATCCAAAATATCGTTTAAATTAAGTAAAATTTGTTGTTCTTCGTTGTAAATGTCGTGAAATTTTGCTGTTTCAATTAAACCAAACGAAACATCTTGTTTAAAGTTGTTGAGTTGTTTTTTGGAATGTATTAATTCGGTTGAAATAATGGGAAATTGTTGGGTTGCTTCAGTGAATGTTGCCAAGTGTTGGTATGCTTGGGTTATTTTATTTACGGTTTCTACATCCATGGAATCGGTAAAATAATGGATTTCCTTGAGGTCATTTGTCATTTTGGTATAAACTAAAAACAAGTTTACAGAATCAATATCCATAAACTTGTTTTCGATTTGTTGATGAAGATAAATAAGCTGGTCAATTTTTATTGTGTTTTCTTCTCGATTGTTTTTACACGCAAAAACAATTGAAACTGCAACGAGTAAAACCGACAACTTTAATTTCATGGTTAGCTTATAAAATCAAATTTGGTATAAGGAACCAAACATTTCGGAACTTTTATGCCAGTTTCGGTTTGGTTGTTTTCTAAAATAGAAGCCAAAATTCGTGGTAATGCTAATGCACTACCATTTAAGGTATGAACCAATTGAGTTTTTCCTTCGCTATCTTTGTATCTGCATTTTAAACGATTGGCTTGGAAAGTTTCAAAGTTTGAAATAGAGCTTACTTCTAGCCATTTTTCTTGAGCCGCCGAAAAAACCTCCATATCGTAAGTTAAGGCAGAAGTAAATCCCATATCGCCACCACACAAACGTAAAATTCGGTAAGGAAGCTCCAATTGGTTTAATAAGCCTTTAACATGCTCTACCATTTCGTCTAATGTTTGGTATGATTTATCAGGATGTTGAATTTGAACAATTTCTACTTTATCAAACTGGTGTAATCGGTTTAAACCTCTTACATCTTTACCATAAGACCCAGCCTCACGTCTAAAACAGGGTGTATATCCCACATTTTTAATTGGGAAATCACTTTCTTTTAAAATAACATCACGGTAAATGTTGGTAATAGGAACTTCTGCTGTTGGAATCATATACAGGTCATCAGCAGGCATGTAATACATTTGTCCTTCTTTATCAGGCAACTGACCTGTTCCATATCCAGAAGCTTCATTTACCATTAACGGAGGCATTATTTCATCATATCCAGCAGCAATAGCTTGGTCTAAGAAAAAGGTAATTAACGCACGTTGTAATTGAGCTCCTTTTCCTTTGTAAACAGGAAAACCTGCACCACTAATTTTCACACCCAATTCAAAATCAATAAGGTTGTATTTTTTTGCTAATTCCCAATGAGGAAGTGCGTTTGCAGGTAGTTTAGGAATAGCATTGTTTTCGTAAACATTTAAATTATCCTCGGCTGATTTTCCGTTTGGAACTAGTTCATTTGGTAAATTGGGTAGCGTGTACAACAATTGTTGTAGTTCGTTTGTTATGGTATTTTGTTCTTCTTTTAGAACGGCTGATTGTTCTTTAATCTCGGCGGTTCTATCTTTAAGTTGGTTTGCTTCGTCGGTTTTTCCGTTTTTAAATAAATCGCCAATTTGTTTTGCTAATTGATTACTTTCTGCAAGCAAGGCATCAAGTTCTTGTTGAGTTTTTTTACGTTTATCGTCTAAAACAATAATGCTGTTTACAGTAGCTGTTGCATCAATGTTTCTTTTCTTTAATCGTTCAATAACTAGACTAGTATTTTCTCTGATAAATGCTGTTTGTAACATGTTGAGTTAAAAGTTAAATGTTTGTAAAGTTAAAAGTTTGTTAGATAAAAAGATACTTTTTACGAATTGAAATAAACAAAAAACTCCTGCATCTATAAGTTTATAGATACAGGAGTTTTTATAACTATTTTGTATAAACTTACGCTTCAGTGATTGGATCAACCGAAACATACGATCTGTTATCTTTTTTCTTACGGAAAGAAACGATACCATCAACTAATGCAAATAATGTATGGTCTTTTCCAATACCAACATTTACACCAGGATGATGTTTTGTTCCTCTTTGACGAACAATAATATTTCCTGCGATAGCAGCTTGTCCACCAAAAATTTTAACGCCTAAACGCTTACTTTCTGATTCTCTACCGTTTTTCGAACTACCAGCTCCTTTCTTATGTGCCATATTTTTTAGTTTTTGGTTTCGGGTTTCATGTTTCGAGTTGATAAATACTTTGAACTCGAAACTTTGAACTCGGAACTAATTTAGTTATTCTTCTGTTTTGGTTTCTTTTTTAGCTTTTGGAGCTGCAGCCTTTTTTACAGGAGCTGCTTCTTCGCTAACTTCAGTTTTGGTTTCAGCTTTTTTAGCTGCACCTTTTTCAGAAATTCCCTCAATTTGAATTTGAGTTAAATACTGACGGTGACCATTTTCTTTTTGGTAACCTTTTCTTCTTTTCTTTTTAAAGACAAGCACTTTGTCGCCTTTAAGGTGTTCTAGTACCTTTGCGGTAACACTAGCACCTGCTACAACTGGGGCGCCTACGTTTACTTTGCCATCGTTATCAATTAAAAGAACTTTATCGAAAGTGATTTTAGCACCTTCTTTGTCTTCTAAACGATGTACAAAAAGTCGTTGGTCTTTTTCAACTTTAAATTGTTGCCCTGCTATTTCAACTATTGCGTACATTTTTTATAATTTATTAATTTTTAAAGGTGGCAAACTTACTACTTTATTTTTAATTTATAAAGCTCTGTTGCAATTTTATTTTAAAAAGTAAAACTCATACCAAAACTTGGAAGTATTGGCAATTGATACACTTTGTTTCCGCTAACTCTATCTAAATAGAAAATATTTTCTCTGTTGTAAGCATTGGTAACACTTGCATTCAATTCTAACTCGGTGTTTTTACCCATTATAAATGTTCTTTTTAGAGTTAAATCTAATCGGTGGTAGTAAGGTAATCGACCTTTATTAAAATCAGCATAAGCAATTTCTAAATTACCATTTGCTGAAGTTGGGTCTTGGTCAATTGTACTAAAATTCAAGCCTTCATAAAATCCTTGTGTTTGTGTAAATGGAAATCCAGAACCTAAATTCCATCGAGCGTTAAACTCCCAATTTAGGTTTTTTCCAAAGATGTATGCCGCAACAAGATTTACGTTGTGTCTTCTGTCAAAAACAGGGTTGTATTCGGTAATGCCATCCCAACGATTAACTTTACTTAACGAATAAATTGCCCAAACATTTAAGTGTGTAGAGGTATATTTTAAGCTAAAATCAAGTCCGTATGCGTTTCCAGTTTCAATAATGTAATCTTTTTTTAATTCGTCTGATATGTTTGAAAATTCAGAATTATCTGGGAAAATTTTGTTTCTATTGGTGTTGGTTAATTGGGTAAATGCTTTGTAATAACCTTCGGTGTTTAAGGTAACTGAACGATTTAAGTCGAACTCAAAACCAAAAATAGCGTGGTTTGCTTTTTGAAGTTTAGATTTTACTTCTTCTACACTTCCATCTTGTTTGGTAAAGTTTTCTTGTAAATTGTCTGGTCCTGATATAAAACCATAAAATAAGTTTACAATATCTCTATCGGAGTTAGCACTAATAAGGTTTTGAGAGTACATTCCTGCAGCAGCTTTAACTCTCCACCATTCGGTAAGATTGTATTTCATTCCTAAACGAGGTTCGGGCGAAAGTTCAGAGAGTGAAGCGTAATATTGAACTCGAACTCCAGGCTCTAAAACAAAGTTGCCTAAATTCCATCTAAACGACATAAAACCACCAAGTTCTGTAGTGCTTTGTGTTTGTTGTATAATTAAATCAACAGCGTTTGTAAATTCATAGTTGGTACTTAAACCCAACACATCAAAACCGTATTTAAATTCATTGTCGCCCGAAAAGGTAGTAAAAGTCATCCCTCCATTAAATCCTCCTACATTACTTGTTCTAGGTTTTCCGTCGGCTTCTATCATGTCAATTTTATACTTTGAATAGGCAAAAACACCTTCAATTAAAGTTTTTGAAGAACCTGGAATTAATACAAAGTTTGAGCCTCCACCATAAGAATCCCATGAAATTTTTGATTGGTCAGAAAAATTCACCTGATCTTTAAAATTGAATCCAAATAAATTGAATTTGCTACCATTTTCGCTGTTGAAAGATACTTTTCCATAGATATCAGTAAAGCCATAAGGAAGTCCTGTTGTATCAATTCCTCGTGCATTGTCTGTACTTATACTTTTAAAATAGGATTGGTAAATTTTTGACGATTGCTCTAAGTAAGAATGTTTTCCTGAAAGTACAAATGATGAACTACCGCCACCAACTTTTTTCTCTTTCTTTAGCGGACCTTCTAAGAGTACTTTGCCTCCAAAAGAACTTGCTGAAACTTTACCACTTAATCTTTTTTTATTTCCATCTCTTGTGGTAATGTCCATAATGGAAGAAACTCTACCACCGTATTGTGCTCCAAAACCACCAGTATAAACATCGGCGTTTCTCATAATATCAGTATCAAATACCGAAAACAAACCAATGGAGTGGAACGGGTTGTAAATAATCATCCCGTCAAGCAATACTTTATTTTGAACAGGAGAACCGCCTCTAATGTATAACTGACCTCCTTGGTCGCCAGTAAAAGTTACCCCTGGTAAAACTTGTAAGTATTGAGCTAAATCGGGGTCACCACCAATTGACGGCATCGATTGAATTTCTTTTGGAGTTACTTTCGAAACCGACATTTTAACTTCGGTAGTGGCTTCGGTTTTTTCGGCAGAAATGTTAAAAGTTGCCATTTGTATCATGGTTTCTTTTATAAATAACTTTTGGTTAATAATTTCATTTCCCTTAATGGTGATTGATGCCTTTGCAGTGTCGTATCCCAATGATGTTACCATTAAAGTATATGAGCCTGCAGGTACTTTTGTAATTGAATAAAAACCATTAACATCGGTAGCAGAACCCATGGTTGTTCCTTTTAAAAAAACATTAGTAAAAATTACTGGTTCACCTGATTTTTCGTCGTAAACAAATCCACGAATGGTTCCTTGTGCAAAAGTTGTAACTGTAACAACTAAAAGTACAATTACCGAAAGTATTTTATTCAACTTCATTCTTTTAAAAAATTTAAGCTACAAAAGTATTAATTCAGTTTCAATATAGAATAAACAAAAATAGTTTGTTTGTTTTTTATTTTAGTTACCGTTTATCACGAATAACAACCTTTAATGAAATGCTGATAAATAACCTATTGGTTAACTTTTAGCTAAAACTTACTATATTAGGATGTTGTTGTTAACCACGGAATTTGTTAGTGGTTTGTGGTAATCAACTTCATTTTTTACACAAAATGGTTAATTTCGTAAAAAAGAATTTTTAATGTTCGAAAAGTTAATATTTTGGTTGGAATCCCATCTTTTTTTATGCCCATACAAAACGTATTTTGATATTGACTGTATGGGCTGTGGAATGCAGCGTTCATTTATTGCTTTGCTCAAGGGTAATTTGTCAGAAAGTTTTTACCTTTATCCGGCTTTAATTCCACTTTTATTGATGTTGGTATTTTTGCCTTTACATTTGGTATTTAAATTTAAACATGGAGCAAATTTGCTTAAGTATTTTTTTATTTTAAACATTGGAATAGTGGTGGTAAGCTATTTTATAAAATTAGTTGCTTAATTAATATCAACAAAACGTAATGAAAGTTACATTTTTAGGAACAGGAACATCTCAAGGAATACCAGTAATTGCATGCAATTGCGAAGTTTGTTTGTCGTCCGACAGCAAAGATAAACGGTTAAGGGTTTCTGTGTTAATTGAGCATTTGGGTAAAACCATCGTTATTGATACAGGTCCTGATTTCAGACAACAAATGCTTCGTGAAAAAGTTCAACAACTCGATGCTGTAGTTTTTACTCACGAGCACAAAGACCATATAGCAGGGCTAGATGATGTAAGAGCATTTAATTTTAAGCAACAAGCTGATATGGATGTTTATGCAACACCACAAGTGCAGGAATCATTAAAAAGAGAATTTCATTATGCTTTTGATGAGTATAAATATCCTGGAGTACCAGAATTAAAGCTTCATACCATTACTAATGAAGAATTTAATGTAAAGGGAATTAACTTTTTACCTATAAATGTTAAACATTATAAGTTGCCAGTTAAAGCTTTTAGGGTGCTAAATTTTACATACATTACTGATGCTAATTATATTGACGATAATGAATTAGAAAAAATTAAAGGTTCAGAAATTGTTGTGTTAAATGCACTTCGAAAAGAAAAACACATTTCGCACTTTAACTTACAAGAAGCGATAGCTTTGCTTGAGAAAATTAAACCAAAAAAAGCCTATTTAACTCACATAAGTCATTTAATGGGAAAACACCATGAGGTTTCTAAAGAACTCCCCGATTTTATTGAAATTGCTTATGATGGGTTGATAATTAATTGTTAGTTTTTTTATGTAATTAGGGAATGTAATTCCTAAATCGGTAATGTGCACAATAAGTCAATTCGATTTTATTTATTCTTGATTATATTTGATGGAAGTTATTGGCGAGATTGCGGGTCAAGCCCGCAATGACGGTGGTAGTGGGCTTTGGAACTTGTCAACTCATCCCTAACCCCTATCTTTCAAGAGAGGGGAAGTTATGCTCTGCGTGGCAGGGGAGAGTTAAGAGGAAAACCAACCAACAAAGCCATTCCGCACTTGACATGGAATCTAAATTAACATCATAAAAAAAGCCTCACAAAATGGTGAGGCTCTCTTTTTATATAAAAAAACTTAAAACTTACTCTTTAATAAACTTAATGTTTACCCCCTCAGCACCATCGGCTAAATGAATAAAATACATGCCTTTGGTTAAGTTGGTGGTTTCTAAGGTTAATTTGTTTTCACCTTGTTTTATAGCATACGTTTTTTCATATACAACTCTACCAGCTATATCATAAATAGAAATCAATTGTTCAGTTGCTTCTAGTGAATTAAACGCTATAAAACCATTACCTGTAATTGGGTTTGGGTAAATGTTAACATCTTCTAATTTAGATTTTATAATTACGGAAACAGGTTTCGAGTATTTATAAGTTCCGTCACATAATCAGTTTGTTTTAAACGGTAATAGGAAGTCCCTTTTATTGGGCTTTTATCATAAAAATTGTAATTAATTTTTGTGTTAGAGTTACCATTGCCTTTTACAATTCCTAAGACTTCAAAATTTTCCATGTCAGAACTTCTTTCTATGGTAAAATAATCATTATTTATTTCTGTTTCAGTCGTCCAGTCCAAATTTACTTTTCCAGCATCATATTTAGCATCAAATTTTGACAAGGTAACAGGTAAAACAGTAGCTCCAACAAAGTAAGGGCAATGTTGAGAATGGGTACAAGTTGCAGGGACAGTAAATGTATAACAAAATACATAATCATTACCAACAGTTAATCCTGAAAAGGTTAAACTAGCTAAAGTACCTGTTTGTATTGTTCCTCCGCAAGTTGCATTGTATAATGACCAAGAGAATGCGGAAACATTACCACCACTACAATTTGATGTAATAATTACATTGAAATTAACGGTAGTGTTTGTTGCTCTAAAATCGTAACAAGAAGTATTTGTAGTGCTTGGTTGAAGTGCAGGAATAAAAGGGTTAGTTTCACATGCTGAAACTACTTGAGCAACTGTTGGATTTGATGAGAACCCAGAAGCAGTTCCACATGAGGTAGAGCAATTATTACAATTTACAGGTACGCATGGTGTAGCTCCTGAACATAAGTTGTTATCACACGCATCAACAGTTTCATATGTAATTACAGTTCCTGCTGTCAAACAAAAACCTTGAATTATTGCGTATCCATCTTGGACTGGAACGTAAAAGCATGTTCCTTCAGCTGTAGATCCAATCCATGTTGTTGAAGTTGTTCCTCCGGATGTTTGAATATTTATTCTTGGTGACCATCCGCCTCCAGTAGTCCCGCAAGATGCACCAGGGCTACAACTTGTTCCACCACCACTTGGAATATTATTGGTAGTTAAGCAAACTTTAATATATCCAGCAGTACCATTTCCAATTGTAGTATTCTGACACACGTTTGAGACGGAAGTCCATGTCCCACTACAAGATTGTGTGAAAATTTTGTTTGTAGTAAATATTAAAAATATAATGGATAATATAATTTTAATGTAATTTTTCATAATTATAAAAATTAATCTACGGTTGGTTCAATAGTAGTAGGTTTGTTAAAAAAATAAATTAAAATTTCAATGGTATTATCAACTTTCCATAAATAATCTACATCGTATCTTCTGTGCAGGTTAATTTGCTCAAGTATTTTACTAGAAATAGGTTGTCCTGTTGTATTTTTAATAACTTTATAAGTGTTAGCTGCAGGTATTTCAGGATGATATGTTAATGTTGAACTAATGCTTGTGTTTTCTTTAGATGTAATAACAGCTTCTTTATTGGTATTTGTTTGGCTATACAATGAGCTAAATCCAAATAGAAGAAACAAAAAAGGTAAAAGTATTTTCATAATCTGTAATTTTATTTTTAAGTGGTTTAGCAGATTTGGTACTGCATTTAGGGTGTTCACTTATAATGGGTTAAGTATTTGTACTTATTTTTTAATAGGTAAAGTTACCAACTTTTTATATGATATTTAACATGTTAATAAAAAAATGTTTTATTTTAAAAAAGTAAATAGTTGTTCTATCGTATTGTAAAACAAAAAACTATGAATAAAAAACTAAAAAATCAACTCTTTTTTTTAGCCTTTATAGAGGGTGGAGCAGTAATGTGTGTGGAGTTGTGTAGTGCTAAAATTTTGTCGCCTTTTTTTGGTACATCGGTGTATATTTGGGCTGCGGTGTTAGGTATTACGCTCACAGCATTAATGGTTGGTTATTATTTGGGAGGTTATTTGTCTGCAAAAATCAAAAACGTGAATTTAATTTTTTGGATGATGACCATTGGAGGCTGTTTATTAACACTTACACCAATCATAAGCAGTAAAATTTTACCCATTACCATCAATTTAAATTTGTTGTTGGGTACAGTAGTTTCGTTAATCAGTTTTTTGTTTTTTCCGTTGGTAATGTTTGGAGCAACATCGCCATTGTTGATTAATTTCCTTACCAAACAAGCCGATGAGTCGGGTAAAAGTAGTGGTACGGTTTATTCGGTTTCAACCTTTGGTGGTATTATCACCACATTTTTGGTAGGGTTTTACACTTTACCCACTTTCGGTATTCAAAAAACACTTTATTTTTATGGGGTGTTGGTGGTGGTTACTTCTATCGTCATTGCGGGCTTGACCCGCAATCTCAATAAACAGATGGCGGGTCAAGCCCGCAATGACGTACCGTTAGGAAACAATAAAATGATGTTTTTGCTATTAGCAATAGCTTTGTTGAGTTATAATTTTACATCAAAAAAGAACACTGAAATTATTTACCAATCTGACGGCATAATGGGCGAATTGAAAGTGGTAGATAGAATGTATGGCGGCGGAAAAACGTATCGAGAAATGATGGTAAACAACATTTCGCAAACCATTATGGATAAGCAAAACCCTAGCGTAAGTTATTGGAATTATGTGGGAGTTTTAACGTACAATTTAGAAAGCTACAGTAAAGGGAAAAAAGCGTTGTTATTGGGTTTAGGAGGAGGAACACTTTACAAACAATTACAACAAAAAGGGTTTGATGTTGATGTGGTTGAAATTGATGCCCGAATTGAGCAAGTAGCTAAAAAATATTTTTACATTGAAAATGAGCTGAATGTGGTAGTTGACGATGCCCGTCATTTTATTAAAACCACAAATAAAAAGTATGATGTGGTAATTTATGATTTGTACCACAGCGAAACTCCTCCAGTACATTTAATGACCAAAGAAGCTTTTGCAGAAATTAAAAACATGCTTAATCCTGAAGGCGTTTTAGTGGTTAATTTTTACGGTTTTTTAGAAAGTAAAAGAGGTAGAGCAGCTCGTTCTATTTACAAAACCTTGTTAAATGAGCAATTTGATGTGAGGCTATTTGCCACTGAAGGTGAAGAAAATCAACGAAATTTTTTGTTTGTGAGTGGAAAAAGTGAATTAAAAGCTACTCAACCAATAGTACATAAATTAATTTACGAATTGGATATTAATTTTGATGATGCATTGGTATTAACTGACGACAAACCCATTTTGGAACACATTTATTTAGATGCCGCTCTTCAATGGCGAAAAGATTATAATGAACAAAATGCTAAGTATTTTTTAAGGAATTAGTAGGGGAGATTGCGGGTTTCAACTCACCCCTAACCCCTCTCTTGAAAGAGAGGGGAAAGTTATGCTTGCGTGACAGGGGAGAGTTAACGGAAAAAAGCAACCAACAACGTCATTCGGTGCATGACACGGAATCTGTAATCGTTTGGTTTTTGAGATTGCGGGTCAAGCCCGCAAAGACGGTTAAAATGGGCTTTGGAGCTTATTAACTCACCCCTAACCCCTCTCTTGAAAGAGAGGGGAAGGATTAACGAAGTTAATCAGGGGAGAGTTAAGGGAAAAAGCAACCAACAACGTCATGGCGGACTTGATCCGCCATCTCTTTTAGATTACGGGTCGAGCCCGCAAAGACGGTAGTAGCAACAATGTGCTAGAAATTTAGATTTAGAACACTAGCATCCTATGTTTGACGCGGAATATATTGAGCTTATCCCACCTTTAATTGCCTTATGTTGTAAATTTGGTTCAAGTAGTTGTTAATTCGTCCAATTACATCACCACTAAAATTGGTTAATAAATGCAGTTTGGTATTTATAATTTGAGCTACTTTTTTAAAATTACTATCCTTTGGACTTAAAAAGTAAATGGGTTTACCTTCAAAATGAGCCATTACTTCAGCAATAATTTCATCATATTGTTTATCCTGAAAATACAAATCAAAAACAATAATATCAGGATTTTCTTTCTTTAGGTTTTCTAGTTTAAGTTGGTTAAAACTCACATCGAAACTTTCATAATATAAATTACTATTGATGAATTCGGACAATGAACTGTTTCCCGAATTACTTATAAAATAAATTTTTGGCGGAATGTTCATGACTTTAAGTTTTATTGTTTTCTGAATAGTAAAACGAAAAAACATGCCAAATGGTAAAAGAAATTTTGTTTATTTTTAATCCGTTTTATAAACGGTTAAAAAACAATACAAAATGAAACGAATCATTATATGTTCGGACGGAACATGGAATAAACCTGAAGAAGATTTAACAAAAGATTTTCCAACTAATGTACTCAAATTTTCGAGAGCTATAAAGCCAGTAGATGATAAAGGTGTGGCTCAAACGGTTTTTTACGATTGGGGTATAGGTTCTTATCACGATAAAATTGGAGGAGGTGGTTTTGGTGCAGGTTTAGATAAAAACATTATGGATGGCTATCGCTACATTGTACACAATTATGATGTGGGTGATGAAATATTTTTGTTTGGTTTTAGTCGTGGTGCTTATACAGTACGTTGTTTGGCAGGTTTAATAAACAATTGTAGCATTCTTAAAAAGGAGCACGAAAACAAAATTACTGAAGCTTATACTTTGTATAAAAACCCAAAGGTAAAACCCGACGATGAAACTTCTCAGGCTTTTAGAGCGAAATATTCGCATGCACAAAAAACACCTGTCCATTTTGTGGGTGTTTGGGATACTGTTGGTGCATTAGGGTTACCAAAAAGTGTTTTTGGATTTATAAAAGATAAACATTTGTTTTACGATAATAAAATAGGTTCAATTATTAAAACAGCTCGTCATGCATTATCAATCGACGAAAAAAGAAAAGACTTTGAACCCACCATTTGGCAACAAGATTGGGAAAAGAAAGTAGATTTAAAACAGGTTTGGTTTGCAGGAGTTCATTCTGATGTTGGTGGAAGTTATCCTCCAGATAAAAATGGGCATGTGTTGAGCGATATACCCATGATGTGGATGAAAAAAGAAGCAGAGAAACAAAACTTGCAATTTCAGCCACACATAGAAAACGTAGTGCTGAACCCAACGGCAAAACAAAACAAAGAAGAAAGTTTATTGTATAAAATGCTGGGATTGAGTGCGAGAAAAATTGTGCCTGGCACATACATTCATCAAAGTGTTAAGACCAGATTTGAAACAACCAATTATAAGCCTCTTGCCCTTACAAGATACCTCGAAGAAAACGGGGGGCAATGGAATCATTTAACAGAATAAAAACAAAAGAGGCTTATCAACTAGATAAGCCTCTTTTGTTAGATTCTTCGCTTTGCTCAGAATGAAAAAAAAATTAAGCAAAAATTTCGTTTGCAGCAAAATGAAAATTACCTTCAATTTTAGCATTTTCATCGCTATCAGAACCATGAACAGCATTTGCCTGAATAGATTTAGCATAAACTTTTCTAATAGTACCTTCAGCAGCATCAGCAGGATTGGTAGCACCAATTAATTTTCTAAAATCTTCAACAGCATTGTCTTTTTCTAAAATCGCAGCAACAATAGGTCCTGAAGACATGTAGCTTACTAATTCTCCGTAAAAAGGACGCTCTTTGTGCACTTCGTAAAAAGCACCAGCTTTTTCTGGGGTTAATTTAGTGTATTTCATTGCCACGATTTTAAATCCAGCATCATTAATCATTTTTAAAATACCTCCGATGTAGTTGTTCTCAACTGCATCTGGTTTAATCATTGTAAAAGTTCTGTTACCTGCCATTTTTATATTGTTTTAATTTAGGTTGCGAAATTAATAAAAAAGCTATTTAAATCCATTTTACATGATATGATTAATATCATTTTGATGGCTGATTAAGGTCATAGCATTTTGTTTTTTTTGACTTTAACTTAGCTTAAGAATTTAAAAGAAAACAAATATGGAAAATTTAGGTTTTAATAAAGTTAATGCAAGTTGGGAGGAACTGCATGTGCTTACCGATAAATGGAAATCTGATTTGGAATTTTATAGTTTTGAATTGAGTTTCTTACACAAGTTAATTGATAAATATTACATCTGGCTAACCAATGATGAGTTGATAAACGAAGTTGAAGGTGCTGCAAGTAAAGTTTTTGCTGCCAATAGAACAAGAAATACCTTGTCGTTAAAAACGCTGCAACATTTAAGACACCTTGAAGAAATTATGGAAAATGAATTTTCTTATGATGGTCAACTGTTTAAGAAAGAACATGAAGAATTAGAAAATAAGTTGGCAGCATTTTACAAAAACTTTAAATTATTAAAAAAAGAAGTATTTCTATTAACTGAGCAAGTTTTAGAAGGAGAAAGCGTTGGAGAGTATCTTTAAGGTTTATGGATAATGTAAATGCCAAGCCCAGCAATAAACTCAAAAGCTGAGTGCCAAACCGTTGCGTGACCATCTACTACTGGAACTTTAGCATAAGACGTGTTGTGTTTTACTTCAGTATTTAAATAAAACCGTTGATAAATTGGAAATTGTTTTGCTAAAGCAATGTTAATAGTTGGACCGCTAATGTAATACCCAAGGTTATAGTACGATTGTTTTTGGTTTAATTCTTTTCCTCTAATACTATTTTCTGGATGAGCATAAACTATTCCTCCTCCAATTCTAAAAATAAACTCTTTATCTTTAAATAAATCGAATTTATAAGCTCTGTTAATCATTAATAAATTAAATCCATGAGTAATGCTAAAATATTCAACTTCGGGTGGAGTATTTTTTAAGTACAATTTTTGATGCATCATTTCAAATTCCCAAGCTTTATTGTTTTTCCATTTACTAAAACGATACACCCAATAAACAGGAGGAACAAAAGGCTCTGAGTAAAAATGAGCAGTTAGTTTAATAGTAGGTTCACCACTTTGTTTAATGGTAAGAGGCAACGGAATGTTTATTGGAAAACCTCCATGAGCCTCAACCGACCAATTGCTTTTTTCTTGACCAAATGTGTAGCTAATAAAAAGTATAAATACGATGAAAAATAATTTTACCGATTTCATATTTTTATGATAGTTTCTTTGTTTTTAATCGAATAGAATTTCCTACTACAATTACATCCGAAAAAGCCATTGCTAAAGCTGCTACCATTGGATTTAAAAAACCAAATGCAGCAATCGGAATTGCCAAAACATTGTAAAAAAATGCCCAAAACAAATTTTGTTTAATGGTTTTCAGTGTGTGTTTACTTATTAAGTAAGCCTCATAAACCTGACTAAAATCTTTATGATTGAGCAAAACAATTTGGGCACTTTGCATAGCAATTTGTGTGGCATTACTCAATGAAATACCAACATTGGCCTTGGTTAATGCAGGTGCATCGTTTATTCCATCACCAACCATTGCCGTTGGCGATTTACTGATTAATTCATCAATAATTTTAAGTTTGTGTTGAGGTAGTTGTTCGCTATAAACAGTTGAAATACTCAATTCTTTTGCAAGTAATTCGCATTTTTGTTTAGTATCACCACTCAATAAAATGGTGTTAATGTTTTGCTGTTTCAGCAATTCAATGGTTGATTTTACATTGTGCTTTAATTCATCTTCAATTGTAATTCCAGCAAGTAAAACGTTGTTCTTAAGCAAATAAATTTGATGTTCATTTTTTAATTTTTCATCGGTTATCCATCGAGCCGAGCCCAACTGAAAATGGTTTCCTTCTTTATCAAAAGCTTCAATACCATAACCTTTAACTTCAGAAATTTTTTCAAAAGTTAGCCTGTTTGCTTTTGTTTGTAAGTCTACTGTCAACGATTTTGCAATAGGATGAGATGAGTATTCTTCAATGCTGAAAACCAAATCAATAACTTCTTGTTCAGCAATTTCTTGATACAATTTGATTTGTTGTAATTTAAAATTCCCTGTAGTAAGCGTTCCAGTTTTATCAAACACCATGTTTTTGATGTTGGCAAATTGCTCTAATGTACTTCCTCCTTTTATTAAAATTCCTTTTTTTGCAGCTCTACCAATTCCAACCATTACGGCTGTTGGAGTTGCTAACCCCATAGCACATGGACAAGAAATTACCAATACTGCAATGGCCTGCATCAAGGATTGTTGAAGCGATATATTAAATCCGTAATGAGCAACAAAAAAGGTAAGTAGTGAAATTCCAACCACAACAGGCACAAAAATAGCACTTACTTTATCGCCTAATTTTTGAATTTGAGGTTGATTTTGTTGAGCAGATTTAACCAATTCAATAATTTTAGCTAATACAGTTTCTGTTCCAACGTGTTCTGTTTTAACTTTAATAGAACCATTTTCTACAATTGTGCCTCCCACCACTTTATTTCCAACGGTTTTTTCAACAGGAATACTTTCTCCGGTAATCATGGATTCATTGATGGTTGCTTCTCCCCAAATAATTTCGCCATCTATGGCAATTTTATCGCCTTCATTAACAAGGATAATATCTTCTTTCAACAACAAAGCTGAGTCGATAGGAATAATGCTTCCATCAGATAAAACCTTTTTAGCTTCAGTTTTTTGAAGTTGAGTAAGTTCTTTAATTGCTGTTGTAGTTTGGTTTACCGAACGATGTTCCATTACATTTCCTAATAAAACTAAGGTGATAATGGTTGCTGTCGTTTCAAAAAATAAATAGTTGTGAGCTTCATGTGTTCCATAAAATTGAATGGTTCCAATTAAACTATAAATAAAAGCAGAGGTTGAACCAATAACAATTAAAACGTCCATGTTTGGCACCATAGCTTTTAACGAACCGAGGGCACTTTTTCCGAAATGCAAAAAACCAACAACAAAAACAGGTAAACACAAAATCAATTGTACAATAGGGTTGTTTATCCAATAATGATGAGGAAAAAACATGTGAAGAAACAATGGAATGGTAAAAATTAAGGAGAAATAAAACTTTTTTTCGACGGTAGAAAGTCCTTTTTTCTCAATAGTTTCTTTTTCTACAACTTTAAAACCTAAACTGTTTATTCCATTTTTAATATCGTCTAAAGGAAGGTTAATGGTGTTTTTAAATAGTACTTCACCAGTCGAAAAATTTACATCAACATCGTTTAATCCTTTCTTTTCCAACTGTTTTCTAATGCCTAAGGCACAATTGGAGCAGGTCATGCCCTCTACGTTTAATAAGGTGTTTTTGGTGTTGCTCATGATATCAAAATTAAGCATATACAAGAAATCAATGTTTTGGAAAGAATTTATTTAACAAAATATTTTAGAGTAAATAATAAAATATAGTATATTTGCCGTCCATAAATGGTGGATGTAGCTCAGTTGGTTAGAGCATCGGTTTGTGGTACCGAGGGTCGTCGGTTCGAGCCCGATCTTCCACCCATAAAATGTAAAAGAGACGGACATTTGTCCGTCTCTTTTTTTTTTATCATAAATATCCGTAAGTTTTTTTGCCGCAGATTTCGCAGATTAACGCAAATTAAAATCACGCTAATGGCGTGATTATTTGTGCGATTTTAGGTTGATTTGCGAAGTGAAATATGTGGCATTAGGAGTAAAAGCTAACAATCAAATTATTTTTTAAGTGATTTATAAGTCTTAATAATGTCAGGATGTTTGTACCCCATTTTTATAATTATATCCAATAGATCGCGATACTCTTTTTTGAATTGCGATTCAATAACTGAATCAGAGGAAATTCCTTCATTAATTGAATCCATAGTTCCGACTAAAGAATAATTTGTGCAAGCTTCTCTAAATTTTTTAAAATCATAATTTGCTGCTGCTTCTTTAATATTCTCAAATAGATAGATATAATCGAATATTTCATTTTTATTTAAAAACTCACAGATTGAATCAACTCTAATAGTCAATTCATTTAAATTCTTTTCAGAGAAATCAATATCAAATTTTTCCTTTTTAAACAAGTCACATATTCCCATTACGCTAATTTAAGAATAATATTATTGAATTGGTAAAAGTTTAAATGAACCCGATTCTTCAAACATCAATGCTGGAAAAGGAAATTTAATAAATCCAAACGTATTTAAAATTCCAGCAAGTAATTGATTGTTGGTTTTTATTCTAGTTAAATCAACATCTAACGAGAAGTAAAATTGCTTTTGGCGTTTAATAGTTGAGTAATCAAAATACCTGTTATTCGAAATAAATAGGTTGTTTCGTCCTCCAAGCATTCCATCAGCACCATAACCGATTGCTACATTTAACCATTTTGGAAAACGAGTTTCATTGCTCAAAAAAGAAGCAACATTTACGCTCAGCCAATATGTTTGTCCGTTGTAATCTTTTAATGATTGTTGTAAAAAATTTTCACCTAACAAATTTGGTCTTTTTTCGGTATAACTGCTTGGGTAAAACGAATATTTTAATAAAATTCGCTGCTCTTTCCAACCCAATTGCTGGCTAATAAATAAACCTGTACCCATAACATTTGCTGCCATGTCGCCTCCAGAAAATCCCCACTCTTTTGAGAATCCATCAAATACTTCTACAGATGTTAAAAACATCAGACCTAAAGTTCCACCATACCAAATGCTTTTTTTTTCACTAACACCACTCCAACGCAACGCATTATATCCAATTTTTCCTACGTAGTATGAAGTCATGGAATGCCCAATTTTATCCATGTACAGCCATTGCTGGTTGTCGTTAAAGTAGTGAAATGAAGTAGAAGGTTCGTTTTTGTACCAAAGTTGATGCAGCCCAATCATTGTACCTGTGTAAAGAACAGTTTCAGTAGCAACAACTGTTTTTAATTTGGTAATGTTTAATGTGTCTTGAGCATAAATGGAAACAGTAAAACCAATTAAAAGGAAAAATAATATCTGTTTTTTGATTTTCAATGCAATAGAAGGATTTTAACAAACTTACAAAAAATGAAGTGAAATAATTTTCAAAAATTCTTATAAAAAACGAATTAGCTGTAAGGGTTTAGTTTTATTAATTTTGCAAAAAATAAAATAATAAGAAACAAGATGGAAGAATTTTTAAACAATCAGTTCTATGGAAATTCAGTTAGCAACTGGTTTATTAGTTTAGGAATTATTGTAGGAGCAATTGTAATTGGAAAATTGGTTACATGGTTCACTAACAAAATTTTAAAACAACTAACTTCAAAATCAAAATCTAGATTAGATGATATTTTAATTGATATGCTTGAGCAGCCTGTTGTTTTTGCAATTGCCATTGCTGGAATATGGGCTGGTTTAGAACGATTGCATTTTTCGAATAGTTTAGATGGTTGGTTAGGTAAAATTTATCATATTTTAATTGTAATAAACATTACATGGTTTGTAGCTCGATTTATTGATGCTGTTATTAAAGAGTATTTAATTCCATTTGCAGAAAAATCGGAAGGAGCTCTAGATAATCAGGTTTTACCTATAGTTCAAAAAGTATTTCGTGCAGTTATTTGGTCGGTAGGATTAATTGTTGCTTTAAACAATGCTGGTTATGATGTCGGAGCTTTAATAGCAGGTTTGGGTATTGGAGGTTTAGCTTTAGCAATGGCTGCAAAAGAAACTGTTTCAAATATGTTTGGAGGGGTAATGGTATTTACCATAAAATCATTTAAAATTGGAGACAGAATAAAAATAAATGGGTTTGATGGTTTTGTTTCAGAAATTAGTTTTCAAGTAACAAGGCTTAGAACTCTTGAAGGAAGATTAGTTACTATTCCAAACTCATTATTTATTGGAAATATTGTAGAAAATGTTACAGCAGAACCAACTAGGAAAATAACATTGAATCTTGGTTTAGTTTATGAAACAACGCCACAAGAAATGCAAAAGGCAATGGACATATTAAAAGATATTTCTGAAAAAAGTTCAAACTTAGATGAAGGAACTGTTATTAGTTTTACAACTTTTGGTGATTTTAATCTTGGAATAACTTTTATTTATTTCATTAAAAAAGAATCCGATATCTTTTTAACTCAATCTGAAATTAGTTTAGAAATTCTTAAACGATTTAATGAAAACAATTTATCTTTTGCTTTCCCAACACAAACCATATATTCAAAGTCATTAAATTAGAGAAAAAAATAAGCCCTTTGAAATTTTTCAAAGGGCTTATTTATGTATAAATGTGTATTTATTACTGTTTTTTAGGACCTCTTAGTAATGTAACCGTTCCTGTTACTAATTTTTCTTCCGAACTACACATGGCAGTGTATTTTAGTTCATAAAAATAAGTGCCATCATCTGCTCCTTCTCCATCCCAATATTTTGTTGCGTCTTTAGATTCGAACATTAATCTTCCCCAACGGTTAAATATTTTAATGCTATAATCTTTTGTGTCATCAATTCCTTTAACAACTAATAAATCATTCCAATTATCTCCATTTGGAGTAAAAATATTAGGCACAATATTTTCCTTGAGTTCATTTTTAATGATGTCTAATACTTTAACTGTAGTGTCAACACATCCATTGTTGTCCCCAATAGCAAGAAATATTGTAACATTAGATAAATTGCTAAAATCAAATAAAGGACTTGAAAGTGTTGATTCTATTGTTCCGTCGTTATTTATATCCCAAAAATATGAAGATATTATCCCGTCACCATTTGTCGAAATATTTGAAAATGTTACATTATTAGTTTCGCAAGGATTGGATTCGATATTAAAGTCAGCTATTGGATTTGAAAGTACATTTACATTCAACATTATGGAATCTGAGCAACCATTATTAGTTGTAACAATTAATTCGACTTGATGCGAACCCGAAGATGTTAATGTATTTGTAGGATTCTGACTTGTATTATCAACCACTCCATCATTATTAAAATCCCAATTCCATTGAGTAATAATACCTCCATTAGAAAGTGAATTATCAACAAAATTGGTTGCATTTCCAAAACACTCGCTACTAGATGTAAAATTTGCTGATGGTTTAGGTGAAATAGTAATATTTATAGTAGTATCATGAACACAATTACCACTGTATGAAACTTCTAAATTAACTGGAAATGAACCTGAAGATGGAAAAATAAAGCTAGGGTTTTGATTCGTATTATCTATCACCCCATCGTTATTAAAATCCCAATTCCAAGTGTCAACACCAGATGATGATAAATCATTCATTAAAGTTGTATCGTTTTGACATGTTGGTGTAAATGTAAAATTAGCCACAGCCATATTATTTACAGTAATGTTTATTGTGGTATCATTTGAACATTGTCCTCCAACAGAAACTTGAAGATTAACAGGAAAAGAACCAGAAGAAGGGAAAACATAAGTTGGGTTTTGAGTAGTGTTATCAATTACCCCATCATTGTTAAAATCCCATTCCCAAGAATCTACACCTAAGGAAGAATTGTCTGTAAAAGTTGTGGTACTACCAAAACATACTGTTGAGGCACTAAAATTTGCAATAGCACTTTCGTTAACTGTTACATTAATGGTGGTATCATGTTGGCAGTTACTACCAACAGATACTTGAAGATTAACAGGGAAAGTACCTATTGTGCCAAATGTAAAACTTGGATTTTGGGTTGTATTATCAACAATACCATCATTATCAAAATCCCATCCCCAAGTATTAACACCACCTAATGACGCATCAGTAAAATTAGTTGCAACCCCTAAACAAACTGTTGTTGCGGTAAACATTGCTGTTGAATTCTGAGAAACAATAACATTAATAATAGTATCGTGTGAACAAAATCCACCATCAGTTACAGTTAATTTTACAGGAAAAGTTCCTGTTGAAGAGTATGTAAAGGTAGGATTCTGAATAGATTCATCAACATTTCCATCGTTATCAAAATCCCAAGCCCATGTTGATGGTGTTCCTAATGAAACATCAGTAAATACAGAAGTTAGTCCTAAACAAACTTCAGGAGATTCAAAATTTGCAGTAGGAGTTTGATTAACAATAATTTGCATAGTAGTATCATCAGAACAGCCTTGAGTAATTACATTTAAATTAACATTATAAATACCTGCAGTATTGTATTGAAAATTTGGATTTTGATTCATGTTATCAACATTACCGTCACCATCAAAATCCCATTCCCATGCCGAAATTAATCCTGAACCAGTAACTGTAGATTGATCAGTAAAAGAAACCGTTTCTCCAGTACAAATTGTTAATGGATTTGCACTAAACGATGCATTTACTGTATCTACAAATTCATAGATATCTTTAGTTAATGTTATGCTACATACAGCACCTGTTACAGGAGTTACTTGAACTTCATATTGTCCGGGTGTAGTAACTGTAATTGATTGGGTTGTTTCTCCTGTTGGGCTCCATAAGTAACTAGCTGCTCCTGGAGGAGCGGTTATTTGAATAGGGCCATCACATGTAATGGTATCAGGACCAAGTACTTCCATCGACGAACAAGATGCATCGATATATGCGTATCCAAAGTGAGCTCCTTGAGAACAATCACCAACAACAAACTCAATTGTAACATTTTGCCCGATATAACCTTGTAATGGAGCAAATGTAGTTCTCCAAGGCATATAAACTCCATTTTCTCCCCCATAGGTGAAAGGAAGAAAATCGGGGTCGGCACCAGAGCCACCTCCCGCAACTACTGAATAATCACCGCACTGAATAGTGTTTCCTAAAGAATCATACATATTTATTTTAAAATATGGCTGTTCGGCTGCAGTATGTCCAGGGTCCATTAAAACTATTGCATAACTGTAACTAAAAGCGGCTGAATTTGCATCAACTAAAAATGTTTGAGATGCATCTGCTGCACTATTATTTGTTCCTGTTCCATCACCCAACATCAATGATGAGGTTCCTCCTGGAAATACTACAGGAAAACCACCAATTGCATCGGTTCCTGCACCTGTCATAATAGAATGTTGAGTTGAAGTAGCAAGAGTTGTTGGGGTAACATTTATGTAATTAAATGGTGCTGTTGGTGCTGCATCAACTTCTCCTTGAGCTAAATCCCAACCCGTTGCGTCTTGTGTTTCAAAATCAGCATTTAAACATGGTTCACCTGCACCTTTTAAGTTTTGATTGTTTTTAAATTTGATGAAATCTATTTGATTATTTTTGACTGAGCTTTTTGTTTTTGGATATTTCAAGTTATATTTATTAAAAGAATCAACTAGTTTAGGAAGGAACTCATTTTCAATAATATTATTTAATTCATCATGGGTAATCGATTTTTGATTTTCAAATCGACTAATTATCATTTGTTTAATACTATTTTCATATCTATCTAAGAAAAAATGAACCAAATCGTGATTATCACTATTCTTAACTAAGTTAGTTTTTCTGATTTGTTTTACTAAAAACTCCTTTACTTCTTTGTTTAATTTATCATTACTAATATATTTAGTAACTTCATAATTAATATCTTTTTTAATATTCGTTTGTTGTGAAAATGTATTTAATACTATCAAAGAAAATATTAAAATTAAGTGTACTTTTTTTCTCATTATTTCTTGTTTGTTTTATTAAAAATTACATTTTACTAATGTAAAGGTTACGTTTGTTTTTTCAAAGATGAAGTCTCTTATTTTTAAGTTTTTGTTTAAATATTAAAAATATAAGGTTTTTAAGTTAAAAAAAACAAGCCCTTTGAAATTTTTCAAAGGGCTTATTTATGTATTAATGTGTATTTATTACTGTTTTTTAGGGCCTCTTAGTAATGTAACCGTTCCTGTAACTAGTTTTTCTATGTTACTACAAACGTCGGTATATTTAAGTTCGTAGAAGTAAGTGCCTTCCGAAGCATTTTCACCATCCCAATGGTCAGTAGCATCAGTAGATTCGAATTTTTTTCTACCCCAACGGTCGAATATTTTAATACTAAAATCTTGAGTATTGTCAACACCAACAAAAACTAATTTGTCGTTCCAATTATCGCCATTAGGAGTGAATACGTTTGGAACAATGCCCTTAGTTTCTTTAGGTTCATAAAACTCTGCTACTAAATTTTCGGTTACAATTCTGTTACAGAAGAAGTTGAACAATGAAACAGCGATGTTGTATGTACCAGCAGCAGCATATTCGTAGGCAATAAAAGTAGAATCAATATATGTTGTTCCGTCGCCCATATTCCAATAGATAGAATCGGCACCAGAACCAATAGCACTTAGTTCCACTTTATAATTAGTTGCTTCACATGGTACTGGTGGTGTGTAAGCGATGTTAACATTTAAATCGGGAGCTTGAGCTAAACTAACGCTAAAAGTTGCACTATCAGCAATGTTACAAGTAGAAGAATCGATAGCGACAAACATTACAGTGTAAGTTCCAGTAGTAGCATAGTTGTGAGCAGGGTCAATAGCAGTAGAAGTATTACCATCACCAAAATCCCAGAAATTTTGAGGAGGAGCAGGGCTACCCGAGTTGAAGTTAACAGTTAAAGGAGAGCCACAAATGGTAATGTTAGGTGGAACAACCGCAGTAACAGTGGTTGTAGTAGGATTGAAATAGATAGTATCTCTAATGGTATCGGAAACATTACAATCGAAATCGAAAGCAATAAACTCAACAGGATAAACACCCGGTGTGTTGTAAGTATAATTAACCGAAATGTTGTTGATAAAAGAAGTGCCATCACCCATGTTCCAGTAAATAGAATCGGCACCAGTTCCAGTAAAATCAAACTGAACGGTTAATGTTGGTTGACAAGGGTCGTAAGGAGGAATAACGAATTGAGCATCTAATTCTTCAGGTTTAATCAATTCAACAGTAAAATAAGCAGTATCAGCAATGTTACAAGTACTAGAATCGATAGCCACATACATTACGGTATAAGTACCAGTATCGCCATACGTGTATTGTGGATTAGGAAGAATAGAAGAACCAACACCATCGCCAAAATCCCAGAAGTTGTTAGGCGGAGGAGTAGCCCCAGCATCAAAATTCACCAAATAAGGTTGAGAACAGAAAGATTGATTACCAGGAGGAGTAGCATTAACCTGAGTAAAGTTAGGAGTAAAATAAATAGTGTCTCGAACTGTATTAAATCCACCACAAGCAAAGTCGTAAGCCTCAAATAAAATTGGAAAAACCCCATTTGTTGTATAAGTATAGTTGATGAGAGTATCGTTAATAAATATAGTTCCATCACCCATATTCCAATAAAGAGAATCAGCTCCACTACCTGTAAATGCGAATTGAACAGTTAAACTATCATCACAGGGGTCATAAGGAGGAATATTGATTTGAGCATCAAGCGTTCCATTGTTTATAACTCTTACGTCAAAAAACACAGTATCAGCAATATTACAAGAAGATGAATCAATTGCTACATACATAACGGTATAGCTGCCAGTATCAGCATAAGTATGAGTTGGAGTATTAAAGCTACCAATTCCTAGCGTATTTCCATCACCAAAATCCCAGAAAGTTAGAGGTGGTGGTGTTGAACCTGCATTAAAATCGACATTATATGGAGTTCCACACAATAAAACATCTCCTGGATCGTCGGCATTTGCAACTATACCTTGGAATTCAAGTCCAATTTTAATTGCACCGAAATTACAGTTTGAAGAACCGTTTGTACTAGAATAAGCACCAGGAGAAGACGGGAAATTATTTCCACCGCCACAAGCAGCACATACGCCTTGATAAATGGTTCCTCTTTTGTCAAAACGGGAAGTACCACCATCAACATGTTCTTGCGAACTATTATGTCCAAAAAAAGTTCCGTACAATAAGCTAGCAGCATCTCTTTCTAAAACAATGAAGTAAAAATCACCACCATCTGTTGTACTTTTTATTGCTCCAGTTGTAACAGGTAATCCTGAAGTAGTTCCTTCGTTATTACTTCCGCCTCCCCAACCAGCAACATAAACATTACTACAATTATCAACCAAAAATGCTGTAATAGATATGTCAATAGAACTATTCTGGCCTCTTCCAAAAACTGTACTAAAATCAGTTGAAGATAAAGAACTATTCATTTTATGAATAAATTGAGATGAACCTGGATTACTATAAACTCCACTAGTAACAGGATATGCACCTTTTGTTTGACCTGTTGTAAATACATTTCCAAATTTATCTACTTCAACAATATAAGCTTGGTCATATCCAGCAGTTCCAACATATGAAAGTGCATTTAAAGAACCATTAGAATTATTAAATACACCAATGTATCCATCGGTAGATCCACCATAGGTTGGGTTAATTACTCCAGGAGTGGTTCCAATGTTGTTACTTACTGTTCCTCCACAAACTACTATGGTGTTATTTGATTCATTAACACGAATAGAATATCCAGCATCACCGCTAGAACCTCCTAAATATGTTGACCATGTAAGAGCGTTTAATGTTGGAGTAAGTTTAAAAACAACGGCATCATAATTTCCAGAGTTGGTTTGTTTATGGCTTCCTGGTGTTGTTGGAAAATTTGTTGAAATTGTGGTTGAAGCAACATAGATATCACCATTGTTGTCAATTACAACTTCACCTCTATTTTCATCTGAATAGTTATATTGTAAACTTGTATTTAAGGAAAATCCGTCGTTTCCTGTTCCTCCCACATAAGTACTACCAATTAAACCATTTCCTGCGGCATTTAATTTTGTTACAAAAATATCCGACCCATTAGAGAATGTCGCAGCATTTGGAGCAACGGAAGTACCTCCATTAAAAGTCGCATCGAAAGCATTTTGTGTTGGAAAATTGTTTGATCCTGTTACACCATAAATTACTAATTCACCTAAATCATTGGTTACTAAACTATGAGGTTGATCTGCTTGAGAACCTCCGATGTAAGTTGCATAAACTCTAGCAGTTCCTAAAGGATTGTATTTAATTATTGCTGCATCAATAACTCCTCCAAAAGAAACATCATATGCACCAGTTGTTGTTGGAAAACCCGAAGCAAAGGCAATACCTCCACCATAAAAGTTGCCACTATCATCGTAAGTTGCAGTAAAACCCCAGTTATCGGCAGTAGAACCTGTTAATGTAGAGAATATCCAAGTTGGGTCAATTATTAATTCTTTTGTGTTATCATATCCTTGAGGAAATTTAAATGATACGTTGGTACCATTAACAACAAATTCACAATCTATCAACTGTTTTTTTCCTTGTATGTATTGATATGCAATTGGTTTTAGTTCTTTTACAGAAGTGTTTTTAAGGCTAATTTCTAAAATACCATGGTTGAGATTTAAACTAATAACTCCATCGTAATTAACAACAATATCACTAGGATTAGCACCAGCTTTTACAATAAAATCATATTTTAAATGATCATCTTGTGTGTATATTTCGGCACTAATTCCGTTGTAAATTTCATGATAGGTAAGTCTTTCAAACGATTCAACATCTGAAGCCCATTTAGAAGGATCATTACCAATAAAGTAGTTTTTTACATATCCAATATTCTCAGTAGTAGAAAGAAAAACATTTGGATTTGAGTTAAGAAAATTCATTCTATATGCACTTTTTCTTAGTGTAATAGGTTTGTTTGCATTTAGCTCACGAGATTTTTTATCGTGTCTTACTTTATACGCTAAATCTAAATCTTCAGCGTTAAATAAATCGAAAGTAAACGCATTTTTCTCAAAGAAAATATCACCAACATGTATTTTAGCATGATATTTTACCTTATTATCTAACTGCCCTTTATTTTCAGTGAAGTGATAATCAGATTCTTTATAGTTATGAGCAAAAGCAATAACATTTACTACCAATAAAAATGCAGTAAGTAGATTAATTTTTTTTATCATAAATTTTTAATTTTTTTTTTTTTAAAGACTTGTTTTTTATAAAAACAGTTGCAGCTAAAATATTAATTTATTGTCATATAGTGAAACTTTATTTGTTTTTAGATAAAAATACTATGTTTTTTAACACATCGCTTGTTTGGTTAAAATTTTTTAACAAGCATCAATCTCCTAAATAAAAAAATTGATGGTGTATTATAAAAAAATAAGCCCTTTGAAATTTTTCAAAGGGCTTATTTTATAAGGAAGTAAAAATTACTGTTTTTTAGGGCCTCTAAGTAGCGTAACTGTACCAGTAACTAGTTTTTCTATGTTGCTACAAACGTCGGTATATTTAAGCTCATAGAAGTAAGTACCTTCCGAGGCATTTTCACCATCCCAATGGTCTGTAGCATCAGTAGATTCGAATTTTTTTCTACCCCAACGGTCGAATATTTTAATACTAAAATCTTGAGTATTGTCAACACCAACAAAAACTAATTTGTCGTTCCAATTATCGCCATTAGGAGTGAATACGTTTGGAACAATGCCCTTAGTTTCTTTAGGTTCATAAAACTCTGCTACTAAATTTTCGGTTACAATTCTGTTACAGAAGAAGTTGAACAATGAAACAGCGATGTTGTATGTACCTGCAGAAGCATATTCGTAGGCAATAAAAGTAGAATCAATATATGTTGTTCCGTCGCCCATATTCCAATAGATAGAATCGGCACCAGAACCAATAGCACTTAGTTCCACTTTATAATTAGTTGCTTCACATGGTACTGGTGGTGTGTAAGCGATGTTAACATTTAAATCGGGAGCTTGAGCTAAACTAACGCTAAAAGTTGCACTATCAGCAATGTTACAAGTAGAAGAATCGATAGCGACAAACATTACAGTGTAAGTTCCAGTAGTAGCATAGTTGTGAGCAGGGTCAATAGCAGTAGAAGTATTACCATCACCAAAATCCCAGAAATTTTGAGGAGGAGCAGGGCTACCCGAGTTGAAGTTAACAGTTAAAGGAGAGCCACAAATGGTAATGTTAGGTGGAACAACCGCAGTAACAGTGGTTGTAGTAGGATTGAAATAGATAGTATCTCTAATGGTATCGGAAACATTACAATCGAAATCGAAAGCAATAAACTCAACAGGATAAACACCCGGTGTGTTGTAAGTATAATTAACCGAAATGTTGTTGATAAAAGAAGTGCCATCACCCATGTTCCAGTAAATAGAATCGGCACCAGTTCCAGTAAAATCAAACTGAACGGTTAATGTTGGTTGACAAGGGTCGTAAGGAGGAATAACGAATTGAGCATCTAATTCTTCAGGTTTAATCAATTCAACAGTAAAATAAGCAGTATCAGCAATGTTACAAGTACTAGAATCGATAGCCACATACATTACGGTATAAGTACCAGTATCGCCATACGTGTATTGTGGATTAGGAAGAATAGAAGAACCAACACCATCGCCAAAATCCCAGAAGTTGTTAGGCGGAGGAGTAGCCCCAGCATCAAAATTCACCAAATAAGGTTGAGAACAGAAAGATTGATTACCAGGAGGAGTAGCATTAACCTGAGTAAAGTTAGGAGTAAAATAAATAGTGTCTCGAACTGTATTAAATCCACCACAAGCAAAGTCGTAAGCCTCAAATAAAATTGGAAAAACCCCATTTGTTGTATAAGTATAGTTGATGAGAGTATCGTTAATAAATATAGTTCCATCACCCATATTCCAATAAAGAGAATCAGCTCCACTACCTGTAAATGCGAATTGAACAGTTAAACTATCATCACAGGGGTCATAAGGAGGAATATTGATTTGAGCATCAAGCGTTCCATTGTTTATAACTCTTACGTCAAAAAACACAGTATCAGCAATATTACAAGAAGATGAATCAATTGCTACATACATAACGGTATAGCTGCCAGTATCAGCATAAGTATGAGTTGGAGTATTAAAGCTACCAATTCCTAGCGTATTTCCATCACCAAAATCCCAGAAAGTTAGAGGTGGTGGTGTTGAACCTGCATTAAAATCGACATTATATGGAGTTCCACACAATAAAACATCTCCTGGATCGTCGGCATTTGCAACTATACCTTGGAATTCAAGTCCAATTTTAATTGCACCGAAATTACAGTTTGAAGAACCGTTTGTACTAGAATAAGCACCAGGAGAAGACGGGAAATTATTTCCACCGCCACAAGCAGCACATACGCCTTGATAAATGGTTCCTCTTTTGTCAAAACGGGAAGTACCACCATCAACATGTTCTTGCGAACTATTATGTCCAAAAAAAGTTCCGTACAATAAGCTAGCAGCATCTCTTTCTAAAACAATGAAGTAAAAATCACCACCATCTGTTGTACTTTTTATTGCTCCAGTTGTAACAGGTAATCCTGAAGTAGTTCCTTCGTTATTACTTCCGCCTCCCCAACCAGCAACATAAACATTACTACAATTATCAACCAAAAATGCTGTAATAGATATGTCAATAGAACTATTCTGGCCTCTTCCAAAAACTGTACTAAAATCAGTTGAAGATAAAGAACTATTCATTTTATGAATAAATTGAGATGAACCTGGATTACTATAAACTCCACTAGTAACAGGATATGCACCTTTTGTTTGACCTGTTGTAAATACATTTCCAAATTTATCTACTTCAACAATATAAGCTTGGTCATATCCAGCAGTTCCAACATATGAAAGTGCATTTAAAGAACCATTAGAATTATTAAATACACCAATGTATCCATCGGTAGATCCACCATAGGTTGGGTTAATTACTCCAGGAGTGGTTCCAATGTTGTTACTTACTGTTCCTCCACAAACTACTATGGTGTTATTTGATTCATTAACACGAATAGAATATCCAGCATCACCGCTAGAACCTCCTAAATATGTTGACCATGTAAGAGCGTTTAATGTTGGAGTAAGTTTAAAAACAACGGCATCATAATTTCCAGAGTTGGTTTGTTTATGGCTTCCTGGTGTTGTTGGAAAATTTGTTGAAATTGTGGTTGAAGCAACATAGATATCACCATTGTTGTCAATTACAACTTCACCTCTATTTTCATCTGAATAGTTATATTGTAAACTTGTATTTAAGGAAAATCCGTCGTTTCCTGTTCCTCCCACATAAGTACTACCAATTAAACCATTTCCTGCGGCATTTAATTTTGTTACAAAAATATCCGACCCATTAGAGAATGTCGCAGCATTTGGAGCAACGGAAGTACCTCCATTAAAAGTCGCATCGAAAGCATTTTGTGTTGGAAAATTGTTTGATCCTGTTACACCATAAATTACTAATTCACCTAAATCATTGGTTACTAAACTATGAGGTTGATCTGCTTGAGAACCTCCGATGTAAGTTGCATAAACTCTAGCAGTTCCTAAAGGATTGTATTTAATTATTGCTGCATCAATAACTCCTCCAAAAGAAACATCATATGCACCAGTTGTTGTTGGAAAACCCGAAGCAAAGGCAATACCTCCACCATAAAAGTTGCCACTATCATCGTAAGTTGCAGTAAAACCCCAGTTATCGGCAGTAGAACCTGTTAATGTAGAGAATATCCAAGTTGGGTCAATTATTAATTCTTTTGTGTTATCATATCCTTGAGGAAATTTAAATGATACGTTGGTACCATTAACAACAAATTCACAATCTATCAACTGTTTTTTTCCTTGTATGTATTGATATGCAATTGGTTTTAGTTCTTTTACAGAAGTGTTTTTAAGGCTAATTTCTAAAATACCATGGTTGAGATTTAAACTAATAACTCCATCGTAATTAACAACAATATCACTAGGATTAGCACCAGCTTTTACAATAAAATCATATTTTAAATGATCATCTTGTGTGTATATTTCGGCACTAATTCCGTTGTAAATTTCATGATAGGTAAGTCTTTCAAACGATTCAACATCTGAAGCCCATTTAGAAGGATCATTACCAATAAAGTAGTTTTTTACATATCCAATATTCTCAGTAGTAGAAAGAAAAACATTTGGATTTGAGTTAAGAAAATTCATTCTATATGCACTTTTTCTTAGTGTAATAGGTTTGTTTGCATTTAGCTCACGAGATTTTTTATCGTGTCTTACTTTATACGCTAAATCTAAATCTTCAGCGTTAAATAAATCGAAAGTAAACGCATTTTTCTCAAAGAAAATATCACCAACATGTATTTTAGCATGATATTTTACCTTATTATCTAACTGCCCTTTATTTTCAGTGAAGTGATAATCAGATTCTTTATAGTTATGAGCAAAAGCAATAACATTTACTACCAATAAAAATGCAGTAAGTAGATTAATTTTTTTTATCATAAATTTTTAATTTTTTTTTTTTTAAAGACTTGTTTTTTATAAAAACAGTTGCAGCTAAAATATTAATTTATTGTCATATAGTGAAACTTTATTTGTTTTTAGATAAAAATACTATGTTTTTTAACACATCGCTTGTTTGGTTAAAATTTTTTAACAAGCATCAATCTCCTAAATAAAAAAATTGATGGTGTATTATAAAAAAATAAGCCCTTTGAAATTTTTCAAAGGGCTTATTTTATAAGGAAGTAAAAATTACTGTTTTTTAGGGCCTCTAAGTAGCGTAACTGTACCAGTAACTAGTTTTTCTATATTGCTACATACGTCGGTATATTTAAGTTCGTAGAAGTAAGTACCTTCCGAAGCATTTTCACCATCCCAATGGTCAGTAGCATCAGTAGATTCGAATTTTTTTCTACCCCAACGGTCGAATATTTTAATACTAAAATCTTGAGTATTGTCAACACCAACAAAAACCAATTTGTCGTTCCAATTATCGCCATTAGGAGTGAATACGTTAGGAACGATACCCTTAGTTTCTTTAGGTTCATAAAACTCTGCTACTAAATTTTCGGTTACAATTCTGTTACAGAAGAAGTTGAACAATGAAACAGCGATGTTGTATGTACCTGCAGAAGCATATTCGTAGGCAATAAAAGTAGAATCAATATATGTTGTTCCGTCGCCCATATTCCAATAGATAGAATCGGCACCAGAACCAATAGCACTTAGTTCCACTTTATAATTAGTTGCTTCACATGGTACTGGTGGTGTGTAAGCGATGTTAACATTTAAATCGGGAGCTTGAGCTAAACTAACGCTAAAAGTTGCACTATCAGCAATGTTACAAGTAGAAGAATCGATAGCGACAAACATTACAGTGTAAGTTCCAGTAGTAGCATAGTTGTGAGCAGGGTCAATAGCAGTAGAAGTATTACCATCACCAAAATCCCAGAAATTTTGAGGAGGAGCAGGGCTACCCGAGTTGAAGTTAACAGTTAAAGGAGAGCCACAAATGGTAATGTTAGGTGGAACAACCGCAGTAACAGTGGTTGTAGTAGGATTGTAAAAAATAGTATCTCTAATGGTATCAGAAACATTACAATCGAAATCAAAAGCAATAAATTCTAAGAAGAAAGTACCCGGAGTATTGTAAGTATAAGTAACAGAAGTATCATTAATAAAAGAAGTTCCATCACCCATATTCCAGTAAATAGAATCGGCACCAGTTCCAGTAAAATCAAGCTGAACAGTTAAACCACTAGGAGAGCAAGGGTCGTAAGGAGGAATAACGAATTGAGCATTCAATTCTTCAGGTTTAATCAATTCAACAGTAAAATAAGCAGTATCAGCAATATTACAAGTGCTAGAATCGATAGCCACATACATTACGTTATAAATACCAGTGTCGGCATAAGTATAAGAAGTGTTTGCAAGGGTTGAAGTACCAACGCCATCGCCAAAATCCCAGAAGTTGTTAGGCGGAGGAGTAGCCCCAGCATCAAAATTCACCAAATAAGGTTGAGAACAGAAAGATTGATTACCAGGAGGAGTTGCATTAACTTGAGTGTAGTTAGGGTTGAAATGAACGGTATCTATAATTTGAGAATACCCACCACAATCAAAATCCCATGCTTGGAAAGTTAAAACATAACTTCCTCCAACAGTATAGGTGTATTGAAAAGATGTACTATCGATAAATGTAGTTCCATTACCCATATTCCAATGGATAGAATCGGCTCCAGCACCAGTAAATTCGAAATCAATGGTTAAACCACCTGGAGAACAAGGGTCGTACGGAGGAATGTTGATTTGAGCATCTAAAGGAACATTTTCTCTTATGGTAACTGTAAAATAAGCAGTATCAGACTCAACACATGCAGAAGGATCTGAGGCGATGTAAGTTACAGTATAAGTTCCAGTATCTGCATAGGTATAGGTTGTATTTGCAAGATTTGAAGTTCCAATTCCATCGCCAAAATCCCAAAAACTGATTGGAGGAGGGGTTGGTCCTGCATTAACAGTAATTTCGTAAGGTTGAGAACACAACATGATATCATTAGGAACAACTGCTGTTGTAGCATCTAAAGATCCGTTGGATGCAAAACTACCAGCTTCTAAAAATACACCCGAATCAAAAGCACCATCTTGAACATCGGCAATAGCCATTTTAATGTGGTATGTTTCACCACAATTAACTAAAGCAAATACAGGCAAACTAACTGTTCTACCATCATATTGATAATTGTTAGAACTATTGGTAACATGGTAAATACTATATGCAGTCCAACTTGGGTCGATTGCAGAACAATTTGCCGCATCACCATTTGAACCTGCAACTCCTGGAGTAATTGTGTTAATTGCAACTGGAGTATTTGTAAATGAACCTGGAACACCAGGTGTTGGAACTCTAGCTAAATTATAGGCATTATATGTGCCTCCTAATGGATCATTACCTGTTAGAAAAAAACCAAAAACATCATTGTAATCTGAACATACATATTCGTTATATTCTTCTGAAGCAAAAACGTAATTAAAAGTAAGGGTATCTCCGAGTGGCACAAAATCAAATTCAACAATACACTGGTCGTTTAATGGATTGGTTGTAATTGCACTTAAGTCAGGGTCTTGTCCAGAAGTTCCAATTCCAGCAGAGTTTCCTGCACCACCAGAACTGTTTGGTCCTTGAGCTATTATGGCATCACCAGTTGCCAGTATCATTCCATTTGCTAAACCTACTGAAGAAGTTGGATCTGTAAATTGACCAACTTTTGCATCAACAATTCCTGCTGGAACACCATTGTAGGTAATATTACTAACCGTTACACCACCTCCGAGTAACACATTTTGAACGTAAAATTGAACTGTATTGGTGTTATTTACTGTTACTTGAGCTTTTGTTTGGTTTAAAAATAAACCCATTGTTACAGTTAGAAATAATATTATTTTTTTCATTTATAAAAAAATTAAGTTCTTCAATTATTTTGAGTAAGACTACCTTCAGTAAAGGTAAGTTGCACCAAAAATAAAAAAAATAAATCATCTAAACTATAATGAATTCGATTAAAATTGAGTTAAGCAATTATAAGTCAATCTGTTATTAATTAATGAATTGATGGTATTGGTTTTAAAAGGTGGAATATTCATGAAATTAACCGGATTTGTTAAATATTTAACAAGTTAAGATCTTTTCATTTTCTTTTCGCTGAGTTGATAAATTACGCCGTCTGCTAAACCCAATTTTGGGATAAACATATTTTCAACTTTAGCAATAGCTAAAACCGTTAAATAAACTTTTGCGGCATGGGTAATAACATCAGCTCTATCAGGTTTTAAACCTAGTTTTAGTATACGTTCCTCAATAGAGTGTTGCTCAATAAATTGGTTAATTTCTTCTAATTTGGTGTACTCAAAAAGTTTATAATCTTTTAAACCACACATTTTGTATAGTTTGTTAATGTTTCCACCAGTTCCAATGGCTAATTCGGGTTGATGTTTTTTGATGATTTTTTCCAGCCAAACTTTCATTTCTTTCCATGTGCTTTCAGAAACCAAATTATTTTTTAAACGAATGGTACCAATTTTAAAAGATTTTGATTGTATCGCTTTTCCTTTGGAAATAATGGAAAGTTCTGTACTACCTCCGCCAACATCAATATATAAATAAGTTCCTTGTGAATTAAGACGGTCTGTTACATGTGTTTCTAATAATAATTTAGCTTCTGTATCTCCGTCAATAATTTCTATAGTAATGTTGGTTTTCTTCTTTACTTTTTCAATTACTTCTTTGCCATTTTTAGCTTCACGAAAGGCTGAGGTTGCACAAACTCTAAAAGCAACGACTTCGTAAATATCAACTAAATTTTTAAATGCATTTAGTGCTTTAATGAGTTGGTTGGCGTTTTTAGCAGATATTTTCTTTTTTGAGAAAACATCTTCTCCCAATCGAATAGGCAATCGAATTAAGGATATTTTTTTTACATCTTTATGATTTTGAAAAACATCAACATCACAAAAAAGTAACCTTACAGCATTGGAGCCAATATCTACAGCAGCAAATCTCATAAAAATTTTATGGTTGCAAGATATTATTTTTTTTTGCCCACTTTAATTTTTATATGTTAACAATTGCAATTAATTATTAACTATTATCAATAAAAAAAAAGGATTAGGTAATATAAAAATAAAAAAGCAAATCTATAAGCCGGGTTCTGTATCCGCAAGCGGTTTCTATCATTTATCTGGGAGCAAGTTTGCACCAGCCCTCGTTCAATCTACCCTCCAAGATTGGGCGAGCAGCCCTATAGCCTTGGTTTATTTGATTTTTCAGCTCCAAAGGTTTTCCATGCATAGTACATTGCTGCACTAACGGTGAGCTCTTACCTCGCCTTTTCACCTTTTCCTCGAACGAATTCGAGGTAGTTTGTTTTCTGTGGCACTTTCTGTTATTTGCACATTACATACAAATACCCTAGGTTTCCCTAGGTTGGATGCTCTACGCTGTCCGGACTTTCCTCCCCTCGTATAAAACGAAAGGCGATAGAACGATTTGCTTTTTCTACGCGAAGTTAAGTTAATTATTTTTTATATGTGGTTATTTGTTTTTCCTATAGCAAGTGTTTTAATCTTTTCCTTTCTCCTTTAACAATGGTACGAATCGAAAAACGCCTAATTCTTCAGATGTAAAGTTGTTAGCATCTATTTTCACAATTTTTTTCATCGTCTGCTCTTTTCCTTCTCCAACAGGTATTACAAGTATTCCTCCAATTTTAAGCTGAGTTAATAAATCTTCGGGAACAAAAGGAGCTCCTGCAGTAACAATAATTTTGTCGAAAGGAGCAAAAGTTGGAAGTCCTGCATAACCATCTCCGTAAAAAAGTTTAGCTGAACCATAGCCAATTTTTGGTAAAAAATCTTTTGTTCTGTCGAATAATGCTTTTTGTCGTTCTATAGAAAAAACTTTAACACCCATTTCGAGCAACACAGCTGTTTGGTAACCCGAACCAGTTCCAATTTCCAACACTTTTTCACCTTCTTTAAGGTTTAATAACTCGGTTTGAAAAGCTACAGTAAATGGCTGTGAAATGGTTTGTCCAGAGCCAATAGGAAAAGGTTTGTCTTCGTAAGCATACTTATGAAAAGCCGTATCGGGTATAAATAAATGTCGAGGTATGGTTTCAATGGCTTTTAATACTTTTAAATTGGTTATTCCTTTTCCAGCAACAATTTCAGCCAATTGTTTTCTTAATCCTTTATGTCTGTAGGTGTCCGTCACTTCTCATTAATTTTTTACAAAGAAAAGCAGATAAACTCAAATTTATCTAGTCTTATTAGCTTCTTATTAAAATCGACGTGTTAATAATATTGTTTGAAGCTAATTCTAATAGTGAAGTAAAGATTTACTTTTGATAAAAATCTACACCATGTTAAAAATAGGAGTAATAGGAGCCGGACATTTAGGAAAAATTCACATCAGGCTATTAAAAGAAATAGATTTATTTGAATTGGTTGGTTTTTTTGATTTAGACGAAGAAAATCGAAAAAAAGTGGAGCAGGAGTTTGGGGTAAAAGCCTTTGCTGATATGGAAGAATTGATTAGCAAGGTTGATGCTGTTGATATTGTTACACCAACACTAGCTCATTTCGATTGTGCATCTAAGGCATTAAAGTTATCGAAACATGTTTTTATCGAAAAGCCTATTACTAATACTGTAGAGGAAGCAAAACAGCTCATCTACTTGTCGGAAGAGGCAAATGTAAAAGTACAAGTAGGTCACGTTGAGCGTTTTAATCCAGCATTCACATCTGCTCTGCCGTACATCAATAATCCAATGTTTATCGAAACACATCGTTTGGCTCAATTTAATCCAAGAGGAACAGATGTTCCGGTTGTGTTAGATTTAATGATACATGATATTGATATTGTACTAAGTGTGGTAAAATCTAATATCAAAAAAATTAATGCTAGTGGAGTTGCTGTTGTAAGCGATACGCCTGATATTGCTAATGCTCGAATAGAATTTGATAACGGTTGTGTAGCCAATTTAACGGCGAGTAGAATTTCATTAAAAAACATGCGAAAAACCCGTATGTTTCAGAAAGACGCTTATATTTCAGTTGATTTTTTAGATAAACAAACAGAAATTGTAAAACTAAAAAGTGTTGTTGGTGAACCAGATCCGCTTTCGGTTACTTTAGATTTAGGTAATGGAAAAGGAAAAAAACAAATTTATTTTGATAAACCACAAATAAACGAAGTAAATGCGATAAAAGAAGAATTAACTCAATTTGCACTCGCAATAACTAATAATACTGTGCCTTTGGTAAACATACACGATGGCTATAATGCCTTAGATGTAGCACATAAAATCGTTGAAAAATTAAAAATATCTTTGGCTTTAATAGAAGATTAATATTTTTGCACAATAATTAATCAGAAGCCGCGTTTGGGGTAGATATTTTAGAACATTGCACAACGTAAGAATTTACATTTTATTATTCACGATATTTTTTGCTTTTAATTCATGCTCTAAAGATGAGTTGGAAGCAGAGATACCTTCTTATCTCCAAATTAATCCTTTTACTTTATCAACAACCGCTGCTCAAGGTACAAATTCTCACAATATTACCGATGCGTGGATATATGTCGATAATGATTTAGTAGGAGTTTTTGAATTGCCCGCTCGTTTCCCTATTTTAAAAGAAGGCATTCACAAGATTGATATTTATCCTGGAATAAAAGAAAATGGAATTGCTGAAAGAAGAGCTAGGTATGTTTTCTATAATGTTCATACCGAAAATATTAATCTAGAAAAAAGCAAAACAACAATTATAAATCCCAAAACAACTTATTCATCAGCAACAACATTTTATTGGATGGAAGATTTTGAGTCGGCAAGTTTACCTTTTACTTACAGTTCGTTATCAGATACCGTAGTGTATAAGTCTACCGATTCATTTGAAGGATATTATTCGGGTAAAGTTTCACTAATTCCAGGAATGACACTTTTTGAATGTTATACTCCTGAGTTTTCTGATATACCAACCAATAAACCTATATTTTTAGAACTTAATTTTAAAACCAATCAACCCGTTTTAGTGGGTTTATTTGCAGATAACGACCAAATTGGAATTTTTTACCTAAATACAACCGAATATTGGAAAAAAATATACTTAGATTTTTCTGAACCATTACGAACACGTCCAAACGCATCAAAATACAAAATTTTCTTTGGATTTCAGCCAAAATTAGATTACCCCGAATTCATGTTTGATAACCTTAAAATTGTTTATCTATAATGAATAAAACACTACACACATTAAAATACATTTTTTTAGATGTATTGAGTGCAGTTGTTGCATGGACATTGTTTTTTGTTTATCGAAAAGAATACATTGAACCGTTAAAATTTGGTTATGATATTGAATTGGTTTTTGATGTAAACTTTTACTATGCTCTTTTTCTAATTCCGATATTTTGGGTAAGTCTTCATGCTTTATCTGGTGCTTACAAAAACATATACCGCAAATCGAGGTTAAAAGAATTTGGACAAACCCTGTTAGTTTCTTTAATAGGCTCGTTAATTTTGTTTTTTGTTCTTGTATTAGATGACGAAATAGCCAATTATACACAATACTATAAACTGTACTTTACGCTTTTTGGGTTACAATTTCTAATTACAGAAATTTGCCGTTTTATTTTAACTACTCACACCGGAAAAAGAATAAAAAATAGAAAAATTGGGTTTAATACGTTAATAATTGGTTCAAACCAAAAAGCGTTGGATTTATTTTTAGAGTTAAACGGTCAGCGTTACTCTACAGGAAATAAAATAGTTGGATTTACACACGTTAATGAAGCCAATGAGATATTCAAATTAGCTGAATATCTTCCTCATTTAGGCAATTGTGTTGATTTACGAAATACCATAGAAAAAAACAATATTGAAGAAGTAATTATCGCTATTGAATCATCTGAGCATAAAAGCTTAGGGAATATTATTACTGTTTTGGAAGGGCTTCCTGTTATCATTAAGATTATTCCAGACATGTACGATATTCTTTCGGGTTCAGTAAAAATGACTTCGATTTTTGGAACTCCATTAATTGTTATAACAAAAGAAATAATGCCAACTTGGCAGCAATCCATCAAACGATTGATAGATATATTTACCTCTTTATTTGCTTTAATTTTACTTTCTCCATTGTATTTGATTACTGCAATTATTGTTAAACTAACATCTAAAGGACCAGCTTTCTTCTCACAAGAACGAATAGGAATTCATGGAAAACCTTTTATGATATACAAGTTTCGTTCGATGACAGAAGATGCAGAAAAAAATGGACCTGCATTATCGAGCCAAAAAGATATGCGAATTACCAAATTCGGTAGGTTTATGCGTAAGGTAAGATTGGATGAAATACCTCAATTTTACAATGTGCTAATTGGAGATATGAGCTTGGTTGGACCTCGACCAGAACGACAATTTTTTATTGACCAAATAGTAAAAGAAGCTCCACATTATTATCATTTATTAAAAGTTCGACCAGGAATTACCTCGTGGGGACAAGTAAAATATGGATATGCAGAAAATGTAACTCAAATGATTGAGCGTTTAAAATATGACATCATTTATATTGAAAACATGTCGCTTTTGGTTGATTTTAAGATTTTAATTTATACAGTAATGATTGTTTTGAAAGGTGCTGGGAAATAAGCAAATAGTAAACAGTATTCAGTATTCAGTAAACAGTATTACGTCCACAGCAATAAGTATTGAGCCATCAATGTAAAATAGCTAATCAACAATGAAAAACATCAGCATTCTAATTTTAATTTTAGCTTTAGTTTCTTGCTCACAAGAAGAAATTACTCGTATTGATTTAACTAAAGATGTTGTTCAAGTAATAAATATAAAATGTGAAAAACACCGTCAAATTGATTTTTATTTGGATTGCGATATTGAATTTGCTGAACATCCAAACATGGTATTAGATTTTGAATTTTACCAAGGTCAACAACAACTGCTTAAAGGAGGTTTAGACCCATTAAATTGCTCTAATTTAAAAAACGAATCAAAAGTTGTTACCAATGGCACAACCCGTTGGAAATTTTATGGAAAGTTAGAAGGAAATTTTATACCACCAGCTGACACCATTTTTTCAATTTATCCAACTTTAGTTAAAAACAATACAAAGAACTTTAAGATTTATAAAATGGATTTGGTTTTTGTTAGATAGTCCTCAATTTTCAGTTTACAGTCTTCAATTATCATTTATCAATTTTCAATTTCCAACTTAAAATTGTACTTTCGCATTAAATAAATTTGATTAATAAACTTTAAAAATAATTAACTATGAGTTACGATGTAATTGTTGTAGGAAGTGGACCTGGTGGCTATGTAGCTGCAATTAGAGCTTCTCAATTAGGATTGAAAACTGCAATAATAGAAAAAGCAGAATTAGGTGGTATTTGTTTAAACTGGGGTTGTATTCCAACAAAAGCATTGTTAAAAAGTGCAAGCGTTTTTGAATACATTAACCACGCTGCCGATTTTGGTATTACAGTTAAAAATGCAGATGCTGATTTTCCTGCAATAGTTAAAAGAAGTAGAGATGTTGCTGCTGGAATGAGTAACGGTATTCAGTTTTTGATGAAAAAAAATAAAATTGATGTTATTAAAGGCTCAGCAAATCTTAAAAAAGGACAAAAAGTTGCCGTAGAAGGTGACGATAAAAAAATAACTGAATACGAAGCAAAACATATTATTATTGCTACAGGTGCTCGTTCAAGAGTTCTTCCAAATTTACCACAAGACGGAAAAAAAATTATTGGCTACAGAGAAGCTTTGGTTTTAGAAAAACTTCCTAAAAAAATGGTGGTAGTAGGTTCGGGAGCTATAGGTTCTGAATTTGCTTATTTCTACAATGCTATGGGTGTTGAAGTAACACTTATTGAATATTTGCCAAATATTGTTCCTTTAGAAGATGAAGAAGTTTCTAAACAATTGGAGCGTTCGTTTAAAAAAGCTGGTATCAATGTTATGACTAATTCTGCGGTAGAAAGTGTTGATACCAAAGGAAACGGTTGCAAAGTATTAGTAAAAACCAAAAAAGGTGACGAAACCATTGATTGTGATGTTGTTCTTTCGGCGGTTGGTATTAAAAGAAATATTGAAAACATTGGTTTAGAGGAAGTTGGCATTGTGGTAGATAAAGACATTATTGTAACCAACGATTTTTATCAAACTAATATTCCTGGATATTATGCAATTGGTGATGTAACTAAAGGACATGCTTTAGCTCACGTTGCTTCTGCCGAAGGTATAATTTGTGTGGAGAAAATTGCAGGATTACATGTTGAACCATTAGATTATGGAAATATTCCTGGATGTACCTATTGTTCTCCAGAAGTTGCCTCTGTTGGTATGACAGAAAAAATGGCATTAGAAAAAGGATATGAAATTAAAGTAGGTAAATTCCCATTCTCAGCATCTGGTAAAGCAAGTGCTGCAGGACACAAAGATGGTTTTGTAAAACTTATTTTTGATGCTAAATATGGCGAATTATTAGGTGGACACATGATTGGTTATAATGTAACCGAAATGATTGCCGAAATAGTAGCAATCCGTAAATTAGAAACTACAGGACATGAATTAATTAAAACCGTTCACCCTCACCCAACAATGAGTGAAGCTGTGATGGAAGCTGCAGCTGCTGCTTATGGTGAAGTAATTCATATGTAACACATAAAAGCAAAGCTTTTTTAAAAAGCTTTGCTTTTGTTAATTTTCAAAATAAAAAATCCCTTTATTCAGTTGAATAGAGGGATTTTTGTTTAAACTTGCTTCCGTTTGTTGACTAATTATGTGTGGAATAGTAGGAATTATATCAAAAAATAATTGACAACAATTCATAGAAGCTGCTAGTCAAAACTTTAGTGCAATCGAAAACAAAAATCAGTAACTTTGTAAAATGAAATTAGAGGCAAATAAAATAGAGCGAGTAAGAGATTATTTTAAAACTAGCCCAGTTTTAAAGGCTTACTTATTTGGCTCTTATGCTCGAAACGAAGCCGATAGCAATAGCGATATCGATATATTAGTAGATTTAGATTACTCTCAAAAAATTGGATTACAATTTATTCAGATGAAAATTGACTTGGAAAAAATTCTAAATAAAGAAGTTGATTTAGTTTCATCAAATGGTTTGTCAAAATACATAAAGCCTATAATTGATAGCGAAAAAGAATTAATCTATGCGAGGTAAATTGGGCGATAAAATCAGGTTGCAGCATATTTACGATGCTATTATTGAAATAGAGACTTATCTTGTTAATTAGGATTTTGACCAATTTATGGAAAACTCAATGATAAACAAAGTAATTATTAGACCACCCTTTGAAAGTGAAGCTTTTGAACTGAATAACTTTGTAAAGTTGTGTATATCTTCAACTAATCAAATTATAACAACTATTGAAGAATATGGTAATTCAGTCAAACAAGAAAAAGAAAAAATAAAATCATACTCAAAAGCCCACAATATGATATTGCTTGTTGCAATATCGAATAATAAGATTGTCGGATTATTAGAATTTTCTGCAAAGAAACATATAAAACAGAGACATATTGGTGAATTTGCAATAAATGTTCATCCTGATTATCAAAACAAGGGAATTGGTAGAAAATTAATAATTTTTTTGCTTAATTGGGTTTCGCAAAATCAAATAGTTGAGATAGTTTTTTTAAATGTATTTTCATCAAATCAAAAAGCTATAAATTTATACAAGTCACTTGGGTTTAAAGAAGAAGGTCGGCAAATTAAAGTAATAAAACAATATAATGGTGTTTATATAGATTTAATATGGATGTATAAAGAAATAAACAGCTATTTATAATAAAGTTTTTAAATATTGATTTTAATCAATATTAGTGTATTTATTTTGGTTTATTGCCACTTCTATGCTAAGTATAGTCATGCTATACGCTAGAATGATGGATAAAGAAGTTAAAATATGTTTGAATGATCAAGGAATTAAAATTGAAAATAGAAGTTTGTGTTTATGGAAAAATACTGAAGTAAATGTCATTTATATTCAAAATGATAATTCAATGAACAAATATTTGATTTTACATCAGTTGAATCAAAAACCCATAAAATATTCTATAGAAGGACTTGATTTATCTCCAAAAAAGATTTTACATTTAGTTGAATTATATAGAGAGAATTGAATTTTATGGTTGTAATTGATAGGCTTTTTATAAATTTACAATTATGTGTGGAATAGTAGGAATCATTTCTCAAAATAAAGACGAGCTTACCAAGATAGGTGCTGCCACACAAACCTTGTCAAAAAGAGGCCCTGACAATCAAAGCACACAAGCTTTTGAACACTTAGCTTTAGGTCATGCTAGACTTTCTATCATTGACACTTCCGAATCTGCAAACCAACCATTTGCTGATGTCAGTGAACGATACACCATCGTTTTTAATGGTGAAATTTTTAATTTCAAAGAGCTTAAAGAAGATTTAATAAAGCAAGGTGTAACGTTTAAAACCAATAGCGATACAGAAGTATTATTGTATTTATACATCAAACATCACGATAAATGTTTGGAAATGCTCAACGGTTTTTTTGCATTTGCCATTTTCGATAAACAGAATAACTCCTTATTTATTGCTCGCGACCGAATGGGGATAAAACCATTGCTGTATTATTTCGACGGTTCCACTTTTATTTTTGCTTCCGAATTAAAAGCTATTTTGAAATTTAACATTATCAAGAGTATTGATAAATTGAGCTTGTTTAATTACTTTCAGTTTAACTATATTCCTTCGAACAATTCTATTTTTTCAAAAATCAAAAAACTAAAACCTGCTCATTATATTCAGTTAACCAACATCAATGAATTAAGTAAAATTCAAGAACACCGTTATTATACCATTCCTTACCAACCAAACGAGTATTTGCCCAATACAACAAAAAGTTACGAAGAAGCAAAAAAACAATTGCATAATTTACTCGATGATGCTGTTCAAAAACGGTTAATTACCGATGTGCCTATTGGAACTTTTTTAAGCGGAGGGATTGATTCTTCTGTAATAAGTACGCTGGCAAAACGACATAAACCTGATTTAAATACGTTTTCTATTGGATACAAAGATGAACCGTTTTTTGATGAAACGAATTATGCTAATTCTGTAGCAAAAAAAATTGGCAGTAAACATCACGCTTTTTTGTTGTCAAACAATGATTTGTATGAAAATTTAAATGAAATTTTAGATTACTTCGATGAACCTTTTGCCGATTCTTCAGCAATTGCAGTTTATATTTTATGTAAACACACCAAACAACATGTATCAGTTGCTTTATCGGGCGATGGAGCTGATGAAATATTTTCTGGATATAATAAACATGCAGCCGAATTTAGGGTTAGACATCCTAGTTTTAATGAATCGCTTATTAATTGGGGGTACCCCTTATGGAGTATTTTACCTAAATCAAGAAATCATAAACTAACCAATATTAATCGGCAATTGTATAAATTTAGCTTAGGTGCAAAACTTTCTAACAAAGAAAGGTATTGGCTTTGGGCTGCCATTTTGGACGAAAAACATACCAACGATTTATTTATAACCAACCCAATTAACGAGTCCGATTTTTTAAACAGGTATCACAAACGAAAAAATAACTTGTTAAAAAACATTACCATTGATGGAGATATTAATGAAGTGTTTTACACTGATACTAAAATGGTTTTAGTGAATGATATGCTTAGAAAGGTGGATTCGATGAGTATGGCAAATAGCTTAGAAGTTCGTACACCATTTTTAGATTATCGGGTTGTTAATTTTGCATTTTCGTTACCTGTTGAATTTAAAATTAATGGACAAATTAAAAAGAAAATTTTACAAGATACTTTTAAAAATGAATTACCAGAAGAACTATACAACAGAGCAAAACATGGCTTTGAGGTACCACTATTGAGTTGGTTTAGAAACGAGTTGAGGTCAACAATCGAAAATGATTTATTAAGTGATTCGTTTATTTTAGAACAGGGAATATTTAATCTATCGGCTATTCAGCGATTGAAAAAACAACTTTTTTCTAAAAATCCCAACGACACAGCTGCAACTATATGGGCACTAATTGTTTTTAATACTTGGTGGAAAAAGTATTGTAGATAAGAATGAAAGAGAAAAAGAAAATAAAAGTTTTACGTATCATCAATCGTTTCAATTTGGGAGGACCAACTTTTAATGCAGCTTATTTAACTAAATATTTAAGCGATGATTTTGAAACTTTATTGGTAGGTGGCGATAAAGATGATTCGGAAGAAAGTTCAACATTTATTCTTAATCAATTGGGTTTGGAACCCATAATTATTTCAGAAATGCGAAGAGATATTGGCTTTAAAGAAGACAAAATAGCTTACCAAAAACTCAAAAAAATTATCCAAGAATTTAAGCCTGACATTGTACATACTCACGCATCAAAAGCAGGAACTTTAGGAAGAATGGCAGCTGCAAAATGTAAAGTTCCAGTAATTGTTCATACTTTTCATGGACATGTTTTTCATTCGTATTTTGGAAAAACAAAAACAGCAATTTTTAAGAATATTGAACGATATTTAGCCAGAAAATCATCAGCAATTATAGCCATAAGCGATATCCAAAAAAGAGAGCTTTCGGAAGAACACAAAATTTGTAAAACATCAAAAATTAAAGTTGTTCCTTTGGGATTTGATTTGTCGCGTTTTCAAGAAAATCAAGCCGAAAAAAGAAGCTCATTTAGACATCACTATTTGTTAGATGATGATGAAATAGCAATAGGAATAATTGGTCGATTAGTTCCCATAAAAAATCACCAATTATTTATTGATGCTGTAAATCAATTGACTAAAAAATCCAATAAGAAAGTTCGAGCTTTTATTATTGGAGATGGAGAAGAAAAAGAACATTTACTCAACTATTGTAAGGAATTAAAACTTGATTTTATTGAATTTAATAAAGAACCCCAAAAAGCAAATTTAACTTTTACATCTTGGATTAAGGAAATTGATTGGGCAAATGCTGGACTAGATATTATCGCCTTATCTTCGTTAAATGAAGGAACTCCAGTAAGTTTAATCGAAGCACAAGCATCAAATAAACCTATTGTAACAACTAATGTAGGAGGTGTAGAAAATGTAGTGTTAAATAACCAAACAGGTTTTATTGTTCCGCCAAACGATTTAAAGCAATTTTATAATGCATTAAATCAACTTGTTGAAGATGATGATTTACGAATTAGCATGGGAAAAGAAGGCTGGAACCATGTAAAAGAAAAGTTTCATTACACACGATTAATCAACGATATTGAAAAGCTATACGTATCTTTATTAAACAACACTAAATAAATTGTTTGTATTAAACAAGTTTTTAATAAGTTTGTTAAATTATAGACGAGAAGATTATGAATAAGAATAAAATTAAAGGAATTATTGCTTTTGTATTGATTTGGTCGGTTTTTGCATGTAATGTAAATCCAAGCATAATGATGCGAACAAAAAAAAACTTTAAGTACGATACCAATCCAGGTGATTCAACAATAGAATACCGAATAAGACCAAGCGACATTCTGGATTTTCAATTATTTACAAATGAAGGAACAAGGTTAATTGATTTAACAGCATTATCCTCATCAGAAAATAGAATGATGGGAGTTATTTCTCCAAATTATTTAGTTGAACATGATGGAAATTGTAAATTTCCAGTAATTGGTCGAGTAAATGTTCAAGGAAAAACAATTAAAGAGTTAGAAGCACTTTTAGTTGAGGAATATTCAAAATATTATATTAAACCCTTTACAGTTATTCAAGTATTAAACAGACGAGTAACTATATTTACTGGAATAGCAAAAGCTCAGGTGTTTGTTTTAAAAAATGAAAACACAACCCTCTTAGAAGCCTTAGGAGCAGTTGGAGGATTGTCAAAAGAATCAAAAGCTCACAAAATAAAATTGATTAGAGGTGATTTAAAAAATCCAAAAGTTTATTTGTTTGATTTTAAATTTCTAGAAGGTATAAAAGAAGCTGATTTTGTTCTTCAGGCAAATGATATTATTTATGTAGAGCCAAGACGAAATGTTTTAAGCGAAGCGGTTAGAGATATTGCACCTTTAGTTAGTTTAATTACTAGTACATTAACATTAATAATTGTTATTAATAACTTAAGCAAGTAGTAATTTTTTACATGAGTGAAGAACAAATAACCAAACAGAATCAAGAACCAATATCCAATTTCAACACAGAATTAGATATTATCCTTTTAATGCAGATTTTTAAAAGAAATCTGCTGCTCTTTTTGGCTATAATTGTAATAACTACAACTATTGCATTTATTTATTTAAGATATACCGTTCCACTTTATCAATCACAATTGATTTTGCAGGTGGGTTCAAAAAATACTGCCGACCAAGTTCTAGAAGTTAGTAAATTTCAAGAAAACGACGATGTAGCAAAAGATGTGGAGTTACTGAAATCAAAATTTCTTCTTAAAAGAGCCTTAGCTACTCTGCCATTAGAAATAAGTTATTTTAATAAAGGAAAATTTTTAACTTTTGAACTTTATAAAGATTCGCCTATTGACGTTGACTATCAGGTTTTAGATTCAAACATTTTAGGAGTTCCTTATTTTGTTGAATTAACAACAAACAACAAATTTAATTTGTATGAAAATGAAACTTTTTTAGGGGAATTTGCTAATAATCAGGAAATAAAAACACCCAAACTGAATTTAAAGGTTTTTATAGATGGTTATGAAGAAGTTAAAGCCTCACAATCAAAAATAAAAGGTACCATCATTTATTTTACGATTAATAACATCGAAAACATTACAAATAATTACATTACAAGATTAAATGTATTTCCTTTAAATCCAAATGCAAAAACAATTAGTCTTTCATTTCAAGATAACAATGCAACTAAAACAGCAGATGTGTTAACAGCTCTTGCTAATGAATATATTGTTTACGACATCGAGGAAAGAAGTAAGAGTTCTAAGAAGGTAATCGAGTTTTTAGATGATCAGTTGGATAAGTATTACAACAAGGTTAAGCTTTCTGAAAACAGTATTGAAGAATTTCAAAAAAACAATAAACTGTCTGATATCGATAAGTTTTCTTCATTGTATGTTGATAGGGTTAACAAATTAGAAAACGATTTAATAGATTTTGATTTACAGAAAAATGTTCTGACAGAAATAAACAATTCGCTCAAAGGGAAAATAAAAGAAATTAATGTCTATAACTTATTACCTATTTTATCTGGAACAGAATACGAAGCTAGAATAACTGCTTTAATTACTGATTTACAAGAGCTATTACTTCAACGACAAAGAATTTTAGCTGAATCAACAAAAGAAAGTGAGGCATTAAAATTACACGACCAACAAATTGAAATTCAGAAAGAAGTTCTGTTTAAATCAATAGCTTCATTAGTAGAAAAATTAGAATATAGAAGAAAAGAAATTGTTAGAAAAATTGATGAAATACAAAATAAATATTTAAATGTACCTGCTAAAGAGTTAGAATATGCACGTCTTCAAAGAGTTCTTTCAATTGATGAAAAATTCTTTACCCTTATCATGGAGAGGAGAACGGAATACTCCATTTCAGAAGCTGGATTCGTGCCCCAACATACTATTTTAGATAAAGCAGTTGTTCCAACAGTACCATTTTCTCCAAACCGAAAAATTATAATATCTACAGGAGTTCTATTAGGAATTGTAATTAGCATCATCATACTTATTTTAAAGTATGTATTAAAAAATACCATTTCTACAATGGATGAAATATCAAAACATGCTAATACTGCACTTAGTATTTTAGGAACTGTTCCGATTTATAGCAGAGAAATTCCTATTTCTCAATTGGTTATAAATAAAGATCCAAAGTCCATAATTTCTGAATCTTTTAGAGCGATTAGAACCAATATGCAGTTTATTTCTAAAACAGAAGGAAGTAAATTGATGGCAATAACATCAACCATTTCAGGAGAAGGAAAAACATTCTGCACTATAAATTTATCAGGTATAATTGCTATGTCGGGTAAAAAAGTAATTATTTTAGATTTAGATATGCGAAGACCAAAAATTCATGCAGGTTTTGGAGTGAAAAATGATAAAGGAATGAGTACCATTTTAATAGATAAAGATGATATTAAGAATTGTATTCACCATAGCGAGTTAACCAATCTCGATTTTATTACATCAGGTCCCATTCCACCAAACCCTTCTGAGTTGATTATTAGTGGAAAATTAGATGATATTGTTGCCGAACTAAAAAAAGATTATGACTTAGTGGTGTTAGATAATCCTCCAATTGGATTGGTTTCTGACGCTATGGAAATGCTTAAAAAAGCAGATTATCCAATTTATGTGTTTAAAAGCGAATATTCGAGAAAAAACTTTATCAATAATTTGAATAAATTAATTGGAGAAAACGGCATAAAAAAATTATCTATTATTTTGAACGGTGTTGATTATACTAATAAGTTTTATAGTTACGGATATAACTATAATTACAGTTACGGTAATAAAGACGGCTATTATTATGATGACACTAGAAATGAGAGTAAAATTAAACGTTTCTTAAAAAAGAATAAAAAACAAGATTAATGCAGTTTATAGAAACAGAAATTGAAGGTTTATTAATTATAAAACCCAAAATATTTGAAGATGAAAGAGGTCATTTTTTCGAATCTTACAACAAAGAAGTTTTTAAAAAAAATGGTTTAACAGTTGAATTTGTTCAAGATAATCAATCATTATCACAAAAAAATGTTCTAAGAGGATTGCATTTTCAAGCACCACCTTTTGCTCAAGGTAAACTCATTAGAGTAATAAAAGGTAGTGTGTTAGATGTTGCTGTTGATATCAGAAAAAAATCATCTACTTATGGTAAACATATGGTTGTTGAACTTTCTGAATACAATAAAACCATGCTTTATATTCCAACTGGTTTTGCACATGGTTTTTTAACTCTTGAAGATAATACCTTGTTTTCATACAAATGCACCAACAACTACAACAAAGAATCAGAAGGAAGTATTTTATGGTGTGATAAAGATTTAAAAATTGATTGGGGTATCAGTAATCCTATTTTATCTGAAAAAGATAAAGAATCGCCTCTTTTTAACAGCTTTAATAGCCCATTTTAATTTATGGAAATTTTATCTTGGAAGCATATTATTTTCTTTGCAGGAACAATTGTATTCTCTTTTTTAATTAATTCTATTCTATTAAAGTTTGTTAAAACATTAGGAATTAGAAATCAAGGTGAGGCAACAATACGATGGAGTGAACAGGTTAAACCAGCATTAGGAGGTTTAAGTTTTTATATCGTTTTTTTGTTGTCGATTACTTTGCATCCTTTTATTTTCTCGTATAGTGCGTCTTCCATCGATTTTCAATTTACTGGCGTTATTGGAGCAGTTTCTTTAGGCTTTTTAATGGGATTAGCTGATGATGCATACAATACTAAACCACTTTTAAAATTAATTACTCAAATTTTATGTGCTGTAATTTTAATTTACTCAGGTACATCAATTTCAGTATTTGATTCAATCTGGTTAAATTACATTTTAACTACTATTTGGGTGGTTGGATTAATGAATTCTATTAACATGTTAGATAATATGGATGGAATAACAACTTCTGTTTCCTTAATTATATCTTTTACCATTTTCGTTTTAATGTTAGCAAACCAAGAATTCAATACCATTTCTATGACAGTTGTTATTGGATTATTAGGAACTCTTTTTGCTTTTTTATATTTCAATTGGAATCCGTCAAAAATGTTTATGGGAGATACAGGTAGCCAATACCTTGGAATTTTATTGGCCGCATTAAGTATAAATTATCTTTGGAATCCTGTTACTACTGAAGAATTTTCTGTTTCTCGTCAATTTCTTATTCCTATTTTATCTTTTACAATACCAATAGTAGATACACTCACCGTATCTATTAAAAGAATTAGAAATGGAAAATCTCCATTTGTAGGAGGTAAAGATCATACCACTCATCACTTGTCTTATTTAGGCTTTACTGAAAAGAAAGTAGCTGCAATAATGGTGTTAATATCAATCATATCTTCTTCTATTGTAATTTATTTAATCTCTTCATTTAAAATTTGGAGTCATATTTATACCATTGTTTTTTCAAGCTATTTTGTTTTAGTTTTTCTAACTTTGTTCATCATTGCAAACAAGAATACAGACAAATCAAAATAGTTAAAAATGTTGGGCTTAGAAGAAGAATTTATTGAAGTTGAAGGAGCAAAAGTCCACAATCTAAAAAACATCTCTGTTAAAATTCCACGAAACAAACTTGTGGTTATTACAGGTTTAAGTGGTAGCGGAAAATCTTCATTAGCATTTGACACCATTTATGCCGAAGGTCAACGAAGGTATTTAGAAACATTTTCTGCCTATGCTCGCCAGTTTTTGGGTAATATGGAGCGTCCAGAAGTAGATAAAATTAGCGGGTTAAGCCCTGTAATTTCTATCGAACAAAAAACCATTAGTAAAAATCCAAGATCGACAGTAGGAACAATTACCGAAGTTTATGATTTCTTTCGTTTATTATTTGCTCGTGCATCAAATGCCTATTCGTATAATACGGGCGAATTAATGGTTAAATATTCAACTGCTCAAATTATAGATTTAATTTTTGAAAAGTTTTCGGATAAAAAAATAATTATTCTCGCACCTTTAGTAAAAGGAAGAAAAGGTCATTATAAAGAATTGTTTCAGCAAATTATTAAGCAAGGTTTTATAAAAGCACGTATTGATGGTGAAATTACCAATGTTACAGTTGGAATGCAATTAGACAGGTATAAAACGCACGATATTGAAGTAGTTATTGATCAAATAAAAGTAAAAGAAGAAGATAAAAAGAGAATTAATAATTCGATTGAAATAGCTTTGAAGCACAGCAAAGGAACTGTAATGCTTTTTGATGTTGAGGAAAACGATTATATGCTGTTGAGTAAGAATTTAATGTGTCCAACAACAGGTATTTCATACGATGACCCAGCTCCAAATATCTTCTCATTTAATTCGCCTTATGGTGCATGTAAAAAGTGTAATGGCTTAGGAGAGGTTTCGGAAATTGATTTAAAAAAAATTATACCAAACTTAAATTCAACAATTAAAAAAGGTGGAATAGTTCCTTTGGGAGAATATAAAAACAATTGGACTTTTCGACAAATTGAAGCCATCGGTAAAAAATTAGATTTTACTTTAAATACACCATTAAAAGATATTTCTGAAGAAGCCATAGATTTTTTATTAAATGGTTCTACAGAGCCAATAGTCGTTTCACAAAATATTTCAGGAATTGCAACAGAATATTCCATCGAATTTGAAGGAATAATTAATATCATCAATAAACAATATCAAGAAAATAATTCAAAAGCTGTTGAGCGTTGGGCTTCTAGTTTTATGAACAAAGTAAAATGTCCTTCTTGTATCGGTTCTCGACTAAAAAAGGAAGCTTTATATTTTAAAATTGACGATAAAAACATTGCAGAAATTGCGGAAATGGATATCGAGACCTTGTATAAATGGTCAACCAATATACACGATAAACTTTCTGATAAACAGCAGATTATAGCAAAAGAAGTATTAAAAGAAATTAATTCGAGATTAAAATTTTTATTAGATGTTGGATTAAGCTACTTGTCGATAAACAGAAGTTCAAGAACACTCTCTGGTGGAGAAGCACAGCGAATTCGATTGGCTACACAAATTGGTTCTCAATTGGTAAATGTGCTTTATATTTTAGATGAACCAAGTATTGGATTGCATCAACGTGATAACGAAAAATTAATTCAATCTCTTAAAGAACTAAGAGACATAGGTAACTCAATACTTGTTGTTGAACACGACAAAGAAATAATGCTCGAATCCGATTACATTATTGATATTGGTCCGAAAGCAGGAATACATGGTGGCGAAATTGTTTGTGCCGAAACACCTGAAAACATTTTAAAATATAAAACAGAAACTGCTCGTTACCTAAAAGGAAGTTTAGCCATTGAAATACCTAAAATTAAACGAGAAGGCAATGGCAAGTATTTAGAACTTTTTGGAGCATCAGGAAACAACCTGAAAAATGTAGATTTAAAAATTCCATTAGGCAAATTGGTTTGTGTTACAGGTGTTTCTGGTAGTGGTAAATCTACTTTGGTTAATGAAACCCTTTACCCAATCTTAAATAAATACATTTATAACGGAGTAAAAAAACCAATGCCTTATCAATCTATTAAAGGATTGGAGCACATTGACAAAGTTATTGATATCGACCAATCGCCAATTGGAAGAACACCTCGTTCAAATCCAGCAACTTATACTGCTGTTTTTACAGATATTCGAAATCTGTTTAGCTCTTTACCAGAAGCTCAAATTAGAGGATATCAACCCGGCAGATTTTCGTTTAATGTAAAAGGAGGAAGGTGTGAAACTTGTCAAGGAGCAGGAATTAAAACGATTGAAATGAATTTTTTACCAGACGTTTACGTAGAGTGCGATGAGTGTTATGGAAAGCGTTACAATAGAGAAACACTGGAGGTTAGGTACAAAGGAAAATCGATAAGCGATGTGTTGAACATGACCATTACTCAAGCATTGGAATTTTTTCAAAACATCCCTTCAATTTATCAGAAAATAGTAACCTTAGATGAGGTAGGTTTGGGTTATCTTCATTTAGGACAACCTTCTACAACACTGTCTGGTGGAGAAGCACAACGTGTAAAACTGGCAACCGAATTATCAAAAAAACAAACTGGAAATACTTTTTATATACTCGACGAACCCTCAACAGGATTGCATTTTGAAGATATCAGAATATTTTTGGATGTAATTTATAAATTAGTTGATTCGGGTAATTCGGTTTTAATAATTGAACACAATATGGATATTATAAAAGTTGCCGATTATATTATTGATATTGGTCCTGATGGCGGAGCAAATGGAGGAACTATTGTGGCAGAAGGGACCCCAGAAGAAATAATAATAAATACTAAAAGTTATACAGCAAAATTTTTAAGTAACGAAATTTTAAAATAGGTAATTTTAAAAATTCAACAATTCACAAACTCAACAACTCAAAAATGGAAGACGAAAAAATAAAAGATCGCTTTAGAGACAAAGATTGGAATGAAATAAAATCAAACGATTCATGGGCAATTTTTAAAATGATGGCCGAATTAGTTGAAGGATTTGAAAAGTTAGCTAAAATAGGGCCTTGTGTTTCCATTTTCGGTTCAGCAAGAACTCAGCCCGATAATAAATATTACCAAATAGGACAAGAAATTGCTTATAAATTAGCCCAAAAAGGTTACGGAATTATTACAGGAGGTGGCCCTGGAATTATGGAGGCTGCTAACAAAGGTGCTTTTGATGCAAATGGAAAATCAGTTGGTTTAAATATTGATTTACCCTTCGAACAACAAAGTAATCCTTATATCGACCCCGACAAATTAATAAATTTTGATTATTTCTTTGTAAGAAAAGTAATGTTTGTAAAATATGCACAAGGTTTTATTGTGCTTCCTGGTGGTTTTGGAACACTCGACGAGTTATTTGAAGCAATTACATTGGTTCAAACGCACAAAGTTGGTCGTTTCCCAATTGTATTGGTTGGCAAAAGTTTTTGGGGAGGTTTGTTAGAATGGATAAAATCAACGCTTCTTGAAGAAAAAAATATCAGCCCAAAAGATATTGAATTGTTTGCCATAGTTGATACCGCAGAAGAGGCTGTAAAAGTAATTGACGACTTCTACGGACAGTTTTTATTGAAGCCAAATTTCTAAGGTTATTAACAATTTTCAGTTAAAAAGTCTTTTTAGCATCAATGCTAATTAGCTCATTTTGTTATAGATTTGTTTCAACTAATAGTTATTAACAGTTGTTAATATCTTGCAATATATTATATTTGTATTAAAAAATAATCTATTTTTATTGCAAAATAAAATAACACTAAAGCACTATGACGAAAACAAACAAACTTACTCTCGTTTTACTTGCATTATTTGCTTCAACTATTAGTTATGCTCAGGGAGGTTCTTCTTTAGAAAAAATGCCGTCAATTGGAGGTCATATAGGAGTATTGTCTTATATGGGTGACGTTTCAGGCTCAAAAGGCTCAACCGTTTATACTTATTGGAAACCAGGTTATGGGTTTTATCTTGAAAAAAAGATAGGTAGCATTTTTGGTATTTCTGTTAACGGACTTTTTGGAAAAGTTTCAAAAAGCCAGTTGGATGAAACTACTTTTCGAAATTTTGAAACATCAGTAATGAATGTTGACTTAAACTTATTGTTAGATTTCGATAACGGAAAATTGATTAATCAAACATCTGTGTTTGCACCTTATTTTTCAGTTGGTTTTGGTTACTTATCATTTTCACCAAAAGGTGATTTAAAAAATGAAAATGGAGCAACTTATTTCCATTGGAATGATGGTACTTTAAGAGATGTTGCACAAAACACACCTGGTGCCGATACCATTTCAAAAGTTTTTGTTCGAGATTTTTCTTACGAATCAGAATTAAAAGATAGCACAAAAAATTACGCTAAAACAAGCTTTACACTTCCTATTCGATTTGGATTGAAATTTAAATTATCTCCTAATTTAGATGCTCGTATGGGTGTTGCTTACATCATGACTTTTACCGATTATCTTGATAATTATGCTAACGGTGGAAACGATAACATGTTGTATACTTCATTTGGATTGCAATATAATTTTGCTACTTCTGCAAGCGATGGAAAATACAAAGACTTCGATTTTTCTAGTTTAGATAAAATTGACTCTGATGGAGATGGAGTAAAAGACGTTGATGATAAATGCCAAAATACTCCTCCAAATGTAAAAGTTGATAACACTGGTTGCCCTATAGATACTGATAAGGATGGTGTGCCAGATTATTTAGACAAAGAACCAAGTACACTTGTTGGAGCTGTTGTTAATGCTGAAGGTGTTACCATAACAGATGAAATGATTGCTGCACAAGTAAGCGAAAAAGATTCTGTTAAAACGGAAAGAAGAGTATTTAAAGCCGACGATTTATCGAAAGAGGAGATGGATGCCATCATGAAAGATTATGAGGCTGCTAGCAAAGCATCGGCAACAGTAGTTACTATACCAGAAAAATATAAAGCACTTGATTTAGATAAAGACAATTATATATCTGCTAAAGAAGTTACCAATGCTATAGACATGTTCTTCGATGGCGAAAATAATTTGACTGCAAAAGATTTACATCAATTGATAGACTTTTATTTTGAGCAATAGTAATTTAATTTAATTATGATAAAATACGTAATTCTTTTCATCCATTTAATTGGATTATCAATTTACCAACTATTTTTTGGCGATGTAACAGCCTCACAAAAAATACCAGATAAAATAAAGGCAGGAGAAGAAGTTACCGTAGAAATTTATATTACTAAAGAAAATGTAAATGGTTTTGCAAAGGTGCAACAAACACTTCCAAGCGGGTTTTTTGCCGAAGTTATTGATGCAAAAGGAGCCACTTTTTCTTTTAAAGAAAACACTGTAAAATTTATTTGGATGGCTTTACCATCTGATAATCAGTTTACAATTTCTTATAAACTAAAAACAACTGTTGATGTAGTTGGCGATTTTTCAATAGGCGGAAAATTTTCTTTTATTTCTGATAACGAAAGAAAAAATGTTGATATTCCAGCTTCTTCTATTACCATTTCAAAACACGACAATATTGTTGCCGAAGAAAAAATGCCTGAAACTACCGTAGAATCAACTAATACGGCAGAAGCGGTATCTCAAAATGTTGAAGAAACTATTGCCCCAACCAACCAAGTAAAAGTTGAAATAGCTACAACCAGAACAATTGAAAAAACTGGCGAAAAATACAAAGTAACATTAAAAATTAATCAAAAAAATCTTGACGGTTTTGCAAAATATTCTGACGCTATACCTGCTGGTTTTATTGCGACAACAGATAACCCCGAAGGAGGAATTTTCTCTTATAACGAAGGTGAAGCAAAAATTTTATGGATGTCAGCACCAAAAAAAGAAGAATTTACAGTGTCGTATTTTATTGAACCAACTAACGATTCCAAAAATGGAACTTTTGATATCAATGGTTCATTATCTTATTTAGAAAATGATGAAACTCAAAAGCACATCATTAATTCTACATCATTTACATACAATGCTCAACCTTTAGCTCAAGTTGAACCAGAAAAAGTGGTTGAAACACCAAAAGAAAATAAATCTACAGCTACTGAGCCTAGTAAACCAAAAGAAAATAAAGTTGTTACAACAGAAAAACAACCCTCAACAGCTCCAGAAGTTACATCAACTCCATCTCCAGAAAAAGGTGTAACATATAAAGTTCAAGTTGGAGCAGGACACCAAACGGTATCAAAAAATTATTTTGCATCAAAATTTAATTTAAATGAATCAGTAGCTATAGAAAATCATGATGGCTGGATAAAATATATCGTAGGAAAATTTACTGAATATAAACAAGCAAAAGATAAACGAAACGATATTAGAAACAACATTAAAACTGCCTTTGTTACAGCTTATAATCAAGGTAAAAGAATTACTGTTCAAGAAGCTTTGATGATTTCTAATCAAAAATGGTATCAATAATTTAAGTATTATTGTATCTTTACATCGCATTTATCGTATATTGCGTGATTATTCTTATCTATGATTAACAGAATATTGGTCGTATTATCTATCTTTTTAACTTCAACAGTGCATGCTTTTGAGTTAAAGGAAGATTCTGTTAAAACCAAAAAAGAAGCTCCTCAAAAAATACAAAATTTATATTCTCCTTCAATCGGACTTGGTGTTGGGATGTTTAAATTTTTTGGAGATGTTTTACAATCACAACGAGGAAATGCTTTAATCAGCAACATTGGTTACGATTTACATGTTAAGCAACAATTAAATTCGTATCTAACAGCAAAATTTTATGTTTTACATGGAAGTTTAAGCTCAAATGAACGTTCGGCTGAAAGAAACCTTAACTTTAAATCAAAAATTACCGTTGGTGGTTTTGCTTTGATGTATAACTTTGATCAACTTTTACCTAAAGAAAGAATAATTAATCCCTATATTACTTTAGGAATTGAAGCCGTTGAATTTCATTCAAAAACCGATTTGTATGACTCTTATGGAAATAAGTACAATTATTGGTCGGATGGTTCAATAAGAAACTTACCTGAAAACGATATAAATGCAATGGATGCCATTGTAATTCAGCGTGATTATACCTATGAAACAGATTTGCGTGAAATGAATTACGATGGTAGAGGAAAATATCCAGAACGAACATTTGCCATTCCTGTTGGTGTTGGAGCCCAAATGCATTTAACCAAAAACATCGATTTTACTATTGGTACAACCATGCATTTTACTTTTTCTGATTTAATTGATAACGTTACTGCTGAAAGTGTTGGTGAAAGAATAGGTGATTTAAACGCAACAAAATCAAAAGACCGTTTTTTAATGAGTTCGATAGCAATTAGCTACAACTTTGGAAGCCATAAAAATGAACCCAAAACTAAAGAAATGGGTGAGTTTATTGATTATTTAGTGTATGATAGCGAAGATGAAGATGGTGATGGCGTTATCGATTTTATTGATGAATGTGCATGGACACCACCTGGAGTTGAAGTTGATGAAAAAGGCTGTCCGTTAGATAAAGATAGCGATTTTGTTCCAAATTTCAGAGATGATGAATTAGAATCAAGACCAGAAGTGCCTGTAACTCCAATGGGTGTTGAAATGACTGATGAAATGATTTATGAAGCATACCTAAAATACATTGATTCTACTGGTATGTTTGCTGAAACAGAATCTAAATTGATATCTGGTGTTAAACGACCTAAAAAGATTTACCGTGTACAAGTGGGCTCATTTACCGAAGCCATTGATGCTGATTTAGTTGATAAATTCCTGAGTATTCCTGATGTTGAAATTAAAGTTTTTGGTGATTCTATGACTGTAATTGCTGTTGGTAACTACGACAATTTACCTGAGGCATTGAAACGAAAAATGCAGTTGACAAAAGAGGGGTTTAATGCGGCAATTGTTGTAACCGAAGAAAAAGATGGAAGCTTTAAAACTGTGGGCGATGAGGCAAACAACATGGCTGTTGAAGGAAGTGCATTAACAAAAGTTGAATCAAACGAAACATTCTTTAGAATTCAATTAGGAGCGTTTTCTAAACGTCAGCCAGCTAATAGTTTTAATGGAATGAAGGGTGTTACTGAAATTAAAGCTGATGATGGACTTTACAAATATTTATATACAGGTTCGTTTAAAACCATACAAGAAGCAGCTAGCAAAAAATTAGATTTAGCTTTAACCTATGGAATTAAAGATGCCTTTATTGTTGCATACAAAGGAGGAAAACGTATTCCATTAAATGCTGTTGTAAACACTACTCAGGTTGAAACAGATATTAGAGAACAAAAAGCGACTAATTACAGCAAAGAAAATATTCACTTTAAAGTACAAATTGGAATTTATAAAAATCAATTGCCAACTGAGGTATTAACTAAATTTATGGAACTAGGTAATGTTGACCAAAAAAATGTAGAAAATGGTTTAACTCGTTATTCTGCTGGCGATTTTAAAACACTACAAGAAGCCGAAGCCTATAAACAAGAGTTAATTGCTAAAGGGTTAGGAGGTGCGTTTGTAATTTCATTACACAACGAAGAGTTGATTCCAATTAGCAAAGCAGAAGAAATATTAGCAAAATAGTGTTAATTGAAAAATTTTATGATTCTTTAGTTAAACCTCTCTTAGCATTCATTAAGCCGAGTAAGTGAATTAGTGATTAATGAAATAAGAGAAAGATTCATCACTTCAATTTGTATAAACCTGCTGCACAGCTTTAACCAATTATCGTTCTGAATGACAGTACTAAGAAAGTTCTACCTCAACAAACTCACACTTCCCTTCAAGTTTTCAACTTCACCCGTTAATTTGGTGTAATGGATTACATAAAAATAAGTGCCGTCAGGAACTTCTTTTCCTGTGGTGGTTGTACCGTCCCATATAACGAAAGCCCCCAACCCCGAAGGAGAGCTAACCATCGCACTTGCCAAACTTTGAACATCAAACTCGGAACTCGAAACTTCCTGCCCCCACCGATTAAAAATCTCCACTCCTAAACTTTCTAACAAATGAGCACTTTGAACTTGCAATACAAAATTATCGTTGCTACCATCACCATTTGGACTAAAAACATTAGGCACTATTAATACCAAACTATCAGGAGCAGGAGCTACAACGATGGTTTTACACAACGTATCGCCACAAGTAACAATATTGTTGTACGCAAACAAACAAACCTCAAAAGTTCCACCATCTTCAAAAGAGTGAGAAATGTTAAATGTTGAATGTTGAATAATGGTATCACTAATCCCTGACTCCTGACTACTGATAACTGACCACTGAAAACTATTAGCATTAACACTCCCATTTTGCGTATAAACCGTAAGCGGAGCAGTACCCAAAGGGTTAGGAGTAGGAAAAACCAAAGGCAAGGTATAAAGGTTAAAATTTGCTGTAATATCGTGTATTTCTGCTACAACAAGCGTATCGCTCTGCCAAACACAACCATTTGAATCGGTGATGTTGATTAGATAATCTCCTGCTAACAAGCTATTAAAAGTTGCAAGTTGCTGGTTACTGGTTGCTAGCGTTTGTAAATTGGTAAGCGAATAAGTAAAAGGAGGTGTGCCTTTTGGTATGTTGCCAACAACAATGCTACCATTTGCACTACCGCACCTCTGTGGGCTTGTAGTTATGGTATCCGGTTTTGGAGTTGGGTTTACCCACACTTTTACATGCTCGGTTTTCACACAACCGCTATCGTTTTTTATAGTTACAATATAGGTAGTGGTTTGGGTGGGTGTTGCCACAGGGTTTGCCAAAGTACTATCGTTAAAGGTACTAAACGGGCTGTACCAACTGTAACTTGCTCCTCCTGTTGCGTTGAGTTGTACAGGTTCTCCTGCACAAACGGTATCTTGGTTAGCGGTAGCAGTGGTGGTAAAGGTATCGCAGAGGGTGGAATACGATAGCATTACTGCTCGGATAGGATTACTTAAAGGAGAAAAGTTAGATTGATAGGTAAAAGTAATATCAACAGATGTATCACCATTGTTTACATAGCTTTTTATATCTGCCAAAGCATCCGTTCCAGCCATTAAACTATCGGGTGTATCATCGTCTAAACCAAATAAACTATCATTATAATGAGCAAAATTAGAGTATGTACCCGTGCAAAACCATGAAGATGAATTGGCATCACTGCCCCCCAATAAACCTAATGTATTACCATTAACAGCTACATACGAACCATCTTGTATAGTGTCGCAGAAATGGGAAGTTAGTAATGATAAACCAATAGGTTTGTTGTTGTTAATTGGAATTAAATTACTGAGATTATATGTAGTAGTGGGAGAAACATTTTGTGTATTTATAAATACACCACAAGATACTTTGGGAAGGAGTATATTTTTATAAACAATGTATAAATAAAAATGAGAGTATGTCCCTTTGTAACCATTTATCTGAGGCGGAATTAAAAGTGAATAACTAATAATAGAAGAATCGATATCTTTTGTTATATCGATAGCGTGAATACTGGAAAAATCCCAAATAATAGAGCCCTCTATTGTGCTTAAAAATCCATAGGTTATCATTGTGGTTTCATTAAATGAATAATTATTTCCATTTAAACTAACTGTAAAAGGGTGTGTCGAGCCATCTCTAGCAGCAATTAAGTATGCTTTTTTTATTGAGCTACCAAATGGAATGAAGAGATTGCTAATTACTGTTCCAGAACCAGCTCCAGAGGAGAAACCACCACCAGTAACTCCCCCATAAAATACATCTTGATAAAAAACCAATTGAGCAGAAGAATGGAATGTACAAAATAATGTAATATATAATATAAAATATTTCATATAGTTTATAACAAAAATACAAATTTTAGAACTTCTAACGTTTTTTTAATTCTTCTCTTAAAAATGCTATTTCATTTTCTAAATGTGTTATTCGTTTCTCATACTGTTCTATTAATTTTTCGGGTATTTGATTGATAAATTGCTCAAATTTACCCGATTGATGGCAATTGTTAAAGATTAAATTATCATCAAATGTTGCAATGTCAGTAGGATTCATTTCGAGAATGTCAGCTATTTTATTAAGTTTTTCCCAATCTAACCGAGTTTCATTTGTTTCAATTTTACTATATGCTCTTTGAGACACACCCAACTGTGAGGCTATGTATTCTTGTGTAAAACCCTTTAATTCTCTGAGTTGACGCACTTTTGTTCCAATATTTTTCTTCATAAAATTCTAATTTAGAACCAAAAGTAATAATTTAGAATAAAAATTAATATTTATTTTAATAATTTAAGATATAAATTGCAACCTGATTATACAAAGAAATTCTCAAATATTAAAATAAATACTATGAAAAATCTAACTTTAATTGTTTTTGCTACTATTTTGTTAGCACTAACCATTCCGTTTGCTAACGGACAAAATAACGTATGGAGCTTGCCTCCTAATTATGTTAAATATGTATCAGGGGTGCCTCAATCTATCCCCCTGCCCAAGCCAACAGAAGCTTATTATATAGGCAGTGGATTTTCAAACAATCCAACTGATCCTGAAGATGGCTATGATTGGCAAATACCAGAATATGGGCATAATGCGATGCAAGATGCCAATGGCGATTTATTGTTTTTTATCGTTGATGGTTATATTTACAACAAAGACGGTCATTTAATTTTTATAATAGAACAAGATTATAGCTACTACAGACCAGAACTCGCAGGTGCAAATGAATTACTAGTTTTACCCGACCCTGAAGATTGTAATAAATATTATCTTTTTGGAGACCAACCTGTTGCTGTGCCAGGTTCAAATGCATGTTATCCGATGTGGGGTATGTTTGATTTATCTGTCGCTGACCCCGTAAATTTAGGAGCTCAATGGATATATCCTCAGAGTATTTTAGGAATAATGCCATCTTCACCGCCATCTTATCATTTGTTTTATAGAAACATACATCACAAATATGCTGCTACTCAAATTAGAACCGATAATAGTAGGTTGGTTTTTATAAATTCATTTAACGCTCTTCATGTTTATAAAATAGACAATAATGGGCTATCATTTGTAAAAAGCCTTTATCCTATAGGAACTGAAAGTGCTAGTGAAATAATAAATAATAGATCTGAATTAGAAATTATTGAACTTACCAATTCAGCTAATCAGAAAATTTATCGAACTGCATATTCATTTTTAAACGATGATGGTGATTGGGTAATTATTAATTACGATATCGATTATAATTCGTTAAATATTGATAATAGCACAATAGAATATACAGTACTACCAGTCCAAACAACACCAATTACAAAAGAAGCGTTACCTCATGGAATAGAATTTTCTCCAAATGGTGGTACATTTTTATTTACTCATGAAACCAATAGCTTTAATTTAAATCCAATTGAATATCATGTAATAGGTTCAGGGAACAACAATAAACAGCCACTACTTGTTGCTAATGCACAAGATTTTCAATTTACTCAAATTGAATTAGATAAAAATGGAGAAATGATGTTTGTTGGAGAACAAAGCAATGTAGGTAATAGATTGGCTAAATTATCAAATCCTAATACTCCATCACCATCCAATTGGTTAGATTATTCACTATCTATAAGCTACAACTATTCTATTGCAGGAGGTAGCTTAAATGGTAATCCAGCTAAGAAATTATATCTACTCCCCGACCAAATCGACGGAATGAATTACGCCGACCATTTTACAGCAAATACGGAGTGTTGCATAGAAAACACCACCTACAGCACCACCACCTATTCTAAAGAGCAAAGCGGCACACAAACTTGGACAACTAGCAACAATGCTTTTGGCAATGCAGCAACCATTACCGTAAAAGATGAATTAATTATAAAAGCAGGAGCAAACATAACTGCTACAGGCTTACGATTTGAATTTGCTCCCGATGCAAAATTGGTAATAGAACAAGGAGCTAGATTTACCGCAACTAGTTGTGTTTTTACTGTAAACAAACAATGCGAAAACTCGCCGATGTGGAACGGAATTGAAGTTCATGGACCATCTGCCAACAAACAATGGTTCGATGCAGGTCGGTTTATTGCAAACAGCTCTACCATTGAACACTCGTATTTAGGAGTACATAATTTTGCAACTGTAAAAAGCGGCACACCGGGCGTATTTTGGGAAGATTACACTTTTAAAAGAGGGGGAGTAATACAAGCTACCAATACCACGTTTAAAAACAACCATAGAGGAACCGTATTCTTTGGCTTTCAGAATAAAAGTATTTTAAATTTACCAATAAATGACGAATCGAAATTTGACAATTGTATATTTCAAACCAGTACCCAATTAAACAAACCCAGCCTAACACCAACAGTAATTATGGCTCACCTATTTGATGTACAAGGAGTAAACTTTTACGGTTGCGATTTTAAAAATACGGCAAGTTATGCTGCAATACCTTATATTGATAGAGGTATGGGTATCTCTGCCAACAATTGTTTAATAACCGTAACCAAAAAATGTAATGTTGTAAATTGTACAAATCCAGATAAAGGAAACTTTATAAACTTATTAAGAGGAATAGAATCGATTGCAACGTCAACCAAAACAACAGAGGTTAGTTATACCAATTTTTACAACAATTGGAGAAGCATTTATTTAGAAGAAGTTGATTTAGCAAAAATAACCCAAAACTATGTTAATGTTGGAGCAGATAGCTACTGGGGTAGTTCTTATGGATTATACCTAAACACTTGTGATGGATACACTGTTGAAAACAACACTTTCAACACCAATACTACTACACAGAACGGTTATGTTGGAGTTTATGTGCTCAACTCAGGAACTGAAAACAATGAAATTTACAGAAATACTTTTGACAAGTTTTACATTGGCTCACAAGCTGTAGATGTAAATGGAAATGGTGTGTTTGGCTCTGGTTCAAAAGGCTTAGAATTTAGATGTAATACCTATATCAATGGTAGAGACCATGATATCTTAATTTCAAGCGGTTCTATTAATCAAACGCATGGTACTTGTTTAAATGCGACAAGTCCATCTAACAATAGGTTTTCGTACACCACACAATATGGCGATTTTTGGCATGTTGATTTAACTAAACACATAAGTTACCAATTTAGCCAACCAAATGGTTACAATTTAGCCCCAAGAAACTACCCTATTGCAACTCATTATAACAATTTAAACACCTTTCCAACCATTTGTGGTAGCTATAATTTTAACCCATCAACAAGTTGTCCCGATAGAATAAATACAGGAGGAGGAAGTTCGAGCATGAGTTTTGGTGGCAGCTCAACCAATTTAATGAGCGAAATGGAAGCCAATCAAGTGGTAATTGAAGATTTGGAAGAAGAATTAGCTCAAATGAATACGAACGACACCACCGCAATTAAAGAGAAAAAAGAAACCATTGCCTACTTTAAAAATCAAAAAGAAAAAGCAAAAAATAATTTATTGCAACATTATTTATTAAGCGAAGATGTAGAAAATCGTTTTGAAGAGATGCTGCCAATTATTGAAAAAGAGGCAAATCCTCACAAAAAAATGAGATTTTACCTTGCTGCTAGAAAATTTGATAAAGCACAAGAATTGCTTGATAAGGTAGCAAACAAAAAAACATTTGGCTCATTTATCAAATTATACAGCAGTTTATTAGCATTAGAGCAAAGTGCTAATTTTGATGAAGAATTAAGAACCAATGCAACTTTGCTTCAAAAAATTACCGAACTTGCTGATGCAACAGATGATTCTTACGAAAAATCATTTGCAAAAACAATATTAAAAAGAGCAGGCTTAAGAAACGATTTAGAAACTATTGAAATGATAAACCTAAGCTCAGCAAGATTGATGAATCACAATGAAGAAACCCAAAACTCAACATTCATCACCCAACACTCTATAGCTGTTTTCCCAAACCCAACAAGTGGAGAGGTTAACATTACTCATAACCTAAACTTAGAAAATGGTAAAGTAAACTTTAAAGTGTATAACATGTTAGGAGTTGAAGTGTTAAACGAAAATTTAACATCAACCAACAATGAAGTAAAAATCAACAACCTAAAATCAGGTGTTTATTTTTATACTATTACTCAAAATAACCAAACCATTAAAACGGATAAGTTGATGGTGAAGTAAAAAGAAAGATTAAAATTAAAAAGGGCTTTCAATTTGGAAGCCCTTTTTAGTTTATGCTATTCTTCCAATTCTCTGTTAACTAAATAATTATCCCATTTAGCTAAAACTTGTTGCATGTCATCAGGCAATGCTGAGTTAAATTGTAGCCACTCTTTGGTTGTTGGGTGAGTAAATCCTAATGTTTTAGCGTGAAGTGCTTGCCTTGGTAAAATTTCAAAACAATTGGTTATAAATTGCTTGTATTTTGCAAACGAAGTACCTTTTAATATTTTATCACCACCATATTCATTATCATTAAACAAACTATGCCCAATATGTTGCATGTGAACCCGAATTTGGTGAGTTCTACCAGTTTCTAATTTACATTCTATTAAAGAAACATACCCGTATCGTTTTAAAACTTTATAGTGCGTTACAGCATGTTTCCCAATATCTCCTTCAGGAAAAACGTCCATCACTTTTCTGTTTTTTAGGCTTCTTGCCACATTACCAGTTACTGTACCTTCATCTTCTTCAAAATCGCCCCATACAATAGCGTTGTATCTTCTTTCGGTGGTTCGTTCAAAAAACTGATTGGCTAAATGAGTCATGGCAAATTCGGTTTTGGCAACAACCATAATTCCTGAAGTATTTTTATCTAGTCGATGAACCAAACCTGGTCGGTTGTTGGTATTTCCGTTGGGCAAATTATTAAAATGATAGATTAATCCATTAACTAAAGTTCCTGTATAGTTTCCATATCCTGGATGAACCACTAAACCAGCTTGTTTATTTATAACCAAAACTTCATCATCTTCATACAAAATGTTTAGTGGAATATTTTCCGGAATTAGCTCAATTTCGCGAGGAGGATAAGGTAAAACAACCGAAATTTCGTCAAAAGGTTTTACTCTGTAATTTGATTTTACCGCTTTTTTGTTTACCAAAATGTTTCCAGAGCTGGCTGCAACCTGAATTTTATTTCTTGATGTATTCGGAATTCTATCCATCAAAAATTTGTCAACCCTTAAAAAATCTTGTCCTTTATCAGCAACAAATTTGTAGTGCTCGAAAAACTCTTGTTCTTCTTCATCGAGTTGATTATCTTCAATAAAATTTTGCAAAATATTCTATTTGGAAATGATTATTTTTTCCACCAAGTTATTTTTTTCTCCAGTTAAATGGATAAAATATACACCGTTGGTAAGCGAATTTAAGTTAAAAGAAGTATGTCGTTGTTTTGGAAAGTGTGCTACTAAATTTCCTAACAAATCGTAAACATGAGCTTCAATTGCTTGAGAGGTTTTAACATAAAAAATACCTTGTGATGGATTGGGATAAATTTTAATTGACGATTTTTCGTTTTCTACTTCATCAACTCCAATAATTGCATCATTGTATTTAAATAATGGGTGAAGCATTAAACTACCGTCGTAATTAGAATTTTGCCAAATTCCTTCGGCATTAAAAAATATATTGTATTTAGAGTTGGTATTTAAATCGTACCCCAGTGTTAAAAAATCTGATGTAATGTTTTCGTATCCAAAATAGTATGTTCCTGCAGGTAATAATATTGGGGTAGTTAAATTGTAATTTAAAAACTCGTTGGTAAATGAGTAAACTGGGTTGTAGTAATCAACTTGTTCGTAAATTAAAACCTCTGGATTTAAACTCGACCAAATTTTTAGTTTAAACGATTTGTTACTGTGGTTATACGTTACTGGATTAAAATAAATTCTAATACCAACTAAAGTGTCCGATTTTTTAATGGTAAACTGGTTGGCTAATTTAGCTCCAACACCTTCAATTCCGTACCCAGCCTCAGCACTTCCATCGTCATAAGAATAATAATTACTAAATACCTGATACGAAACAACCGTATCGTTTTTAATGTTGAAATCGGTTACAGCACCACTACTAATGTTAAAGAAGTTTTTTAATTGAAATACTTTTGTTTTTGCAGTGTCGTCGGTAGGAAAGTAAAAATTATTTAATGGGCTTGAATAAACCGCTTGAGGTTCTACAAGTGATGAATATCCATTTACTGGTTTAAACGAGGTTGAAGTAGGGTAGGATTCAATTACAGCCCCAGCACCATTGTCGGTAATAACATTGTATTCATAAAAAACAGAATAGGTTGAGTTGTGATTGTTTCTATATTCTACGTTTATTACAGAACTCATGTTGTTTAAGGTATCAACCATGTAATGAGTCCAAGGCATAGCACTATAACCGTTTAGCATGTTGTAATAATTTCTGGTAAGAGCAACATCATTTAAAGTAGTATCACTAAATGTTCGGTTATCGTTTAAATAAACATAATCTACATTCCAATGATCGACATTACCAGAGAGCGTTGCATAATTTTTAAATCTAAATTGAAAGGAATCGCTTTGAAACTGAACGTCAACAGGAATCATAACCAACTTAAAAGGAGCTAAGGCAGCACCTGGTACAGCCCATTTTCTAACCCACGTACTGTCCGATTTTCTAAAAAACTCCAATCGTAAACTATCTTTAGCTTCGGGTTGGTTGCCCATTCCTTTTGGTTGATAATAAAAACTAAGGTAAACACTATCAACAACAGTTGTTAAATCAATTGGTTTTGAAGTTAAATAATCGGCAATTCCATAAGATGTTGGGTTGATAAAATTGTATGGATAACCTGTAGAATCTAACCCATCAAATGTTGCAACACCATACGAAATAGGGTTAACAGCATAGTTTGTATTAATAAAAACATTTACATCAGCCCATTTCGAACCATCGGGGTAAAAATGGTACTGAGAAAAGTCGTCTAGAAAAGGAAGTGATAAAGAAGCCTTTTTCTTATTGCTATCACTGTAATATCGATTGGCAGAAACATTTTGCTGAAGTCTTCGTTGTTCAATAATTTTATTGTTTGAACCAATATCTACCAAGCTATCTTTTTGTGCAAAAGCAACAACTTGACTTAAAATTAAGGAGAAAAATAAAACTAATCTAATCATTTATGGGTTAGAATTTAAAGTATCTGCTGGTGGATTATAATTTATTTTTGAAGGGTCGCAAGTAAACCAAACATCGATGGAGTAACCCATATTTATGGCACTATTTGCACTTTGCGATTGTTTGTAAATTTTTGCACTCAACGAATCGGAAGTGGTTTTACAATCTTCATAAATTTCGGCTCCCATATTTAAAAACGACTCTTGTAATTTCGATTGTGCTTCTTGTTTACTTAAGTTAACTAAATAGGGTACCAACACTTTTTCGTCGCTTGTTCCTCTACCCAATGTAAGGTTTATTACCGAACCTTTCGATACCAAATCATTTGGACGAACTTCTTTACCTCTAATGTTGAGTTTTACCACACAATTTAAACATTCGGAAGGAGTATAATCTAATCGCCCTATTTTTAAGCCGTAGCTTTGTAATTTTGCAATAGCCAATCGTTGCGACATATCTACCACATCTGGAATAGCAATTTTTGGAGGAATAACTTTTGAAACCGTAACGTAAATGGTTCTGTTTTCTTTTACCATATCATCGGCAGCAGGAAACTGGTCTAAAACAACCCCTTTTTTGGCTTTTTCAGCGTACACTGAATCAATAATTTCAAAGCGTAAGTTTTTGTCTTTTAAAACATCTTCAATTTCAGAAGGAGTTAATCCGCTAAGCGAAGGAACAGTAATGGTTTGACCATTATTGGTGTAACCATCAATAAATTTTAACAATATCCAAACACCCAATAAAACTACCGCTATTGCTATGGCCACATGGGTTAAAAATGATTTATTAAATATAAATTTCAACATTTGGGTTACTAACGCTTAAGTTATAACGAAAGGCAAATATATTAATTATATAGGAGTAAACTTTTAAAAAGGATAAATTGATAATTGCCAATTGACAATTGATAATTAACTTTGCAGCCTCATGATGCCAAACAAAAAAGTATCGCTTTACACTTTGGGTTGCAAACTCAATTTTTCTGAAACATCGTCAATTGCTCGAATGTTTGAAGAAGAAGGCTTTGCCAGAGTGGAGTTTGATGAAAATCCTGATGTTTATGTGATTAACACCTGCTCGGTTACCGAAAATGCGGATAAAAAATGTAAGCAATTGGTAAATAAAGCTTTAAAAGTTAATCCGAATGCTTTTATAGCCATTATTGGTTGTTATGCACAACTTAAACCCGAAGAAATAGCTAAAATTTATGGTGTTGATATGGTGTTGGGAGCATCTGAAAAATTTAAAATTTTAGAACATTTTTCTGATATTGAAAAAAAAGAGAAAGCAGCAATTTACGCTTCAAAAATTAAGGAAGTAAATGAATTTGTTCCTTCGTATTCGAAAGGTGATAGAACACGTTCGTTTTTAAAAATACAAGATGGCTGCGACTATTTTTGTACGTTTTGCACCATTCCGTTGGCACGTGGTAAGAGCAGAAACGACAGCATAGCAGAAACAGTAAAAGTAGCGAAAGAAGTAGCAAAAACTGATGTGCATGAGGTGGTTTTGACAGGTGTAAACATTGGCGATTTTGGTCAAGGAGAAGGAGAAACTTTTTTTGATTTAATAAAAGAGCTGGATAAAATAGAGGGCATTGAACGATTTAGAATATCATCTATTGAACCCAATTTATTGAGTAGCGATATCATCAAATTTGTTAGTCAATCGGAGCGATTTATGCCACATTTTCATATTCCGCTTCAATCGGGTTCAAATAAAATTTTGGAGTTAATGCGAAGAAAATACAAACGAGAGTTGTATGTAGAGCGAGTAAACGAAATTAAACGATTGATGCCTCATGCTTGCATTGGTGTTGATGTAATTGTTGGTTTCCCGAACGAAACCGAAGAAGATTTTTTAGAAACCTACCAGTTTTTGAACGAATTACCAGTTTCTTATTTACATGTGTTTACTTATTCGGAGCGGCAAAATACTACTGCAAATAAAATGACAGAAGTTGTTCCTAAAGAAGAACGAAGTAAACGAAGCAAGATGCTACACATTTTATCAGAAAAAAAACGCCGACAATTTTATGCCGAGCACATCGGAAAAACATATTCAGTGTTGTTTGAAAGCGAAAACCACGAAGGTTTTTTACACGGTTTTACAGCCAATTATATAAAAATAAAAATTCCTTATCAGAAAGAATTGGAGAACACCATTCAAGAAGTGAAATTATCTCATGTCGATGCCGAAGGAATTGTTGAAGGAATTTTATCATTATCTTTAACATCGAATAACTAATCACTAATTATTATTCACTAATCACTAAGAAAAATGTTTCCATTCTTATCAGACTTAATAAATTACCTTTTAGGAACAAACTTTATACTTCCCTTTCCAATGTTTGGATTTATGATGGCAATAGCTTTTGTTGCAGCCCATCAATTTTTTGTTTTGGAGATGAAAAGAAAGGAGCAATTGGGTTTGTTATTTTCATATCAAGAAACAGTTGTTAAAGGCGAAAAAGCAAGCTTAACAGAATTAATTAGCAACGCTATTTTTGGTTTTGTACTTGGTTTTAAGTTGCTTGAGGCAATTTTAAATTATGATGCCTTAGCTGCAAATCCACAAACCTTTATTTTATCTACCCGAGGAAATTTATTTGGAGGAATTGTTTTAGCCGCAATTTTAACCTATTTAAAATACAGAGAAGCGGAAAAAAACAGGTTGCCTGAACCAAAAAAAGTGCAAGAAACCGTTCACCCTTTTCAGTTGGTTAGCAACATGACTTTTATTGCTGCAATTGGAGGAATTATTGGAGCTAAAATTTTCGATACCTTAGAAAACATTCCTCGATTAATCGAAAACCCAATAGAGACTTTAATATCAGGAAGTGGATTGAGCATTTATGGAGGTTTAATTGTTGGAGGAGGTTCGGTTATTTATTATGCAAGAAAAAAAGGATTAAACACATTGCACGTTGTAGATGCTTGTGCTCCAGCTTTAATGTTGGCTTACGGCATAGGCCGTATAGGTTGCCAACTTTCTGGCGATGGCGATTGGGGTTTACCAAACGATGCACCCATGCCACAAGCAATAAGCTTTTTACCCGAATGGATGTGGGCTTTTGATTATCCGGGTAATGTGTTGGGCATAAATTTAAAAGAAGATTTTACACGTATGGGATTGGTTAGTATTACTGGAAAAGCCTGGCCAACACCATTTTATGAAACCATTATGGCATTTATTATTTTTGGAATACTGTGGTTGAGTAGAAAAAAAATTACAATTCCAGGGGCAATGTTTTCAGCTTATTTAATTTTTAATGGAGTAGAGCGTTTTCTTATCGAAAAAATTAGGATAAACGAACGGTATGATGTTTTTGGAATGAAAGCCACACAGGCCGAAATTATTGCAATACTTTTTGTTTTAGTTGGAATTGTTGGCATCTATTTCTTTACCAAAAAACACCAAAAACAAACCAATTAATTTTGTTGAAAATTCAAGAATTACTTTACCATTTTCACAAAAAGAATTCTTATTTTGCAGTAGTTCAATTTAGAGTAAAATTAACCCATTTTTAAAGGATTAGCATGTTAAAAGAAGGCGATAAAGCTCCAGATTTTGGAGTAAAAGATCAAGACGGAAGATTACACCAGTTATCAGATTATAAAGGAAAAAAAATAGCATTGTATTTTTATCCAAAAGATTTAACACCAGGTTGTACCACTCAATCATGCAACTTAAGAGATAACTATACTGATTTAAAAAAAGCTGGAATTGAAGTAATTGGCGTAAGTGCCGATACCGAAAAAAAACACGTGCAGTTTATTGATAAACACCAATTGCCTTTTACACTATTGGCCGATACGGATAAAAAATTAATTAACGCTTATGGTGTTTGGGGTCCTAAAAAATTCATGGGAAAAGAGTTTGATGGAATTAACAGAACCACTTTTATTATTGATGAACAAGGATTTATTAAAAAAATAATTGATAAGGTGGAAACTAAAAATCATGCAGAACAAATATTAAACATATTAAACAACTAATAAAATAAATAAAATGGCTGAAGTAAATGCAGAAAAATTAAAAGCACTACAACTAACCATGGATAGGTTAGATAAAACTTATGGAAAAGGAACAGTGATGAAATTGGGCGATGCTCCAGTTTTAGAAGTAGATGTAATTCCATCGGGGTCGTTAAGCCTTGATGTTGCTTTAGGAGTTAATGGATATCCAAAAGGAAGAATAATTGAAATATACGGACCAGAATCGTCAGGTAAAACCACGTTGGCTTTGCATGCTATTGCAGAAGCACAGAAAAAAGGCGGAATAGCAGCCTTTATTGATGCAGAACACGCTTTCGACCAAACTTATGCAGCAGCATTAGGTATTGATGTAGAAAATTTATTAATATCTCAACCAGACAATGGCGAACAAGCTTTAGAAATAGCAGATAACTTAATTCGCTCTGGTGCAATTGATATTATTGTAATCGACTCGGTTGCTGCACTTACTCCAAAAGCAGAAATTGAAGGAGAAATGGGCGACTCTCAAATGGGATTGCAAGCACGTTTAATGTCGAAAGCACTTCGTAAACTTACTGGCTCAATTAATAAAGCAAATTGTACTGCAATTTTTATCAATCAATTGAGAGATAAAATTGGTGTTATGTTTGGTAATCCAGAAACAACAACAGGTGGTAACGCATTAAAGTTCTATGCCTCAATTCGAATTGATGTAAGAAGAGCCGCTCAAATTAAAGATGGAGAAGAAGTAACTGGAAACAGAACAAAAATTAAAATTGTAAAAAACAAAGTTGCACCACCTTTTAGAAAAGCAGAATTTGACATCGTTTATGGCGAAGGAATTTCTAAAGTTGGCGAAATAATTGACTTGGGTGTTGATTTTAATATCATTAAAAAAGCAGGAAGTTGGTTTAGCTATGGCGAAACTAAACTCGGACAAGGAAGAGATGCCGTTAAAGAACTTTTAAAAGATAACCCAGAGTTGATGGCAGAACTTGAACAAAAAATTATGGATGTATTAACAAAGCAGCCAATTCAAGAATAATATTTAATTTTGAGTCCCGCTAAAATGCGGGACTTTTTTTTTATCATGACAACTAGAATTATACTATCCGTTTTAATTTCATTCATGCTTTTTTCGTGTGGAGGAGAGGTAGAACAACCTAAATCAACAGAAAAAAACACTAAAGATTCGTTAGAACTCGCTCGTACACTAGATTTTGAACAAATTAATAATGAATTAAAAAACGATCATAATAACCCATCGCTTTATATTAAAAGAGCCAGAATTTATCAAAAATATAACGATAACCTTTTAGCAATAGAAGATATTGATAGAGCCATAAAGTTAGATTCGTTAATGCCTGAATATTATCTTTTAAAAGCAGAATTACAAAAAAAAGAAGGAGGTTATGCTGATGCTAAACGTACTTTAGATAAATGTTTATTAATTGACAATAAAAATGTTCAAGCACGAATTGAATTGGGTTGGATTGCATTTATTATTCAAAATTATAAACAAGCTATAGAATATGCTGATGCCGCATTAAAAATAAATGTTTATGCAGCCGAAGCCTATTACCTTAAAGGTATGATTTTTTCAGAACAAAAAGATACAGCAAAAGCCATTTCAAGTTTTATTACAGCAACCGAACAAGAAAGCAATTATTACGATGCATTCATTCAACTAGGAGTTTTGCATCTTAACCAAAAAAATAAATTAGCAATAGATTATTTTAAAAATGCAGTTAATATAAAACCTAAAAGTTCAGAGGCTTTATATAATTATGCTTATGCACATCAGCAATTTGGCAATTATACTGAAGCCATTACAACCTATCAAAATATGATTGCGATACAACCATTTCGTGAACCCTATTTTAATTTGGGATATATCCACCAAGAATATTTAGATAAACCAGAAGAAGCAATTGAATTTTACAATCAAGCCGTACAACTTTCTCCTTTTTATCATCAAGCATATTACAACAGAGGGCTTTGCTACGAAAAAGTTGGTGATTTTAAAAATGCAGAACTCGATTTTAGAAAAACATTGAGTATTGCATCTGATTATGACCTTGCAGCACTATCGCTCGAAAGAGTATTGAAAAGAAAATAATCGTTAGTTAACCACCTATCTTCAATTAGTACAAATGAATTATTTATCAGTAGAAGAATTAACCAAATCATTCGGAATTCGCGTTCTTTTTGATAAAATTTCGTTTGGAATAGATAAAGGCCAAAAAGTAGCATTTATTGCCAAAAATGGTACTGGTAAATCAACTTTTTTGAGAATATTATCGGGTTTAGAAACCTATGATTCTGGTAATGTAGTATTTCGAAAAGATATTAAAGTGGGCTATTTACACCAAACCCCTCAGTTTGATAAATTGGTTACCATTTCGGAAGCCATTTTTAAAGCCGATACACCTGAAATTAATGCCATAAAAGAATACGAATTAGCTCTTTTACATCCAGATGATAACGAGAAAATGCAAAAAGCATTTAATAAAATGGATGAACTGAAAGCGTGGGATTACGAAACTCGTATCAAACAAATTTTAGGTCAACTAAAAATTCATAACCTCGAACAACAAATTAAAGAATTATCAGGAGGTCAATTAAAACGAATTGCATTAGCTCAAGTTTTAATTGAAAACCCCGATTTTATAATACTAGATGAGCCAACCAACCACCTCGATTTGGATATGATTGAATGGTTGGAAAATTACCTTTCAAAAGAAAACATTACGTTATTAATGGTAACTCACGACAGGTACTTTTTAGAACGTGTATGTAACGAAATTATTGAATTGGATAATAAAACGCTTTATCGCTACAAAGGTAACTACAGTTATTTTTTAGAGAAGAAACAAGAACGAATAGAGATTTTTGAAGCCAATGTAGATAAAGCCCAAAACCTTTACAGAAAAGAACTGGAATGGATGAGGCGAATGCCAAAAGCTCGTGGCACAAAAGCAAAATCGAGAGAAGATGCATTTTACCAAACCGAAAAAACGGCTCATCAACGGTTGGATAAGAGCAAAGTTGATATTCAGGTAAATGTTTCGCGTTTGGGAAGTAAAATACTGGAACTTCATCACTTAAAAAAATCGTTTGGAAACTTAAAAATTTTAGATGATTTCAATTATGTTTTCAAGAAAAACGAACGCATCGGAATAGTTGGAAAAAATGGAGTAGGTAAAACTACTTTTCTTGATATTATTATGGAGAAACAACCTGTAGATGCTGGCAAAGTGAGTGTTGGCGAAACTGTTGTTTTTGGATATTACACCCAGTCGGGAATTAACTTAAAAGACGATAAAAAGGTAATTGAAGTAATTAAGGACATTGCCGAATACATTCCGTTAACCAAAGGCAAAACACTTTCGGCAGCTCAGTTGCTCGAAAAGTTTTTGTTTACCCGCGATATGCACTATAATTTTGTAGAAAAGTTGAGTGGGGGTGAAAAACGTAGGTTGTATTTACTAACCATTTTAATGAAAAACCCTAACTTTTTAATTCTCGATGAGCCAACCAACGATTTAGATATTGTTACTTTAAATGTGTTGGAAGATTTTTTAGAAGATTTTCAAGGGTGTTTAATTGTGGTTACTCACGACCGCTACTTTATGGATAAATTGGTCGACCACTTGTTTGTTTTTGAAGGCAATGGAAAAATTATAGATTATATTGGAAGATATTCTGATTATCGCTTGGAATTAAAAGAGCGTGAAGCTTTAGAAAAAGAAGCAGAAAAACAAAAAAATGTTACGCAAACTGTTGTTGAACAACCTAAACAAGAACAACCAAAAACCAAACTTTCGTTTAAAGAAAAATTTGAATTGGAACAACTCGAAAAAGAATTGCCTCAATTAGAAGAACAAAAAGAAAAATTAATTGCTCAATTGGCTGACAGTTCAACCAACCATGAGGAGTTAGTAAAGCTTACCCAAAAATTGGGTTTTGTTACCAAACAACTGGATGAAAAAACCGATCGCTGGTTGATTTTATCTGAAATAGAAGGTTAAGAAATACCTTAATAAAGGTATTTCTTAACCACTTGTAACCAACTAATTTTACCAATTAATTTCTAAAGCACTAAAAATGGATTTTTCTGAATTTATAGGTTTACTACAAGAAATATTTAAAGTCGCATTATCTTATTTTGTATCTCCAAGTAAAAGAGTTTTTTGGCTTTATTTGATAACATCTGCAATAATAGCATTTGTAATTTTTAAAGCATCGAAAACCAAAGGTAATTTTATTAATTACCTATTTAACCGAAAAGTGTGGTTAAGTACTTCTGCCATAACCGACTATCTGTTAATCTTATTTAATGCAATTGTTAAGGTTGTAGTATTAGCACCATTTTTTGGCTTTGCATTGTACATTGCTAAAAGCACTGAACATTTTTTTGTGTCTAAATATGGTATTGTAGATACTGGTTTTACCAATTTTCAATTGATATTAATTTATACTATTTTAATAGTTGTTTTAAACGATTTTATAACCTTCATTTTACACTATTTAATGCACAAAATTCCATTTTTATGGGAATTTCATAAAGTCCATCATTCAGCACGAAGATTAAATCCATTTACACAATACCGAATTCATCCAATCGAATTAATAATAAATAACTTAGGTGAAGTTTTTTCAAAAGGAATTTTAACAGGTTTATTTTTGTTTTTAGCTGCTGGAAAAATTTCAATTATTACTTTTCTAGGCGTAAATATTTTAAATTTTTTGTTTTATTTTTTTGGTGCAAATCTTCGCCATTCTCATGTTAAATTTAAATATTTCAATTTTTTAGAACACATCCTTATTAGTCCATTTCAGCATCAAATACACCACAGTAATAATCCCGCACATTACGATACCAATTTAGGCTCTCGTTTTGCTTTTTGGGACTGGATGTTTGGAACCCTTTTAACTTCCAAAAATGTTGATAAAATTGGTTTCGGATTAGGTAGAGAAGAGGATAATGCTTACAATACCTTTTCCAAAAACTTGATTACTCCTTTTAAAAATTTACCCAAAGCCTTTTTTAAGAAAAATACCTAAAATGTGGTATTGTACATCAATTTAGAATCATTGAATTTTGTTATTAAGAATTAGTCTAAATTAAAATTACATAATCATGAAAAAAAATATAATAATATTAGCAGCATTTGCATTCACAGTTGTTTCGTGTAGTAAGGATAGTTCACCTTCGCCAACTGAAACTGCTCCAACACCAACACCATCGCCAACAACCCCATCGTACACAGTGCCTTCAACCTATACATTTACTGATGGTTCTGGAAATTCAACAGTAGATTTTAGTGGACAAGCTGCACGATTGGAAATGTTGAGTGAAATGGTAACTTACATGAAAACAGCTAATACTCTTGGAACAACTATTAGTGCTTCAACTTTAAAAAGTATGTATGCCAACAATGGATATACTTGGGTAGATGCTCTCGGATTATCAATGACAGGGTCTAGCAAACAACTAAAAGATAAAACTGCTGCTGGCGATGTTGGTATTCAAACTTTATTTGAAAACTACATGGATTCAATAGCGTTACATAGTTCATTAAATTATTCAAATTCGAGTGAAACGTATGGTAACGCGGGAGTTTGGACAAATGGTTCAAAAAACTATTTAATGGCTGCTAATGGTTATGAATACGGGCAAATTATTGAAAAAGGTTTGATGTGTGCAGTATTTATGAATCAAATGACCGTAAATTATTTAGGTCAAGTTCCAAATGTTGATAACACTTCTTTGGTTTCGGGTAAAACTTATACGGTTATGCAACATTACTGGGATGAAGCTTATGGATATTTTACATCAGCAACCGATTTTCCAAGTTCTGGTACCAATCGTTTTTGGGGTAAGTATTCTGATGTAGTTAATCCAATTCTTGGTTCTTCTTCTAAAATTTCTGAAGCTTTTAGAAAAGGTAGAGCTGCAATTGACAATAAAGATTATACAACAAGAGATGCTCAAATTACCATTATTAGAAACGAAATGGAGAAGATTTGTGCAGGTTCTGCAATACATTATTTAAATGAAGCAAGAACAAATATTACCAATAATACGGTGAAAAACCATGTTTTATCTGAAGCTCGAGGATTTTTAGACGGATTAAGATTTGGTTATAATTCAGTAAACGCTGTTGGTATGACAGCTGCTGATATTAATACAGCCCTTGCTTACATTGAAGATTTTGAAAACATTACCATTTCTGATATAAATGCTGCAATTGATTTAATTGCTTCTAAAACTGGTTTAACAAGTGTTAAAGGAAGTTTATAGTTCACATAGTGTTTTAGTTTTAGCTGGAGGATTTTTATCCTTCAGCTTTCTTTTTTTTTACATATATAATTAACAATGAAAAATAGTTCACTTCTTATAGCAATCATTATAAGCACTTTGGTTACCTTAAATTCTTGTAAAAAAGATAGAGAAGTTAGTTTTGATGATGAAAATCCAAACATTGAAAACTTTGATAGAGAACAAATGTTAACCAATTATGCCGATGGTTATATTGTTCCAGCATACAACGAATACAACAATCAGTTGGGTTTATTGCATTCAAAAGCTCAGGTTTTTATCGATTCGATGAATATTGCAGCGTTACAAAATTTGCGTTCGCAATGGGAAAACTCGCTATTAGTTTGGCAAGATGTTGCTTTTTTAGAATTTGGTCCTGCCGAATACATTAGTTTACGTAGTCAAACCAATGTTTATCCTGTTGATACCCTTTTGATTTTAAGTAACATTTCGAGCGGTTCATACAATCTTCAAGCGGCTTCAAATTTTCCTGCTAAAGGTTTTCAAGCAGTTGATTATTTAATTAATGGAACAGGTGCAACATTGCAAGATGTTGTTAACTATTTTAGTGCAACTCCAAATGCTAAAACTTATTTATTAAATGTTGTTACTGAACTTAAAACCAATGGCTCTTATGTATTTAACGAATGGATTAACACTTATCGAACCGATTTTATTTCTAACAGTGCTAGCAACGCTCAAGGAAGTTCGGTTAGTAATTTGGTAAATGCACTAAATAGCCATTACGAAACATATATCAGAAAAGGTAAAATTGGTTTGCCTTCTGGTGTGTTTAATGGTTTTAGTCAAGCACCAATGCCCAATCATGTGGAGGCGTTGTATTTTAAACAATCATTACCTTACGTTTATCGTTCACTGAGTTCATTTAAAAAGTTTTTGAACGGAAACAGCTACACCAATAACACTTCAGGTAAAGGATTTGACGATTATCTTACGTTTGTTAACGCAGTATCGGGTGGAATACCTTTAGAAACGGCTATAAACAACCAAATGGTTGCAATTGATAATCAACTGGCAACAATAAACGACCCGCTCAGCAACGAAGTGTTGGTTAATAACCAAGGAGTTAAAGATGTGTATCAGCAAATGCAATTGTTAGTACCAAAACTAAAAGTTGAAATGACCGATGCACTTGGCGTTTTAATTACTTATCAGGATAACGATGGAGATTAGTTGAGTTTGTAATGAGGTAATGAAAAAGTATTTAATTTTTTTTCTGGTTGTTTTAAATTCTTTTGTAGCATTTTCGCAACAAAACGCTACTGTTGTTGGCTTGGTCAAATCTACTCAACAGCAAGAAATATTGCCTTATTGTGCTGTTTATATAAAAGAATTGAATAAATCAACCCAAACAGACGAAAGTGGGAAATATTCTTTTAACAATGTTCCGTATGGAGAATATACCATTTCTTTTTATTTACTAGGATACAATAGGTTTGAACGAAAAATTAATGTAAACAAAGCCAATATACAAGTTGATGTTGTTTTAGAGATAAAATCAGAACAGTTAAAATCGTTTCAACTAGAAGCTAAAGACGAAAGTGTTGGAGAAGTTCAACGAATGAAGTCGATACAAGGCGTATTGATTAGCCAAGGAAAAAAAAATGAAGTGATTCAATTGGCAGAAATTAATGCCAATAAAGCAACCAATCAAGGTCGTCAAATTTATTCTCGAATACCTGGTTTAAATATTTGGGAAAGCGATGGGGCAGGAATACAATTAGGAATTGGAGGGAGAGGATTAAATCCAAGTCGAACGTCAAATTTTAATACTCGTCAAAATGGTTATGATATTAGTGCCGATGCACTCGGTTATCCCGAAAGTTACTATACTCCACCAACAGAGGCGGTGAAACAAATCCAGCTAATAAGAGGTGCTGCATCACTTCAATTTGGAACTCAGTTTGGTGGGTTGCTAAACTTTGTTCTTCACGACGGACCAACAGAATCAGGAAAAGAATTTGAAGTAATTGCTCGTCAAACTTTAGGGTCGTTTGATTTAAACAATACTTTTTTAAGTGTAGGTTTTAACAAAAGTACTTGGAAAGGGTACAATTATTTTCAACACAAAAAAGGCAACGAATGGCGACCTAATTCTAACTTCCAAGTTTATACAGCAGGTGTAAACGTGGGTAAATATTTAAGTGAAAAAACCTTTGTAAATATTGAGTTTACCAAAATGTATTACTTAGCACGTCAATCGGGTGGATTAACCGATAAGGAATTTTATTTGACACCAGAAATTTCAAAGCGTTCAAGAAATTGGTTTGAAGTAGATTGGAATTTGGCAGCTTTTAATATTTCACACGAATTTAATTCCACCACACGAATAAAAACTCAATTTTTTGGTTTACATGCATCACGAAAAGCATTAGGTGTATTAGGAAACATTAGTAGACCCGATGTAACCTCTGAAAATAGAGATTTAATTGTTGGCGAATTTAACAATGTTGGTAACGAAACCCGATTTTTAAAGATATATGAAGTTGGAAATAATCCTTGGGCTTTTTTAGTAGGTACTAGGGTTTACAAAGGACACAACAGAAGTCGGCAAGGTGAAGCAGATTCTACAGATTTGCCTCATTTTACTTACCTCGACAAACAAACAAGAGGTTCGGATTATGAGTTTCCGAGTACCAATTTTGCGTTCTTTACTGAAAATATTTTTCGATTTGGTAAATTCAGTGTTACTCCAGGTATGCGTTATGAAAGTATTTCTACCAATGCCGACGGGAAATTTAAAGATGTAGTTTATGACCTTGCTGGAAACATTGTTTTTGATACCACACTTTTTGAGAGTAGGTATAGCAATCGTTCGTTTGTTATTGGTGGAATTGGTTTTAATTTTAAGCTAAACGACACTTTAGATGTTTATGCTAATTTTTCGCAGAATTACAAGAGCATTAACTTCTCAGACATGCAAATTGTAAACAAAAACTTTCGAATTGACCCTGATTTGCAAGATGAAACAGGTTATAATATCGATTTAGGTGTTAGAGGTATTATCACCGATAAAATTAATTATGACATTTCTGGGTTTTTGTTATTGTACGACAACAGAATTGGCGATATTGATGGTATTGATGAACAAACTTTTATTCCTTACCGATATAGAACCAATGTTTCGAAAGCAATGATTAAAGGAGTTGAAGCCATGGTTGAAGCCGATTGGTTTAAAATTTTATTTTCTGATTCGAGCAAAGTTTCTTTCCGAACATTTGTCAATTTTGCAGTAACCGATGCTCGGTATGTAGAATCGCAACGCTCAGCTTTTAGAAATAAATTAGTCGAATTTGTTCCTCCATACAACATCAAAACAGGAGCGACATTATCATACAAAAAATTCTCTATTACTTACCAATATACTTATGTTGAAGAACAATTTAGTGATGCAACCAATGCTGGAATTGATTCCAAAAATAGATTGGTTTTTGTTCCAAATGCGATCATTGGGTTAATTCCTGCTTATCAGGTAATGGATTTGTCGATGAAATACGATTTTGGTCAACTTCGATTTGAAACTGGAGTAAACAATTTAACGAACGAAGTTTATTTTACTAGAAGAGCAGTTGCCTATCCAGGACCAGGAATTATTCCATCTCCAATTCGTAATTTCTATTTTACTGTTCAGTTTAAAATTTAAAACCTAGAAGTAAACCACTTCCTTTTTTTTGTTTTTAATAGCTACATCTTTTTAAGTAATTTTGGTCATTATGCAAAAAATAATCATCATTCCATTTCTTATCATAGCTTGTTTTATTCATGCACAACAACCTCATCAAGCCTCATCGGCAGAAATATTTCAAAGTATTAAAAAACTCGATGTGTTGGGTAATGTACTTTACCTTGCAGCACATCCCGATGATGAAAATACTCGATTTATAGCCTATTGTGCCAACGAAAAATTGTTTAATACAGGTTATTTATCGCTTACCAGAGGCGATGGCGGACAAAATTTAATTGGAACCGAAATCCGCGAGGAATTAGGTATTATCAGAACTCAAGAGCTGTTAGCTGCCCGACGAACTGATGGCGGTCAACAGTTTTTTACCCGTGCCAACGATTTTGGTTACTCTAAAACTCCCGATGAAACTTTGGAAATTTGGGACAAACAAAAAGTGTTGAGCGATGTGGTTTGGGTTATTCGTATGTTTAAACCCGATGTAATTGTTTGTCGGTTTCCGCCCGACGGAAGAGGTGGACACGGGCATCATACAGCATCAGCTTTGTTGGGTATGGAAGCTTTTGAAATAGCTGCCGATAAAACCAAATTTCCTGAACAGTTGCAATACGTAGAAACTTGGCAAGCCAAGCGAATTGTAATGAATACCGGGCGATGGTGGAACGATAAAATTTCGGTAAACGATTCTGGTGTAGTTGCCGAAAACATTGGAGCTTACAATGCCGTTTTAGGAACATCGTACAACGAAATGGCTGCAAAAAGCAGAAGCATGCACAAAAGTCAAGGTTTTGGTAGTACAGGTAGCAGAGGAGAGTTAGACGAATTTTTTGAACATTTAAAAGGATCTCCTGCCAAAAAATCGTTGTTTGAAGAGGTTGATGCAACTTGGAACAGGGTTATAAATAGTAAAAATGTTCAACTGTTAACTAAAAGTTTAATATCAACGTATCAACTTTCAAATCCCGAAAAAAGTATTCCAAAATTGCTTGAACTCAGAAAAGAGGTATTAAAACTAAAAGATGAGTTTTGGAGAAAGAAAAAAATAAATGAAATTGACCAACTCATTAAAGCATGTGCTGGTTTGTTTATGGAAGCTAAAGCAAATTCGTTTTCGGCAACGAATGGCGATTCGGTTGAGGTTGAATTTGAATTGATTGCACGCAGTGTTGATGGTTTAAAATTAAAACGATTGGTTAACATACAAAACAACAAATTGGGAGAAATTCATCAAAAACTTGTTACTGAGGAACTTAATTTACCACTTCAAATCAACAAACCAACTACTTTTAAAAGAAAGTTTTTAATCAGCGATTTAAATATTAGTCAACCTTATTGGCTTGCAAAACAAGGCACATTGGGAACTTATGCTGTCGATGACCAGTTTCTGATTGGTGTTCCCGAAAATTATCCTGCCATATTTTTTAGTGTCGATTTAGAATTAGAAACTATTGAATTAAATTATGGAACAGCTTTGGTTTACAAACAAAACGACCCTGTAAAAGGTGAAACGTATCGTCCGTTTGTAGTAACTCCACCAGCATTTTTAAACATCGAAAAACCAGTGTATGTTTTTTCAAACTATTTCGAAAAAGAAGTTGAGGTACTAATAAAATCGCAAACCAATAACAAAACGGGTGAAGTTAAATTTTCAGTTCCCAAAGGTTGGACGGTTTCTCCATCAAGTGTTAAAGTCGATTTAACCAAAAAAGGCGAAGAACATCGCATCAAAGTAAAAGTTGCTCCAACCAAAACTGCCGAAAATGGTTCGTTCGTTGCTTCAATTACTATCGATGATAAAACCTATTCTAATTCGCTTCGAGTAATTGAATACGACCACATTCCAACACAAACTTATATGCCCGAAGCTAAAGCTCAGTTGAGTTTTATTTCACTAAATAAAACTGGAAACAAAGTAGGTTATGTGGTGGGTGCAGGCGATTTGGTTCCTGAAGCATTACGAGAAATTGGCTACGAAGTAATAGAACTAACCGAAAACGATTTGATGCCTGAAAAACTGAAACATTTTCAAGCCATTGTAATGGGAATTAGAGCATTGAACACCATCGATAGAGCTGATTTTTACATGAAATCGTTGTTGGAATATGTTCACAATGGTGGAAATTTAATTGTTCAATACAATACTTCGCATCAAATAAAAGCCGAAAAATTTGCTCCATTTCCTTTAAAAGTGGGTAGAGATAGGGTAACCGATGAATATTCGGAAGTACGTTTTTTACAACCCAAACACAACGTGTTGAATAAACCTAATACGTTAACGGCTAACGATTTTGAAAACTGGACTCAAGAACGCGGATTGTATTTTCCTTCGGAATGGGATAGCAAATTTGACGCTATTTTAAGCATGAACGACAAAAACGAAAAACCCAAAGACAGTGCTTTGCTGATTGCAAAATATGGCAACGGAAATTACATTTATACGGGCATTTCGTTTTTCCGTCAGTTGCCCGAAGGTGTGCCTGGAGCTTACCGTTTATTGGTTAATTTAATTAGCTTAACACATGAGTAACGACAAACCACCAGTATTTAAAACATGGAAAGGTTGGTATAATTTACTAATCCTTAGTTTGGCTGTTTTGGTGGCTCTTTTTTATTGGTTTACTAAACATTTTTCATGAGCAGCATTGATTGGATAGTTTTATTAGGAACGCTCCTGTTTATTGTTATTTATGGGGCTTGGAAAACGCGAGGAAGCCAAAATCTCGAAAGTTATTTAAAAGGCGACAACGAAGACAAATGGTGGGGAATTGGTATTTCCATTATGGCAACACAAGCCAGTGCAATTACCTTTTTATCTACACCTGGGCAAGCTTATACCGATGGTATGCGGTTTGTGCAATTTTATTTTGGGTTACCCATTGCCATGATTATTTTGTCGGTAACCTTTGTTCCTATTTTTTATAAACTAAAGGTTTTTACAGCATACCAATTTTTAGAAGAGCGGTTCGATTTAAAAACCCGTTCGCTAACTTCCATTTTGTTTCTTATTCAGCGAGGCTTGGCTGCCGGAATTACCATTTATGCTCCAGCCATTATTTTATCGTCGTTGCTTGGTTGGAACTTAACCATTACCAATATTTTTATCGGTTTACTGGTTATTGTTTATACCGTTTCGGGCGGAACCAAAGCTGTAACTCAAACCCAAAAGCAGCAAATGGCAGTAATGATGGGAGGTATGCTGTTGGCAGGAGTTATGGTAATTTCCATGTTGCCCAAAGACATCGGTTTTGACGATGCTTTGCATGTTGCAGGTAAAATGGGCAAGTTAAATGTGGTTAATTTCGATTTTAATTTAAACGACCGCTACAACTTTTGGTCGGGAATTACCGCAGCACTGTTTTTGTTTATGAGTTATTTTGGTACCGACCAATCGCAAGTTCAACGCTACTTGTCGGGCAAATCGGTAACCGAAAGCAGGTTGGGTTTAATGATGAACGGATTGCTAAAAGTACCCATGCAGTTCATTATTTTGTTTATTGGAGTGATGGTTTTTGTGTTTTACCAATTTGTGCAGCCACCCATTTTCTTTAATAAAGTAGAAAAACAAAAAACAGAACAATCGGTTTATTCAGCCGAGTTTAAAGCCATTGAAAACCAATACACCGAGGTTTTTAACCAAAAAAAACAAGAAATTAAAAAAATGGTGAATGCTGTAAATGCCGAAAACAATGCCGCAGTATTGGAAGCCAAAAGCAGTGTGTTGGCTCTTCAGGACGAAACCAACCGATTGAGAGACGAAGCCAAAAAAGTGATAAAAAAAGCCAGTCCAACTGCCGAAACCAACGACAAGGATTATATTTTTATGACTTACGTAATGGATTTTTTACCAATAGGCATGGTAGGTTTGTTGTTTGCCGTAATGTTTTCGGCAGCCATGTCGAGCACTTCATCAGAGTTAAATGCTTTGGCATCAACCACCACCATTGATTTGTATCAACGCTCCATTAACAAAAATGCTACCGAAATGCATTACCTTAAATCATCAAAATGGTTTACCTTATTGTGGGGAGTTTTAGCCATTGTTTTTGCAACTTACGCCTCGTTGTTCGAAAACCTAATACAAGCGGTTAATTTATTGGGCTCGTTGTTTTACGGAACCATTTTGGGTATTTTTATTGTGGCTTTTTATGTAAAGTTTATAAAAGGAAATGCTGTTTTTTATGGAGCTATTTTAGCCGAATTGTGTGTGGTGTATATTCATTACCTCAATGAAAATGCTATTGCTCCTTCGTTTTTAACCATGGGCTTTTTGTGGTACAACATAGTGGGTTGTGGCTTGGTAGTGTTGTTTGGTTTGCTGTTGCAACTTGGTTTTGGTAAGAAAAAAAATAACCACTAAGTTTATCTCGTCATTACCTAATAATTAACCACAACCCCGATAGCTATCGGGGCTAAGTTTTACACAAAGTACATAAAGCTAAAATAATCTTACAAAGCCCATTCAGAGCTTCATTGCGGGCTTGACCAACAATCTCAATCAGTAATCTAAAAACTCACGAGTTACGCTTTGCTAAACTCGCGAGAGCTTAGGATTATTGATAAATCGTTATATTATTGTTTTACAAACTTTTGAGTTATTGTTCCTTTGTCTGTAATTACTCTAATAAAGTAAATTCCATTTGATAAATCAGAAACATTTATCACCCTGCTATTTTGTTTAATTGTCTTAATAGTTTTACTAGTTATATCAATAATGGTAATTTGACTTATCTCTAATCCTGTCTCTATAGTTAATTGAGTAGATGCTGGATTAGGATAGATTACCAATGTCGAATTTATATCTATTATATCATCTATACCAATTACGTTAGGGGGAGGAATAACATTAATTGTAAATCCTGTTTGCTTATTGAATACTACTCCATATTCGCCTATAGAATCGCAATATATATCTACACAACCTATTCCATCATCGATAGTTAAACACAAGTAATATGGACCTGATGTAGCATAAGTATGATTAGGAAACTGCAGAGTGGAAGTGCTACTATCTCCAAAATTCCAAAGATAGGATAAATTGACACCTATAGAACTATTTATAACAACTACATTATTGATAATAGTGTCTGGATACATCACGAAACCTGCTACACATTGCAATGGGGTTAAAACACCTGTCACATTTATAGTGTCTAGGTAATATTCAATACAAGATCCATCGCTAGTAGAATCATTAATGGTAAGGACAACTACAAATGTTCCATTTGTACTGAAAGTATGATATGGACTTGTTAATGTCGATGTAGTCCCATCACCAAAAGCCCAATGTGATTGATTATAAGCTCCAGTAGAGTTGTTAAAAAACTGAAAATTACCTTGTCCATAATTTATTGCTAAAAAATTAGCTGAATAGGTGTTGTCTTCAATGTAAACGGAACGTTTCTTATAACAACCTATAGAATCTATAATGGTTAATTCATAAGTGCCTGAAGAGTCAAATGGAGATGTTGAACTTGTAGTAATTGGATTGGTATTCCACGAGTATGTGTAAGGTGAATTTCCATTAAATGCATGAGACTCAGCATAACCAATTAAATTATCGCAAGAAATATTAGTAATACTATCTATTACGAGAATTAAATTTGAACAACTATCTGGTCTCCATTTAACAAGAAACATATCTTGTGTAGTACCATATGCAGTTAAATTATGAGTGGTTGTATCAGGGCTTATATCCATAATTCCATTAAACCCACCAGCTATATATAGGTTGTCCCAATTATCAACTTTGGTAACACTTCCAGCATTTTCTATCAAACTCTTTACCCAAACAAAGTTGCCATTTGAATCTAATTTCAGAATGAAACCTGATGCAGAACCATTGCCAATTAGATTAGAAATTCCAATGTTGGGATCGAAATCGACCGTGTTTCTATAGTGACCATTGACGTATATATTTCCATGTTTGTCATTGGAGATAAATGATCCAAGGTCAGTCCAAACAGAACCAATACTTTTAGCCCAAATAAAACTACCCGAAGTATCCATTTTTAGAATGAAAATATCCTCTTCTCCTTTAGTTGTTAAATTGTGAACCTCTGAGCCTTGATCAAAATCTATTGTTCCTTGATAATAACCTGTAACACATAAATCTCCTTGATTATCCAATGATAATGAGAAGCCTGCATCATGTAATGTTGAGCCATATGTATTGACCCATAAGAAATTACCAGAACTATCCAGTTTTAATATATAAATATCAAATGATCCTTCAGATGTAACACTATATGTGTTATTACTAGGGTCAAAATCAGCAGTTCCTTGGAAAAAGCCAGTACTATAAATATTCCCATTGTTATCTATATCTAAACTTATGCCTCTACTACCAGAACTACCAGATGGTTGACTGATAGCTTTTACCCATAAAGTATTACCATTTGAATCCTGTTTTTGTATAAAAATACCTCCTGCTGTAATACTGAAGGGACCAAATTGTGCAGGGGTACTAATGTTAGCAGAGACTCTTCCTGTTGTGTATACGTTTCCCAAGCTATCTGTTTTTATAGATAAGCCTTCGCTATATATCGACTCAGAACCCATTCTCTTCGCCCAAATTAAATTCCCTAAAGAATCTAGTTTTATAACAAAAATGTCTTGTTCGTGCCAAACCATAGTGCTCATATAATTACCATAGCCTATGACCATATTATTTCCATCTTCAAAATAACCAGTAATATAAATATTTTGTTGCTCATCTACGGTTAGTGAATTTATTCGGTTAACGACATTACCGAGACCCGTAACCCAAATTAAGTTTCCAGTAGAATCAAATTTTTGAATAAAGCTATTATATGTATAGCTATACGGAAAAGGAGCAACTAAATACGATGTGCCTGGTCCAGGGTCAAAGTCAACATTGTAACCAGTTGAATTACTACATGAACCAGCAGTATATATGTTTCCATAATTATCAACAGCAAGTGATCCAATTTGATCATAACCGCTACTACCCATTGAAAAAGCCCAGTCTAAACTTTGGGCTTTAGTTCCAATTAAGCATATTAGTAATGGAAATGTAAGTAGAAGTTTTTTCATCGGTTATATTTTTTGATAATTCTTTACCATAAGTGTTTAACGAAGTTATCCTATTTTTCCATTAATTCAAATTAATTTCAAAAAAATCATAAATATTATGCTTACATAATATATTTTTTATACATTTGCTAAGCAAACATAATAAATGGTTCAAAAAACAATCGATTATCAGATAAAATCTACTTGGCATTCTATATTTAGAATGTACAATCAAGTGGCTGCAAAGCATGGTACATCGCAAGCGGTGGGTTATTTTTTGCTTACCATTACAAAGGAAGGAACTCCTGCAACTAGCATAGCTCCATTAATGGGTATGGAAGCAACGGGCATGAGCAGAATCATTAAAAGTTTAGAAGAAAAAGGGTTAATTTTCCGCAAACAAGACGAAAAAGACAAACGAATGGTGCGGATTTTTTTAACTCCCGAAGGTGTTGAAAAAAGAAAAATAGCAAAAAAAGTAGTAGAAGGATTTAATGAATTAATTTTAGAGGAAATACCACAAAGTAAACTAACCGTTTTTTTTGAAGTAATGGAATCGATAAACAAAACAATAGAGAAGTATAAAAAAGAAAATTAACAAATTTGAAAATTTGAAGATGTGAAAATGGAAAAACTTTCAACTTTACAAACTTTCAACTTTACAAACTCAAATATATGAATAGAAAAATAAACAAAGTAGCAGTCTTAGGCTCGGGAGTAATGGGTTCTAGAATTGCGTGCCATTTTGCCAACATTGGTGTTGAGGTATTGTTGTTAGACATTGTTCCAAAAGAAGCAACCGAATCTACCAAACCTGCAGAGCGTAACAAAATTGTAAACGATGCTTTGCAGTTTGCGTTGAAATCAAACCCTTCGCCCATTTACAGCAAATCGTTTATCAGTAGAATTTCTACAGGAAATTTCGACGATGATTTAGCTAAAATTGCTAACTGCGATTGGGTTATTGAGGTAGTAATTGAGCGATTAGACATTAAAAAGCAAGTGTTCGAAAATGTTGAAAAATACCGTAAACCAGGCACACTAATAACGTCAAATACGTCGGGAATTCCAATCCACATGATGTTGGAAGGCAGAAGTGAAGATTTCCAAAAACATTTTTGCGGAACTCACTTTTTTAACCCACCTCGTTATTTAAAATTGTTGGAGTTAATTCCTACTCCTAAAACGGATCCAGCTGTAATGACCTTCTTGGAAGATTACGGTCAGCGTTTTTTAGGAAAAACCACCGTGGTTTGTAAAGATACACCAGCATTTATTGCTAACAGAATTGGTGTTTACAGCATCATGTCGTTGTTTCATACCGTTACCGAAATGGGTTTAACTGTTGAGGAAGTTGATAAATTAACTGGTCCAGTTATTGGTCGACCAAAATCGGCAACCTTTAGAACGTGCGATGTGGTTGGTTTAGATACTTTGGTACACGTTGCCAATGGAGTTAAAGACAACTGTCCGAACGACGAAGCCAATGCGGTATTTACCATTCCAACTTACATCAACAAAATGGTGGAGAACAAATGGTTGGGCTCAAAAACCAAACAAGGGTTCTTTAAAAAGGTAACAGGCGAAAACGGCAAAAGCGAAATTCTGACGTTAGACCTAAACACCATGGAATATCGTGCGGGAGAAAAAGTGAAGTTTGCTACATTAGAAATGGCAAAATCGATTGATGATTTAAAACAACGAACCAAAGCCTTAGTTAAAGGACAAGATAAAGCGGGTGAGTTTTACCGTAAATCGTTTTTTGGATTGTTTGCTTATGTGTCGAATAGAATACCAGAAATTACCGATGCAGTATATAAAATTGACGATGCCTTGAGTGCTGGTTTTGGCTGGCAGTTGGGTCCGTTTGCTACTTGGGATGCTATTGGCGTGGAAGAAAGTTTGCCTTACATGGAAAAAATGGGCATTACACCAAATCCATGGGTAAAAGAAATGTTGGCAGCCGGCATCAAATCATTTTATAAAGTAGAAAAAGGAGCGAAATATTTTTATGATATAACTTCGAAATCTTATCAAATGATTCCGGGTTCTGACAAAGTATTGTCGCTAGAAACATTAAGAGCAGAAAATACCATTTGGAAAAACTCAGGAACAACCATAGTTGATTTAGGAGACGGAATTATTAATTTAGAATTCCATACCAAAATGAATACCATTGGTGGTGAAGTGATTGAAGGTATTAACAAAGCAATTGATTTAGCAGAGCAACAATACAAAGGGTTAGTTATTTCCAACGATGGTGATAACTTTTCGGCAGGAGCCAATGTAGGTATGATATTTATGATGGCAGTAGAGCAAGAATACGACGAGTTAGATTTCGCTATTCAGGCTTTTCAAAAAACCATGATGAGAGTTCGATATTCATCAATTCCAGTTATTGTTGCACCACACAATCTTGCTTTAGGTGGTGGTTGCGAAATGAGTATGCATGCTGATAAGGTTGTTGCTCATGCCGAAACTTATATGGGATTGGTTGAGTTTGGTGTTGGCGTTATTCCTGGTGGTGGAGGTTCTAAAGAATTTGCTTTAAGAGCATCGGATGAATACGGTGATGGAATGCGATTAAATGTATTGAGAAACCGCTTTTTAACAGTTGGTCAAGCAAAAGTTTCTACTTCGGCACACGAAGCATTTGAGTTGGGATATTTAAGACCAGGTATTGATGAAGTAATTGTTAGCCGTGCTCACCAATTGAGTTATGCCAAACAAGCTGCTTTAAACTTGGCAGATAAAGGGTATACCAAACCAATTCAACGAAAAGACATTAAAGTGTTGGGTAACGAAGGTTTGGGTATTGTGTATGTTGGAGCACACTCTATGAAATCGGGTAATTACATGTCGGAACACGACCAAGTAATTTCTGAAAAATTGGGCTGGGTATTGTGTGGAGGAGATTTATCGGCACCAACCGAAGTTAACGAACAATACTTGTTGGACATGGAACGAAGAGCATTCTTAGAACTATGTACCGAACGCAAAACATTAGAAAGATTACAAAGTATTATTACAACGGGGAAAGTTTTAAGAAATTAAGAGCCTCCCCAACCCCTCCGAAGGAGGGGCAGTCCTCCCTTGAGGGAGGATTGAGGTGGGTGATAAAAACATGAAAAGAAATTAGAAATAACTACTCACTTACTCCCTCCCTTTGGGAGGGTTGGGGTGGGCAAATATCAAAAATATGGACGCATATATAGTAGCAGGTTACAGAACAGCAGTAGGTAAAGCACCTCGAGGATTGTTTAGGTTTACACGACCAGACGATTTAAGTGCAGCTGTAATTAAAAGATTAATGGAGGATTTTCCTCAATTAGACAAAGAACGAATTAACGATGTAATAGTTGGTAATGCAACTCCAGAGGCAGAGCAAGGACTAAACATTGGTAGAATGATATCGATGATGGGCTTGGATTCGGTTAAAGTACCAGGTATGACGGTAAATCGTTATTGTTCGTCGGGTATACAAACCATTGCCATTGCTTCAGCACAAATTAATGCTGGTATGGCAGATTGTATTATTGCAGGTGGCGTTGAGACGATGAGTCCGATTCCTTTTGGTGGTTGGAGAATAGTTCCAAATGCTAAAGTTGCCAAAGAAAATCCTGATTATTATTGGGGAATGGGCTTAACAGCAGAAGCGGTGGCTAACGATTTTAAAATATCTCGAGAGGAGCAAGATGCATTTGCATACGAATCGCACAGAAGAGCTTTAAATGCTATAGATAATGGTTTGTTTAAAGATGATATTGTTCCTGTAGAAGTAGAAGAAATTTTTGTTGGGGAAGATAACAAAAGACATTCAAAAAAATATATAGTTGATACTGATGAAGGACCGAGAAGAGGAACAACAGTTGAAGCTTTGTCAAGTTTAAAGCCTGTTTTTGCAGCTGGAGGTAGTGTTACAGCTGGAAATTCGTCACAAACTTCAGATGGAGCAGCTTTTGTGATGGTAATGTCGGAGCGAATGGTAAAAGAGTTAAACATTAAACCAATAGCTCGTTTAGTTTCGTATCAAGTAGTTGGTTTAGAGCCAAGAATTATGGGTGTTGGTCCATTAACAGCAATTCCAGCAGTTTTAAAACATGCAGGTTTAAAACAAGACAATATTGATTTATTTGAATTGAACGAAGCATTTGCATCTCAATCGTTGGCAGTTATAAAAGGCTTAGGATTAGATACCAATAAAGTAAATGTAAATGGTGGTGCAATTGCTTTAGGTCATCCATTGGCTTGTACTGGGGCTAAACTTTCTGTTCAAATTTTTAATGAGCTAAAAAGAAGAAAACAAAAATACGGAATGGTAACTATGTGTGTTGGGACTGGGCAAGGTGCTGCTGGTATTTATGAAATGTTGTAAAAGCCTCCCCAACCCCTCCGAAGGAGGGGCTAAAGTCCTCTCTTGAGTGAGGATTGAGGTGGGATGTTAAAATTTGCAAAAAGTGTTAAATGATGAATAATAGGCAATGTGTGTTAGGCAATTCCCCCTTCGGGGGATTAAAGGGGGCTTCGTTTATTCAATCAAAACAAACTTATCCGCTGAGGTTAGAAGTATTGTGGCAACACAAGAATAACCTAGAGGAATGTGGATTAGATATAGATGAAATAGAAACTACATTTCATGTTGGGGCTTTTAAAAATGGAGAACTAGTTTCGGTAGGAACTTTTTTAGTTCAGCAAAACGAAAAATTTGAAGAAAAATACCAATACCGATTACGAGCAATGGCAACTTCACCTAAAGTAAGAGGAGAAAATTTTGGTAAAGAAGTAATTGATTTTGCTTTAAAGGAATTAAAAAATAAAGAGGTAGAGTTGTTGTGGTGCGATGCAAGAGAAGTGGCGATTGGGTTTTACGAGAAAATGGGATTTAACATACTTGGTGATTTTTACGAAGTGCCTATGATTGGAAAACATAAGTTAATGTATAAAAAGTTGGAAGTTTGAAGTCGGAAGACCGAAGATATTAGGTAAAAAGATAAATTAAATATATAAACTAACTGGGATGATGTTTAAACCTTGAACATTAAACCTTAAACAATAAAAAAATGGAAAACAAAAACACTTTAAAAGGTGGGGAGTTTTTAATCAAAGAAACTGACCCAAATTCAGTATTTATACCAGAACAATTTGATGAAGAACAACAAATGATTGCGGCAACTTGTAATGATTTTGTTGAGCAAGAAATTCTTCCAAATATTGAACGTATTGAAAAACTAGAAGAAGGTTATACTCCATCATTACTCGAAAAAGCTGGAGAATTAGGTCTTTTAGGAATTTCAGTTCCTGAAGAATTGGGCGGTTTCGGTAAAAACTTTGTAACCAGCATGCTTACAACAGAGGTTTTAGGTGGAAGTTACTCTTTTGCAGTATCAATTTCGGCACACACAGGAATTGGAACTTTGCCAATTTTATATTACGGTAACGAAACTCAAAAACAAAACTACATACCAAAATTAGCCTCTGGTGAATGGAAAGCAGCTTATTGTTTAACTGAGCCGGGTTCTGGTTCTGATGCTAATTCGGGAAAAACAAAAGCTGTGTTGAGTGCTGATGGAAAGCATTATGTGTTAAACGGACAAAAAATGTGGATTACCAACGGTGGATTTGCCGATGTATATACTGTTTTTGCTAAAATTGATAACGATGAAAACCTTTCCGCATTTATCGTTGAGAAAACATTTGGCGGAATATCTTTAAACCCAGAAGAAAAGAAAATGGGTATTAAAGGCTCTTCAACTCGTCAAGTATTTTTTAACGATTGCAAAGTGCCTGTTGAGAATCTATTAGGCGAAAGACAAGAAGGATTTAAAATTGCTCTAAACATTTTAAATATTGGTAGAGTTAAATTGGCTGGAGCTGCTATTGGTGGTGCAAAAAGAGCAATTAACGAGTCGGTAAAATATGCAAACGAAAGAGAGCAATTTGGTCGTTCAATTTCTAAATACGGAGCTATTAAATACAAAATAGCCGAACAAGCTATAAGAGTTTATGCTTCTGAAGCAGCAACTTACCGTTGTAGTCAAAATATTGATGATGCCATTTCAGCTTTAGTTGGTGAGGGCATGGATAAGCAAAAAGCAACATTAGAAGGTATTCGACAATTTGCAGCTGAGGCAGCTATTTTAAAAGTTCATGGTTCTGAAGTATTAGATTATGTGGTTGATGAATCAGTTCAAATTTTTGGAGGTATGGGTTATTCTGCCGAAGCACCAGTAGAAAGAGCTTATAGAGATGCCCGTATCAACCGTATATTTGAAGGTACTAACGAAATCAACAGAATGTTAATCGTTGATATGCTGTTAAAAAAAGCCATGAAAGGTGAATTGGATTTAATGGGTCCAGCACAAGCTGTTGCTAAAGAATTGATGAGTATTCCTGATTTTGGAGCAGCTTCAGATGATGTTTTTGAATTAGCTCATGTTCAAATAAAAAACTTTAAAAAAGCAATATTAATGGTTGCTGGTGCTGCTGCTCAAAAATTAATGATGCAATTGGCAAAAGAACAAGAAATTTTGATGAACATATCCGATATGATTATTGAAGCTTATGTTGCAGAATCAGTATTGTTGAGAGTTCAAAAATTGGCTTCAACCAAATCAAAAGAAGAAATAGCTTTACAAATGGATTTGATGAGCGTTTATATTTATGATGCTGCTGATAAAATTAACAAATGTGCAAAAGATGCTATCAACTCGTTTGTTGAAGGAGATGAATTACGAATTATGCAAATGGGAGTTAAACGTTTTACCAAACAACAACCATTAAATATTAAAGATGCACGTAGAAGAATTGCCGAAAAATTAATTACAGAAAACAAATATTGTTATTAATTTCGCTGAAAAGTACAGTGTGCAAAAACTAACAATAATAAATACGTCAAAAAGCCCCAGCATTAATTTTAATCCTGAAACAGGACTATTTGAAATGTCTGGGGTTTCTTTGATTGAAAACACACTAAATTTTTATCAACCCATAATCAATTGGTTGAAATCATACATAAAAAATCCTTCACCAACAACAAAATTTATTTTTAAGCTACATTACTCAAATACTAGTTCTTATAAAAATATTTATGATATGTTGAGTGTTGTTAATTCTATCCATAATAACAAAACCAATTTAATTGTAGATTGGTATTATGCTTCTGATGATTTAGATATGAGAAGTATTGGAGAAGACTACCAAGAGTCGTTAAATGTTGATTTTAATTTTATTGAAGTTGATGTAAACGCTCTTTAAAATTTTTTATGTAGATTTGGTTCTCAAAAAATTCTTAAATAAATGAAAACCAACATCAAATTACTTTTTTTAATCATTGCTATTTTTAGCTTATCTAGTCAATTGTATTCTCAAGCCTTTGAAAAAGGAAATTGGAATATTGATACCGATTTAGGAATTGGAATATATGGTACAAAATCTACTACTACTACTAAAATTGGACCTTTAACTCAATCCAAAAGTGAAGTTGATGGAACGGCAAGCAGTGTTTTTCGATTGGGAGTTGAATACGGTTTAACAAACAGAATAGGTTTAGGAGTTAAATTTGGATACAATAACTATTTTATTGCAGAAGAAGATAAAGATACTTTAAACAGCGTAAAAGGAGTTGATTTTTTAATCAATTTTAATTTCCACTTATTAAAAGCAAATCGAAACGATTTATTTATAACATTAGGTCTTGGTGTTTCAAATGCTAAATGGGAATACAATACGCTGCCAGGAATATTTTTAAGTTCAGCATCTGGCAAAGGTTCTTATTTTACTTTCGGAATTACCGATAGAATTTTCTTTTCAGACAATTTCGGAATATTGTTTAATCTTAGTTATGCTGGTTATAAGTACGATGTTACCTATGAATTAACCGAAGAAACTAAAACTGCATTAAGTGGTTTTGGCTTATTTGGTGGTTATTCTATTGATAGCGAGTTAATTCTTCGAGGTGTTTATTTTGGAACAGGCTTAGCCATTAAATTTTAAACTACAGTTGACCAACAACAGTTTCTTTTAAATCAAGAAAATAGTTGTTTGCCAATTTCATTAATTCTTCTGGGGTTATTGATTTAATTTTTTGGATGTAGTTATTATAAAAATCATAATTTAATCCATAAAAATGAACATTTTCAAAAAGTTCAGCCATGTTAAATGGACCGTCGCATGATTTTAACAATTTTCCCAACAAATAATTTTTTACCAAGGCTAATTCTTCTGAGGTAATTTTTTCTGTTTTTAACAATTCAATTTCTTTATAAATTTCCTTCAAAGCATCTTTTGTTACATCAGCTCCAACTTCGGTAGAAATGTAAAAAAAACCACCGTGTTGAAGAGAAACAATTCCAGAACTAATGCCATAAGTATAACCTTTTTCCTCTCGAATATTTTTCATTAATCGAGAACCAAAATAGCCACCTAAAATGGTATTTAGTATTTGTAAACCAAAGTAATCTGTGTGTAATTTGTTAGGAAATTGTTTCCCAATTCGAATTGCTGATTGCAGAGAGTTTGGTTTTTCAATATAAATTTTACTAGGCTGTTCGGTTGACTGAGTTTGTCTAATAATTTCTTTTTTAGTAGAACTAATATTAGTATCGCCAAAAAAGTGGTTTAATAAATCGACGCAATCGCTGTTTACCTTGCCAGAAACAATTATTTCACAATTGCTCAATTGATAAAAGTTGTGATGAAATTGAACAACATCATCTTTACATATTTTTTCAAAATCAATTGCCGATGCATTTGTTCCATAAGGGTTTTCCAAACCAAAAATTTGTTGCATCGACTCTTTTCGTGCAACATACGATACTTTTTCCATCGAAACTTTGAATTTTTCCAAAGCATTATTTATATAAATATCAAACTCGTTTTGGTCGAATGCAGGATGTAAAACTACTTCTTGAAAGTAAACCAATACATTTTTTAAATGAGTGTTTAAAGTGTAAAGTGTAATTGATGCAACATCAAAATCAATTCCTGTTTGAAGATAAGCCCCGTATTGGTCAATTCCTTCTGCAATTTCGAAAGCCGTGTAGTTTTTTGTGCCTTCTTTTAATAAATTGTTTGTAGCACTTGCTACCAAAGGTTTTGTTTGATGGTAAGTTCCTGCTTTAAATATAAAATCGATTTTAACAATCTCTTGGCTACCGCCAGATAGCACGTTAACTTTAACGCCATTTGATAAAAAATGTGTTTGTGGATGAATAAAAGTCAATTCATCTAATTCGTTAAATTTTGGAGCTTTTGTTCTATCTAAAGTTGGCATAGTTAATTATTAGTTGTTAGTGATTTGTTTTTTAACTTCGGTCTTCTGACTTCCAACTTCGGTCTTTTTCGCATAAATTAAAGTTGAGCAGTTTGTTGAAACAAGAATTTTCTTAGCAACCTTATTAATATCCTCAGGAGTAACTTTTGAGTATTTTTCATTTTCGAAATTCACATCGTTGGCATCGCCTAGAAGTTCGGCTATAGCTAAATTCATGGCTTTGTTTAGTACACTGGTTTCGGCAAATTCGTGCGAAGAAATTATTTTGTTTTTCACTTTGGTAAGTTCGTGTTCGGCAACTAAAGTTTTTTTTATGTTTTCTAGTTCTTTTTCAATGGCTTTCTCTGCTTCATCAAAAGAAGTGTTTTCTTGTAAATTTCCACTAATGATAAACATTCCTTCATCAAAACTTCCCATTACGTAAGCACTAATTTCGCTAAAAAGAGGGTTGTTTTTTACCAATGCCTGATATAATCTTGCACTACTTCCGTTCGATAAAATATCACTTAATAAATCGGTCGCGTAAAATTCGTCATCGGTCTTTTTGCACATTCTAAAAGCTTTAAAAATTGCATTTGCCGGAACATCTCTTTCTACTCGCAACCTTCGTTCTTCTGTTTGTATGGGCTCTAAAGGTATATTTCTTAACGGTTTTTCACCAGAAGGAATATTTCCGAACCATTTTTCTGATAAAGCTTTTATTTCTTTGGTAGTTACATTTCCAGCAATGCTAAGTATTGCATTACAAGGTAAATAGTGTTTAAAGAAAAAGGCTTTCACATCGTTCATTGTTGCATTTTCAATGTGAGCAATTTCTTTTCCAATAGTAGCCCATTGATAAGGATGTTTTTTGTAAACCATGGGACGTAACAACGACCAAACATCACCATAAGGTTGATTTAAACAAGTTTGTTTAAATTCTTCAATAACCACCTGACGCTGAACTTCTAAACTTTTTTCGGTAAAAGCGAGGCTTAGCATACGGTCTGATTCTAACCAAAAAGCAGTTTCGAGATTGTTTTTAGGAACAGTAATGTAGTAATTGGTAATGTCATTAGAAGTAAATGCATTATTATCTCCACCAACAAATTGAAGCGGCTCATCAAAGTTTGGAATGTTTACCGAACCACCAAACATCAAGTGTTCAAATAAATGAGCAAATCCAGTTTTGTTTTCATCTTCATCTCTTGCTCCAACATTGTATAATAAATTAAAGGCTACAATTGGTGTAGTTTCATCTTGGTGTACAATAACTTTTAAACCATTTTTTAGTTCAAATTTTTCAAATTTTATCATGGTTAAAAGCGGTATTTTTCGTTATTTATTTCTTTTAGAGCTTGTCGGTATTCTTCCATTATAGTTGAGATGATTTTTGATACAGGTTCAATAGAATCAATTAATCCAGCAACTTGTCCTATTTCTAATTCGCCTTCATCTAAATCGCCTTCAAACATCCCTTTCTTTGCTCGTCCTCTACCTAAAAGTTTTGTTTGTTCTTCAATTGATGCACCTTTTATTATGGCGTCATTTATTTCATTAAAAAACTTATTTTTAATTAACCGAACAGGAGTTACGTCTTTCAGCGTAAGCATGGTTGCTCCATCTTTAGCTTTTACAATTTCATGTTTAAAATTTTCGTGAGATGAAGCTTCAAAAGAGGCGGCAAATCTGCTTCCCATTTGAACACCATCAGCACCCAGAACCATAGCTGCCAACATGCCTGCTCCTGTTGCTATTCCTCCAGCAGCAATAATTGGTATGGTAATTTCTTTTTTTGCCATTGGAACCAAACAAAACGTGGTTGTTTCGTCTCTACCATTGTGTCCGCCAGCTTCAAATCCTTCCACAACAACGGCATCAACGCCAGCTTCTTGTGCTTTTAAGGCAAATTTAACTCCAGGTACCACATGCACAACTTTAATTCCATGTTCATGAAAAAAAGAAGTGTAAGTTTTTGGATTTCCTGCAGAAGTAAATACAATTTTAACACCTTCCTCAATAATAATGTCTAACATTTCATTAATTTGAGGATAAATCATAGGTAGATTTACGCCAAAAGGTTTGTTGGTTGCTAGTTTACATTTTTTAATGTGTTCTCTAAATACATCAGGATACATTGAACCCGCACCAATTAATCCTAAACCACCAGCATTTGATACCGCTGAAGCTAGTTTCCAACCACTATTCCATATCATACCACCTTGTATAATAGGTAGTTTTATTTCAAAAAGAGAGCAAATTTTATTGTTCATCATTAAATGATTTTTTTGTAACTTCGTTTTTTTTACGAAAATACAAATTGTAGAAGTTATTAAATAGTTTTTTTTATTAATTGTGTATCAGTTTGTATAACTTTAATATATTTGCAACAATGCAAAAAGTATTAGTAACAATTTTCTTATCATTATTAACCTCTATATCTGCGTATAGTCAATATTACGTGGATTATGGTTTTTCAGTAGGTGCATCCAATTATTTAGGAGAAATGGGTGGAGGAATCGGAGAAAGAAGAAGCGGTCCCGCCGATATGAAATTGAATTATACCAGATGGAATTTGGGTGGTTTTTATCGTTATAGAATATCCAATCGTTTTGGAGTTAAGGGAACATTGAATTATGTTCGTTTATCTGGAGATGATTCTCAAACACTAAATCCTAATAGGAAAGGTAGAAATCTCAATTTTAAAAATGATATGATTGAAGCTGCTGCTCATTTGGAATTGTATGTATACAAGGTAAATGATGTTGGTGGCACTGGAAGATATTCTTCTGATTTTAATTTGTATCTTTTTGGAGGCGTAGGAGCATTTTATAGTAATCCAAAAGGCGAATTAGATGGACAATGGTATTCTTTACAGCCCTTAAAGACAGAGGGAACTAGTTATTCAAAAATAAATTTAGCTATTCCAGCAGGTATTGGGTTTTATTATACGATAAATAGAAAATATCGATTAGGTTTAGAGGCAAGCTGGAGAACTACTTTTACTGATTATATTGATGATGTAAGTGATAAATATGTGACTCATACAGATCCATTAACAGCTCAATTAGCAAATAAAACAAATCAAGAACTTATTACACAAATTCATATGGATAATCCTGATTTAAATAATGGTTCTCCTCAAGTTACCACTTATAATCCAGGCAAGAAAAGAGGAGATCCAGAGCACAATGATAGTTATGCTACTGTTACTGTAAATTTTAGCTGGGCAATTCGTGGAAGAAGTAAGTTCTATAGAGCTAAAAATAGTTGGGTACTTGGTAAGAAAAAACGAAAACGAAGAAAATCAAGAGCTAAATTCTAATTGTTAAAGATAAAAACCAAAAAAGAGCGTGTTATTTACACGCTCTTTTTTTTAAATCAAAAAATAGATGGTTACCTTTGAACACAAATTAAAAATATGAAGTCATATAATTTAACTCACCTACAAGAATTAGAATCAGAAGCAATATATGTATTGCGAGAAGTTGCTGCTCAGTTTGAAAACCCTGCTTTACTTTTTTCGGGAGGAAAAGACTCTATTATTGTTGCACACATGGCTCGAAAAGCCTTTTGGCCAGCAAGAATTCCTTTTCCGTTAGTGCATGTTGATACTGGTCATAATTTTCCAGAAACTATTCAATACAGAGATAGTTTTGTAAAGAAATATGATGCAAATTTAGTAGTGGGTTCTGTACAACAATCAATTGATGAAGGTAAAGTTGTTGAAGAAAAAGGTTTTAATGCCAGTAGAAATGCTTTACAAACAGTAACTCTTTTAGATACTATTGAACAAAATAAGTATGATTGTGCAATTGGTGGAGCAAGAAGAGATGAAGAAAAAGCTAGAGCTAAGGAACGATTTTTCTCACATCGAGATGAATTTGGACAATGGGATCCAAAAAATCAACGTCCAGAATTATGGAACATTTTTAACGGAAGAAAACATTTAGGAGAACATTTTAGAGTTTTTCCAATAAGTAATTGGACTGAAATGGATGTATGGCAATATATTTTACATGAAAAAATTGAAATACCATCTATTTATTTGTCTCACGAAAGAGATGTTTTTATTAGAGATGGAGTAATAATGAGTGTTACAGATTTTATCCAGCAAAGAGATACCGAACCAACCAAGAGAATGGTTGTTCGTTTTAGAACAATTGGAGATGCAACCTGCACAGGTGCTGTCGAATCTGACGCTGATACTGTTGAAAAAATTATTGAAGAAGTAGCGGCTGCAAGAACAACAGAAAGAGGAACACGCTCTGACGACAAACGTTCGGAAGCAGCAATGGAGGATAGAAAAAAACAAGGTTATTTTTAATTGAAAATTGATAATGGAAAATTCAACTATACAATCAAAAACGTCATCTTATTTAGATATGGAACTTTTACGCTTTTCTACTGCAGGCAGTGTAGATGACGGAAAAAGCACGCTTATAGGTCGTTTACTTTACGATTCTAAATCGATTTTTGCTGATCAATATGAGGCAATTGAAGAGTCAAGTAGAAAAAAAGGCGAGGAGAATGTAAATTTAGCTTTGTTAACTGATGGATTAAGAGCTGAACGTGAACAAGGAATTACTATTGATGTTGCCTATCGTTATTTTGCAACCCCAAAACGCAAATTTATTATTGCTGATACCCCAGGTCATATTCAGTATACTAGAAATATGGTAACTGGTTCATCTACATCAAACTTGTCAATCATTTTAGTGGATGCTCGAAACGGATTGGTAGAACAAACTTCTCGACATACTTTTATTGCAGCATTGTTAGGTATTCCTCACGTTGTTTTCTGCATTAATAAGATGGATTTAGTAGATTATTCTGAAGATGTATTTTATAATATTAAAAAAGATTTAGAAGCATTCTGCTCTAAACTTGATGTGAAAGACATTCAGTTTGTTCCTATTTCAGCCTTAAATGGCGATAATGTGGTAAATAAATCAGAAAAAATGCCTTGGTATCAAGGGTCAACTTTAATGTATTTATTAGAAAATATTCATATCGGTAGCGATTACAACCATATCGATTGCCGTTTTCCAGTGCAATATGTAATTCGTCCACAATCGGATAAATATCACGATTATAGAGGTTATGCTGGTAGAATTGCTGGGGGAGTATTTAAACCAGGAGATGACGTTGTAGTTTTGCCGTCAGGTTTTACGTCTAAAATTAAAAGTATCGATACTTTTAATGGTTCTCTTGATGAAGCTTTTACACCAATGTCGGTTACTATAACACTAGAAGATGATATCGATATCAGTAGGGGAGATATGATTGTACGCGAAAATAATCAACCACAAGTTGGACAAGATATTGATGTTATGGTTTGCTGGTTTAACCCAAAGAACCTAATCCCAAACGGAAAATACGCTATTAAACATACTTCAAACGATGTGAGATGTGTGATTAAAGAAGTAAAATACAAAGTAAATATCAATACGCTTCATCGCATTGAAGACGATAAAACAGTAAAAATGAACGATATTGCAAGAATATCTTTACGTACAACTAAGCCGTTGTTGTATGATAAGTATGCAAGAAACCGATTTACTGGAAGTCTTATTATTATTGATGAAGCAACCAATGAAACTGTTGGAGCAGGTATGATTATTGAATAATTTAATCAACTTGTTTTTTAAATATTTAAATCTTAACCCGTAAAGGGTTAAGATTTTTTGTTTTAGTGTTGAAAAACACTTTTTACCTATCTTTGTAACCTGATAACAAATTATTACTATGGCTGAAACTATCGAAAAAAAAGTGGGAATGAAAACTGTGGTAACCAAAGATATTGCTTTAGAAGCTTTTCGATTAATGTCTTCGGCTAAGTCGTTAACCGAATTATATGAAGAAAATAAAGAAATTACTGCCAAATATGTTCATGCTACTTCACGTGGACATGAGGCTATTCAAATAGCTACAGGCTTGCAATTAAAACCACAAGACTTTGTTTTCCCTTATTATCGCGATGATAGTATTTTACTTTCAATTGGAATGACTCCATTTCAATTGATGTTACAAGTTTTAGCTAAACGAAACGACCCTTTTTCTGGCGGTAGAACATATTATTCTCATCCTAGTTTAAATGATACAGATAAACCAAAAATTCCGCATCAATCATCAGCAACTGGAATGCAAGCTATACCTGCAACAGGTGTGGCAATGGGAATTCAGTATAAAGAAAAAATTGGGTTAGCAGAAAATTATAATGGTGAAAATCCAGTAGTAGTTTGTAGTTTGGGCGATGCTTCTTGTACTGAAGGAGAAGTTTCTGAAGCTTTTCAAATGGCGGTTTTGAAACAAATGCCAATTATCTATTTGGTACAAGATAACGAATGGGATATTTCTGCAAATGCTAATGAAACTAGAGCACAAGATATTACTTATTACGCAAGAGGATTTAAAGGTTTAGAAGTTAGAACCATTGATGGGAGCGATTTTATAGAATCTTATTCAACCATGAAAGAAGTGATTGATTTGGTTCGAAAAGAACGCCGCCCATTTTTAGTACATGCAAAAGTGCCCTTACTAAATCATCACACATCAGGAGTTCGTAAAGAGTGGTACAGAGATGATTTAGTTGAAGCAGCTACAAGAGATCCATTCCCAAAATTAAAATCAAACCTAAAAGATTTTGGTGTTTTGGATGCGGAGATTATTGCTATTGAAAATAAAACGAAAGAATTGGTTGCTAATGATTACCAATTGGCATTAGCAGAAGAAGACCCAAGACCAGAAGATTTGACCTTACATCATTTTGCACCAACACCAATTACTGAAGAAAAAGGTGAACGAGAACCTAAAGGAAAAGAAAAAACCGTAATGGTTGATTCAGCTCTTTTTGCTGTTCGTGAGTTAATGACTAAACACAAAGAATGTTTAATGTACGGACAAGATGTTGGAGGTCGTTTAGGTGGAGTTTTCCGTGAAGCAGCAACATTAGCCCAACAATTTGGTGATGATAGGGTTTTTAATACGCCTATTCAAGAAGCTTTTATTGTTGGAAGCACTGTTGGTATGGCTGCTGTGGGCTTACGTCCAATAGTTGAGGTGCAGTTTGCTGATTACATTTGGCCGGGCTTAAATCAGTTGTTTACAGAAGTGAGTCGTTCGTACTACCTCTCTAACGGAAAATGGCCAGCAAGTATGATTTTACGAGTGCCAATTGGAGCTTATGGGTCGGGTGGTCCTTATCATTCTTCAAGTGTGGAATCTGTGGTAACACAAATTAGAGGAGTTAAAGTAGCTTATCCATCAACAGGAGCTGATTTAAAAGGATTGTTAAAATCTGCTTATTACGACCCAAACCCTGTGGTTATTTTTGAACACAAAGGATTGTATTGGAGTAAAATAAAAGGAACTGAAGGTGCAAAAACTGTTGAACCAGATGAAGATTATGTAATACCTTTTGGTAAAGCAAGGACAGTAATTGAAGCGGATGCAGATAAAATTGAAAATGGAGAAAGTGCTGTAATTATTACCTATGGTAGAGGGGTGTATTGGAGTTTAGAAGCTGCAAAACAATTTAAAGGTCAAACCGAAATTATTGATTTAAGAACCTTAAATCCGATAGACGAACAAGCTATGTACACAGCAGCTAAGAAACACAACAAAGTATTGTTGGTTACTGAAGAGTCTGTTGAAAATAGCTTTACATTAGGCTTAGCTGCACGTATTCAAAAAAACTGTTTCAAACAACTAGATGCACCTATAGAAATTGTTGGTTCTGTTGATACTCCAGCCATTCCATTAAATTCTGTTTTGGAGGCGACTTTGTTACCTAATTCTGATAAGATTGCAACTGCAATTAAAGGGTTATTGAATTTCTGATTTTCATCAATAACTAAATGATAATAGTTACAAAAATCAAACTTTATGGATTTGGGAACTATGTCTCGTTTGAAGTATAATACTTTATTTCTGAAACAGATTTCATTTTTTTTGTACCTTTGTATAACATTTATGGTTATGTCAAAGAAAATAAAAATAAACAAACCAGTTCCTGATAGAATTAAAGAAGCTATCAAGGAAAAACAAGATTGGATTAAAAAAGCCCAAACTGGAGGGATTGTTATATCGAGTAAACCTAAAAGAATTGCATAAATATCCAATTTACGAATTAGGATATGATGAAGATTCTTTTACCTATATCTTCGATACCGATAATGACATAAAGTATTTTGTAAAGTTCAATAAGGCAAACCATCTTTTTAATTCAATTTGTTCTTCCTGTCAAAATATATTTGAGATTTCATTTGCACCTTCTGTTACTAATCCTCCGCACGATGATAAGGTAAGTGTCACTATTCAAGAAATAATTCATTTATTTTTAGTGAAACATGAATGTCCTTTAATTTATGTTTGTGACACAACTGATGGCAGAGGATTTTGTAGATCAAAATTATTTAAGAAGTGGTCTTTTGAAGGTGTTTATCGAGATTTGTTTAAGCACGATACTCGTGTTTTAGAATTTAATGACTATTCAATGATACTTGGAATAATTGCGTTTAACTGGGATAATGAATTTGATTCTTATTTGAATGAAATTGATACAGATTCATTCGCTTAAATTTATGAATTCGTTGTATTTCATGACATCCAAAACAGTAGTTTCGAGGAAATAAATTTTTTTATAATTGATATTTCGAAATATTTCTATCACCATTTTTTCTATATTTTCCCTTTTTAGTATCTTCATCTGTTTTGTAGAATATTTTGTCATTTGGAAAAAGTAATTTTATTTTATGTCCAACTTCTAAAATATCATCTTCAAATTCAGCATCTTGGGTGTAAATACAAATAACGTGAATAAAATTTGCATCTTTACTTTTATTAGAAAATTGAGTTGATACTTTGCAAGAGGTGCCTAGTATGCCTTTTTTATTAGCAACAGAAACAATTTGCCACGCTTCATCAATTTGGTCAGATTTTCTAAAGACTAGCCATTTACCAGATTTTTTTTTGGAACCCATCGTAATTTTATCCGATTTAGGTCTTGAATATATCCAAGGTTGTTCATTGTGTTGAGAGGGTTTTTCAATATAATCTTCTGTTGCATAATACTTACCATATACTATTTTAACAGTTTTAATATTGTTTTCAGGATCCCATAATGCTTTACCAATATTATAATAGTCAGAGGTTATTTTAAGGCGTTTTAATTCGTTAATTATATCAATACTCTTGAATTTACCATTATTTTCTTCAATAATTTTAAGCATGATTTTTTTTAATTCTTGAAAATCTTCCATAATCAATAGATGTTATTTCTCATTAATAAGTAGTTGACGCTAATCAATTATTAACTCAAATTAAATTCAATAGAGTATTCTTTATCCGAAGAAGAACACTCTAAATTAATACTTGAAAAACTAGATACATCTTTACTAAAAGGTTTATTAGTTTCTGTAATCGGAAATTTGGCTACGTGTCCATTAGCATTGTATAAACAAATTTTTAGACCAATTATGTTTGATTCAAAAGGATTTAGTATTATTTTGTTAGCTGAAATATTTTGTTTGTCCGTTACAGTTTGGGATTTATTTATCTTAAATATCATTTTTTAATTTTTTATTTAAAGTTATGGATAATCTACTTATAATATTTAAGTATGGTTTAGAAGTTGTGATTAAAAGATATCACTAGGTAGATTAAGAGGCGAAAATAAAATCTTTATTTCAAGTTCCAATTCCTTTTTTTCTTAAGTTTTTTCATCCATTTTTTCAACTATAATTTCGAAGCTAACTAATTAATTTTAAATTTACCTTTAAATAACTCTTTGTTTATTATAGCGGGTATTCTAGAAAAAATGAAAAAACTACTTTACATACTGTTTCTTATTACCTTAGCTTTTCAAACAGTTTGTTTCTCATTTGTTAATATCAGCTAAGGATTATTGAAGTTTATGAAGAAAACTCTCTTAATAATTATATTCTATTTTAGTTTAAATCTATTTTATTCTCAAAACACTAAAGATTCTCTTTGGAGTGTTTGGAACGATAAAACAATAGCTGATACCGTTCGTTTAGAGGCATTACATAAATATACTTGGGATAATTATCTTTATTCTCAACCAGATAGTGCTTTTTATTTGGCTCAATTGGAATATGATTTTGCAGAAATGAAAAGGTTGAAAAAGCAAATGGCAGCAGCTCGTAATACACAAGGAGTTTCTTTTCGCATAAGAGGTGATTATACTAATGCAATTAATTATTTTATTAAGAATTTAAAGTTATATGAAGAATTAAGAGATAAAGAGGGTGTTGGCAAATCATTGAATAATATTGGGTCGATATATAGTGAACAACGAGATAACGATAAAGCTTTAGAATATTTTTCTCGAAGTTTAGAAATTCAAAAGCAAATTGGTCGTAAGTTAGGTGTAGCTGTTACTATGATAAATATTGCTAATATTTATGCGGCTAAAACTGATTTCACTAAGGCTCTTAACTATTACAATCAAAGTTTAGTTATTTTTAAAGAGATAAGCCACAAACAAGGTATTGCAAATTCCCTTTTTAATATTGGTAATATTTATAAGGATAAAAAAGATTTAGATACAGCTCTAGTATTTTATAATAAAGGTTTAAATATTCAAGAAGAGATTGGAGATGAAATAGGTCTCACGGGAACTTTAGTTAACATCGGAAGAATTTATTATGATCAAGGAGATTTTTTAAAATCAATTAATTATTCTAAAAAAGCTCTAGATTTAGCAAGAAAGAATGGTAATCTTCTAAGGGTTAAAGAATCATCTTTACTTCTTTTTAAATCATATAAATCTATAAAAAAGTATTCTCTAGCTTTAGAGATGCACGAACTGTTTGTTAATTCTAGTGATAGTCTTATTAATGAAAAGACTCAAAGAGATATACTTCAACAAGAATTTAAATATCAATATGATAAACTAGCAGCTATTGATAGTATAAAAACCGAAGAAGCAAAAAAAGTGTATAATTCAAAAATTATAGCTCAACAGGCTGAAATCAGATTAAAGAAGAATCAACAGTATGTTTTAATTGGAGGATTATTTTTTGTCTTAATTTTTGCGGGATTTATATATAATCGACTTAGAGTAATTAGACTTCAGAAGAAAATAATTGAACAACAGAAAGAGCTTGTAGAAGAAAAACACAAAGAAATTACGGATAGTATTAATTATGCTGAGCGTATACAACGTAGTTTTTTAGCAACAACAGAAATACTTGATAAGCATTTAAAAGAATACTTTGTTTTCTTTCAACCAAAAGATGTGGTAAGTGGCGATTTTTATTGGGCAGGAGAGTTGAATAATGGGAATTTTGCTTTTTCATGCGCCGATAGTACAGGACACGGTGTTCCAGGAGCAATCATGAGTATTCTAAACATTTCCAGTTTAGAAAAATCTATTGAAAAATATTCTGAGCCAGATGCAATTCTTAATGAAACAAGAAAGATTATTATTGAGCGTTTAAAAAAGGATGGTAGTAAAGAAGGAGGGAAGGATGGGATGGATTGTAGTTTATTGGTAATTAATAGTGAAAGAACAGAACTTTCTTTTGCTGCTGCAAATAATCCAGTTTTTATAGTTAGAAATAATGAATTACTTGAATTCAAGCCTGATAAAATGCCTGTTGGAAAACACGATAAGGATATAGATTCCTTTACATCTCATAATATTATGTTGAAAAAAGGGGATGTGATTTATACATTAACAGATGGATTCCCAGACCAATTTGGAGGCAGTAAAGGAAAAAAATACATGATTAAGAATTTGAAAGAGTATTTACTTCAAATATCAGAATTAACAATGCTAGAACAAAAACAAAGATTAACAAATGAGTTTAATGTTTGGAAAGGAAAGTCGGAACAAGTCGACGATGTCTGTATTATTGGTGTGAGAATATGAAAAACATTTTAATTTTACATGGTGCTATTGGTAGTAAAGATCAATTTGAGTTACTAAAACATCAGTTGGTAAAAAAGTACAATGTTCATTCAATTAACTTCTCAGGGCATGGAGGAGAAGTTTTTAAATCAGAATTTAATATTGCCCAATTTGCGGATGATGTATTGAGTTATTTAGATTCAAATAACATAGAAACCATTCATGTTTTTGGTTATAGTATGGGTGGTTTTGTAGCGTTATATTTAACGAAAAATGCTCCAAATAGAATAAACAAGATTATTACTTTAGGAACAAAATTTAATTGGACACCTGAAATTGCTCACCAAGAAATTAAAATGCTTGTTGCTGAAAAAATTGAGGAAAAAATTCCCGCATTTGCAGAACATTTAAAACAACGACACGCTCCAAACAATTGGAAAGATGTTTTAGCTAAAACGGCTGAAATGATGTTTGAAATGGGTCAAAACAATCCATTAACCATAAACGATTAAAACGATTCAACATCAAGTAAAAATTGGGTTGGCTGACCAAGACGAAATGGTAACATTGGAAGAAACGATGGCTGTTGCTAACGCAATTCCGAATGCCCTGTTTTATCAACTTCACAACTCAAAACATCCAATTGAAAAGGTTGATTTGCAACAATTAACCCATGAAATAATTGATTTTATTAAGTAACAGCTATGCTCAAAGTTTGTTGTCCATTCGATAATTTGTTGTTAAAAGAAATTCCATTTAACACTGCTGCTGATATAGAAAATGCATTGTCGAAAGCAAGCAATTTACACCAATACCAACCTCATGGTATACCAGCATATCAACGCATCGAAATTCTTGAAAAATTGGTTGTATTAATAACCAAACAACAAGAAGAAATAGTAAAATTAGCTACTCAAGAAGGAGGAAAACCTTATCAGGATTCGAAAGTAGAAATTTTAAGAGCCATCAACGGAGTGAAATTAGCTGCTCAAGCCATATTGCAGTTGCATGGCGAACAAATACCCATGGGGTTAACACCATCGTCAGAAAATCGGTTGGCTTTTACAACAAAAGAACCGATTGGTGTAGTAGTAGCTATTAGTGCATTTAACCATCCGTTTAATTTAATTGTTCATCAGGTTGCAACTGCTGTTGCAGCTGGTTGTCCTGTTATTGTTAAACCAGCTTTAACAACTCCTTTATCATGTATAAAGTTTATTAACTTACTTGAAGAAGCTGGTTTACCTGAAAATTGGGCTCAAGTGTTGATTTGTGAAGATGGTTTGGCTGAAAAACTTGCTACTGATAAACGAGTAGCTTACTTAACTTTTATAGGCTCTGCAAAAGTTGGTTGGCATTTAAGAAGTAAAATTGCAGCAGGAACTAGAATTGCTTTAGAACATGGCGGTTTAGCTCCAGTAATAGTTGAACAAGATGCAGATATAAAAGAGTTAATTCCTGCAATTGTAAAAGGCGGATTTTACCATGCTGGACAAGTTTGTGTTTCTGTTCAACGTGTTTTTGTTCATCAAAAAATATTGAATGAAGTTGCAGATAAACTAGTTGCAGAAGCAAAGAAACTAATTGTTGGAAATCCATTAAATGAACAAACTCAAGTAGGTCCACTTATTCTTTCTAAAGAAGTAGATAGAATTGAAACATGGATAAGCGAAGCTGTTAGCGAAGGAGCTAAATTGCTATGTGGAGGAAAACGAATTTCAGAAACTTGTTTTGAACCAACTATTTTGTTGAATCCAAATAAAAATTCACTTGTTTCTACTCAGGAAATTTTTGGACCAGTAATATGTCTCTATACTTATTCAGTTGTTGAAGATGCAATTAAACAAGCCAACGCATTACCTTTTGCTTTCCAAGCAGCTGTTTTTACAAAAAATATTGACAAAGCATTTGCTATAACCAAACAATTAAATGCTGCCGCAGTAATGATAAACGACCATACTGCTTTTCGGGTAGATTGGATGCCTTTTGGTGGTAGAAAAGAATCTGGTATTGGAGTTGGCGGGATACAATACACCATTAACGAAATGTTACAAGACAAGTTGGTGGTGATGAGGACTAATTAAGCTTATAATCTATAACAAGTAGCTCCGCAGAAAGGTTAAGTTTTTGAGCCAGTTTACGAATCATTTCAACGGTTAATTTTCTTTTTCGATTGAGTACTTCAGAAACTCTACTTTTTCCGCCAATTTCGTTAATTAAATCAACTTGTTTTAACTGCATTTCTTGCATTCTTATTTTTATGGCTTCAATGGGGTCAGGGGCTTCAATAGCATAATGTTTTTTCTCGTATTCGTCAATTATCAATGCTAATATATCAGCCTCATCACTTTCTGCTGTACCAATTTTTGCATCAAAAACTTGTTCGAGTCGGTTCAATGCATCTCGATAGTCTGATTCGGTTTTAATTAATTTAATGTTCATGTCTGTTTGTTTATATGGTGTTTGCATCAATTTTATCATATTCTACATGTGTGCCGATAAACTTTATAAAAGCCCATTGTTTATCAAAATTAAATTTAACAATGAGTCGGTAATCATTTCCTTTGATGTTAAAAACTATTCTACTGTCTTTTAAGATACTTGCATTTGCATACGTTTTTTTTACATCATTTGGCGTTTTCCAAACAGAGCTCATTACGGTGTCGTACCATGTTTTTAAATATTGTTCAGTATCAGGATGTTTTACCCAATATTCGCGTAGAGTACTTTTTGAAAATATTCGTTCCATTAAAATATGTTAGTACAAAAATACTAAAAGTTCTCAAATCGAGAACTTTTGTTAAAATTTATTTTTTGTTGCTTTAATTTATAATATTGCTTTTATTTTATCATTCCTGCGTAAGCATGAATCTATTTTTAAATCCTATAAGTACTGATTATAAAATGATTATCTTTCTTACATTTACAATAGCTTAAATTCTAAAAGATGAAAATATTTTTAAAAAGCGTATTTATTGCTGTCTTAATTATTTCTGCCTGTACTCCATCGTCATCACCAACTCCTTCATCTAGTAATAATCCAATAGTACCATCAACTGGTATAGTTACTGATATAGATGGAAACTCATATATTACTGTAACAATTGGCACACAAATATGGATAGCAGAAAATTTACGTACTACTAGATATTGTAATGGAGATTCAATACCTAACTTAACTGATAGCCTGAGTTGGAATTCATCGACAATAGGTGCTTGGTGTTGGAACATGAATGTTAGTAATTTTGAATCAGTATATGGGAAATTATATAATTGGTTTGCAGTTTCAGATTCAAGAAACTTATGTCCATGTGGATGGCATGTGCCAAGTGATGCGGAGTGGTCAGAATTAATTAGGTTTATAGATGCTAACTCAAATATGGACACTTTAGGCAGTTTGGCTGCGGAAAGTTATATTGCCGGTGGTAAAATGAAAGCTATTAGCACTTTATGGTTGAATAATGATGGGACAAATGAAACAGGTTTTTCCGCTCTGCCTGGAGGTAGTAGGGATATTAATTATAATTTCACTTCGCCATATTGGAGTGCAGTGTTTTGGTCTTCAAGTATTTATAATGCGAATGAATCTTTAACAAGAATTATTCTCAATTCAAATAATATTAATAGAGAAAAATCAAATACTAACAATGGGTTTTCTATAAGATGTATAAAAGATTAGGAAGTGAAGAATGAAGTTAATCTAAAAAATATAAAAACAAGTTAGCTAATAGAACTAGTCTTAGTATAAACCACACCTCTTTCCTCCAAATACTTCATGAAATAGTTAAAACAAGCTTCGTGTTTTCCAACCAATTCTGGTGGAAAAACTCCTTTTTCGGTAAACAAACCTTCTAAAAATAGATTTGCAGCAGCGGTAGCTGTATAGCCTGTTGTTCGTGCCATCGATGAGGTATTGGTTTTAGTGCAAAACTCATCATGTAAATTGTAAACTACAGTTTCTTCTTTGCCTTGTGTATTAGTGCCTTTAACGGTCACTCGCATTACAGTTAATTCTTCTTCAGTTTCGCCCAACTTCCATTCGTTAAACAATACTTTGCTGGTAAAATCGAGTGGAGCAATTTTCTGCCCATTTACTTCAATGGCTTCGCTACTAAAGAAACCACTTTCTTTCAACACTTTTACATATTCCACATGCCCAGGATAACGCAAGGTTTTTTCCTTCATGTCTTTAATATGAGGCATGGTAAAAATAATAGAACGTAAACCATCACTGTTGAACGATTCTAATGTGCCTACTTTATCAAATTCAATGTATTCGCAATCGGTTAAAGCTTCTTTTATTACCACATGTCCGTTTTCTACATAACGTGCAGGACGAGTATATTCCTCAATTACATCAATTGGTGAAAAAGGTGCTTTGTAGCAAAATGGCCATTTTTTTACTTTTGGCAAACCACCAACCAAACACTCAAAGAAGTTTAGTTTAAGTTTTTCGTTGTAATATCCTAAAATAATGTTGTCCATACCTGGAGCAACACCACAATCAACTATTGCAGTAACATTTTTTTGTTTTGCTAAAGCATCTAATTCTAATGAGTTTTCAGGAAAAAAAGAAATATCAATTACATCTTTCTCTGCTTCAATAATTGCTTTTAAGGTGTTAAAACCTAAAAATCCTGGAACAGCACAAACCACCAAATCGTGTTGTTTTATGGTCGATTTTAATAAATCAACATTTGTAACATCTAAAACAGCGGTTGTTAAACTTGGGCATTTTGCTTTTACCTTATCCAATACCTGCTGGCTTCTGTCGGTTAGCGTCACGGTGTGTTTTTTAGCTAAATCAATAGCCATTGCACTCCCAACCATACCTGAACCTAAAACAATTATTTTACTCATCATGTGTAATTTTTTTGTGAAAATAAACAAAAAATGAAATTAACTAGAGATGAAAGTTAGTTGATACGATTAAATTTTAATTTATCATCCACCTTTATCCTCCCTCAAGGGAGGAAATTCTCCCCTCTAGAGGGGAGATAAAGAGGGGTGAAAACAAAAAAGCATCCGTAAAATAACGAATGCTTTCTAGTTGTGGAGAATATCGGAATCGAACCGACCACCTTCCCGCAATGCTGCGGGACGCTCTATACATTGTTGGAAATTAACCATTCAAGGTAAGTTCTTCTTTTCTTAGCTTTTATTTCAGTCTCTCTTTTAACAGCATCACTTCTGTTTTCAAAACTTTCAACATACTTTATCTGCCAATCGGAAGCACCAAGATTTCTTTTAGAATTATGTTCAGCTAGTCTCCGTTTTATATTCTCAGTTTGACCAATATAATATTTGTCGATATTGGAAGAATATAGGATATAGACAAAGTACATAATTTTAACAAAAGCAAAAAGCATCTGTCAGCAGACGGATGCTTTCTAGTTGTGGAGAATATCGGAATCGAACCGACCACCTCTTGCCTGCCAGGCAAGCGCTCTAGCCAAATGAGCTAATTCCCCAATAAATATACAATAACAAAAGAACGAGGATTAAATTTAACCACCTTCCCGCAGCATTGCGGAACGCTAGGCACAAATGAGTTAATTCCCCAATTCAAGTTCAAAATTATACAACTTTTTTAGAATGTTGGTTTAACCGGAGTGTTATTTAAAATCTTTTCAATTTGCTCCATTACATCATCAGTAAGCTTGGTTTTAGCTTCCGATGCTTTAAAGTTTTCTTTTAGTTGAGCTGTTTTGCTTGCTCCAAGTATTACAGTGCTAACATTATTGTTTTTTAAACACCAGGCAATGGCTAAAACGGGTAAGGATATTCCTAAATCTTTAGCTAAAGCTGTTAGCTTTTCGGCTTTTTTTATGTTTTCTTTTTCAAGTACACTTTTCTTTAACCAATCCATGCCTTCCATGTTTAAACGAGTGCCTTTTGGGTCTTTATTTTGGTTGTATTTTCCTGTTAAAACACCCGAAGCTAGTGGCGACCAAATGGTTGTTCCTAGTCCAACGGTTTTGTAGATTTGAGAAAATTCTACTTCAACCTTTTGGCGAGTAAGCATGTTGTATTGAGGTTGTTCCATGGTTGGTCCAATTAAATGATGTTGCTTGGCAACCATGTGTGCTTCCATTATTTCTTGAGCACTCCATTCTGATGTTCCCCAATATAACACTTTGCCCTGAGTAATAAGGTTGTGCATTGCCCAAACAGTTTCTTCAATTGGCGTGTTTTTATCTGGTCGGTGACAAAAATATAGGTCTAAGTAATCAACTTTTAATCGCTCTAAGGCTTGGTTGCAAGCTTCAAAAACGTGTTTTCTACTCAAACCGTTTTGGTTGGGTTTAGTGTTTTCTGTTCCTCTAAAACCAAAAAATACTTTACTCGAAACAGTGTACGAATCTCTATCCCATTTCATTTTCTTTAGCACTTTGCCCATTACTTTTTCTGATTCGCCACGAGCATAAATTTCAGCATTATCGAAAAAGTTTACGCCATTATCGTAAGCTATTTTCATCAAATCTTCGGCAGTGTTGTTTTCTATTTGTTTGCCAAAAGTTAACCAACTACCAAGAGATAATTCGCTTAATTGTAAACCCGATTTTCCTAATCTTCTATATTCCATATTTTTAAATGAGTTATACTGCTGCTAATTGTATTGTGCTAAGGTTCTTATAAATACCGTCGTCTTTTTTGAGTAATTCGACGTGAGTACCTTTTTCTTTAATTTTTCCATTATCTAACACAATTATTGAATCAGCATTTTTAATGGTTGATAATCGGTGAGCAATAACAATCGAAGTTCTACCTTTCATTAAGCGTTCTAAGGCTTCTTGAACCAAACGTTCGTTTTCTGAGTCTAAAGCACTTGTTGCCTCATCTAATACCAAAATAGAAGGGTTTCTTAAAATAGCACGAGCAATGGCAACACGTTGTTTTTGTCCGCCACTTAATTGAATACCTCTATCGCCAACAATGGTTTCAAATTTATCAGGAAAGTTTTCAATAAATTCAAGTGCATTGGCTTGTTTTGCTGCTTCAAAAATTTCATCGTCGCTTGCACCTGGTTTTCCGTATTCAATATTTTCTTTTATTGTTCCTCCAAAAAGCATAACTTCTTGTGGCACTAACGCCATTTGACTTCTAATTTCTGATAAATGATATTCGCTTAAATTTTTGTAATCGATTAAAACTTCTCCTTCATTTGGTTTGTAAAACCCAAAAATTAATGCAGCAATGGTCGATTTACCTGAGCCAGAAGGACCAACAAATGCCAGTAACTTTCCTTTTTCTACATCAAAAGAGATGTCTTTCAATACTTCAATATCTCTTCTGGAAGGGTAAGAAAAATTTACATTTTTGAAAGATAAATTTCCTTCAATTTTAATTTCGTTTGGCTTAGTTAGAGCAATGTCTTCGGTATTTTCTTCCAAAATATCCATCAGGCTTTCGGTTGCTCCAATCGATTTTTGAAGCTGAGAAAACAATTCGGCTGTTCCTCCAAACGAAACACCAATAAATGCTGCATACAAAGCAAATTGCAACAATTCACCGATGGTAATTCCTTTGGTTGGGTCGGCCTCGTTTAATTGAACCATGTGTAAACCATACCAAACAATTGCCATTAAAGCAGAACCTGCAACAAACATAATTACACCAATAAATAAACCTCTCCATTTGGCTCTTTTTATAGAAGTGGCAACCGATTGGTCGATGCTTCTTTTGTAACGAACCAATTCGAAAAATTCATTAGCATAAGCTTTAACACTAGCAATTCCGTGTAATGTTTCGTCAACTACTTTATTTGATTCCGTAATGTCGTCTTGGGCAGTAACTGATAATTTTTTAATAAACTTTCCAAAAAATACGCCTATTAAAGCAATAATTGGAATAACTGCAACAATAAAAAGGGTTAATCTACTTGAAATATAAAACAAGAAAAATAAACCCACAGGAATGGTAATTATTTGGCGAATGAGTTCAGCAATGGTAATGGTAAAAGTTTCTTGCAATAGCGAAATATCAGCACTAATTCTACTGCTTAATTCACCAACTCTTCGTTGCGAGAAAAAGCTCATGGGTGAAGAGATCAAGTGTTCGTAAGTTTTATTTTTTAGTAATGCTAGCGATTTGTGGGCAACAATACCAAATAAATATATTCGAAGAAATGCCGAAATTCCAATAACAAAGAATAATCCGATAAGCAGTTGAATAAAATAATTAACTTCTTGGTCGGATGAACTTTTTGCCGCATCCATTAAATTTCCTAAAATTCGAGGAAAAGCCAACATGGCAACAGTTGAAACTAACAGAACAATAAACCCAATGATAAAAGGAACTTTAAATGGTTTTATAAATTGAAAAACGCGTAACGATTTTTTTATTGCTTCTTTCGAGAATGGATTTTGCCTTTTCTTTCTTGCCATTTTTTGTGTATTGTATTTAGTGTTTGGTGTTTGGTGTGATGAGTATTGTTTTTTTTTTGTTTAGTTACTTCCTGCCATCTAACTTCTAACTTCTATCTTCTATCTTCCAACCTCGACCTAAAACTTCTTTTTGTTTTTATCTTGAAAATCGAGTGAAGTAATTCCCATTTTTTTTAGAATTCGTTTAATAGCCAACTTTAAAGGTTCTTTAACCGATGTAGCTATTTTTTTACCCAAATTATCATCGGGTCGAGCAATAAAATGCGAATCAACGTATTTAAAGTTTTTGTCGGTAACGGTAGAGTAGTAGGTGTAAAACGATTTTCTAGTTTCTCCTTCTGGAACAGTAATTTTTCCGTATCCGTGAGGAGAAGTTTCATCGGTTAAAAAGATAACAGCACGGTTAAAATCGCAAGGAACTTTGGTTACACATTTGGTCATTTTTTGATCCCACAATTCTAAATCGCCGCCATATTCTGGTTTCCATTCTTTGTTAAGGTAAATCAATAAATTTAACCTTCTCCAAAGGTTTTCCATAGGGTTAAAGTTGGAGTCGATATGAATATCAACATAACTCCCGTTAGCACCTTGATGAACACCAGCACCTAAAGCATCGTTGGTAGTTACTAAATCTTTTAAACCTGTAATAGTTTCTACAATCTTTATAAAATCAGGGTTTGCTAATGCATTTTTAATTTTCAAAAAATCAGGATGAAAACGCTCAAAATGGTAGTCTTCATTTTTGTTTTCGTTGATGCTTTTACGCTTAACGTTTAGCAAATCCATTTTTGGAAAATTCTCGTAAAGTGAGGTTGCAAATTGCTCGTCTAAAAAATTAGGAAGAACAATGTGTTTGCAAGGAACTCCAGCTTCGTATTGTTGCTTAAGTTCAAGTATTTTTTGTTCGTTTAAGTAAATAGGATTTATGATATTCGACATATTTTTTCCTGAAAAATGAAGTGCAAAAGTAACGATTTATTAAATTAAAAATAGTTACTTTATGACTTACACTTTTTGTTACTTTTTATCCAGAAAATTCAGCCGGTTATTATTTAAAATATTCCAAAAAATTAGATAATAATTAATTTTTTTCTTGAAAGTAATCCGTCTGAGAATAAATGGCAGAAATAAATACCCTTGTCAAAACCACTAGTATTTAATTTAAAAAGTTTTTGATTAATGTGTTCGCTGAGTACTACCTTGTTGTGTAAATCATAAATAGTTAATTGAACTGGATACTGTTCAAGTTCAAATACAGCATATTCACTTGATGGATTAGGATAAATGTTGAAAAAATTATTTTGATCATAATATTCATTAAATGAGGTAATGTTTTGGCAATCTAAGGTATCGTTTACCCAATGAGCAGAAGTATCTTTAAGCCAAGAAGATAAATAAGTGGCGTTTTTGTCATCTACATAGATACATCTTAAACTGGAATCTACTTGAACATTAAAGTATGTAAAATTTGCATTGTTTCCATTTCTAACATCAATACTCGACAGGCTTGGACTCGCAGCACAATTTAAATATGTTAATAATGTGTTTTGGCTTACATCTAAATTGATTAGTTGAAAATTATTAGCAGTAACTAAAACTTTTAAATTCAAATTATGACTTACATCGATACTGGCAAATTGATTAGCTTCACAATTTAATTCAACTAAAGAACTAAAATCCTGGATACCTGTTAAATCTGAAATATTTTTTGCCCATATATACAATGAAATTATGGTATCAACATTAGCTGTAGGAACAACCCCATCAGGACTGCCAGTATCATAGCCTAAATCAATTAATGCTTGCTCAAAATTTGCATCGGGTATGGCTGTGGTTTGGGCAACACCTATTGATGTTGTAATAATCAATAATATAAAAAGAAGTTTTTTCATAAGTATAAATTGGTTAAGTTCTTTATTTTTAATACAAAGTAATGATTTATTAAATTAAAAATAGTTAATAAAACCAAAGTGAATTTTTGCCGAACGAAACAGAATAGGGTTGTCAAATTGTTTTCCCAAGGCATAACTTATAGAAAATATTCCCGCTTTGGTATCAAAGCTCATACCTGTTCCAAAACCAAAAGGTCGGTCAGCTAAAAATCCTTTTACATTGTCTTTTTCGTAATAAGCTCCATCAAAAAATAAATAAAGAAAAGAGTTTTGTTCTAAAATAAAGCGATATTCTACTGTGGCAATACTATAAAATGTGGTATAAATCGATTCTTCGTCAAAACCTCGAAGTGTAAATAGTCCACCAATTCTAATCAATTCATTGTCGAACAAACTTTCGTTTAAAGTAAATCCATTTTTGCTACTTAATTTTATTACACTGCGTTTTTTTAGCGGAAAGTAATAATCCAAAACTGAAGTGGCGTTATATAAATTGGAGTTTAATTTTATTCCATCGTACAAACTTTCTTTAATGGCTTTGTTTTTTTTAATATTTTTTGTTCCAACAGCACCTTCGGCTACTATGCTAAAGCCTTTTCGAGGGTTGAGGTTGTAATCCAACTTGGCATAATATACCCCAATACCGTACAATTGCGAAGAAATATCTGCATAATCGGGCAATACGGTTAATGAAGCAAAATTTTTGGTTGATAAAAGCGATGACGATTTGTTTTGATAAAATACACTAAAATAGTTGTTTCCTTTTAAGATGTATCGAACACCAATTTTATTAAACACATCAATAAACGTGGTGTCGCGTTTGTATAATTTAAAATTGTAATCCAATCCAAAAGGAGTATTTAAAACAAACGGGTAGGAAAAACCAGTATTTAAATCTTGTGTATTTTCTTGTATCGAACGCCAGTTAAAAATAATTTCTTCGCCCTTTTTAAACGAGTTGAGCAAGTTAAGTTTTACATCGCCTGTTAATCTTAGTTTACCAGTTTCGTTGTTGGGTTGAATACCCAAAATACCATTAAAACGACTGGCTTGTTTCTTTTTTAAATCTAAAATTATTTTCGATTCTATTTCATTAAAAACAACTTTAAAAGGTTGACTTTCTTCAACAAATGGAAGTTCTTTTATTCTAATACTGATGTTTTTAATTAACGCTTCGTTGTAGCTGTCGCCGTGTTTTATACGAATGTAATTTTGAATGTATCGTTCAGAAATGGTGGCAGTTCCATGAATTAACAAGCTATCCACTTTGTACCGATGGTGTTTGTTTAAAATAAGGTTTCCCCGAAAGGTGTTGCCTTCAATTTGTATGCTGTCGAAACGAAGTGAAGCAAACGGATATCCATTGTTTTCGTAGTGGTTAATGGTTTCGTTTAAAAAGTTGTTTAACTGCCTTTGATTAAACGGTTTGTTGTTAAACACTTTGTCTCTAAAACCTATTTTACTCAACACTTCCTCATCAATGTTTACTGGCTTTAAATAACTCCATTTAAACACATTGCCCAAATGAATAAAAGCTCGATATTGATTCGAATCGACCAAAATACTATCCAAGCTTGCCGTTAAATAAGCCTTGCTGTTGAGTTGATTAATGATTTGGCTGATTTCTGATTTTAATGCACTTAAGTTGATGTATTTGTTATACGTAATAACTTTTGAAGCTTTAATAGCGGTATCATTAAACAACACGTTTAGCTCAATTTTTTGAGAATAAACAGTGGTAAATGACAACCAATACAATATGAAGATAATTTTTTTCAACCTTTAGTAAAACGAAGTTCAGTAAAAATTAGTCTATTTTCCAATTTATTGGTGTTTTACCCATTTGTTGAAGTAATCTATTGGTTTCGCTAAAATGCTTATTTCCAAACCAATGACCTTTGTTTGCACTTAGTGGCGATGGATGCCCACAAGTTAACACGTGGTGTTTTGAAGCATCAATTTTGCTGCCTTTTTTTTGAGCAAAGCCACCCCAAAGTAAAAAAATAACACCATTTTTTTCATCAGATATTTTTTGAATTACAGCATCGGTAAACTTTTGCCAGCCAATGCTTTGATGTGAATTTGCTTCTCCAGCTCTCACAGTAAGTGATGCATTAAGTAATAATACTCCTTGTTTTGCCCACGAGGTTAAATTTCCGCTTTTTGGAAATGGGTAACCCAAATCTTTACAGAGTTCTTTGTAAATGTTTTCTAACGATGGAGGAAATTTAACACCATCGAGAACCGAAAAACACAAGCCATGAGCTTGATTTGGTCCATGATATGGGTCTTGACCAATAATAACCACCTTTACATCGTTAAAAGGAGTTAGGTTAAAAGCATTAAAAATATCGTTACCTTTTGGATAAACAACGGCTTTTTTCTTTTCTTCAACCAAAAACGCTTTAATTTTTTTAAAGTAATCGGCATCAAACTCTTTTTGTAAGGCTATTCGCCAACTTTCTTCTATTTTTGGAGTATTTACTTCCATAATTTTTTAAACGTACGTTAGAAAATTTGTTAAATAAAATAATTTATACAATTAAAAACCCTTGTGTTTTCTATACTTGTTGATAAAATTAGTTGTTTTTTAGCGAAATTGTTGAAATCTAAAATGGCTTTTGAAAAGTAAAATTTATTATCTTTGAAAAATACAAACAAATTTATAGAAACAATGACGAAAAAAGTTTTAGTTGCCTCAGTTGCTCTTTTTTTAATTGCAATTGCGTATTCTTCATGTAAATCACACGAAACTTGCCCAGCATACGGCAAAGCAAATACGACTAAAAATATTCCAGCATAAGAATGGATTGGTTAACCATAGAATCTTTGACAGATATTGAAAAAGCTGTCGAAGATTCATACATGGAAAGCAAAAAGGCAGTAATTCTTTTTAAACACAGCACCCGCTGTTCTATAAGTTCCACCGCAAAATTTCGTTTAGAAAATGCATTAAAATCGAATTCCGATTTTATAGTTTATTATTTAGATTTACTAAATAATAGGGCATTATCTAACTATCTTGCCGAGCGTTTTGCTGTTCGACACGAATCGCCTCAGGCAATTGTGCTAAAAAATGGTAAATGTATTTATCATGCATCACACCTTTCCATTTCAATAAACGACATTGAAGAATCGCTTCAACAAGGAGTTTAAAAATTAAATGTAATGGTTTGTTTAATGTCGGGGTTTAAGCTTAGTGCTACTGGACACGTTTTTGCTGCATTCATTAAAATGGTTTTTTCTCTTTCGGTATAGTTGTGGTTCGAAAAACGTATTACTACCACAATTTCAGCAATTTTACGAGGATTTGAACTCATAATTTTAGTTATTTCAGCGTCAATTTCACCCAACGTAATGTTGCTCGTATTTGCCTGAATTCCCATAATGCTTATCATACAACTTGCTAAAGCTGTAGCAACCAAATCGGTAGGCGAAAACTTTTCTCCTTTTCCATGATTATCAACAGGAGCATCAGTGTGTATAATGCTGTTACTTCTTAAGTGTGTAGCTTCAGTTCGTAAGCTGCCAAGGTATTTTACAGTAGAAGTTGTCATATTTATAAACCTTATAATTTTATCAGCTGCAAAACTACTCATTGTTACATTTTATCATTGATATTTTTCAACATTATATTTACTAACTTTGTTGTTCAATGAAAAAAATAATTTCGATCATTTCGCTGCTTGTGTTGCCCTTTTTAATGATGGCACAAGAAACGATTTTTGAAGAAGCCAGAACCGTTTATAAAAGAGATAAAGTATTTGGAGGATATGTTCATACCTCAGGCTGGGGGTTAAATTATCGTAGTTCAATTTATACTTCTGGTTTTAGTAAACGAAGCTATGAAATAGAATTTACTACCATAAAACATCCGAAAGAAATAAAAACATTTAGTTCTATTTTAGATAATTCAAACGGCTATTTTTATGGAAAAATGAACTACTTGCTTGCACCTCGCTTTTCGGTTGGTACCCACCGAACTTTTATCAGCAAACAAAGCGTAAAAGGGGTTGAAATTGCTTATGTTTTGCATTTTGGTATAACAACAGCTTACGCAAAACCAATTTATTTAGAAGTAATAATAATTGATGAAGAAAACTTTCCGAAAACAGAATTTCAACGCTACGACCCCGATAAACACGATAGGGGAGATATTGTAGGAAAAGCATCTTTTTTTTATGGATTTTTAAAAGGACGATTTTATCCAGGAGCACACATTAAAGCAGCACTAAATTTTGAGTCATCTCGACAAGCAAATAGAATTAACGCAGTAGAAGTAGGGGCAACACTTGATGCCTTTTTACAAAATGTTCCCATAATGGCAGAAACACCAAACCAACAGTTTTTCTTAAACTTTTATGTGGGAATAAATTTTGGAAGTAAAAAAACAGAATAATAGCGATGGAAAACAGTACAGAAAACAAAATTGAAAGAGTTCGTAAACCAGACTGGTTGAGAGTAAAATTGCCAACTGGTGATGAATACAAAAAAGTTAGAAATATCGTTTCCGACCATAAATTACACACCATTTGCGAGAGCGGAAATTGTCCGAATATGGGAGAATGTTGGGGTGCAGGCACGGCAACATTTATGATTTTGGGTAACATTTGTACGCGTTCGTGCGGATTTTGTAATGTGGCTACCGGCAGACCTTTGCCTGTTGATTTGCAAGAACCCGAAAGAGTTGCAAAATCGATACAATTGATGAGAATTAAGCACGGTGTAATTACATCGGTAGATAGAGATGATTTAAAAGACGGTGGTTCTACCATTTGGGCAGAAACCATTACCAAGGTTAGAGAATTAAATCCAGGAACAACTTTAGAAACGTTAATTCCCGATTTTAAAGGAGAATGGGACAATCTGCAACGCATTATTGATGTAGCTCCAGAAATTGTATCGCACAACCTAGAAACAGTTCGAAGATTAACCAAACAAGTTAGAATACAAGCAAAATACGATAGAAGTTTGGAAGTGCTTAAACGCCTAAAAGATGGCGGTATGAAAACCAAATCGGGTATTATGTTGGGACTAGGCGAAACAGAAGAGGAAGTATTGGAAACCTTGCAAGATTTAAAAAATGTGGGTTGCGAAATTGTTACCATTGGACAGTATTTACAACCAACACCAAAACATTTACCCGTTGTTGAATTTGTTCATCCCGACCAATTTGCTAAATACAAAAAAGCTGGCTTAGAAATGGGTATTGGCTACATTGAAAGTGGTCCGTTGGTGCGTTCGTCGTATCATGCAGAGAAACATATTTGATGAAGTGGGAGTTGGAGGATTAGTGAGTTGGTGAATTACCCACCACTCATCACCCATAACCCAAAACCAGATGACAAAAAAATACGAACATATCTTTTTCGATTTAGACCGAACCCTTTGGCACTTTGAGGAAAATTCTAAAAAAGTACTAGTAGCTATTTTTAACGATTTTGGTTTGCACCGACACATCGAATTTGAAGACGATTTTATTCAGCAATACTATTATTTTAACGACTTGCTGTGGGATAGGTATCGTGATAACAAAATAACCAAAGATGAATTGAGAGGAGAACGTTTTAAGCTCACCTTAAATCATTTTAAAATCAATAACACCAAACTGGCAAATGAAATTGGCGACTATTACATAAACGAATCGCCAAAACAAACCATTTTACTGCCCCATGCCACAGAGGTATTAAATTACCTCCATGCCAAATACAAACTACATATTATTACCAATGGGTTTGAAGAAGTGCAGCACATTAAGTTGAGCGAATCTAAAATTGGTCATTTTTTCGATCAGCTTATATTTTCTGAAAAAGTAGGGGTTAAAAAACCTCATCCGCTAATTTTTAAAAAAGCACTAAAAAATGCTGGTGCAACAACTCAAAATGCCGTAATGATTGGCGACGACTATTATGCCGATATTTATGGAGCTCAACGGGTAAAAATGGATAGTATTTATTTTAACCATTACCAAACACCTCACCAGTACCAAACCGATAAAGAAATTAGCTGTTTAAGCGAACTGATAAAACTGCTGTAAGAGATTACAGTTGAGTTTTTAATTGTTTTTCTAGTTCTTCTTTAGCAATTAAGCCGTTGTGTTTCCAAATTACTTCACCGTTTTTAAACAACATAAAAACAGGAACTCCACTAATTTCGTATGCTTTTCCAACTTCTTTGCTTTTGTCAACGTCAACTCTAACAACTGTAGCTTTGTCTTTGTAAGCAGTTTCTAGTTCGTCGATTATTGGGGCCATTTTTCGGCAAGGAGCACACCAAACGGTATGAAAATCAACTAAAACAGGTTGTTTTGTGTCAATAAGTTTTTTAAAATCGTCTAAACTCATTTGTTGAATTTTACTATCAGCTTGTTGTTCTTCAGCAATTGTTTCATAACCATTTCCTTCCCAAGCCATTATTCCGCCATCGAGGTTATAAACCTTGTTAAAACCATTTTGTTTTAAAATTTCGGCAGCCTGAGCACTTCTTCCTCCCGATTTACAATACAAGTAAATTTCTTTGCTTTTATCCATTAACTGAATTTTTTGGGCAAAATCTTCGTCGTAAAAATTAACTGTACTAGCGTTTTCAATATGTCCTGCAGCAACTTCTTCAGGAGTTCTAACATCTAAAATAATTCCAGAACCGTTGGCAATTAGCTCTTTAAATTTTGGTGCATCAACATTTTTAATAAAAGCATCTTCGGTTGAAACAGTGGTTTGTTCGGTTTCGGCCGTTGTAGTGTTGGTATTGGTTTCGTTGTTGCTACAAGCTGTAAATAATGAAATAGTTACAATAGATAAAATTTTAAAGTTGTTTAGCATGGTTTAGATTTTTTTTATTTGAACTACAAAGTTAGGATAAATCTTACTACTCCTTCAGCATTTGGTTTTTAATCTTTTTTTTAACAAAGCTGGTTTTTTATCCGACTGTTTTTAGTGAGGTTTACAGTTTGCAATTAATACCTTGTTGGTATTCTCAACGTACCTAAAAATTTTATAATCGAGACCTCTTTTTCGCAATTTATCTTCAATGGGTTTAATGTCGGTAAAAGGTTTACATAAGGTATTGAAAATAATATAACCATCTAATGCTGTATTTTTTATTATTTCTTTCCAAAATTCGGGCAACAAAATTTTTTTTGGTATTTCATTGTCGATAAAAAGGTCAATAATAATAAGATTAAACGATTCGTTGGTATTGCGAATAAAATCAACTGCATCGGAACAGATAATTGTTGTTTTTTCATCATTGGTAATTCCAAATTCTTTTTCAGCAATATCAATTATTACGGGGTCGAAATCAACCACAGTAATATTTCCAGCATAATTAAAATCTTTTCGTATTGTTTTTAATACGCTACCACCACCAAGACCAAGAACTAAAATATTTTTTGCTTTAGACAAGTCGACTTGCAACAATGAAAATTTGAGAATTTTTTGTAGCGAACCATACGAATAGTTTGTATTTGCGGTATCCAGATACACTTTTCCGTTTAATTGAGTTAATTCCAATATACCGTTATGTACAGATTCAATTTTTCTGGTTAACGGATATATAAAGCTTATTATTTTTTTTATCATACCAATTATTATTAATGAGCATCATATTGGTAAAGATCGTTTCTTTTGTTCTTTCTTTTTCATAGTTACACGTGGTGTTGTGTAAACTTTTTTCTTGCAATTCCAGTAATGTTCCAGAAGAATAGTAAGTATCTTTAAAATTTCTTACATTATTAAAATCATCAGGTAATCCGTTAACTTGACGAGATATCTCACCAATATTTAAATCCCAACCTAACCCCACCCAACTGGCTTGCTGGTCAACTTTTATACCTCCAGCATAATTTAAGTTTAAAGGAAAACTTTCTCCATTTGGACCAGTAACTCCAATCAAAGGAATACTGTAACTGAAATCGCCTGTAAACGGATTTACATAGTTTGCTAGTTGCATTGCTGGTGCTTGTCCTTTGTTATCCTGAGCGTTAACCTTTGTAGCAAATATGGTTAAAGCAATAAGTATAAGCTTAACTGTTTTTTTCATGTGTTTACTTTTATTAATGGCGGATTGCATAACTGTTCTTAATCCTTTATTATTTTTCTAATAAGTTTATTGTTTTCTGTTGTAATCTCGATAAAATAAATACCGTTTTCAATTCCACTTAAATCTATGGTTCTTGTATTCGATGTCAATTCTTTTATCAACTTTTCGTCAACAGCTAATATTCTAATGTTGACTATAAAATCATCTCCTAAACCGTTGATGTACAGTTTATCTGAAGCAGGATTGGGATAAACCACCACTTTACTATTATCTATTACTTGCTCTACAGTTGATGTGGTATTGCAATATAAATTCCCATTGGTGTAAAGGTTTTTAATTTCATCAACGTATTGAAAAAATAAATCTTTACCAGGTTGAACTCCTGCGTTTACAACATCTTGAGCAAAAACATACGCTAATTCTATTTGTTGTACTTCTCCAGGAACCATGATTACTGGTCCCATGCTACCTACGCTTTTTTCATCAGTTTGCATTTGTCCGACACTTGTAGCATTCCAAAAAGGATAAGGAACTCCTGATGTTCCGAATCCAGTAGGGTCTGAAGAACCCGGATAAGCAAATTTAGAAGGAACATTATAATCGAAATATGCATCATGTCCCCAGCCTCCATACCTCAAATAGGTGTTGTCAGGCCAATACGATTTCATCACTCCATGAAATTGGGTAGCGGTTACAGGTGTTGCCTGCCATGCTAAGCCATTGGTATTGTTGTGCATAAATCCTGTCAACCCCCATCTTGGAATTGCAAGAAAAAAGTAGACAAAATGTTGTAATTCATTAAGCCGCATTTTTTAAATTGTTATTAATTAAATTTTCGTGTTCTAAGATAGTTAAATTATTTAAATGGTTGTGTCTTCTATTTTTGTTATACCAAGTTTCAATATATTCAAAAACAGATAAAGCTGCTTGTCGTTTTGTTTGATAGCGGTGATGATAAATTAGTTCTGTTTTTAATGTTTTAAAGAAACTTTCAGCAACAGCATTATCCCAACAGTTTCCTTTTCTACTCATGCTTTGCGTAACTATTTTTTGTTGTTTCAACGTCATTTTAAACTCATCACAGGCATATTGCACACCTCTATCTGAATGAAAAATCAATTCCTTGTTTTCTACTAATGGTCTGTTTATTGTTGCCATTTTAAATGCTGATATAGTAGTATCTTTTGCTTTCATGGTTTCGCTTAATGCCCAACCTATCACTTTTTCTATCAAATAAATCAATTACTGTGGTTAAATACATCCAGCCTTCTTTAGTACTGATGTAAGTAATATCTGACACCCAAACTTTGTTTTTTGCCTCTACTTCAAAATTACGATTCAACTTGTTTTCAACTACAGCAAAGTGATGTGATGAATTTGTTGTAACTCTATATTTCTTTCTTATAATACTACAAATTTTCTCCTCTCTCATCAATTTAGCTACTAATGGTTGCGATGCTTTTATTTCTTTCATATTCAATTCTTTGGTTATTCTTGGGCTTCCATATCTACATTTACTTCTTTGGTAAACTTGTTTAATTTCTGCTTTCAAGAAATCTTGATATAATTTACGCTTTGATGGAACTGCTGACAACCACTTGTAATAACCACTTCTGCTTACTTTTAATACCAAACACATCTTCTCAATCGGAAATTCTTTCTTATGATTTTTAATAAACTCATATCTTACCGATCGCTCTTGGAGAAGATGCTTACCGCCTTTTTTAATATATCTCGCTCCAACTTTATTTCGTACAACTCTTTCTTTAATCGTAGTATTTCTTCCTCTTCTTTGCTTCTTACTTTTACATTGCCATTGATGGAATCAAACTTCCCTATTTTAAAATCTTTTTTCCACCTTTTTAAAGTATCTCTGCTAATCCCTAGCTCTAATGCTACATCCGTTAAGCTTCCTCTTTGATTGCTTAGTTCTACAGCCTTTATTTTAAAATCTCTGCTGTAATGGGTTCTTTCTTTTCTCATGTCTTAAAGTTAAGACTTATATAAATCACTTCTTACTGTCCACTCAAATCTACTAACTCCATTAAGATTTTTATAAAAAATTTAATTACATAAGATAATTTCCAGCTTCCACCCCTCTTCTACATCAATATTTTTATCAAACATATCTTCTGCATCATCTGGGCTTAAGCCCTGTATTGCTGTCCCAAAAGTTAAAATGGCAGAAGTCACAATTACAATACTTTTTGCTGTTCCTCCAATCACATTTGTTGTTTTCTTATATCCTATTGTTTTGAAATCGTTGATATTATACCCTATTACACTATAATTATCACCATCAGCAAACATTCCAGAAGATACATATTTTTCAATAAAAAGGCTATCCTCAGTTATCTTTGTTATCTCACCTTTATTCCATATTTCTTCATTTAATAACATAAAAGAGATTTTCTTTCCTTCTTTAATTACTAGGCTATTTTTATCTTCTTTTGAAAATTTCAAGCAATATTGTTTTTCTTGAGCTTCTGAAATTAAAGAAGTTATGAAAAATATAATTACAATTAATTTTTTATTCATCATGTGATGATTAAAAGTACATCTAATTTATTTAATAATCAATACGTAAAAACACTTAATATGAAAACTAAACTTGTGAGGGCAAAAAAGCATAAGTGTACGGAGTACTTTTATGCTTTGAGCGTATGCCATACTTGATTTTCGTATCCATTCCAGTTGCCTTTTTTTATGTTTGCTAACTTGTTTATATGTGCCATAAAATGGCTCCAATCTACCCAAAATCGGGTGGCTTTGTGCCATAAAAGAAGCTGTTATTTATTTAGCTAATATATTAATAATTCTTTACAAATCATCAAATGGGCTTTTTATTTGTTGCAAACTTTTCGTGCTTACGTGCGTGTAAATTTCTGTGGTTTTACTGCTGTTGTGTCCTAATAACTCTTGAATGTAACGTAAATCGGTTCCGTTCTCTAATAAATGTGTAGCATAAATATATAGTAACCAGTGCAATGTTGCAGGTTTGGTTATTTTCAAATGTAATCATTTTTAAACCACCCAAAAAGGCAGTTGGTAATTTATCGTTTTACAATTTCTCCCGACTCAAAATAGAGCTGATACGATTGGTTTAGCCAATGTTTAGGGTCGTCAACCAAAGGGTAAACAAACAAGGTGTTGGGCTGGCTTTTAATTTCGTTAACCAAGCAACGGCTTTCCTTACAATTTTTTATTAAGGTGTATCGCTGGTTCATTTCTTCATTAAATTGAACCAGTTCGCCCGTTGCAAATTCTTTAAATAAAAAGAAATTGTTTTTCCAAAGAATAAAAAATACAGTAAAAACTATAAACGAATACTTAATCAAAGCCTTATATTTAATTGTTTGAATGAGCTGTTCTTTATTAGATATAATAATCATTGTAAATGAAATTACAAACAATAAACTGGCAAGATTGGCTGTTCGGTATTGCCCAAGTAAACCAGTGCTCCAAATGGGTCCAAAACAAGCTATAAAGGTGGGTAAAACCAACAATAAAAAGGCAATTAATGGCTGTTGTAAAAAGCTCCATTTTTTTATTTTTTCAGCAGAAAAATTAATGTTTAGCAACAAAATTCCCCACAGGTAAATTGCAGGGTTTAAGAGCCATTCTCCAATAAATCGTATGGTATATGCCACACTTATATAAAGAGAATAAAAAAGTTGATTTTTTTCGTCAAAATGATTTGCTCTAATGGCGTTTCCAGGAGCAGTAACCATGTAAAACAACAGTAAAATAAACAACAAAAGAAAAATAAAATAAACTTTTTTGTTTCGGTTTAAAATCAGTGCAATTAAAAAAGTAGTGATACCCAAAAGAGGAATAATTTCGTTAAAACCACTGGCTACCGTAAACAAAATGCTTAAAACAAGGTATTGAAAACCGTTTAATGAGCCATTGAATTTAAAAATAAGCGATAAACCATATAAAAACAGCACTGCACCAGGCAGGTAAGTCCATGCTCCGGTGTACCAATAAATACCTTCGGTAATATCGGGCATTATACTAAACGTAATGCCTGTGGTAACTATTGAAAGCAAAACGTAATGCGTTCCAACAAAGTGTTTGAAAACAGAAGTTTTTCCAATAAAAATGAAAAGAATTAACACCAATGGCATTGCTTTATAAGCCATTAATCCACCCCAATTTAAAGGACTAAATAGCATTAAAAAATTACTGAAATAACGCCCGTTCCATCTATACCTTTCGTTTAGTACGGTGGTTAAAAAATCATAGTTTTTTCCGAGTAAGGCATAAGTAAAATCGTCGGCAGATGGGTGGCAAAAAAAACCTGCTACAGCATAGCTAAGCAGCAATAGTATTCCTAACGATACTAAAATGGTATGTTCATTTTTTGTCAAAAAACTAAATGGTTTTTTTATAACATTCCATCAATTGATTGGTAACTGTTTTTGCTGAAAAAGTTTGTGAAGCGTAACGGTAACCTTCCGTTTTCATGGTTTCTACTAACGAAGGTTGTGTTAAAACTTGTTCAATGGCATGGGCTAATTCTTTGGGTTGATGAGGATTGATGTAAAGAGAATGAGATCCGCCTGCTTCGGGCAAACACGAAACTGCTGAAGTAATAACAGGTGTTTTACACAAAAGAGCTTCGGCAACAGGCAACCCAAAACCTTCGTAAAGCGATGGATAAATTAGGGCACTTGCTTTGTGATAAATGTATTGCAAATGCTGGTTGCTACTTAGTTTGTGAAGCCAAATGATGTTGCTGCTAAGTTTTTTTTGTTCAATCAATTTTAGTATTTCAGTTTTATAAGCTTTGCCGTTTCCAATAATTACCAAGGGCAGTTGGTGGTTGGGAGCTAAATATTCGTATGCCTGAATAATTAATTCTAAATTTTTTCTTCGTTCAATGCTGCCAACAAAAAGTAAAAAATCTGAAGGTAGATTAAATTGTTTCAATAAATCGGTTGCAGCAACTTCGTCAACTGGATTAAAAAAAATAGGTTGACAACTTTGGTAAATCACATCAATTTTAAGTGGGTCGATGTTATAAAAATCAACAATATCTTTTTTGGTGTTTTGGCTAATTGCTATAATACGGTCGGCATTTTCGCAACTTTTTTTAAATTTAAGGTCGTACATTTTTCTGTCGAAAAACGAGTAGGTATTGGGGTAAACCTTAAAAATTAAATCGTGAATGGTAACTATGCTTTTTACTTTACTTTGTTTAATGTTAAAAGGCAATTCGTGGCTTAAACCATGAAAAAGTTCAATTTGGTGATGTTTTAATTGTTTGGTAACGCCAAAACTCCTCCAATAAGATTTAAAAGCGGTGTCGGCAAGATGTGTTTTAAATTGAGGGCTGTTCGAAAAAAAATCGGTTTCAACGTGTGGGGTTATTTTGGGCGTGTAAAGGTGGTAGTTGTTTTCAGGAAAAAACAAGCCAAGATTTTTCACCAATGTACGGCTGTAATTTCCCAAACCAGTAAAGTTGGAGTAAAGTCTTTTAGCGTCGAATCCTATGTTCATAAAGTGGTTATGATAATTTTTTCAATCAATTATTCAAAAGTAACATCTTTTGTGGTGTTGGTCAGTTTTTTTTCAATCAAATACTGAGCTGCTTGCATTTGGCTAATAGCATAATTTTGCATGCTGTCGGCTTTGTTTGGAAATTGTTTAATGTAGTCAACAACCGAGTTTTCACGATGTTTGTAAAGCGATTTTTCGGCATTTTTTCTATAAATAAACAAAAATTCGTTGTCGATTACAGCCAATTTATCATCGTTGCAAAAGTAAGCGTAAGGCCTTTTTTCGGTAAATAAATCTACGCCAAGTGTGTTGTTAATGTAAGGCAATTGTATCAGGTTCATCAGTGTTGGAAAAACATCGGTTTGACTACCAAAAGCATCAAAACTTTTACCTTCTTTTATTAAATTGGGCGAATAAATGATAAACGGTACGTGGTTGTAGCTTAGCGGAACATCGTATTTAGCATCCATGTATGCACCGTGGTCGGCAACAAAAACAAAAAGCGTGTTATTAAACCAAGGTTGAGGTGTTGCCAAATCAATAAACTTTTTAAGCGACCAATCGGCATATTCCACAATTTGTTTTTTTACATCGCTTTGTTTTGGTTTAAAATATTCAGGAATAACGTAAGGACCGTGGTCGCTTGCGGTCATCATGGCAACAAAAAATGGTTGGTTTTTTTTGTGTAGGTCGTTTAATTTAGGAATAGCAAATTCAAACAAGTAATCGTCGGGAACACCCAACGTACTTTTAACCTGATCGGAAGGATAATGTTCTTTTGAGATGATTTGTTCGTAATCGTTTCCGCGTAAAAAACCACCAACATTGTCAAATTGGTCGTCGTGTGTTGTAAAATAGGTAGTGGTATAACCGTGTTGTTTTAAAACAGAGGCAATTCCATTAAATTTTGGGATTTCAACACCTTTCATGGGATGTTTTGAAAACAAAGCAGGATAAGAAAACAGCGTACTAAAAATACCATTAAAAGTATGCGTTCCGGTGCTGTAAAAATTATCGAAACTAAAACCGATTTGAGCGATGCTGTCTAAAAATGGAGTTAGTTGGTCGGGGTTTCCAAATCTACTCATTTTGGCAGAACTCATGCTTTCCATTAAAATTAAAACCACGTTTGGTGGGTTTGAGTTTGTGCTGTCGGGCACAATTTCTTTGGCTAGTGGAGCTAATTTGTTTCCAACTCTATTTAAATAAATTTGGGTGTTGCTTAATGCAATTTCATCGCTGATGAGCTGAATTTTATCTGATTGGTCTTTTTTAGCATCGAGGTAACTTCTTAAAAAAGTAAAAACAGGATTTAACCCCAATTGATTGGGAAATGCGTAATTGCTAAAATAAGCGGTTCCAACTCTAATGGGCGATTTTGATTCAAATCGACCTCTAATGCCAATAAAAATAAATAGTAAACAAATAAGCGAAAACAAAATACTGATAAGTCGCGATTTTGTGGTGAAAACGATGGGCTGGTTAGTGTGCCGTTTTGTGAAAACCCATTTATTAAGCAGAATAATAAAAAGTACAATACTAACCACAATAGGAAAAATTACCCACCAATAATCAAACTCTTGAAAAATCATGCTAAACATAAATTCGGTATTGTCTGCCCATTGCAAACCAGCATCCGTAAAACGCGAAAAGAAGTGATGAAAATAGGTTAAATCAATACCACAAATAATAAATGCAACGCTAAATAAAACAACAACATACGTTTTGATGATGCTTAGAGTTAAAGAATTGATGAGGTTAATTTGGTAAAATAAAAATAGTAAAAAAGCAGGTAAAATAGCAATATAACCCGTTACAACAATATCAAAACGTAAGCCCATTACAAATGCATTCATAAAAACAAAAAAACGCTCCGATTGAGGTACCGAATTTACATGATTAAACTCGGTGGCAAATAAAATAAGGCGAAATGCGGTAAAAATAGCTATGCTTGCAACATACAAGGTTAGCAATATTCGAAAAGGTGCAGGGATTTTATTTTTTAGGTTGTTGAGAAGCAATTCAAATCATTTTTTTTGATTGAACAAATATAGAAATACATTTTCCTAAACAAACAAAAGTTAAAAACTCCTTTTTAAAAATTAGTAAAATATATTTCAAACTCTTACTTTTGGTTTTTATGGAATTTTCAGCTAAACAAATTGCAGACTTACTTGGTGGTACTATTGAAGGTAACGCAGATGTAAAAGTTAAAAAGCTTAGTAAGATAGAAGAAGGAGAACCTCATTCTTTATCTTTCTTGTCAAATTCGCGGTATCAAGAACATTTGTATGTTACTGATGCATCGGTAGTTATTGTTAACAACGATTTTGTGTTAGAAAAACCAGTAAAAGAAACCTGCACCATAATTAGAGTAGAAAATGCCTACGAATGTTTTGCAAAATTGCTCGATACATACCATCAAATTCAGAACAATAAAACAGGTATCGAACCCAATTCATTTGTTTCTGCTTCGGCAAAAGTTGGCGAAAATTGTTACATCGCAGCATTTGCTTATGTTGGCGAAAATGTAACATTAGGAAATAATGTAAAGTTATACCCCAACAGTTTTGTTGGTAACAATACAGTTATTGGCGATAATACCACACTCTTTGCAGGAGTTAAAATACATCACGAATGTGTAATCGGTAAAAATTGTACTTTTCACTCAGGAGTTGTTATTGGAGCCGATGGATTTGGATTTGCACCAAGCAGCGAAATCAATTACCGAAAAATTCCACAAATAGGAAATGTAATTATTGAAGATTACGTTGAAATAGGAGCAAACAGTTGTGTTGATAGAGCAACCATGGGTTCTACCATTATTAAAAAAGGAGCAAAACTCGATAACTTAATTCAAATAGGACACAACGCAATTATTGGCGAAAATACAGTAATTGTATCACAAACAGGAATTGCTGGTTCAACCAAAATAGGCAAAAATTGTATGATAGGAGGGCAAGTTGGTATTGTAGGTCATATCACTATTGCTGATGGAGTAAAAATAGCAGCTCAATCAGGAGTGGGTTCTAGCATTACCGAAGAAGGAGCAATAGTTCAAGGTTCGCCAGCTTATGCTATGGGCGATTACAAAAGAGCTTATGTAGGCTTTAAAAAACTTCCAGAAATATTAGACCGTTTAAATGAGTTAGAGAAAGAAGTAGGAAGACAGAAGTCGGAAGACCGAAGTTAGAAGTCAGAAGACCGAAGTTGCCTGCCCGTACCGAATCCGTCAGCTGACGGACGGGCGGGGAAGACAGAAGATAAAAGTCAGAATACTTAGAACCAAAACTTTGAACTTCAAACATTGAACTTTAAACAATAAATTATGTCAAAACAAAAAACATTAAAAAACTCGTTTTCAATTATAGGAGTAGGGTTACATACAGGTAATAAAGTAAAAATGACTGTTCATCCAGCAGAAGCAAATTTTGGATTTAAATTTAAAAGAGCAGATGTTGAAGGACAACCAATAATAGAAGCAGATTGCGATTTAGTAGTTGATACATCGAGAGGAACAACATTAGAAAAAAACGGCGTACGAGTTTATACTACAGAACACATTTTGGCTGCGTTAGTTGGAATGGAAATCGATAATGCGTTGATTGAACTCGACGGACAAGAAATACCTATTATGGATGGAAGTGCTTATCCATTTATTCAATTAATTCAAGAGGTTGGAGTAGTTGACCAAGAAGCCGACAAGGATTATTTTGTAGTAACCAATAATTTAACTTATGAAGATTTAGAACGTCAAACTGAAATGTTGGCAGTTCCGCAAGATACATTCCGATTAACGGTTATGGTTGATTACAATTCTCCATTATTAGGCACTCAACATGCTCACATGTACCATATAGGAGAATTTGTCCCAGAAATTTCAAAATGTAGAACATTCGTTTTTTTAAGAGAAATTGAATTTTTAGCAAAAAATGGCTTAATAAAAGGTGGAGATATTGATAACGCTATTATTTTAGTAGATAAAGTGTTACCTCAAGAAAAACTTGATGAAATAGCCGATTTATTAGGTAAACCACACATTAAAATTGAAGCAGCAGGAATTTTAAATAACCTTACTTTGCATTTTCAAAACGAACCTGCACGACATAAATTATTAGATATTGTTGGCGATTTAGCTTTGGTTGGAAAACCAATAAAAGGACACATTTTAGCTGCTCGTCCAGGACATAAAGGAAATGTAGATTTTGCTAAAATCATTAAACAAGAAATAAAAAACCAGCAAAAAAATCAATTGGTGCATTTCGATTTAACAAAAGAACCGATTTATACGATTACTGATATAGAAAGATTATTGCCTCATCGTTACCCATTTTTATTAGTTGATAAGGTTATTGAAGTTACCGAAAACTCTATTGTTGGTATTAAAAACATCACATTTAATGAGCCACAATTTACTGGTCATTTTCCAGGTAACCCAGTTATGCCAGGAGTTCTTCAAATTGAAGCCATGGCACAAGTAGGCGGAATATTTGCCTTAAGTACAGTGCCAGACCCAGAAAATTACCTAACTTATTTCATGAAAATTGATAGAGTTAAATTTAAAAGAAAAGTTGTTCCTGGAGATACTTTAGTATTTAAGTTAGAATTGCTAACACCAATTCGTAGAGGAATTATTCATATGGACGGAAAAGGATATGTAAATGGACAGTTGGCTGTGGAAGCAGAGTTAATGGCTCAAATTATTAAGGAAAAGAAAGAAGAAACGAAAGAAGCGATAGTTCAATAAATTCGCTATTTTTGGCAAAATTTAAAAAAATATGGATAAATACCCATTAACAAGTATTCACCCTGATGCCAAAATTGCTGACAATGTAAAAATTGATGCTTTTTCTACTATTTACGGCGATGTAGAAATTGGAGAAGGCACTTGGATTGGACCAAATGTTACCATTTTTGAAGGTGCACGAATTGGAAAAAATTGTAAAATTTTTCCAGGAGCAGTAATTTCAGCAATTCCTCAAGACTTAAAATTTAACGGAGAAATTACCACTACAGAAATTGGTGATAATACCATAATCAGAGAATGTGTAACCATTAATAGAGGTACAGTTGACCGCATGAAAACAAAAATCGGTAGCAACTGTTTAATAATGGCTTATGTTCATGTTGGTCACGATTGTATTGTAGGAAACAACTGTATTTTAGCCAATTGTGTAAATCTTGCAGGGCATGTTGAATTAGAAGATTTTGTAGTTATCGAAGGTGTTGTAGGCATTCAGCAATTTGTAAAAGTAGGCCAACATGCTTTTATTGGTTCAGGTTCAAACGTTCGAAAAAATGTTCCGCCTTATGTAAAAGCAGCAAGAGAGCCATTGAGTTATGTTGGCGTAAATTCGGTAGGGTTAAGAAGAAGAGGTTTTTCAACTGAAACAATATTACAAATAGAAGACATTTATCGCTCTATTTATGTAAGAGGTCTTAATCTTTCTAATGCAGTTAGAGTTATTGAGCAAGAAGCACCACAATCTCCAGAAAAAGAATTTATACTTAAATTTATTGCAGAATCAACTAAAGGAATGATAAGAGGACCACTTAATTAGTTATCAGTTATCAGTTCATAGTTATCAATTCACAAGAAACAAATTACAAAACACAAAACACAAAACACAAAACACAATACACTAAAAATGGCAACTACAGCAGATATTAAAAATGGAATGTGCATTAGATTTAATAATGGCTTATATTCAATTGTAGAATTTCAACATGTTAAACCAGGAAAAGGACCAGCTTTTGTTAGAACAAAACTTAAAAATTTAACATCAGGAAAAGTATTGGATAATACATTTACAGCAGGACATAAAATTGAACCAGTTAGAGTAGAACGTAGAAAATATCAATTTTTATATAGTGATGAAAATGGTTATCACTTCATGAATCAAGATGATTACGAACAAGTTTACATTGCTGAAAGTTTGATTGATGCACCTAAATTTTTAAAAGAAGGAGAAGTGGTAGAAATTGTTTTTGATGCCGAAGAAGAAGTGCCTTTAGTTTGTGAATTGCCAACCTATGTAGAGATGGAAATAACCTATACCGAACCAGGAATAAAAGGCGATACAGCTACAAATGCAATGAAACCTGCAAAAATAGAAACTGGTGCCGATGTTAGAGTACCTTTGTTTATTGAAGTAGGAGATAAAATAAAATTAGATCCTCGAACAGGAGCTTATTCTGAAAGAGTTAAAAATTAATTTTTAATAAATACGACACATGTCGTATTTACTGTTTGAAATCTTTACTATACATTCGCAAACAACTAAATAAGTAATAACTAAAAACAAAAATTATGAAAAAAATTTTAAAAGTAGTAGGCGTTGCATTATGCCTTGTAGCTTTTGGCCAAACTGCTAAAGCTCAATTTAGTGCTGGAGTAAATGCAGCGTTACCAATGGGTAATGTAGGAGATGTAATTTCTCTTGGATTTGGTGTTAGTTTAGGATATGACTATGCACTTGATGATAAGATGTCTATTGGTGGTGAAGCAGGATTTACTTTTTTCCCTACAAAAGACCCAGATTTTATTGAAGATAAGTATGCAGATGGAACATAACATTATGATAGTTATTCAAGATCATATTCGATGATTCCGATTTTAGCAAATTTTAAATACTATTTTGCTGATAATACGAATGGTTTATATGGTATTGGTTCATTAGGATTAACTTCTTTAATGTATAAAGTAAGCTATACAAGAAACGAACAAAAAATAGATTGGACACCATCTACTGGGTGGTCTTATTCGTATGAAAAAAAATCGTATGAAGACTCTTTCTCTGGCACATATTTATCGTTTGGTGCTGGTTTAGGTTACATAATTAATGAAAAAATTGACCTTAGTGCAAGATATTTAACGGTAAGTTCTAAAGGTGGTTCTTCAAGTTTTATAAATATACGAGCTGCTTTTAATTTTTAAAAATCAGTTTTTTGAATTTTAGAAAAAGGTCTTGATTGTTCAAGACCTTTTTTGTTTTAAACACATCTATTTTTAGTAGTTTTGAACAAAAATTGATTTTATGTATTATCAGTTATTATTCTTTAACATTGGCGGTGGCGAACTTTTTTTCATCGTGTTGGTTATCATCATGTTTTTTGGCTCAAAAAAAATTCCAGAACTAGCAAGAGGATTAGGTAAAGGATTAAATGAATTAAAAAATGCTACCAACGATATTCAACAAGAAATTAAAGACAGTACAAAAGACATTACCAAGTTAAAAGATTCGATAAATGTTGAACGACAAGTAAAGGACATGATTTTTAATGAAACCAAAACTACTTCTACATTTAGTGAAGAAAATAATACTGAGGAAGAAACGCCACAACCAACCCAGCCAAATACCGTATCTCGTTCAACATCAGTTCATCCAAAACCAAAAACTGAGGGGGAAATATAAATGGAATATTTATTACTAATTGTAGGATTAATTGCCTTAATTTTTGGTGGAGATACGCTTGTTAAAGGAGCAGTTGGTATTGCTTTAAAATTTAATGTTTCTACCTTAGTAATAGGTATGACGGTTGTTGCCTTTGGAACTTCAGCACCCGAATTGTTGGTTAGTTTAAAAGCTGCAATTGATAACCATCCTGAAATTGCTATTGGAAATGTAGTGGGTTCAAATATAGCAAACATAGCATTGGTTTTGGGTATTACCACCATGATAATGCCTGTTAAAGTACAGATTTCGACAGTTCGAATAGATTGGCCAATAATGATGGTAGCTTCAATTTTATTTTATGTATTTAGTGTAAGCGGTTCAATTAATTGGTGGGAAGGTGCAATTTTAAGTTTAGGAATTATTCTCTTCACATTTTTTACTGTAAAATATTCCCCAAAATCACCTGAATCGGAGCAAGATGATTTGGAGGAACTTGAAAAAACTGCTTACCCTCTTTGGAAAAGTATTTTGTTTATCATACTTGGAATAGTTGGATTAACTTTTGGTGCTAATTGGTTGTTAGATGGTGCAGTTCAAATTGCAACAAAATTTGGCGTTAGCGAACACATTATTGGTGTAACCATAGTTGCTTTTGGTACAAGTATTCCGGAGTTGGTAACTTCAGTAATTGCTGCAGTTAAAAAAGAATCAGATATTTCTGTTGGAAACTTAGTTGGTTCAAATATTTTTAACATTTTATGCGTATTGGGTTTTACAGCATTAATTAAAGAAACACCTGTAAGTACTCAAGTTATCAATATAGATGTGTTTTGGATGATAGGAGTCAGTTTACTGTTATTACCTTTAATGCTTTATAAATATAACATTAACAGGATTAAAGGCGTTATCCTTACAGCTTCTTACCTTGTTTATATTTACTTTATACTTAAATAAAATATTGTTGTATTATTGTTTAACTTGCAACATTAAAATTCTAAGTATTGAATAGAATAATTATCATATTATTTTTTTTAATTCCTTTTTTGGGTATCTCTCAGTCGCCCAGTGAAAACATTAACTTAAAAAAGTTTAAAGCCCAATTTTTAGAGCAACTTATCGAGAAAAAAGTAAACGAAAACCGTTTAGCAAAATCTCAAAATGTGTTAAAACAAGATCAGGTTTTAAAATTAGCTGCCGATGATCAAACTGCTCATATATTAAAATCGGGTAAAGTTGAACATGAGCAACCAAACAAGAAAAAACAAACTCCTTTCGATAGGGTATTGTTTTATGAAGGTTTACATAGCGAAGTTGGCGAAAATTGTATGCAAACCGTTTTGGGAGCCAAAATAAAAGTGCCTGGAACCAACAACAGAATAACACTTAAAACTTATGATGATGTAGCAAATGCTTTTGTTTCTGCTTGGGTTGCCGCAAAAGAAAGCCCAAACGTAATTTTTAACAAATCTTATTATAACATCGGAACTTCTGTTGCATTTGATCCTAAATCAAAAAAAATTATTGCTACTCAAGTTTATGGTTCTGAACCTTTTATTCTTCCCGAAGGAGTAAAGCAGGTAAAAGACGATTATAAAATTGAACCTTATAACAAAGAAAAATGCACTGATATTGAGAAAAATTTTCCTTACTTACCCGAATTGCTTTCGGACAATATTTTTTTTAAAAACGGACAGATTTATTTCTATTTTCATGACTTAGAATTGCTTAAAAATGTGCTTTCTTCAAACAATGATGCAATAGCTATCGACATCATTTCTCGAAATCAATTTTCGTGCGAAACAGGTAATCGATTATATCCATCAAAAATTCATAGCGGTATTTTGCTGCCACCAGTTAATAAAAGTTATTTGTTGAGTAAAAATGAACTGAAAAACGACGGTCAATTAGAGGTTTCATTAGGGCCAATTCCAAGTTATGTTGATACCAATAATGTGGAATTTACTTTGTTAATTATTAAAAACAATTGCCTTTGCCAAACCATTGTTTACAACAGTTTAGCTGGAGAAAACTTAAAATCAATTAACCTTGGTTTAATCATGGATACCTTATCGGTGAGTAATAAAGCCGATTCGGTTGTTAATCAGTTAAAATTTACGGTTCCATTTAAAAAAGGAAAATACGATTATAAAATGGAAGACATTGAACCGTTTTTAGATTCCATTAGTTTGAACAGATACGACCTTAAAAAAATTGAAATTATTGCATTTTCATCTATCGAAGGAAACGAAAAAGAGAACAAAGTGCTGCAAGAAAAAAGAGCTCAAAGCATTTTAAAAGTGATTAAAGAATACAAACTTCAAGATGTGCCAACAACAATAAAAACGGAAGAAAACTTATTGGGATTTTACGAATCGATAAAAGGCTCGCCGTATGAAAAACAATTTACAGGATTATCGAAAGAAGCCATTTTAAAAATAGTTAATTCCGATACATTAGCCTATAATTTAGAACCCTATTTAGAAGACCAGCGAAAGGCTGAAATTACACTTACTGTAGAAAAAATTTATATGGATACGGCTCTTTATAAAGAACTGCCCAATAAACTAAAACAGGCATTAAAATTAAAAGATTTTGCAAAAGCTAAAATTTACCAATCGTTACTTTTTAATGCAGTTAAAGAAGGGAAAATTGACGCCGAAGAAGTATTAAAAATTTCCATTCCACATTTTAAAGAAACGGTTTCGTTAAACAACAATCAATTGGCTTTTTATTGGTATCATAATACCGAACAAAATAAAGATAGTTTATACAAATACATCTTAAAACAAATTCAAATTCAGTTGAATATCAATCCAGCAAATGAATATTTAAATTACAATAAAGCGGTGCTTAACCTATTGCTTTGGTCGGAAGATTTACTACGAGAAACCGATCCAAAAAACCTGTTCAAAGACATTAAATCGCTTTATGGTACTGAGTTAGAACCGTATAAAATACATCAATTGATGTTAAATTATAACATCATTTCTGCCGACTATTATTACGAAACCAAAAAATTTAAGGAGCGTGATAAAGCTTTATTGGAGGTGAAAAAAATGTTGCTTCAATCCAAACTTACCAAACAACAAATTGAAAAAATTAGTGATTATTTTATTTTTCAAATGCGAATTAGTTGGGCAATTGAATTAATGAAACCTTTAATTGATAATGGAACTTATGACGAAGATTTTCTGTTTACCTTTTTAACCATTGCCATATACGACAACAAGCTTATTCCTGAAACAGAATACAATAAATTGTTAAACAAAGCAAAAGAACTAAATAAAGAGCGTTTTTGTAAATTATTTGGTTTCCCAAACATGAGTTTTCAGTTATTAAAAACCCCGTACATTAAAGAATCGTATTGCAAAACGTGCAGTAATTAATTTTTTTAAAAAGCAAATAGCAAATAGCAAATAGCAAATAGCAAATAGCAAATAGCAAATAACAAATAACAAATAACAACTAAACACTAACGCTTAACGACTTACTCCTAACCCCTAACGACTTACCCCTAAAAATGGAATTAAACAATAAAAAAATAATAAATGCCTGGACTTTTTACGATTGGGCAAATTCCGTTTATCCGTTAGTTATTACCACCGCTATTTTTCCCATTTTTTATGAAGCAGTTGTTCCCCAAACTGTCGATTTTTTTAACTTCAAATTCATCAATACCGAATTGTATTCCTACATTATTTCGTTATCATTTATCATTGTTGCTGTGTTGTCGCCCATTTTATCTGGTATTGCTGATTATACCGGTAACAAAGAAAAATTTATGAAATTCTTTTGCTATTTGGGTTCGTTATCCTGCATCAGTTTATTTTTCTTTTCTGCCCAGCACATCGAATTAAGTTTAGTATCGGTTTTATTAGCAAGCATTGGTTTTTGGGGCAGTTTGGTTTTTTACAATGCTTATTTGCCCGAAATTGCAACACCCGATTTACACGATAAAATAAGTGCTCAAGGTTTTTCAAAAGGCTACATTGGAAGTTCGTTATTGCTGATTATTTGTTTGGTTCTTATTCAAGTTTTTGGAGTCGATGCCCGATACTCATTTATACTTACTGGTTTATGGTGGATGGGGTTTAGCCAACTAACCTATGCTCGTTTGCCAAACAATGTGTACAACAAAAAACCAACAGGAAATGTTTTGTTTAAAGGATTTAGAGCGTTAAAAAACGTGTGGATTGAGCTAAAAAACATAAAACAACTAAAACGCTATTTGGCAGCCTTTTTTATTTACAGCATGGGAGTGCAAACCGTAATGATAATGGCTATTTTTTTTGGTACGAAAGAAATTTCGTGGGCCGATGAAGCCAGTAAAACAACAGGATTAATTGTTAGTGTATTAATCATTCAATTTATAGCCATTCCTGGAGCTTATTTAATGGCTTATTTATCAAGCAAGGTGGGAAACATTAAAGCATTGGGTGCTAATATTTTTATATGGATAGGCATTTGTATTGCTGCTTATTCAGTGGTAAAAACTCCGTTACATTTTTATGCAATTGCTGGAGTTGTTGGTTTTGTTATGGGAGGAATTCAATCGCTATCACGTTCAACTTATTCGAAACTGCTGCCCAACACACAAGACCATGCTTCTTATTTTAGTTTTTACGATGTAACCGAAAAAATTGGAATAGTAATAGGAACTTTTATGTTTGGTTTTATTGAAGGTATTACGGGCGACATAAGAGAATCTATTTTGGGTTTAATCTTGTTTTTTGTTATTGGATTTTTGATGTTGCTTACTGTACCCAAAAAGGAAATGTTGAATTAAAAATAGTTAGAGAAACACTCAACCCAATAAAACGATAAATTACCAAATGCCTTTTTTAGTGGTTTAAAAATGATTACACTTGAAAATAAATAAACCTGCAACATTGCACTGGTTACTATATATTTATGCCACTCATTTATTGGCAAGCGGCACTGATTTAAGATATATTCAAGAATTACTAGGACATAAAAGCAATAAAACAACTGAAATATATACCCACGTAACTGAAAAAAGTATAAGTAAAATAAAAAGCCCATTTGACAATCTAAATATTTAATTAAATTTGGAAAAGCGAATGTATTTAAAATAACCATTTTATGGTATATATCTACCCAAATTTAGGTGGATATATACAGCATTATGGTACATATAAACAAGTTGGCAGCAAGTGTAAAAGAGACACCACAACAACAAACAGACGACTAAAAACGATAAAAAAGTAAACCATTTTGACAGGTGACCAAAGACATAGAAACGATAATACAAACGGACAACGAGTTAGCCGACACTCATTGCCGACCCTATGTTTTTTATTTTTTTCTCACCCGCATTTTTTAAAAACAATTTTAGCCCACCCGCAAGTGGCACATTTGGCTTTGCGCCAACCACAAGCCAACCCTTCGCAAACCCAAAAGAGCCACTTTTTTGCCTACGCACAGGAAAAATGTATAAATTTAAAGTCTGAGTTTTTTAAACCTAAACAATTAATAGAATTATCAAATTAGTATGAGAAAATTGAAGTTCATTGACTTATTCGCAGGACTAGGCGGTTTTCATCTTGCCTTATCAGACTTAGGACACAAATGTGTTTTTGCGAGTGAACTCAATCAAGAGCTAAGAGAACTTTACGAGAAAAACCATAAGACGAAAATTCAAGGCGACATCAATGAAGTTGATATATATTCTATTCCAGCTCACGATATTTTATGTGCAGGATTTCCTTGCCAACCGTTTTCACAAGCAGGTGCACGTTTGGGACTTGACGACCCAAGAAACGGAAACTTGTTTTACAGAATAATGGAAATTTTGGAGCAACACGAACCCGAATATGTGTTTTTAGAAAATGTCCCAAACCTTAGGGGACACGATGAGGGCAACACTTGGAAAGTAATTCATAAAGAGTTATCCAAATTGTATGATGTAAAAGAAGAAATTTTATCGCCTCATCATTTTGGTATTCCGCAACACCGTTCGAGAATTTACATTGTAGGAAGATTAAAAAAGAAAGGCGGATTAGCCGATTTTCAATTTCCAGAAAAAGAAATTCACGAAAACATAAGTATTCACGACATTATCATAAAAGGCGACACTGATTTTATGACTTTGCGTGAAAACACAAAAAATCATTTAGAAGTTTGGCAGGAGTTTTTAAATAATTTGAAACCCGAAGAAGTACCTCGTTTCCCGATTTGGGCAATGGAATTTGGAGCAGATTATCCATTTGAAGGCAAAGCACCTATCAAATTACGCAAAGCAGATTTGGAAGGTAAAAAAGGAACATTTGGAAAAAAAATAAAAGGCAATTCGTTTGATGATATGCTCCAATGCTTACCAATTTATGCACAAAATGGAGTAAAAGAAAAGCAAACAGAGTTTCCCGATTGGAAAAAATATTACATCAGAGCAAACAGGGCTTTTTACACGAAACACAAAAGTTGGTTGAAAGATTGGATTCCAAAAATCAAAGACTTTGAAAACAGTCATCAAAAATTTGAATGGAATTGTGGCGAAGTACCTTTAACTATCAATGATAAAATTGTTCAGTTCAGACCGTCAGGAATACGAATAAAAATGCCTACATATTCGCCTGCTCTTGTTTTGACAACAACACAAATTCCAATTTTTCCGTGGCTTGGCAGATATATGACCAGAAAAGAAGCTGCAAAACTTCAATGTATGGAAGAATTAGAAGAATTACCACCAACAATAGCCAAAGCATTCAAAGCATTGGGAAATGCTGTAAATGTTGGAGTAGTAAAGAAAATTGCTGAAAACCTAATCAAATAAAAAGATGAGTGTAAATACAGTATCAATAAAAATTCAAACAGGTGTTTACGGACAATTCAGAAACCTTAACAATAAGGTTTGGTTTGCATTGGGCGAATATGTAGATAATGCTGTTCAAAGTTTTGAAAACAATAAAGAAGCATTAACTAAAGTACATAGTGGGAAATATCAATTTGAAGTCAGAATAAACATTGATTGGGAAAACGACTTTATTAAAATCTTTGACAATGCCGCAGGCATTGACACAAGTAATTTTCAACGAGCATTTGAACCTGCAAATATTCCGATTGACAACACGGGACTACACGAGTTTGGAATGGGGATGAAAACCGCTTCAATTTGGTTAGCCAACGTTTGGAGTGTAAAAACAGCAGCTCTAAATGAAACGGAGGAACGCTCTGTCCAATTTGACTTAGAAAAAGTTTTAAAGGAAGATAGAGAAGTTTTGAAAGTAAAAAATACGAACAAAGCTAAATCCGTGCATTTTACTGAAATTACTTTATCTCGATTATCAAAGAACGCTCCTACCGCCTACCAAATGGATAAAATCAAAAAACATTTGGCAAGTATTTACCGAAAATTTATTCGCAAAGGAGATTTAAAGCTATACATAAATGATGTTGAGCTAACCTACGAAGACCCCGAAATTCTAAATGCTCCATATTATACCAATACAAAAGGAACACCTGTTTATTGGAAAAAAGAAATCAATTTTTCATCTGACAAATACAAGGTTACGGGATTTATAGGAATCTTAAATACAATGAGTACAAGCGAAGTAAACGGACTTTCGCTTTTCAGAAGAGGTAGAGTAATCGAGGGAAGCCACGATGAAAAATACAGACCAAAAGTTATTTGTGGACAAATTGGTTCTCCAAGATACAAAAGGATTTTTGGCGAATTAGAGTTAGAGGGTTTTGCTGTAAGTTTTAATAAAGGTTCTTTTCAAGAGCAAGAAGATTTAGAATTTTTAATGGAAGCTATTCAGGTGGAAATTTCTGCCAAAGATTTTGATTTGTATACACAGGCTGAAAAATACATTAAGCCAAAAACACAAGATGACAATGTCAAAGTTGCTAAAAGCATTGTCAGTAATATGAAGAAAACAACAAAGGTTGAAAATCTAAAAGAAAAGGTTGAAACTTCATTAAAAGAAATCAATAATACAAGTATAGTAACTAAAAACGAGCGACTTTACAAAAAAGCTAAGACGATTGACGCTCACGAAGATTTTATTGAAATAAAAGGCGAAAAATACAAGCTGAAATTAGAGTTTATTACCGAATCGTCAATTACAGATTTGTATTCATTGCAAGAAGAAAAAGACGAATTGTTTGATAAAAAAGCAACTTTCAAAATCAATCTTGCTCACCCATTTTTCACACGGTATGAAAAAATAAAATCCGAAGAAGATTATCAGCCGATAGTTTCAATTATACGTGCATTAGTTTTAGCTGAGCTCATCGCACCATCACAAGGAACAAAAGGAGCAGGAAACTTGCGTTTGAATTTTAATAATTTTATAAGAAATATCTAAGCTATGAGTGAAACGATAAAAATAATTCAGCCATCAACAACCAGTTTTCCAATCGTTCAAGGAGAAAGAACGGCTGATTTACTTAGCCGTTTCACAAAGTTAGACAATGACGAACGAGAAAATTTATTGAACGAAACGACTTCAATACTTTCCCAATGTAACAATCCAATTGAAACCGTTGGAAGCACAACAGGAATAACGATTGGTTACGTTCAAAGTGGAAAAACAATGTCATTCACCACTTTAACGGCTTTGGCAATAGATAATGGATTTAGAATAGTAATTTATTTTGCAGGGATTAAAAACAACTTATTAGAGCAAACAACTAAGCGGTTAAAGAAAGATTTACTTACAGAAAGTGATAATTCAAGATTTTTTAAAGTTTATCAAAGTCCGTCCATTAAAACAAATGGACACAATGATATTAAAGGTGCTTTAAAATTAAACCGTAAACCAGCAATACTCATAACCGTATTAAAACATACCAAGCATATAAGTGAATTAACGGAAATCTTTAAAACGATTGAAGTCAGAGAAGCATTAGGCAACAATGGAGTTTTGATTATTGACGATGAAGCAGATCAAGCAAGTTTGAACACTTATGCAAGAAAAAACAGTAAGTCGGAAGATTGGGAAGATGATGAATTTAGCTCTACTTATGCAAGCATTTTAGATTTACGAGCTTCGCTTCCTAATCATTCATACATTCAATATACAGCGACACCGCAAGCACCATTGCTTATTAACATTATGGACTTGCTTTCGCCAAAATTTCACGTTGTTCTAACTCCGGGCAAAGCATATACAGGAGGAAAAACATTTTTTGAAGATAATACAGACCTAATAAAAACCATTCCCGATTTAGAGGTTTATCATCATAAGCACAATCCTTTGTCAGAATGTCCGCAAAGCTTGATTGAAGCCTTGCAATTATTTTTAATGGGAACTGCAATCGTTGTGAATATCCAAGAGAAAGAGAATTTTCTTTCTATGATGATACACGCAGACAGAGAGCAAGACGCAAGTAAAAAATTCTACAATTGGGTTTCTAACATTATCGATAATTGGTCTAATAGATTGGGACTTCCTGACAATGACCCAAGTAAAATAGAATTAGTAACTGAATTTTATAACAATTACGAAGATGCAATAAAACGGATTGACACCCCACCAAGTTTTGAAGAAGTAATGAGTGAAGTTTCGCAAGTTTTACTTGATACCAATTTAGAATTGGTAATTCAAGGCTCACGAGAAATAGATTGGAGCAATGCGACATCTCACATCTTAGTTGGTGCTGAAATGCTGAATAGAGGTTATACCGTTGAGGGATTGGCTGTTTCTTATATGCCACGTTACAGCATAAGCAAGTCAAATGCAGACACAATACAGCAACGTTGCAGATTTTTCGGGTACAAACGTAATTATCTTGATTCTTGTCGTGTTTACCTTCCGCTTGATTCTATTTTAGAATATAGGGATTATGTCGAGCACGAAGAAATTATGCGGAAAATACTAAAAGAAAACTCGCTTGAAACCGTTGAACAATTGTTAATCCTTAACGGCTCAATGAACCCAACAAGAAGCAATGTTCTTTCTGTTGATGTAGTATCACATAAACTAAATGGTTGGCGACAAATGAACGCCTTACAGCATATTGACGAAAATATTTCTTTTGTTTCAGATTTTCTTTCAAACCAAACATTCAAAGAGTTTAAAAACTACGGAACTGATGACAGAAATCATCGTTATGTAAAGCTTGAAATCGGAAAAGTCATTGAGTTTTTGAAAGACTTTAAAATAATGAATATGCCCGATGCTTTGCGAAAATCTTCTACAATCCAATATCTACGATATTTAGCAGAGAAAAAGGAGATAAAAGAAGCATATATTTTTGAAATGAGTTATGCTTATGATATTTCCAAAAGCAAAGGGACGTCACTGATAGAAAGCAAAGGAGGTTTAAAATTAAACAATATTTTTTCGGGTCGTTCCACATCAGGAAAAGAGGTTTATCCGGGAGATAAAGGAATTCGATTTGAAGATTCCCTTTGTATTCAAATTCATAAAATCAAAGTAAAACATACTTCAATGCAATGGGACAAGAAAGTTCTTTACACTTTGGGAATTTATTATCCCGAAGATTTTGCTCATTCATTTGTAGGTGTAGAAAAATAAAATGAAGAACGTTTTTAAAATATTCCAAGAACTTAAAAATGAATCGCCAAAAAATGGCGATAGCTTCGCTATTGCTTCATTACCGACAATTAAAAATCATAAGCTTGGAATATCACAAAACGGTCAGCCAATGTTTTTTATTAAATGTGATGATAATACAAAGGCGAAATCATTAGACACAAATCTTGAATTTATTTCTGTTCTGTATAATCGTCAATGCCAACTGATAAACAAAAAAGGCAAGATTGAAGAAGATATTTACACAGTCGTTTCTTTAAAATCAGATTCCGATTATTTGCAGGAATATTTTTTGAAAATTGTATTTGTACTCATAAAAAATATTTCAGAAAAACCGCTTTTGAAAAACTTGAAAATTGAAATCGAGAAGTTGATTAATCTTTTCACTAAGTTTTCAAAACCGCCTCTAAAAACAATTCAAGGACTTTGGGCTGAATTATTGATGGTTGAACAATCAAAGAATCCCGACTACTTAATTCAATCGTGGCATAGTTCAACAACTGACAAATACGATTTCAATGACGGCAACGATAAGATTGAAGTGAAAAGCACAGCAAAAAGCAGAAGGATACACAACTTTTCTTTGGAGCAGTTGACACCAAATTTAAGTTCTAAACTAATCGTTGTTTCAATTTTCGCCATTGAAACGGGAACAGGGACAACCATTTTTGATTTAGTTGAAAGTATTGAAAATAAAATCAAAGACAAAAACTTAGCTTTTCGTGTTAATGAAATGGTTGCGGTAACGCTTGGTAACGATTTTGAAAAATCATTTGATATTTTCTTTGATTACCAATTTGCAGTAGATACAATCCAGTATTATAACAGTTTTGATATTCCTACAATCAACAGAACAGATATTCCGTCAAACATTACGAATATTAGATTTGATTGCGATTTAACTGATGTAAAAACTGCAAATAAAACGAGAACAAAATCAAAACTTCATAACTCATTGTTTTAAAGTATGAGAAAATTAATAGCAAAAGATTTAAAGATAAAATTCATTGAAACACTTAATGAGTTAGACGAGTTCAGCTATGAAGAAGGGAATCCGTTTTTAATCAAAATCGGAACAGCAAAGTATTTTGTATTTCTAAAAAACTTATCACCTGCATATTTCAAAGCTTCGCCTGATGTTACACGAGTTCAGTTACCATTTAGCGAACGTTTTTCAAAAATATTCAAAGCGGATATTCCGTTTATTATTTTGGGTTACGATGTAGATACAGATACCGTTGTTAGTTGGAATCCTAAAAAGGTAAAAGAGCGATTAAACGCAAAGAGTAATGTTTCGTTGTATTCACGTTCATCATTGCAGGAAGAAGTAAAAGATAATGAGTTTCGGTTTGGCTATTTATCTAACGGAGAAAAAATTGTTTTGTTCAAACGTGAAAATCTGATACACTTTTTTGATGTTGCTTTGAGCTTGTTTAAAGAAGATTCTGTGACAGATTCTGTTCCTGTAAGTAAAAGAAAAGAGCCGCTTTCAAGTAAAGAACGCTTTATAATATGGCTACAAGAGAATAATTATTCTGACGGAACAGTCAAACATTACACTTCTGGTTTAAACAAGGTTTCCAAAGATTTAAAAGACATATCCGAATTGAAGCACAACTCAATATTTGATATTGTAAACGTAAGCACTTTACAAGAACTGTTTAAAAAATGGTTTTCTGTAAAAGAGTTTAAAGATAACGACACAAGAGGACAACGTTTGTATTCTAATTCAATCAAAAGATATATTGAATTTTGCAAGCACGAACAAACGCTTAATCCAAAATCTTCTAATAAAACAAAAGGAACTCAAACCGAAACAGAGTTGCAAACCGTAAACATCATTTCTGAAATTACAGATAAAGAACTTTTGCAAACTATAAAGCCATTATTGAAAAAAAATCAAGTTTTACAAACTGTTGAGATAACATCCAAACACTATGGTAACAAACATAAAAATATGACCTTTAAGGATTGGTACAAAATTGTTAGTGAACTTTACAGAAAAATGAACTCGTGACAATTAAATTATTAATACGCCCACGCATTTTGCAAGCACATTGCCAAAGCCCCACGAGTCAACGCTCAAACCAAAGCTTTGTCAAAGAGCTTGCAAAGCCAACGCAAAGAAAAATTGTTTTTAAAAAATTTTCCACCCTTCAAAAAAAATAAAAAACACAACGCACAACCCGACACAGTCAGACAAAAAAGCAAACATAAAATGACACTTAATCCCAACAATTACAATGGTTTACAAAGACGAACAACAAAACACCTGCTGCCAACAGCGGTTTTGCAAAAGTGGCGGTGCAGTGCTTCGTATGACAGTGAAGTAGTTAATCAAAATTTAGTGCTTCGATTGAAGTTTAGTGGTGAAAATCGCCACCTTCGCAAAGCCGCAAACCGTTGGCGGCCAGGCTAAAATGACAATCAATTCAATTATATGAAATTACAGACAAAAAAAATCATTGCAAGAGAATTCCTTGTTTTGACAATAACTATTGTTATTGGACTCATTGCTTTTGCATTGACATACCCATATAATCTATACAGACATAATCAAGTTGGCAATTTAGAAAAAACAATTTCAGAAAAGACAACTCTTTCAGACAGTTTATCTAAATCATTTGAATCAAAGAAAGAAAAACGTAATTGGCTTGGTGAAAAATGTGCAAAGGAAGTAGATGTGAATCCTGACACTACTTACATCAACGATTTATGGAAAATTCTTGAAGCACTGTATCAAAAGGACAGTTTGGCAATTAGGTGGAACACAAAATGGAAAGTAAGCGGATGGGATTTAATTTTTACTAAAATTGGATTTCAAAATCCAGATAGTTTAAAAAAATTTGTTGAGTTAAATATCATAACCAATAATGAAGTTGATAATAAAAATAGCTCTATTAAAATTAACCAAGAAATAAATATCCTCAATTTGCAAAAAAAGCGAAACCGAATCTAAAGTACTCGATAATTACGAACAAATTAACTTTGGAATATTGACACTCATTATTTTTTGGTATTTTACTTTTCGTTTTGAGATATATTATGTATGCTATTAAATGGAGCATTAAAACATTAAAACAAAAAACCGAATAAAATAAAAAGATGACATTAGGCGCTATGACCTTTAAACAAATAAGCCCAGCCGCCAATCGAGTAGACTGCCCTGACGCTTTCACGTCAGGGAGAGCCTCTCAACCGAACATGCACACTGAAAAAAATTAAGTGTAAATTTGGCTTAAAATGACTCCATTAAAACTACATACAGGAACAATTATTGACATTTTTTCGGTGGAGAGCGAAACCGAAATGGCTGTACCATTTGTCGACGAAGGAATTAGTGCTGGTTTCCCCTCTCCTGCTTTAGATTTTATTGACCAAACTATTGATTTTAACAAACACCTTATCAAACATCGTTCGGCTACTTTTTGTGGCAGAGTAAAAGGTGTTTCGCTCAAAAATATTGGTATCGACAACGGCGATTTAATGATAATTGACCGAAGTTTAGAACCAACAAACGGTAAAATTGCTATTTGTTATATCGATGGTCAATTTACCGCTAAACGAATTAAAAAAGAAAAAAATGTTGTTTGGCTCATTCCCGAAAACGAAAATTATGAACCCATCAAAGTAACCAAAGAAAATGATTTTTTAATCTGGGGAATTGTTACTCACGTTATCAAAAACTTTTAACAAATGTTTGCCCTTATTGATTGCAATAACTTCTACGCTTCGTGCGAAAGGGTTTTCCAGCCAAATTTAAACGGAAAGCCTGTTGTGGTGCTGTCGAATAACGACGGCTGTGTTATTGCCCGAAGCAACGAAGCCAAAGAAATAGGTATTCCAATGGGAGCTCCTGCATTTGAATACGAAAAATTGTTTCGGCAACACCAAGTAAATGTTTTTTCGGCAAACTTTGCTTTGTATGGAGATATGAGCAACCGAGTAATGACAATACTTTCGGACTATTCGCCCGAAATGGAAATTTATAGTATTGATGAATGTTTTTTGAAATTGAACGGTTTTGACAAGTTTTTCAACTTGCAAAATTATGGAGAAGAAATGCGTTACAAAGTAAACAAATGGACAGGAATACCAATTAGTATTGGCATTGCACCAACAAAAGCACTTTCAAAATTAGCCAATCGAATTGCAAAAAAATTTCCAGAAAAAACAAACGGCGTTTACATTATCGACAGCGAAGAAAAACGTATTAAAGCATTAAAATGGCTCAAAATTGAAGACGTTTGGGGAATTGGCAGACAACACACAAATCGCTTAAATGCTCAAAATGTTTTTACAGCTTACGATTTTACTCAACTTACCGACGAATGGGTAAAAAGCAATTTAACTGTTGTTGGTCTTCGTTTAAAACACGATTTGCAAGGTATTCCAACATTAAATCTTGAAGAAGCTCAACCTAAAAAAAACATTGCAACAACCAGAAGTTTTGAAACCAATTACACCAAACTGGAACAACTCAACGAACGTATTTCAACCTTTGCCAGCTCGTGTGCCGAAAAATTGCGTAAACAAAAATCGTGTTGTAATTCGTTAATGGTTTTTATTCATTCCAACGGTCATAGAAAAGATTTACCACAATACAATAGAACCATTGTTGTGCAACTTCCGTTCGCTACAAATTCGAGCATTGAATTGGCAAAATTTGCTACGCAAGGTTTAAAGCGAATTTTTAAAGACGGTTATGCTTATAAAAAAGTAGGTGTAATTGTGCAGGATTTTACGCCCGAAGAAGTTGTGCAAACAACGCTTTTTGAAAGCAGAAACGAACGACACATTCCTTTAATGAAAGCAATTGACAAAATAAATGTACAATTTGGACAACAGAAAATTCGACTTGCATCGCAAGACCAAAAACGTGTGTGGAAAATGAAACAGGAAAAACTATCGCCACGCTACACCACCAAACTAAGTGAAATTATAACCATTAACGTGTAAATATGTACTTACACAGCCTTTTCTTTTCAGGGAAGCTTACAAATAATTAATTTCACGTTTCACTTCGGATGGCGTAGTTTTAAAACCAACCATTTCGTTCCTCATCGGTTGGTTTTAAGAAAAATAAGAACCTGCCATCCTTGCTTTCCATTTTCTGTTTAAAATATTCCATTCAAAATAGTAACTTTGCTGCCTTAAAAATTAAACTTTAATGGAATTAGCAAAAACATATTCGCCACAAGAAATAGAAAGCAAATGGTACGCTTACTGGTTAAAAAACAAGTTTTTTGAATCGAAACCCGACCACCGTGAACCATTTACCATTGTAATTCCTCCACCAAACGTAACAGGTGTGTTGCACATGGGACACATGCTCAACAACACCATTCAAGATGTATTAATTCGTCGTGCCCGAATGATGGGCTACAACGCCTGTTGGGTACCTGGTACCGACCACGCCTCTATTGCTACCGAAGCAAAAGTGGTAAACTTATTACGCGAAAAAGGCATAACAAAAACTGATATTTCTCGCGAAGATTTTTTAAAACATGCCTTTGAATGGAAAGATAAATACGGCGGTATTATTTTAGAACAACTAAAAAAATTGGGTGCTAGCTGCGATTGGAGCCGTACACGTTTTACCATGGAACCCAAGCTAAACGAGGCTGTGGTAAAATCGTTTGTGGAATTGTACAACAAAGGCTACATCTACAAAGATTGGAAAATTGTAAACTGGGATCCAACTGCAAAAACCACACTATCGAACGAAGAGGTAATTCGTAAAGATGAGCAATCGAAACTATACTACGTTAGCTATAAAATAAAAGACAGCAACGAAACCATTACCATTGCCACTACCCGACCAGAAACCATTATGGGCGATACAGCTATTTGTGTTCACCCGAAAGACGAACGCTACTTGCATTTACACGGCAAAAAAGCCATCGTGCCAATGATAAACCGCGAAGTACCCATTATTTGCGACGATTATATTGATATTGAATTTGGAACAGGTTGCTTAAAAGTTACTCCTGCACACGATACCAACGATTATGAAATTGGTAATAAACACGGTTTAGAAATTATCGACACCTTTAACGACGATGGAACATTAAACGAAAAAGCTCAAATTTTTGTAGGTGAAGACCGTTTTGTGGCTCGTAAAAAAGTTGCCGAAAAATTAAAAGAATTGGGCTGTTTGGTAAAAACCGAAGACATTACCAACAACGTTGGCTATTCGGAACGAAACCCAAACACAGTAGTAGAACCAAAATTGTCGTTGCAATGGTTTGTGAAAATGGACGAAATGGTAAAACCTGCATTGGAACATGTAATGAATGACGACATTCAGATGTACCCATCAAAGTTTAAAAACACTTACAAACACTGGTTGGACAACATCAGAGATTGGCCCATTTCTCGCCAATTGTGGTGGGGGCAACAAATACCTGCTTATTATTACAACGAAGCCAACGATTATGTAGTTGCCGAAAATAGTGAGGAAGCTTTAAGATTAGCCAAAGAAAAATCGGGCAATGCCAACTTACAAATTACTGATTTACGACAAGATGAAGATGTGGTTGACACTTGGTTTTCATCGTGGTTGTGGCCTATTTCGGTGTTCGATGGTTTTGATAAAAACAGCAAAGATTTTGATTACTACTACCCTACCAACGTGTTGGTTACAGGTTGGGACATTATCTTTTTCTGGGTTGCCCGAATGATTTTTGCAGGATACGAGTTTAAAAACGAAAAACCATTCAAAGACGTTTATTTTACTGGAATGGTACGTGATAAACAACGACGAAAAATGAGTAAATCGTTGGGTAATTCGCCTGATGCGTTGGAATTGATTGAACGATTTGGTGCCGATGGTGTTCGTTTCGGAATGTTATCATGTGCCGCAGCGGGAAACGATTTGTTGTTCGACGAATCATCGTGCGAACAAGGTAAAAATTTCTGCAACAAACTGTGGAACGCTTTTAAATTAGTTAAAGGCTGGGAAATTGACGAAACCATTCCTCAACCCGAAAGTGCAAAAGTAGGCATTGAATGGTTTAACGCTCAATTTAACCAAACCCTTGCAACAATAGAAGACCATTACAGCAAATACCGTTTATCGGATGCATTAATGGACACCTACAAACTCATTTGGGATGATTTCTGCTCATCTTATTTAGAAATTGTAAAACCAGCTTACCAAAAGCCAATCGACAAAACTACCTACGAAAAAACCGTTGCAAATTTTGAACGATTGCTTACAGTTTTACATCCGTTTATGCCTTTTGTTACCGAAGAATTGTGGCAAAATTTATCCATCAGAAAAGATGGAGAATCGTTGATGATGAGCAACTTTCCAAAAGCCACAGAAGCCGACAACAGTTTAATTGATGAATTTAACTTTGCGTTACAAGTAGTTACCGAAATCAGAACCATTCGTAAGCAGAAAAATATTCCGAATAAAGACCAAGTTGAATTGTTTGTAAAAACCAATCAGGAAACCAACAAACGCTTCGATGCGGTTATTATTAAATTAACCAATCTGTCGGCTTTAAATTATACACCTGAAAAAATGGACAATGCGTTTTCGTTTGTGGTAAAATCGAACGAGTATTATATTCCAATTTCAGAAAATGTTGATGTGGAAGCCGAAAGAGTTAAAATTCAGAAAGAATTGGAATACACGTTGGGATTTTTAAAATCGGTAAACGGAAAATTAGCCAACGAAAAGTTTGTAAACAATGCTCCTGAACAGGTTTTAGCCATTGAACGAAAAAAACAAGCCGAAGCCGAAGCTAAAATAAAAGTGTTGGAAGAACAGTTGCATAATTTAGTTTAATAGGAAATCAGCAGTTAATTAACTTTGGCTTAATTTTGAATTAATCTGAATAACTCAAATTTGGATAAAAATTAACTATTATGCCTAAAACCAAATCATTTCCAATAATCAATCGCGATTTAAGTTGGTTATCTTTTAATGAAAGAGTTTTGCAAGAAGCTGAAGACGAATCGGTTCCATTAATTGAACGTATTCGTTTTTTAGGTATTTTTTCCAACAATTTAGATGAATTTTTTAGAATTCGAGTGGCAGCCAATAAACGTTTGGTGGAAGCAAAAATTAAGTCGATAGAACACGAAGAAGATTCGCCAAAAGAAATTCTAAAAAAAATAACTAAGAAAACCATTCAACTCCAGCAACATTTTGAGGAAGTTTACCAAACACTATTCAAGGAGTTGGAAAAAGAACATATTTTTTTCATAAACGAAAAAAACATACTCGAAGAACACGTTACGTTTATCAATTCGTATTTCGAAGATGTAGTCCGCCCTACTCTTGTTCCCATTATGCTTCACAAAAAAAATCCTTTCCCAAAACTTAAAGGAAAATCGATTTATTTTGCTATAAAACTCACCAAACCCAATAATTCGGTTGATTTTTCAATTATGGAAATACCTTCGTTGGTGCTGCCTCGATTTATTACATTACCCGATATCAACGAAAAAAAATACATCATTTTACTCGACGATATTATACGCTATAAATTAGACAGTATTTTTGCTATTTTCAACTACAAAAAAATTGAAGCATTTACCGTTAAAGTAACATTAGATGCTGAGTTAGACATTGACCAAGACATCTCTCAAAATATTTTAGATAAAATTTCTAAAAGTTTAAAAAGCAGAAAAACAGCTCAACCTGTTCGGTTTGTTTACGACGAAACCATTCCAGAAGATTTGTTAGCATATATTTTATCAAGAAATAAATCACACAAAGGCGACAGCATCATTCCTGGTGGAAGATACCATAATTTCAAAGATTTTATTGATTTTCCAAATGTTGGAGGCAAACACTTGAGAGCCGAAAAGCTTCATCCTTACAAACACCGCGATTTAATTAATAAAATGAGTGTTTTTGCCGAAATCGATAAAAAAGATATTTTATTAAACTACCCTTACCAATCCTTCAATCACCTTATTGATTTGCTTAGAGAAGCTGCCATTGACCCCAAAGTAACCTCAATAAAAATTAACTTATATAGAGTTGCCAAAAACTCAAAAGTTATTAATGCGTTGATAAACGCAGCTAAAAACGGAAAAAGTGTTACCGTTGTTATCGAGCTACGTGCTCGTTTCGATGAGGAAGCCAACATTAATTGGTCAACTAAATTAATGGACGAAGGAATTCATGTCGTTTTTGGATTTCCAGACTTAAAAGTGCATTCAAAACTTATTTTAATAACTCGAAAAGATAGTTCAAAAACCACAAGATATGCTCATGTTGGTACAGGAAATTTTCACGAAATAAATGCAGCAATTTATTGTGATACCTCATTATTAACAAAAGACCCTAGAATAACCGAAGAAGTAAATAAAGTTTTTCAATTGTTTAAAAACTCACTCGAACGGCCAACATTTAAACACCTTATTGTTTCGCCTTTTAATACCCGTAGAAGATTAAATTTATTGATTGATAACGAAATTAAAAACGCAAAGTTGGGCAAACCTGCATACATGTTGATTAAACTCAACAACTTGGTTGACAACGAAATGATTAAAAAATTATATCAGGCAAGTAATGCAGGTGTAAAAATTCAATTGATTATTAGGGGTATTTGTTCTTTAGTTCCTGGCTTAAAAGGTTTTAGCGAAAACATAGAAGTTATCAGTATTATCGACCGATTTTTAGAACATTCCAGATTACTGATTTTTTGTAATGGAGGCGACGAACTGTATTACCTTTCTTCTGCCGATTGGATGTCGAGAAACATCGACCGTCGAATTGAAGTGGGCTGCCCAATTTATGATAAAAGCTTGCAAAAAAACATTAAAGACATGTTAACCATTCAGTTAGCTGATAATACCAAGGCACGACTCATTACTAAATCGCAAGACAACGCCTATAAAAAGCTTAACACAAAAAAGCCAAAACGCTCACAAATAGAGTTATACAATTATTTTAAGAGCTAATTAACCGAATAGTTAAAAATTAATTTTCCTACACGCTTTTCTTACATCTGCAAAAATTATTATGTATAATTTTGTCTCTCAAATTTAATTCACTTTAACATGAATAAAGACCAAGAAATTTTCGATTTAATTCAAGATGAGTTTACCAGACAAAAAGAAGGTGTTGAACTAATAGCTTCCGAAAACTATGTTAGCGATAACGTATTAAAAGCCATGGGAAGTGTATTAACCAACAAATATGCAGAAGGTTTGCCATACAAAAGATACTATGGTGGTTGTGAAGTGGTAGATGAAATTGAACAAATAGCAATAGACAGAGCAAAACAGTTGTTTAATGCCGAATGGGTAAATGTTCAACCTCATTCTGGAGCACAAGCAAATGCTGCTGTAATGTTAGGTGTTTTAAATCCTGGCGACAAAATTTTAGGTTTTGATTTATCTCACGGAGGACATTTAACTCATGGCTCTCCAGTTAATTTCTCAGGAAAATTGTATAAAACATCATTTTATGGTGTAAACAAAGAAACTGGTAGAGTTGATTACGATAGTATTGAAAAAACTGCTTTAGCAGAAAAACCAAAATTAATTATTGCTGGAGCTTCGGCTTATAGTAGAGATTGGGATTACAAACGTATGCGTGAAGTAGCCGACAAAGTTGGTGCTTTATTAATGGCAGATATTTCTCATCCTGCTGGATTAATAGCAAGAGGCTTATTAAACGACCCAATGCCACATTGCCATATTGTAACCACCACCACTCATAAAACCTTACGTGGTCCAAGAGGTGGAATGATTATGATGGGTAAAGATTTTGAAAACCCTTGGGGATTAAAAACACCAAAAGGAGAAATTAAAATGATGTCGGCAATTTTAGATGGAGCTGTTTTTCCTGGAACACAAGGCGGTCCGTTAGAACATGTTATTGCGGGTAAAGCAGTAGCTTTTAAAGAAGCACTATCTGATGAATACATGGATTATTGCATTCAACTCATGAAAAATGCAAAAGTAATGGCGGAAGAATTAACCAAAAGAGGATATGGTGTTATTTCAGGAGGTACTGATAATCATTGTATGTTAATTGATTTACGTTCGAAAAACATTACTGGTAAAGAAGCCGAAAATGTATTGGTTAAGGCCGACATTACCGTAAACAAAAACATGGTTCCGTTCGATGATAAATCGCCATTTGTAACATCTGGAATTAGAGTTGGAACTGCTGCAATTACTACAAGAGGAGTTAAGGAAGCAGAAATTGTAAAAATTGTAGAATTATTGGACAGAGTAATTACCAATAAGGATAACGAAGCAATTATAGAAGAAGTAAGAGATGAAGTAAACGAATTGATGGAAAATTATCCATTATTTAATTTCGAAAATAAAGCAATTTGAGAATAAAGCAATTTGAAAATAACATCTGATTACTAACTACTAACCCCTAAAACAACAAGCTAAAAAATGATAGAAGCCAATAACCCCAATTTAAAAAGCTGGATAACTGTTCCAATAAACTCTGATTTTTCTATTCAAAACATTCCATTTGGAGTAGCCAAAACAAAAAATGGAGTTGTGGTAGTAACCCGAATTGGCGATACTGTTATCGACATTCATCAGCTGGCTTTAAAAGGATTCGTTTCATTTGATGCTTCCGTTTTTCGCACATCGTATTTGAACGATTTTATGTTATTGGGTAAACAAGCTACTCGTGATTTAAGAAACCAACTTTCCATACTTTTTAGAGATACAAATACAGCAGCAAAAAATAATTCAGAAATACAAACCGCACTTTTTAATATTAATGAAGTTGAAATGCAATTACCAATAAACATTGGCGATTACACCGATTTTTATTCGAGCGAACAACATGCCTATAATGTTGGTTGTTTGTTTAGAGATCCAAAAAATGCGTTGCTTCCCAACTGGAAATACATTCCTGTGGGTTATCACGGACGTTCTAGTTCTATTTTACCTTCAGGTGTTGCCATTCACCGACCAAAAGGGCAAAAAAAACCAAACCCAGATGAAGCTCCTGTTTTTGGAAACTGCAATTTATTGGATTTTGAATTGGAAACAGCATTTTTTACTTATCAGGGAAAACCTATTGGCGATTCCATAACCACAGCCGAAGCCGATGATTACATTTTTGGAATGGCGTTGTTAAACGATTGGAGTGCAAGAGACATTCAAGCATGGGAATATGTTCCACTTGGACCATTTTTAGCGAAGAATTTTGCTTCGCATATTTCGTGTTGGATAGTTACTTTAGATGCTTTAGAGCCTTTTAGAACCGAAGGCCCTGTTCAAGAACCAAAAGTATTCTCTTATTTAGAATATACAGGAAACAAACATTTGGATATTAAATTAGAAGTTACCATTCAACCCGAAGGTAGTAGTGAAGTTGTTGTTAGTAAATCGAACTACAAATACATGTATTGGAACATGAACCAGCAATTGGCTCACCATACCATTAACGGTTGCAACATTAGAGTTGGCGATTGCATGGGTTCTGGAACCATTAGCGGGCCAAACGAAGGCGAATTTGGTTCGATGCTCGAAATTACGTGGAAAGGAACCAAACCTGTAAAAATGCTCGATGGCACTGAGCGTAAATTTATTGCTGATAACGATACCGTAATTATGCGAGGTTACGCCGAAAAAAATGGCGTTAGAGTTGGTTTTGGTGAAGTTTCTGCAAAAATTTTGCCTGCTAAATAATTGCTTAAAGCAAACTTTCAATTATTTTTTCGATTGAATAGCCATCTGCTTCAGCTTTATAGTTACGTACTATACGGTGTCGTAAAATGGGTTCTGCTACTGCTTTAACATCTTCAATATCTGGCGAATATTTACCATTAATGGCTGCATGGCATTTTGCTCCAATAATTAAGTATTGCGAAGCCCTTGGTCCAGCTCCCCAGCTCAAATAATCGTTTACCATAGCATTAGAAAACTCACTACCAGCACGTGTGCTAGAGGCTAATTTTACAGCATATTCAATTACATTATCGGTTACCGGAATTTTACGAATAAGATTTTGGAAGAAAACAATTTCTTCGGCACTCATCATTTTATTTAACTGAACAGCAGAGTCGGTTGTGGTACTTTTTACTATTGCCAATTCTTCTTGATACTTTGGATAATCTACCCAAATATTGAACATAAATCGGTCTAATTGTGCTTCTGGCAACGGGTAAGTTCCTTCTTGTTCAATAGGATTTTGAGTTGCTAAAACAAAAAAAGGATTATCGAGTTTGTATTGATGCCCAGCAGCAGTAACTGTTTTCTCTTGCATGGCTTCTAACAATGCCGATTGTGTTTTTGGTGGTGTACGGTTAATTTCATCGGCCAAAATAATATTGGCAAACAATGGCCCTTTTATGAATTTAAAGTTTTTATTTTCATCTAAAATTTCTGAACCAATAATATCAGAAGGCATTAAATCGGGTGTAAACTGAATACGGTTAAATTTTAACCCTAAAGCATCTGAAATGGTGTTAATTAACAAGGTTTTTGCTAAACCTGGCACACCAACCAACAAACAATGTCCGCGACTAAAAATAGTAATCAATACTTTTTTAATAACATCATCTTGCCCAACAATAACTTTAGAAATTTCTTTAGTAAGTAAATTGTATTTTTGAACAAAAGCATCTAAAGCTTCTACATCTGATTTGTATTGATTTTCTATCATTTAACTCGATTAAAAAATGGTTACTAAAATTACATAAAATTACTTCACCCATTTATTTTGGAATGAACAACCTTTGTATTCGTCATCAATTCTTATGTAAGTTGATGCCAATTTACTATTAATCCAATTGTTAGTTACTTCATTGTGTTTTGTAGCCAAAGCTGCCTCTTGAACTTTTGCATAATCGGTTTCGAATGTTGCTTTGTGAGGTTCAGTTTTGCTAATTAATTTAATAATTCGATATCCTTTTTTTCCATCAAACGATTCGGCAGGAACGGGCTTAGAAACTTCTCCCGACTTCATTTTTTCAACAATGTAATAAATTTGAGGGTCGACCTGATCAATTTCAAAAACTGATGTTCCTGTTTGTGGGTTAACCATCAATCCATCACTTTTTTTGGTTTTTTCGTCGCTCGAATATTTCATGGCCAATTGACCAAAAGTTAAGGTATCAGTATGAATTAAATTATAAACGCTATCTGCTAAATTTTTTGCAGCTAAAATCTCTTGTTCGTCGTTTTTAATTTTCACCAAAATATGTCTCGAATTTACTTTTTGTCCGCGTCGTTCAATCATTTGAATGATATGAAATCCGAATTGTGTTTCTACAATTTCGGTAACCGTTTTATTGTTTTTTAATTTAAAAAGAGCAGCAGAAAATTCAGGAACTAAATCGGCTCTACCCATAAAACCAAGTTCACCACCTTTTTTTGCTGAGCCTTCATCTTCAGAATATAAAATAGCCAATGTCGAAAATTGTTCACCTTTTAAAATTCGTTCTCTTATGCTATTTAACCGTTCTTTTGCTTCCTCTCTTACTTTATCACTTTGTTTTGCATTAAATAAAATTTGGGCAACTTCTATTTCTGAATTAATCATCGGTATGCTATCTTCTGGCAATGCATCAAAAAATGCTTTTACTTCTTTTGGGGTAATCTTAACTCCCGATGTAATGTTTTGAGTCATCATTTGACCAGTTAACTGCTCTTTAATAATATCTCTTAATTCATCTTTAATTTCTTGAATAGATTTTTTGTAATACTGTTCTAGTTTTTTTTCTGAGCCAATTTGAGAAATAAAATAATTTAATCTTCTGTTCAATTCTCCGTCTACTTGAGCATCGGTAACAATAACACTATCAATAGCTGCTTGGTTAACCAACATTTTTTGAAACATCAATTCTTCTAAAAGCTGGCATTTGGTATCGTTATCAATAATTATTCCCTGCGATTTTAATGATACAATCTGGCTTTCGAATTCAGATTGCATTACAATTCTATCTCCAATAACTGCAATTATTCCGTCAATTGGTTTTCCTTCCTGAGCCATTGCATTACCTATAAAAACAGATAAAAACAGTACAAACGAGAGTTTACTTTTCAGTATTTTTTTTGTCATAAATTTCAAAATCTTTATTTATTGAAGCTTGTTCGTAAAGGTCGTTCTTTAATTGGGTTAAAAGTTTTATTTTACGTTTATTAATAATCATGTTTTTAATGTTTTCCTTTTCAAAACTCAACGGCGAAACATCTTTTTCTAACTTGTAATCTATAAAATGAATAAAGTACATCGAAAGGGAATCTTCTTGAACAGTACTTTTGTTATTTCTAAGAAAATCGCTCGTTAAAGTAGCGTTCGAAATTTCTTTTTTTATTTCATCAAAAAGCACCCACTCTTCTTCGTCTAAATGAAATTTTTCGGCATATTGATGAGCAAGTTCTTTTAATTTTTCTACTTCTTCTGGTTTTGATGATTTATAAAACTTGGTAATTTTTTTAATGTTAGGTGCGTTTTTGTTTACTTTTAGGAAACGCACTTTTACGATATCGTTTTTTAAAATAAAAATTTCGTTGTTTTCTGTATAAAAAGCTGCAATCTCATCAATAGAAACATTGGTGTCCAATATTTCGTTTATCAATTGATTTTCGTAAGAGTAAATAATTAATGTTTTTCGATAATCTTCTAATTGTTTTTCAAAATCGCGGTGTTCAGGTTTAAGGTTTAATTCTGCTTTATCCAACACCAATTGTTCTTTTACCCATTTTTGAATAAAGTTGTTTACTATTAACAAACTGTCTTCTGGTGATGCATCATTAGGAACAATTTCTTCTAGTTCTGAAGCATATAAATAAGTATCATTAACTCGTGCAATAGCACTTTTATCTGCTTCTTCTTTTTTTAAAAAATTACATGATGTGATTACCAAAACAATCGATGCAATAACTATATGTTGAGTTAATTTTAGCACAGTTTATTTTACCATCTTAAGTACTTCGTTGTTTACCTCAACTTTGTATTTTGATTTTAACTCATCAACCCATTGTTTTTCTAAATAGTTTTGATAATCGGAAGTTACCAAACCTTTCACTTCATTTAATTTTTTAGGTTCTGCTTCTAACACATTTGTTATCACAACGATATCTACTCCGTTTGCTGTTTTAACTTTGTTTCTTTTTCCTTTCATCCATTCTGTTGCATCAACCGAGCTGTTTTCTCCTTTTTCAAATTTACCTTCTTCAATGTTTAACGACAATTGGCTATCGGTATTGATGAGTTTTAAAATTTCATCGTTTGAAAGTGGTTTTTTGGTCTTTTTTGATATTATTTTTTCAACTTTCAACGCTATTTCTTCATTTAAGCATTTGTAAATTGTAGCTTCTGCACGTTTGTTCCACATATAGTTTTTTTGGTTTTCGGCAAAATAATTTGCTAAACCAGCCGAATCAGCAATGGCTTTCGACCATACTTTTTGGTCAGTAAGGTTAAACAATAGAATTCCGTCTCTGTATTCCTGATAAAGCAGTTTGTATTCCATGTTTGTTTTTGGCAACCTGTCTTCTTTAAATTTCAATGTTTTTTCTTCTAAAACAGCAGCATATAATCTGTTAATATCAGCAACAATGTTTACATCAGCAGTTGATTTTGGTTTATTTTGCTCAATTAACTTAGCAAAATCTTGTTGAGTAAATTCAAATTTTTCACCATCGTTTGCATAAAAACCAAACATTACTTTAGTTAACTTACTTGCTTTTGCGGCAGTCCATTCTCCTTTTAAATACTCTTCTTTATTTACCACTTTGTAAAACTCATCACGTTTTGCTAAATATTCTTTAAAGTTGTTTTCTGCTTTAACTTTAGCCAAAACCGCATCTTTGGTTTTGTTTGAACGAGAATCTCTACTTACTTTTCCTTTTATTTCGTTGTACATTGTTTCGTACGAATCTAACGGCTTAACTTCGATACGTTTTACAATATGCCAACCGTATTCTGTGCGAATTGGTTTAGAAAAATCGCCATCGTTTTGAAGGGCAAAAGCTGCTTCTTCAAATTCGGGAACCATTTTACCGGTTACAAAAGGTTGTAATTCACCATTTTTAGTAGATGAACCTTTGTCATCAGAAAACTGTTGAGCCAATTCGCCAAACGATGCTGGATTTTCTTGTAATTTCTGATAAATTTCTTCTATTTTTTGTTGTTTCGCTTTTTGGGTTTCTTCATCTAAATCTTTGCTTGCCTGAATCATAATATGAGCAGCACGCATGGTTCCTCTTGCTGGTCGTTTATCATTCACTTTTAAAAGATGATATCCAAATCTTGTTCGAACGGGCATAGAAATTTCGCCAACTTTGGTAGTGTAAGCTGCTGTTTCAAATGGATAAACCATGTGGAAAACATTAAAATAACCTAAATTTCCTTTGTTGTTTTTTGCCGAAGGGTCTTCAGATGTTTCTGCTGCTACAGTTCCAAAATCTTCTCCTTTTACAATTCGTTCTCTAATTTTAAGTGCTTTGTTATAAGCAATTAAGGTATCTTTAGGTAAAGCATTTTGGTCAACATTAATTAAAATATGACTTGCATTTACATCGAACTTCATTCGCTCATAAGCTTCCTTAATCAATCCTTCCGAAACTTCTCTATCGGTTAAATACGGTTGAATCAATTGTTTTCTGTAACCTTCTAATTCTTGTTTAAAGGCGGCAGAAGTATCTAAACCCATTGCTTCGGCTTCTCTTACCTTTAATTTAAATTTGATGTATAAATCGAGGTATTCATTAACTGATTCTGGAGTTACCTGAGTTTCTTTGGTATTATTTTTTTTGAAAATGGCTTCAAATTCAGAAAGTGTAACTCCTTTTCCATCAACACTTAATAAAATGGGGTCGTTTACTTGTGCACTTAAACACAACGACAATGTAATTAATGCTGTAAATAATCCTGATTTTCTCATAAGTTGTACCTTTTATTTTTTAATTATCTTGTTGTATAATTTGGTGCTTCTCTGGTTATGGTAATGTTGTGTGGGTGGCTTTCTGCCATACCCGAATGAGTAATTCGAATAAATTTAGCTTCTTTTAATGCTTCCATATTTTTAGCTCCACAATAACCCATCCCCGCTTTTAAACCACCAACCATTTGATAAATTACTTCACTTAAATACCCTTTGTAAGGCACTCTACCTGAAATTCCTTCTGGAACCAATTTTTTAATATCATCTTCTGCATCTTGGAAATAACGATCTTTTGAGCCTTGTTGCATGGCTTCAATCGAACCCATTCCTCGGTATGCTTTAAATTTTCTTCCTTCAAAAATAATGGTTTCACCTGGCGATTCGTCGACACCAGCAAACAAAGAACCTGCCATAATAGAGTCGGCTCCTGCTGATAAAGCTTTAACAATATCACCTGTAAAACGAATTCCTCCATCGGCAATTAATGGCACTCCTGTACCTTTTAACCCTTCGGCAACCATCATAACTGCCGAAAGTTGAGGAACACCAACTCCTGCAATAATTCGTGTGGTGCATATTGAACCTGGACCTATACCTACTTTAACGGCATCAGCACCAGCTTCAGCTAATGCAATAGCCGCAGCTTTTGTTGCTATATTTCCCACAACCACTTGTAAGTTTGGATAGGTGGCTTTTACTCTTTTAAGGGTTTCTATTACTCCTTTAGAATGTCCGTGTGCTGTATCAATAATTATAGCATCAACACCTGCATTGTAAAGAGCTTCTACTCGCTCCATTACATCTCCTGTAACACCAACTGCTGCAGCAACTCGTAATCTTCCAAATTCATCTTTACAAGCGTTTGGTTTTAGTTGTACTTTGGTAATGTCTTTATAAGTAATTAACCCTTTTAAAATGTAGTTTTCATCAACCACAGGTAGTTTTTCAATTTTATGTTCTTGTAAAATTTCTCTCGCTTTACTTAAATCTGTTCCTTGCTGAGCAGTTATGATATTTTTATCCGTCATCACCTCTTTAATGGGTCGCGACATGTTTTTTTGAAACCTTAAATCTCTGTTGGTAACAATACCTACCAATTTTTTTGCTGAATCAATCACTGGTATTCCACCAATTTTATGTTCTTTCATTAAGTCAAGAGCATCGCCAACTGTGGCTTCAACCGACATGGTTACTGGGTCTTGAATCATTCCGCTTTCCGAACGCTTTACTTTTCTAACCTTGTCAGCTTGTTGGCTAATGGTCATGTTTTTATGCAACACCCCTATTCCGCCTTCTTGTGCAATTGCAATAGCAAGTTTTGACTCCGTAACAGTATCCATTGCAGCAGAAACTACTGGAATATTTAACTTTATTTTTTTGGTGAAATGCGTTGAAACATCTACATCTCTCGGTAATACTTCCGAATAAGCCGGAACCATTAAAATATCATCGTAAGTTAAGCCTTCGCCAATAATTTTGCTTGAAAAGTCGAACATGTTTTTTTAAAATAAAATTGTGGCGAAAGTACTAAAATTTGTTGGTTTTGCGATGTTAAAATTTGTTAATCTACTTAGTTAAAAGTTTATAAAGTGGTTAAAGTAGAAAGTTGTTAATTTTACGCACCAAACTTTAGTTAAATCAACACCCGAAATGGATTATCCTCAATACAGAAAATATAAAAACAACCAATCGTATTTTAAAATAAAATCGGCTACCGAATTTGAAGAAATAAAACTCGAGAATAAAACCTGGAACATCTATTGCTTTAAAGCCGCCATTTTACCCGACAGAAATTATATATTAGACATGACAACTGATTATAGCTTGTATTGGGATAAGATTACAGCAGAAGAATTTGATGCTATTTTAAATCAAGTTGATGAAAAATAGTATCAACAGTAATGTTATTGCTCTCCACAACAATTTTGCTTTGGTTATAAAAACCTTCTCTTTCGGATAACGTTTTTTTGATAAAATCTTTCAATTCTTCATCCGATTTTTCAGTTAAAAGTGGTCGTTTTGCTTTAGCTGAACTTAATCTGGAATACAGCATACCTGCATTGTATTTTAAATAGATACTGATTGCTTGTTTATTAATAAACTCTATGTTATCAAAAAAACAAGGAGTTCCTCCGCCCACCGACAACACCAATGGTTGGTTAGTAATCAACTTTTTGTGAAGTATTTTTTGTTCAACAGTTCTAAAATAATTTTCTCCTTGTTTTGAAAAAATTTCGGAAATACTTAATTTCTCTTGTTCTTCAATCAACTCGTCTAAATCGAAAAAGGCATAACCCAATTTGTTGGCTAATTTTTTACCCAACGTGGTTTTTCCACTACCCATAAAACCTACTAAAACTATTTTATTTGGTTTGCTCAATGGTGTTGGGTTTATTTTAAAGGGCTGTTGGGCTCTTTTGCCATTTTATTAAAAACCATTTTTTCGATAAAAGAATGGAAAAACTTGCTTAAAAAAACGGCCAATTTACCTTCGGTAGTGAGTACCAATGAACGTTTTCTATTCACCACTCCGTTATAAATGTGTTTTGCTACTTCCTCAGCAGTCATCATTTTATCTTCCTCTCGTGGCGATTCTCCTTGAGCATTTCCATCGGCCGCCAAAGCGGTGTTTCTAATGTTTGAGGCTGTAAAACCCGGACAAGCAATCATTACATGCAACCCATTTTTTAGGTTTTCGGTACGCAAGGCATCTAAAAATCCTTGCATGGCAAATTTCGATGCCGAATAACCTGTTCGGGCAGGTAAACCCACATAACCAGCAATAGACGAAACGCCCACCACAGAACCTTTACTTTTTAGTAAATAAGGCAAAGCAAATTTGGTACAATACAACGTGCCGTAAAAATTAATTTGCATTACTTTTTCAATTACGCTTAAATCGGCATCGTTGAGTAGTGCTCGCATCGAAATTCCTGCATTGTTAATTAACACGTCTATTTTTCCGTAGGTTTTTACCGTTTCATCGATTATTCGCTTACAATCGTCTTTAACTGCTACATCAGAAACAACTGCCAACACTTCAATTCCTTGGGCTTTTAACTCCTTTGCAGTTTCGGTAAGGTTTTGTTCATTACGCCCAGTTATGGTAAGTTTTGCTCCTTGTTTTCCAAACTGTTCGGCACAAGCTTTTCCGATACCCGACGACGCTCCTGTTATTATTACAACTTTATTTAGCATGTTTTAGTTTTAAAGCAAAAGTAGAAAAGTTTAAAACAAGATGGCGAGATATTTTTAGGATAAACTATTTATAAATGCCAAAACATGCAAAATAGAGTGTTTTCAATTTTAACATAACGTGAGTTCGATATAAGATAAATTGGAATCACCCCTCTATACCCAAATCTGCACAGCAGATTTTCCTCTTAATCTCAAATCCTCAAGGGGAGAATGACCTCCGTTGTGGCTTCCTCCCTTGAGGGAGGGTAGGGTGGGTGATTTGTATAAAAGGCACTATCTTGAAGAAAAGAGAGTCTTTTTGTTGATTAATTTCGATATAAACAACATATTATCAAAATGTTAAAATTATGATTATATCGAACTCACGTTAATTCTTTTATTTCGAACTCACCTGATTTTAGTAAAAACACCACCAATAATTAACAAATTGTTTGCTACAGACAACATTATTGAGTTAAAACAACACTGTTAATCAACTGGTTAAAATAAATAAATAAAAAAAGACATTATATGTTTTGCTATTTAAAATAAGGCTTTTATATTTGCACTCCTTTTTTAGGAGACCTGGTAGCTCAGTCGGTAGAGCATTTCACTTTTAATGAAAGGGTCCTGGGTTCGAATCCCAGCCAGGTCACAACAAAAAAAAATCTCGTTTAATACGAGATTTTTTTTTGCTTATTCCCGCCGTTGTTTTGTGTAAACTTTTTTTTAAAGAACGAGTTAAAACTTGTTTTAAGTTGCTGTTTATTGCAAACTCAAAATTGACAAACCCCCAACTCCAAACTTCGATTTGTGTTTACGTTTTTGTTGTTGTAAACCATTAAAAGTGCGTTTCTTGAGTCTGGCACAGATTTAAGATATATACAAGAATTATTAGGGCATAAAAGCAGTAAGACAACTGAAATATATACCCACGTAACTGAAAAAAGTATAAGTAAAATAAAAAGCCCTTTTGACAATCTAAATATTTAATTAAATTTGGAAAAGCGAATGTATTTAAAACAACCATTTTATGGTATATATCTACCCAAATTTAGGTGGATATATACAACATTATGGTACATATAAACAAGTTATGCGGTATGTTAGGACGACCAACAACTATACAATGACACGGACAATAATTGCAATCGGACTTTTAATTTTAGCAGGACTATCACTAATGTTTTATGCAGTTGGCAGTCACGGACGACTTATGTTCAGACCACATATGACCGAAGACTGGATTATTTGGGGCATTGCAGTTATTTCGACAGCGACAAGTATTTACCTATTTGTAAAACCTAAGAAAAAATAATGCTGACACGTATTCTAACAAAAGGACTATTGGCAAGTGGACTTCAAGTTCTATTTTACTTTGTGGCACTTTACGTGTTTTGGTATTCAACTGTGGCTTTTTTCAGGCCAGACAACAGAGAAATTAGCGACCTTGCAGTTGGTACATCTATTCCATTATTCGCAATTATCGTGACAGTTCAGAATTTAGCAAGTAGCATCATAAACAGAAAATGGGTTACAATTATTTTGTTCGTACTGACAGTTACGATATATTTAATTGGTTGGGGCGAAGACATTAATAGTTTTCCATTTTCAGCAACAATATTTATTTTAGTCGGACTACTTTCACTAACTCTCAAATTTTACATTGACAAGAAAATTGACAACTATGCAGACAGAAAACACACCGCA